>NZ_JANIFC010000015.1:0-178232 GCF_024518615.1 Mesorhizobium sp. SEMIA396
TGTGCAAGGGCATGAACCGAAGCTTCATCTCGGTCATTCTCGGCGGCTTCGGCGGCGAGACGGCAGCGGCCGCCGATGACGGCATCGAACGCACGGTCAAGCAGGGTTCCGCCGACGATGCCGCCTACCTGATGATGAACGCCCAGAAAGTCATCATCGTGCCGGGCTACGGCATGGCGGTTGCCCAGGCGCAGCATGCGCTGCGCGAAATGGCCGACAAGCTCAAGGCCAATGGCGTCGACGTCAAATATGCCATCCACCCGGTCGCCGGCCGCATGCCCGGCCACATGAACGTGCTGCTCGCCGAAGCCAATGTGCCCTACGACGAAGTGTTCGAACTCGAGGACATCAACTCCGAATTCGCGCAGGCCGACGTTGCCTATGTCATCGGCGCAAACGACGTCACCAACCCGTCCGCGCGCGACGACAAGTCGTCGCCGATCTACGGCATGCCGATCCTCGATGTCGACAAGGCCCGCACCTGCCTGTTCGTCAAGCGCTCGCTCGGCTCCGGCTATGCCGGCATCGACAACACGCTGTTCTACAAGGACGGCACCATGATGCTGCTCGGCGACGCCAAGAAGATGACCGAGGAAATCGTCAAGGCCATGGATCACTGATTTCGCCACGGCGCGACTGACCCAAACACAAAAGCCCGGCGCAAGGCCGGGCTTTTGCTTTTCAATGCTGAGCCGCTTCAGCGGCTGGTGAGAAAAACCGCTTCCTCATCGTCGCGCTGCCTGCCCCCAAGGGCCGCGGCAGCACTGGCGATGAAGGCGCCGATGGCCAGCGACAGCGCACCAAGGAGCGCAAAGGTAGCGCCAGCCTTCCTGGCGGTGTCGGCAGCCTCCTGCGCCTTGACCTTGGCGTCCTGAGCCCTGGCGATGATCGCATCCACCCGCGCCTTGGCATCTGCTTCCGAAAGACCGGTGCGAGCGGCGACGAGTTGCGACAGATAGGCCTTGTCGTCTGCCGAAACCTCGCCTGCCGCCGCACCGGCGATTAGGATGCGCGAGGCCTGCCCGGTCGCGGCGGTATCGCTGTCCGGATTGGCGGCAGCCAGCCTGCCCGGATCGGCCGGACGGAACAGTGAATCCACAAGGTAGGATGTCGCATTGTCGACCGATGCGCTGCCGGCATTGGCCGAAGCCCCCGCCGATGCACCCATGGCAGCGCCAGATGCGACGGTGGACACCGCTTGCACGCCTGAACCGATCGCTGCGGAAAGGGCGGAGCCAAGCACGCCGACGACGAGCAAAGTGGCCAGCGCCCAGGCAAGAAAGCCGTGTGCGGTGTCCCGGAAATAGACCTCATCGGTGTGGATGCCGACCCATTTGGTGCGCAGCCGCCCGGCAAGATAGCCTCCGACACCAGAGGACAGCCATTGCACGATGACAAGCCAGACGGCGGTGGACGCCGCGAAAGTGGTGACAGATGCGCCGGATCCCGACCATGGCGACACCATGGTCAATCCCAGCCCCGAACCGAGCAGCATGAGGATGAAGGTCAACGTCGAAGCCGCGAAGGCACCGGCGATGATCGGTCCCCAACTGACGGCGGTGGAGGAGGATTCTGTTGAAGTGGAAACGTCGACAGCCGATAGGGTGGACTGCATGGAAGCCCCCTACCGTACGAACAGCATGATCAGAATGATGATCGGGATCGGAATACCGAGCAACCAGAGCAAAATGCCGCGTCCCATGAAGGCCTCCTGTAAGAAATTGTGATCGATGTTGTCACAATGTCCCGCAGGGACTTCCGTTCCGGGGCGTTGTAAAATGATTCTGTTGCCGCCGGTGGAACAATTGGCGCGCCGCAGCGCGCCAATTCAGAATTTAACGTCCGGATCAGATATCCAGATTGGCGACCGACAGCGCGTTGTCCTGGATGAACTCGCGCCTGGGTTCGACCTCGTCGCCCATCAGCCTCGAAAATAGTGAATCCGCGTCGGTCGCGTCATTGACCTTGACCTGCAGCAGCGAGCGCACATTCGGGTCAAGCGTGGTTTCCCACAGCTGTTCGGCGTTCATCTCGCCGAGACCCTTGTAGCGCTGCATTGTCAGGCCCTTGCGGCCGGTCGCAAAGACCGCATTGAGCATCGCCAAGGGCCCCGAAATCGTTTCGGAGACATCCTTGCGGCGCAGCACCGGCGGCGACCCGTAGACCTCGCTGAGGCGCTGTGCGTAGCGGTCGAGCTGGCGTGCGTCGGCCGAATTGATCAGCGCCAGGTCGAGATGCGCGTATTCCTTGACGCTGCGCACCGTGCGCTCGAACACATAGCCGCCGACACCCTCGTTTGAGGTCGACATGCGGCCCGTCCAGCCGCGCTCGGTGTCCTCGGCAATGATGTCGAGGCGTTTTGCAATCCGCTCCGCCATGTCGTTGGCTCGGCCGAGATCGGTGAACACGTCCGGGTTGAGCCCGCCGGCGATCGCCGCCTGCTCGACCACGCCTCTGTTGTAGCGCGTGTGCAGGCCGTTGATCAGCTGGCGCACCGCCAGTGCGTCGTCGATGGCTCCGCGCAGGTCCTGTCCGATGCGAACCTCGCCCGAGCCGAGCGTAAGCGATGCTTCCTCCAGTCCCGAGCCGATCAGGAACTCCTCGAACGCGCTCTCGTCCTTGATGTATTGCGAGCTCTTGCCGCGCGTCACCTTGTAGAGCGGCGGCTGGGCGATGTAGAGATGGCCGCGCTCGATCAGCTCCGGCATCTGCCGGAAGAAGAAGGTCAGCAGCAAGGTTCTGATATGGGCGCCGTCGACGTCGGCGTCGGTCATCAGGATGATCTTGTGGTAGCGCAGCTTGTCGGCGTTGAACTCGTCCTTGCCGATCGAGGTGCCGAGCGCCGTGATCAGCGTGCCGATCATGTCGGAGCCGAGCATGCGGTCGAAGCGCGCCCGCTCGACATTGAGGATCTTGCCGCGCAACGGCAGGATCGCCTGGTTCTGGCGCGAACGCCCACCTTTGGCCGAGCCGCCGGCGGAGTCACCCTCGACGATGAAGATTTCGGACTTCGCCGGGTCGCGTTCCTGGCAGTCGGCCAGTTTGCCGGGCAGGGAAGTGACGCCGAGCGAGCTCTTGCGGGTGATATCGCGCGCCTTGCGCGCCGCTTCACGCGCCGCCGCGGCCTGGATCACCTTGTCGACGACCACCTTGCCTTCGCTCGGATGTTCTTCCAGCCAGGTGCCGAGCGCTTCGTTGACCAGGCCTTCGACGACAGGACGGACTTCCGACGAGACCAGCTTGTCCTTGGTCTGCGAGGAGAATTTCGGATCTGGAACCTTGACCGACAGCACCGCCGTCAGGCCTTCGCGGCAATCGTCGCCGATCAGCGAGACCTTTTCCTTCTTGGTCAGGCCGGAGGATTCGCCATAGCCGGTGATCTGGCGCGTCAGCGCGCCGCGAAAGCCGGCCAGATGCGTGCCGCCATCGCGCTGAGGGATGTTGTTGGTGAAGGCCAGCACGTTCTCGTGGTAGCTGTCGTTCCACCACATCGCCACTTCGACGGTGATCCCATCGCGCTCCGCCCGGATGGCGATCGGCTTGTCGATCAGCGGTTTCTTGACCCGATCGAGATATTTGACGAATTCCTCGAGGCCTCCATCATAGTGCAGTTCATGGCGCACGACGTCGGCGTGACGGGCATCGGTCAAAATGATGCGCACGCCGGAATTGAGGAAGGCAAGCTCGCGCAGCCGGTGTTCCAGCGTGCCAAAGTCGAATTCGACCATGGTGAAGGTCTCGGCCGACGGGAAGAAGGTGATCTGGCTGCCGCTGCGGCCCTCATAGGTGCCCGGCTGCTTGTCCTGCTCATAGCTGCCGGTCGCCTTCAGCGGCGCGTCGGCATTGCCATGCGTGAAACTCATCTCGAAGATCTGGCCGTTGCGGCGGATTTTCAGCTTCAGCCACGCCGACAGCGCGTTGACCACCGAGACGCCGACGCCATGCAGGCCGCCCGAGACCTTGTAGGAATTCTGGTCGAACTTGCCGCCGGCATGCAGCTGCGTCATGATCACTTCGGCCGCCGAAATGCCTTCTCCGGTGTGGATATCGGTCGGAATTCCGCGGCCATTGTCGATCACGGTGACCGAACCATCGGGGTTGAGCGTCACGGTGACGAGATCGGCGTGACCGGCCAGCGCCTCGTCGATGGCGTTGTCGACCACTTCATAGACCATGTGATGCAGGCCCGAACCGTCGTCGGTATCGCCGATATACATTCCGGGGCGTTTGCGGACAGCATCCAACCCCTTCAAAACCTTGATGGAATCGGCGCCGTATTCGGCTTCAGCGCCGTTGTTGTTATCGATCTGATCGCTCATGAAAACCTGTTGTCTGGATGCCGCTTGCACGGCGCGAAAAACCCGCTCCGAATCGCGCCTCTGATATGCACTAGATATAGGCGCAAAAGGCGGTTTTTCCAAGGTTTGCAGGCATTTCACGGGGAATGAGCCGGCTGTCCATGGCAGCCTCCCGTCAGGCCCTATTTCACTTTGGCCAGCCGGTCCCTGAGAAACTTGATCATGAACTTGTATCGCGGCGCCAGCCGCCCGCTGCGGTCGAGCTCCAGCGTCATGTCCAGCGCCTGCGAAAGCACCGTCTTGGGGTTCTTGGCGACCTGAGCGTAGTCGATCATGGCAACCACCAGGTCGCGCTGCCAGGTGGCGTTGTTTGGGTCGGACCGGGCGAGCTTCTGGCGGATGTCGAGACTGTCCTGGAAAGCCTGCCGCGCGCCTTTGACGTCGCGCTGCTTGGCCTTGAGCATGCCGATCTCGGACAGGGTGATCGACAGGTCGCGTTGCCAGTCGGCATTGGCAGGGTCGAGCTTGGCCAGCCGGTCGGCGATAGCGAAACTGTCTGTATAGGCCTTGAGCGCTCCGGCGCGGTCGCCCTGAATCGCCAGAATGCCGGCGACCTTTTCCAGGCTGACCGAAAGGTCACGTTGCCAGTCGGCGTTGGCAGGGTCACTGGCCGCCAGCATGCGGGCTATAGAGAGGGCTTGCCTATAGGCGGCGAGGGCTGCCGGCCAGTCCTCTTGATCGCTCAGCGCATTGCCCATCTTTGCGTTGCCGACAGACAGGTCGCGCTTCAACTCACTGTTGTCGGGGTCGCGGCCCGCTAATTGTTCGACGATCGCATGGCCCGCTTTATAGGACGCGAGTGCGCCCGCCGCATCGCCGCGCTCGCGCTTGAGGTCGCCGATCGTATCATGGCTGACCGACACATCGCGCTGCCGTTCGGCATCCTGCGGCTTCTTTTCGGCCAATGCCAATCGGATATTCAGGCTCTCCTCGTAGGCCATCTGGGCGTTGTCCAACTGGCCGGCGGTACGCGCCAGTGCACCGATCTCGTCATAGCTGATGGTCAGGTCGCGCTGCAGTTCGGCGCGCTCCGGCTCGTTGTCGGCAAGCTGCTTCTTGACCGACAAGCCTTCCTGGTAGATCTGCGAGGCCCCAGCCAGATCGCCTTGCGTCACAAGCACATTGCCGATCTTGTCGTCGGCCATGGCGAAGTCGCTGAACCATGACAGCCGATCGGGTTCGGCAGCGGTCAAATCCCTGAGCATGGTTCTGGCGGTCCGATAGTTTTCCAGCGCTTCCGGCAGGTCTCCTTGCGCCAGCTTGATGTTGCCGAGCTTGATGTGGCTGACGGCAAAATCGCGCTTGACGCTCGGGTCGGTTTCCCGGGCCGAACGCAGCTCGAGATTGGACACCAGCGCTGCAAAGGCGCGGCCTGCCGCATCGGTGTTGCCGACAAGGGTGTAGAGCTTGCCGAGCTCGTCCAGGGTTCGGATCTGGCGGTCGGCCTGGTCCAGGGTCAGATCGGTTTGCCCGGCCTCGCCGTAGAGGACCAGCACCGATTCATAGTCCTTGATGGCCGTGGCGTAGTCGAGGTCGGCGCGCGCCGCACCGCCGGACAGGAAACGCGTCGCCGCCTCGGACAGCGTGCGGTTGACGAAGTTGGCCTTCAAGGCGTTGCGCGAAACATTGTCGATGTCGGCGGCCTTTGCGAGGATGGCGCGAGCCCCATCGAAGGCGCCGAGCGAAAGCTGCTCCTCGGCCTGCCGGCGCAATTCCGTCACCTGCGGATCATCGGAGGCCAGCGTCCTCATTTCGCCGCGCACCTTGACGAAGGCGTCGGCCGCCTCGCGCAACCGGGCATTCAGGCTGTCCGCCGAAAGGTGGCTGGCGTCGGAGCTGATCAGCACGCCGTAGAGAGGCGCCAGCGGCATGTCGGCATCGCTGGCGACCTGCTCGACCTCACCGCGCATTTCCGGCGTCACGTCGGCCATGGCAAGCAACAGGCGCTCGCGCTCCGGCAATTGTTGCTTGGCGGCCGCGGCAAAAAACAGCTTCGGCAGGCCGCTCTCGACGTAAGGCAGCTGTTTGCCCCGCGACAAATCGTAGACCTCCTGCTGCACCAGCGTCAGCACCGAGCGGATCTCGAGCCCGTCGGTGCCGAGATATTTGGTCAGCGCTGTCGTGAAGGGCGAGTTCTGGCCGGTGCCGTCGGCAGCCGTCTCGCCCGGTGCGGCGGAGAAGGCGAACAGGATGTTTTCGGCGCGGCCAATCCGGCCGAGACCCGGCTTCACCTTGTCGGAGACATCCTTTGCCAGCGATGTCGCGCCGCGCCCTTCACCGCTGCTTCCCGAGAAGGGATCGCTGCGGCAGGCGTCGAGCATGATCAGGCCGACCTTGGCCGTGGCGGCCACGCTGTCGCGCACCTCTTCCAGCGGCAGGCTGGTCTTCTCCAGCGCATCGAGCGAGGAGGCGTCGGCATCGATCGGGAGCAGCCGGTTGTCGCCCGAGATTTCCACGCCGTGGCCGGAGAAGTAGACCAGCGCCACGTCGGCGCCTTTGGCATCCAGGCGAAAATCGTCGAGCGCGCGGCGCATTCGCCGCAGGTCGCGATTGGTTTCGAGGATGACCTCGAAGCCGAGCTTCTTCAGCGCCGCTGCCATCGCCTCGCCGTCATGGACCGGATTGGCGAGCGGCCGAACCAGGCGGTAGCCGTCCTCGGCTATGATCAAAGCCACGCGTCGCTCAGCCACCGCGGCGGCGGTGCTCATGAGCATCAGCAGCAAGGCAAAAAGCAAGCGCAAGTCGAACCGCCCCCCGGCTTGTCCATTTGCGCGAACATTCCACCTCTTTATCGCATGAGCAAGCAAGGCTTTTGGTGAAAAGCCGCCACTTTCAAGCGCCCCGCAGCGGCTTCAGCGCCTCGCTCCAGCGCAACAGCTCGTCGAGCATGGTTTTGGCTCCGCCCTGCACCTGTTCGCTGGCGTTGAAAGCGCCGTTCTCATCGAGCAGTTTCTGGTACATCGGCAGCGCGACGCCTTCCGAGATCGGCATGACGCCGACCGATGTCAGCAACGGCTTCAGCGCTTGCGCCGCGCGCAGGCCGCCGGAGACGCCGCCATAGCTGAAAATGGCTGCAGGCTTGTACTTCCATTCACGCGAGAGATAATCGACCGCGTTGACGATCGCCGGCGCCACGAAATAATTGTATTCCGGCGCCACGAAGACGAAGGCGTCGGCGGCATCGATCGCTTTCGACCAGGCCTTGGTATGGTCGTTCTTGTAATTGCCGAGCCTTGGATGGTGCGGTTCGTCCAGCACCGGAAGCTTGAACGTATCGATGTCGGTCAGTACCGGCTCGAATTTTCCATGCTCGCGCGCGAACGTCTCCAGCCACTCGGCAAAAACCGGTCCGGCGCGGCCTGGCCGCGTGCTGCCGATGATGATGTTCAACTGGTGCTTCAAGGCGGGCTCCTAGGTCTGGCGGTATCTGTTGGTGACCTACGGCAGGACACGGCCGCGGACAAGGCGGCACCGCCATGGAGGCGGTCACAATCGGCTGAACGGATCGCCTGCTGTGACGCCTCGGGCTGTATATTTGCGCCTGCCGTTCGGTCACATGGACGCCCGCATTGCCAGCCATTACATTGGGGTATCAGCGGAGCAGCCCATGGACATCCAGCCCGCCCCCTTCATTCCCCCGGCGCCGAAGCCGCGCACCACGCCGCCCTCGACGCTGGAGATGATCCGCATCGTCTACCGCAACCCGCTCGAATTGTGGGGTGAGCACACCTACAACGAGCCGTGGATCTCGGCCAGTGGTGTTGGTGGACATCTGATCGTCGCCAATGATCCCGGCCTGATCCGCCATGTGCTGGTCGACAATGCCAGGAACTACAAGATGGCGACGGTGCGTCAGAAGATCCTGCGGCCGATCCTGCGCGATGGCCTGCTGACCGCCGAGGGCGAGGTCTGGAAGCGGTCGCGCAAGGCGATGGCGCCGGTGTTCACGCCGCGCCACATCTTCGGCTTCGCCCAGCCGATGCTGAGACGCACGCTGGACTTCGTCGCCCGCTACGAAGACGGCGGCACGTCCGACATCGCCCATGACATGACGCTGCTCACCTACGACATCCTGGCCGAGACGCTGTTTTCCGGCGAGATATCGGGCGAGCCTGGCAGTTTCGCCAACGAGATCGACCGCCTGTTCGAGACCATGGGTCGCGTCGATCCGCTCGATCTGTTGCGCGCGCCCGACTGGCTGCCGAGGCTGACCCGTATCCGCGGCCGCAAGACCATGGCCTATTTCCGCAAGATCGTCACCGACACTGTCAAGATGCGCGAAGCGAAATTCAAGCGCGACCCCGATGCCGTGCCGCAGGATTTCCTGACGCTGCTGCTCAAGGCCGAGGGACCCGATGGACTGACGCGGGCCGAGGTAGAGGACAACATCATCACCTTCATCGGCGCCGGCCATGAGACGACCGCGCGGGCTCTGGGCTGGACACTGTATTGCCTGGCTGAATCGCCGTGGGAGCGCGACCGGGTCGAGCAGGAGATCGACCAGGTGTTGGCGCGCGAGCCCGATCCGACGAAATGGCTCGATGCCATGCCGTTCACGCGTGCGGCTTTCGACGAAGCGCTCAGGCTGTATCCGCCGGCGCCGTCGATCAACCGCGAGCCGATCGAACCGGAAATGTGGAAGGATCTTCATATCCCCAAGCACGCCGCGGTGCTGGTGATGCCCTGGGTCGTGCATCGCCACAGGAAACTGTGGGACCGGCCGGATGCCTTCCTGCCGGAGCGCTTCCATCCGGGAAATCGCGAAAAGATCGACCGCTTCCAGTATCTGCCGTTTGGCGCGGGTCCGCGCGTCTGCATCGGCGCCAGCTTCGCCATGCAGGAGGCGATCATCGCGCTGGCGATCATGCTGTCGCGCTTCCGCTTCGACACGACAGCCGAAACCAAACCCTGGCCTGTACAGAAACTGACCACGCAGCCGCAAGGCGGTCTGCCGATGCGGGTCACGCCGCGACAGGCATGAGACACAGCTTCAGACGGTTGTGATAAATTAAGCAGCAGGCTTGCGTTGCTGGAACTGGCCGGCGGCGCGGTAGCGCCAGAGATAGCTGGGCAGGATCGTCGCGATCGATTGCGGCTGGATGCCGAGCCCTGCAAGCGTCCTGTTGGTCTTGTTGGCGGCGTCCGAAACGATGTTGTGCTCGCGCAACTGCGTCACCTGGTCCTTGGTCAGCAGCGGATTGGGCAACAGACCGAGGATCGAGGCCTGGATGTTGGCCACCCACCACGGCACCGGCACCAGCAGCCGCTTGCGCTCGATCACGTCGAGCAGCTCTTCCATGCACTGCTTGAAGGTGAGCACCTTCGGTCCACCAAGTTCATAGATCTGGCCGCCATCCACCTTGCCGTCGACCGAGCGCGCCACCGCTTCGGCCACGTCGCCGACATAGACCGGCTGGAACTTGGTCTGGCCGCCGCCGATCAGCGGCAGCACCGGCGAATAGCGCGCCATGTTGGCGAAGCGGTTGAAGAAGCCGTCTTCGGGTCCGAAATTGATCGACGGCCGGAAGATCACGGCGTCCTTGATCGTCTCCAGCACAGCCTTTTCGCCAAGCGCCTTGGTGCGCGCGTAGTCTGATTCGGAGTCCAGATCGGCGCCAAGCGCAGAAATGTGGGTCAGGCCGGCGCCGACCGAGCGTGCGGCCTCGGCCACTGCGCGGGCGCCGAACTCGTGCACGGCGGAGAATTTCTGCCGGCCGCTCTCATGCAGGATGGCGACCAGATTGACGACGTGGTCGGCGCCCTGCACGGCGCGGTCTACCGACCAGCGCACGCGCACATTGGCCTGCACCGGCTGGATCTGGCCGACATTGCCAAGCGGCTGCAAATGGCCGGCAAGATCGGGCCGCCGGCAGGCGACCCGGATGCGATAGCCGCGCTTGGCCAACGCGCGCACGACATGGCGGCCGACAAAGCCTGACCCGCCAAAGACGACGACGAGCTTTGGGGTCTGCAGGATTTCGGTCATGGCTGGCTCCGGCGCTCGCAAGCTTGGCTGAAGCCGTTTCATAATCCGTTTCGTGCCAAAGGCAAAGGGCGACGCGTCGTCGCTATCAGCCTGTCAGAACGCTTTGCCCATACGGGCGTCGACCGAATGGCGGTTGCCGCCGCGAATGACGAAGAAGAGCAGGATCGCCGCCCAAAGCAGCGACTTTTCCGCGCCCGAATAGCCTTGGTCCATCGTGACCCAGTGGAACCAGACCGTGACCAGCAGCACGAACAGGCCGGCAAAGGCGGCCGGCCGCGTCAAAAACCCGATGGCAATGAAGATGCCGCCGAAGAATTCAGTGCAGGCCAGAAGCAACGACCACAACGCGCCCGGATAGAAACCGAGACCCTCGACCATCTCGGCAGCGCCGAAAGGATTGGTGATCTTCTGCGAACCATGGATGGCGAAAAACCCGCCGGCGACGACGCGAAGAACGGTTTCGGCACCATCGTGCAGAGCCGCGTAAAACCTGCCAAGGACCGGGATGACAAGGGCGTTGCGGGGGTTGTCCGTGCTTGCCGACATTATAGCTCCTCTGTTTTGCTCAATCAGCGCAAACGGCCGGTCGGGTCGGCCGAAGTCAAATAAACAAAAGTTGACCAAAACAAGAATGTTTTATTCATTGTGCGTCAAAACGCAGAAAACCCCGCCGAAGCGGGGTTTTCCGGGTGACATCCATGCGAAGTCAGGGGCCGACGGAGCGGCCTGACCTGAGACGGTATCAGGAGGGCGTGAAGCAAGTACGCCCACCCCAGCCCTGAACATCCGACATGGTGCCACCAACCTTCTTGCAGGCGGCGACGAAATCGGCGCTGCAATTGGCGAATTTTGCATGGCCGTTCTTGCAGTAATGGTCTTCGGTGGCGCCGCCGCTCGGGGCGGCGATGACACCCGGGCTGGTCGGCTTGGCCGGCGCGGCCTTCAGGGTGGCTGCCTGTGTGGCACCCATGAACGAGCCGAGCAGAAGGACGGCGGTCAGCATGGTGATCTTGGTGTTGGTCATGACAATTTCCTTTGATTTGGGTTGAGGTTTCCGAGGCGCGAAGGACCGGCCTTCGCGTGATGCAGGCTTTCGATTTCGGTTTGCTGCTTCCCCCGGTGTGGATCGGGCAAGCTCGCCTTGCCCTGGACAAAGCTGGGTCGCAGCAAGGCGCGGAAAGGTTCAGCAGCGCGCAAAGAAAATCGCACCGCGCCGCGCCTGCGGCGGGCAGATTTCAGATAACTATTTGATATAAAAAACTATTCAGGAAGAATAGCGTGCGGCGAATTCGGAAATGCGCTGCACCACCGCCTTGGATGCCGTGATGCCCCGCGCTTGCGCCTTCTCGGCGGCCTCTGCGCGGGCACGACCGGGCACATGCACACCGAAGCGCCGCCGCAGCCGGTCGAGCTGGTCCTTCATCCGCTGCTCGAAATCCGGATCGAGCAGCTTGGGTTCGATAGCAAGCACGAATAGTCCCGTGCCGGGGCTGTCCGGCCCGCCGCTGAACCATGGCGCGTCGAGCGACCAGTTGGCGCCCGACAGGCCCGCCGCCAGCACCTCGACCATCAGCGCGATGTTGGCGCCGCGCTGGCCGCCGAAGGCGAGCATTGCGCCCTTCATGGCGGCGGCGGGATCGGTGGTCGGGTTGCCGCTGGCGTCCAGCGCCCAGCCTTCAGGGATCGTCTTGCCCTCCTCGGCCGCTTTGCGGATGTTGACGAAAGCGGTGGCGCTCGACGACTGGTCGATGACCAGCGGCGCCCCGTCGGCGGCGGGGGCGGCAAACGACATCGGGTTGGTGCAGTAGACTGGCTTGACCGAGCCCGAGCCGGCAAGTACGGCCGGGCCGTTGGTGGCGGCGAACGACACCAGCCCGAGTGTTGCCAGCCTTCCGGTGAAATAGCCGAGCGCGCCGCATGTATAGGCGTTCTTCTGCGAGAAGATGGCGACGCCGAACAGCTTTGCCGCCTTGGCGAGGTCGTCGATAGTGCGGTCGAAGCCGGTATGCGCCAGCCCCCGGCGTGCATCGGAGAGATAGACCGCAAGCGCCGGCCGGGTGATCACCGGGTCGGCATTGCCGTCGATGCGTCCGGCTTCCAGCGCCTCGAGATAGTCGATGAAATGCGACAGACCGACCGAGGAAAGCCCTTCGGCCTCGGCTGATATGATCGAAGCAGTGAGCGATTGTGCCGCTTCCTCATTGGCGCCAGCGCCAAGTGCCGCCATCCGGCACAGTCCTTTTGCCTGGTCGAGACTGAGTTGCATGATGGCAATCCTAGGGGAGTAAGGGAATAGGGGAATAGGGGAATGGTGAGCAGTGAATAGCGAATGGGGATGGAATTGTGAACGTGAATAGTGGCTGGCTACTCCCCTACTCCCCTACTCCCCTACTCCCCTACTCCCCTACTCCCCTCTAGCCAATCTTGTTGGGGATCCTGGCCTCTATCCTGCTGAAGGCGAAGACCAGAATACCGGTGATCGTCATGTAAATCAGCGCCAGCAGCAGCAGGGGCTCATAGGTGAGGTAGGTGTCCTGCCGCACCTTGGACGAAACGGCGAAGATGTCGATGACACTGATCGTTGCCACCAGCGGCGTCGATTTCAACTGCAGCACGGTCTCGCCGGTCAGCGTCGGCAGCGCCCGGTAGATGGCCTGCGGCAGCCAGATCCGCCGGAATGCCTTCCAGCGGCTCATGCCGAAGGCACGCGCCGCCTCCAGTTGTCCCTTGGGCACACCGGCAAAGGCGCCACGCATCACCTCGCCCTCATAGCCGGCGAAAGACAGGGTCAACGCCAGCACGCCATAGGGCCAGGCTTGCCTGAGATATGGCCACATCCAGGATTCGCGGATCCACGGATATTGCGGGAACAGCGAACCCAGGCCGTAATAGAGCAGCCAGAGCTGGATCAGCAGCGGCGTGCCCCGGATCACCGTGCAGAACACCTTGGCAGGCGCGGCGAACCAGAATGAGCCGGCGGCTTGCGCCAGCCCGAGCGGCACGGCGAGCAGAAAGCCCAGCACGCAGGTGACGGCCAGGATCCACAGCGACCGCCAGATGCCGATCAAGCCCATTTCATAATATTGCGGCAGCCAGTCCCAGCGCATGAAAAAGGCAGCCGACAAAACAAGGCCCAGTGCGATCAGGATCAGCACGATGCGGTGCGGCTGCAGCCACAGCGATGTTCGCGCGACGACGTTGATGATGGCAGCCTCGTTGGCCATCAGCGCGCCTCCTTGAGCGAAGGCATGCCGCGCCGCGACCAGGTCTCGACCCGGCCGATGACGAGGTTGGAGAACAGCGACAAAAGCAGATAGAGCACGCCCGCCGCGAAAAAGAAGGTGAAATAGGCTTTGGTGACACCCGCCGCCTGCCGCGTCGCCAGCGCCAGTTCGTAGAAGCCGACGACCGCCAATAGCGCGGTATCCTTGGTGGCGATCAGCCAGAGATTGGCGAGGCCCGGTATGGCGAAGGGCAGCATTGACGGCAAGGTGATGCGCCGCAACAGCAGGCCCGGAGACATTCCATAGGCGCGGGCGGCCTCGATCTGGCCCTGCGGAATGGCCAGGATCGCGCCGCGTATCACCTCTGTCGAATAGGCGCCCTGGACGAAGCCGAGCACGGCGATGCCGGCGGCAAGGCCGCTCACGTCGACGCGCTGATAGCCCATGGCCGTCAGCGCCTGATTGATCAGGTCGGTTCCGGCGTAATAGAGCAGCAGGATCAGCACCAGTTCGGGCACAGCCCGCACGATGGTGGTGTAGACCGCCAGGAGATCGCGCACCACCGGCCCGCCATAAAGCTTGCCATAGGCGCCGCCGGTGCCGATCAGAAGGCCGAGGCACGTGGCGCCCAGCGCGATCTCGATGGAGTGCAGCAGCCCGACCAGAAGCGTCCCGCCCCAGCCTGGCGGGTAGGGCGAGAGAAGCTCGGTGATGCCGGCCGCGGAGGCCGAAAGAAGTGCGTCGATCAGCGTCGCCCCCGAAGTGCTGGCCAACCGCCGACGGCTGCGTCGGCGGCAAACATGCCTGGGAAAGATCGGGCAGGTGGGGCACGGCGCTGACGCCATACCCCACCGCTCATACGAGGATCGTCAGTTCGACTGCGCGCCGCCGCCGCCGTAAATGTCGAAATCGAAGTATTTCTTCGAGATCTCGTCATACTTCCCGTTGGCGCGGATCGCCTTGATGCCGGCGTTGATTTTGCCCTTCAGTTCGGTGTCTTCCTTGCGCACGCCGGCGCCGACGCCCGGTCCGAGCACTTCGTCATCGGGAGCGACCATGCCCTTCAGGTCGCAGCAGGCCTTGCCCTGGTCGGATTTCAGGAACTCGCCAAGCGCGATGGAATCGGCCTGAACCGCATCGAGGCGGCCGGCGGCAAGATCGTTGTTGGCTTCGTCCTGGGTCTGGTATTCCTTGATCTCGGAGGCTGTGCTGCCAAAATGTTTCTTGGCGTAGACAGCGTGCACCGTCGAAACCTGCACGCCGACGATCTTGCCCTTGAGGTCGTCCGGGGCGGAGCCGAATTTCTGGTCCTTCGGGCCGATGATCGCGGTCGGCGTGTTATAGTACTTGTCCGAGAAATCGATCGTCTTCGCGCGCTCGGCGGTGATCGACATCGAGGAGACGATGAGGTCGATCTTCTTGGTCGTCAGTGCCGGGATGATGCCGTCCCAGGCGACCGGGGTAATGACGCAATCGAGCTTCTCCTCGGCGCAGACGGCATCGATGAAGTCGATCTCCCAGCCAACCCACTTGCCCGAAGCATCGGGCGAGGTGAAGGGCGGATAAGGCTCGGCGGCGACGCCGATCTTGACGGGATCGGCCTTGGCCACGCCCATGGCTGCGACGCCGAGCAGCAGCGCTGCGGCAAATGTCTTCAGAACGGTCTTCATTTCATAACTCCCAGTTTGTTGTTGGTTCCCGGTTTTCTTCCGTCCCGGCCTGTTCTAGCCGATGTTGCGGATGAACTGCTTCAGCCTTTCGGATTTGGGCGCGCCGAAGATCTGCTCGGGCGGGCCTTCTTCCTCGACCAATCCATTGTAGAGATAGACGACATGCGTCGCGACCTCGCGGGCGAACTTCATCTCGTGGGTGACCAGCACCATGGTGCGGCCTTCGCGCGCCAGGTCGCCGATCACCTTCAGCACTTCACCGACCAGCTCGGGATCGAGTGCGGAGGTGGGCTCGTCGAACAGCATGACGCGCGGATTGATGGCCAGCGCACGGGCGATCGCCGCGCGCTGCTGCTGGCCGCCCGACAGATAGGCCGGATAGACGTCGCGCTTTTCGGCCAGACCGACACGGGCGAGCAGTTTCTCGGCCTCGCCGATCGCCACATCGCGCTTGACGCCAAGCACATGTACGGGAACTTCGATGACGTTTTCGATCAGCGTCATGTGGCTCCACAGGTTGAAGTTCTGGAACACCATGCCGAGCTTGGAGCGGATGCGCTCGATCTGCTTGCGGTCGGCCGGAATGGTGTGGCCGTGGCTGTCGGCCTTGAGCTTGATCTCCTCGCCATTGACGCGAATGATGCCGCTGGTCGGGTTTTCCAGGCAGTTGATGCAGCGCAGCAGGGTGGATTTGCCGGAGCCCGAGCCGCCGATGATGGCGATGACCTCGCCGTCGCGCGCCGACAGCGAGACGCCCTTCAGCACATGCAGCTCACCGAACTTCTTGTGCAGGTTTTCGACGTGGATGGCTTCGGCGGCGCCGTCATGCGCCTTGCCGGATTGGACTGTGGCAGCTTCCACCACGCTCACTGGGTGACCTCTACAGGGTCGGTGGCGGTTCGTCGAACGTCTATCCGGCTAATCAACATATACGCTGTACTGCCCCGCTCCAGACTTCAGCATGGACCCAACGGCGCGAGCCCGTCAATCCTGCTTATTACGGCACTTGCGAGCTTGTTGTGCAAGTGTATAAATAGCCTTCCATGAAATTTTCTCGATTTTTTTCAGCGAAAAAGGACTTCGATGAGCGCTTTCGGATCACAGTCCATGGCGGCGCCGCTGCGCCGCGTGCTGATGCGGTCGGCGGCCAACGCCATGCGCAATGCCGACAGGGCTGCTTGGCACTATGGCCCGGGTTTCAATCCGGCGAAAGCGGCATCGCAGCACGCGCTCCTTGCTGAACTGGTGGCGGCTTCCGGTGCCGAAATCGAATGGATCGAGGACACGGCGGATGGACTTTCGGATTCGGTGTTCACGCACGACCCGTCGCTGATGACCGATCGCGGCGCGCTGATCCTGTCCATGGGCAAGCCGTTGCGCGCCAGGGAGCCCTCGCTGCATGAGGAAACCTACCGAAGGCTGGGTATTCCAATCCTGGGCCGCGTCGAGGTTCCTGGCCAGGTCGAAGGCGGTGATTGTGTATGGCTCGATGCCCGCACGCTGGTGATCGGGCGCGGTGTCCGCTCCAACCAGGAAGGCATCCAGCAGGTTTCCAACCTGCTGACGCCGCTGGGCGTTTCCGTCTACGGCTTTGATCTGCCGCTGTGGCAAGGCGAAGAGGCGTGCCTGCATCTGATGTCGGTGATCAGCCCGCTGGCCGACGACCTCGCACTGGTCTATTCACCGCTTTTGCCGGCCCCGTTCTATCAGATGCTGAAGGCGCGCAACGTCCGGCTGGTCGAAGGCGACGCCGAAGAGTTCGCGGCTTCCAACGGCCTTAGCCTGAACGTGCTGCCGACCAGCCCACACAAGGTCATTGCCGTCGCAGGCTTTCCAAAGACCAAAGCCGCGATGGAAGCCGCCGGCTGCACGGTCGAAATCTTCGAGGCGGATGCGCTCTGCATCGCCTGCGAGGGCGGGCCGACATGCCTGACGCGACCGATCCTGCGCCAATGAATATGCCATCCCGCCGCAGGTTCCGTCGCGAGGGCGAGGAGCGGCGGCGGCAGGATCTGATCGAGGCCACTCTGGACAGCGTGGCGGAACATGGCCTGCAGGGCGCCACCTTGCGCACCATCGCATTGCGTGCCGGCGTCACCGCTGGGCTGATCCGGCACTATTTTCCCGGCAAGGAAGAATTGCTGCAGGAAGCCTATGCAGCGCTGATGGGCCGCATGACCGAGCAGGCGAAAGCGGCTTTGGTCATGGAGAATGCCTCGCCTCGCCAGCGCCTTGCGGCTTTCGTCACCGCCAACCTCAATGCGCCGATCATCGATGCGCGGGTGTTTTCGCTCTGGGCAACCTTCATCGGCCGCGCCAGAGCGGATCCGACCTTGGCCCACGCCCACCGCGAAGGCTACCTTGGTTTTCGCAATGAGGTGGAGGCGGTTGTGGCTGAGGTGCTCGCCGCCGAACGGCGCAATCCGGACGCAAGCCAATTGCGCCACCATGCCATCGCGATTAATGCGATCATCGACGGACTCTGGATCGAAGGCTGCCTGGCCGGCGAGATGTTCTCGGCCGGCGAATTGGCGGCGATCGGCATCAAGACTGTCGAGGCCGAACTAGGCCTCGCGCCGGACGGGGAGGAAAACCAATGACGACACTCGGCGAAGCCCTCATCTCGCTGCTTGAAGCGCATGGCGTCGACACGGTGTTCGGGATTCCGGGCGTCCACACGGTCGAGCTCTACCGCGGGCTGGCGCGCTCGAATATCCGCCACGTCACGCCGCGTCACGAACAGGGCGCCGGCTTCATGGCCGATGGCTATGCGCGCGCCAGCGGCAAGCCGGGCGTCGCCTTTGTCATCACCGGACCGGGGCTCACCAACACCATCACCGCCATGGGGCAGGCACGCGCCGATTCGGTACCGATGCTGGTCATATCAGGCGTCAACGCCACGCCGACGCTGGGCAAGGGGCTGGGCCATCTGCATGAATTGCCGGACCAGCGCGGCATGATGGAGAAGGTGGCGCTGTTTTCGCAGCGCGTTACCGAGGCCGGCGAATTGCCCGGTGCCCTGGCGCAGGCCTTTGCCCTGTTTTCATCGGCGCGGCCCGGCCCGGTGCATATCGAGATCCCGACCGACGTCATGGTCAAGTCGGCGGATGGCATCGCTGCCATGCTGAGCAATGTGACCCCACCCGCGCCGGAAGGTGCCGCAATTGCCAGCGCGGCCAAACTCATCGGTGCCGCGCGCCGCCCGCTGATCCTGGTCGGCGGCGGCGCCAAACGCGCCGAAGCGCCACTGCGGCGTCTGGCCGAGCGGCTGGGAGCGCCGGTCGTCCAGACCACCAATGCGCGCGGCCTGCTGCATGGTCATCCGCTTTGCGTGCCGGCCAGTCCCAGCCTGAAGGCGGTACGGGCGCTGATGGCCGACGCCGACCTGGTCATTGCCGCCGGCACCGAATTCGGCCCGACCGACTATGACGGCTACAGCGATGGCGGCTTTGTCCTGCCCGCCAATCTGATCCGCATCGATATCGGCGCCGACCAGCTTGCCCGCCGCCCGGCGACGGTTTCGATCCAGGCCGATTGCGCTGAGGCGCTCGAAGCGCTGCTTCTGGAAACGGGCCATGTCCGGGCAAGCGAGGGCGGTTCGTCGCGCGCCGCTGCTATACGAAAAACAGCCTTTGCCGAGCTCAATCCGACACTGCAGGCACAGGTGCGCGCCGTCGAGATGATCCGCGACACCTTGCCGGGCGCGCTCATCGTCGGCGATTCGACGCAGCCGATCTATGCCGCCAACCTCTATTACGACCACGACCGCCCAGGCGGCTGGTTCAATGCCGCCACCGGCTTCGGCGCGCTCGGCTATGGCCCGCCGGCGGCGATTGGCGCGGCCCTTGCGATACCCGATGCGCCGGTTGTCTGCCTGACCGGCGACGGCGGCTTCCAGTTCACGTTGCCGGAATTGGGCGCCGCACTCGACGCGCAGGCGCCGGTCATCTTCGTCGTCTGGAATAACAGAGGCTACCGCGAGATCGAAACCTCGATGCTCGATGTCGGTGTCGAGCCGGTCGGCGTATCGCCGGCGCCGCCGGATTTCTGCAAGCTGGCCGAGGCCTATGGCATCGGCGCCGAACGGCTTGCCGACATCGACGCTCTCGCGGACGCGTTGAAGCGCGCCCGGGCCACCGGACTGCCGCGCGTCATCGAAATCACGGTTGACTGAAGGACGGTGCTACGTATTTCCCGTCTCGCCGCCCTGAACCACGGCCGGCCGGTGGGCGGACGCATGCAAAGACGCGACAACTGCCATGTCGAGATGTCAATTGAGTGACGGGGCAAAAGGCGCGACGCTTCGCGTCGGCGGCACAGAAACGACCTAACGATAAAAAAATGACAGGAGCGTCCAAGATGACGGAAACACTTGAAGGCAAGCATATCGTCGTGACCGGTGGAACCGGTGCGCTCGGCGGTGCGGTTGTCGGCAAACTGCTGAGTGACGGCGCGATCTGCCATGTGCCCAACGCCCATGCCGCCGCACCAGCGCATTTTCCCTTCGCCGCGCATGACCGTGTCCAGTTGGTGCACAATGTCGATCTCTCGGACCCTGCCAAGGTCGAAGCGTTCTACAGTCAGGTTCCAGGCCTGTGGGGCTCAATCCACCTGGCCGGCGGCTTCACCGCCGCACCGGTGGAAAAGATCGAGTCGGCGTCCTTTGCCGAGATGATGGACACCAATGCACGCACCGCCTTCCTGTGCTGCCGCGCCGCGATCCGCTCAATGCTGTCGTCGGACACGGCGGGCCGCATCGTCAACGTCACGGCGCGCGCCGGGCTCGATCCGCGGCGCGGCGCTGGCATGGTCGCTTACGCCGCCAGCAAGGCGGCGGTTGCCGCGATGACGGTGGCGATGGCCGAAGAGCTGAAGCACAGGGGCATCCTGGTCAATGCCGTGGCGCCGTCGACACTCGATACGCCGGCAAACCGCGCCGACATGCCGGATGCCGATGTCACCAGATGGGTCAGCCTCGAAGCCGCCGCCGAGGCCATCGCCTACCTTGCCTCGCCGGCCAATCAGGCGATGAGCGGCACGCTGGTGCCGCTTTACGGCAGGGCGTAACCTTCCAACCCTTCACGTCGGTCAAGTCAAAGAAAAACCCCGCCGGATCGCTCCGGCGGGGTTTTTGTTGAGGCCGCGCGCGAGGCGCGGCAGACAGCCGAAGCTTAGCTGCCCTGCTTCTTCAGCGCGGCACCCAGGATGTCGCCCAGCGAAGCGCCGGAGTCGGTCGAGCCGTACTGAGCGACCGCTTCCTTCTCTTCGGCGATTTCCAGCGCCTTGATCGAGACCTGCAGCTTGCGGGTCTTCTTGTCGAAGGCGATGACGCGGGCATCGACCTTCTGGCCAACGGTGAAGCGCTCGGGGCGCTGCTCGTCGCGGTCACGGCTCAGATCGGAGCGCTTGATGAAGGTCTCGATGCCGCTGTCGACCAGCCGCACTTCCAGACCGCCATCCTTGACGCCGATGACTTCGCAGGTGACGACCGCGTTCTTGCGCAGTTCGCCTGAAGTCGCCGCTTCGCCGACCGTATCCTTGGCCAACTGCTTGATGCCGAGCGAGATACGCTCCTTGTCGATGTCGACATCGAGCACCTGCGCCTTGACCATGTCGCCGCGATTGTACTCTTCGATGACCTGCTCGCCCGGACGGGTCCAGTCGAGGTCGGAAAGGTGCACCATGCCGTCCACGTCGCCTTCGAGGCCGATGAACAGGCCGAACTCGGTCTTGTTCTTGACCTCGCCCTCGACCTGGCTGCCGACCGGATGGCTAGAGGCGAAAGCCTGCCACGGATTCTCGAGCGTCTGCTTGAGGCCGAGCGAGATGCGGCGCTTGGCCGGATCGACCTCGAGCACCACCACGTCGACTTCCTGGGTCGTCGACAGGATCTTGCCGGGATGCACGTTCTTCTTCGTCCACGACATTTCCGAAACGTGGATGAGACCCTCGATGCCCGGCTCCAGCTCGACGAACGCGCCGTAGTCGGTGATGTTGGTGACGGTACCCTTGATCTTCTTGCCGATCGGGAACTTGGTGCCGATCTCGGACCACGGATCACTCTCGAGCTGCTTCATGCCGAGCGAGATGCGGTGGGTTTCCTGGTTGATGCGGATGATCTGCACCTTGACCGTCTGACCGATGTTGAGGATTTCGGTCGGATGGTTGACGCGGCGCCATGCCATGTCGGTGACATGCAGCAGGCCGTCGATGCCGCCGAGGTCGACGAACGCACCATAGTCGGTGATGTTCTTGACGACGCCTTCGACAACCTGGCCTTCTTCGAGGTTCTGCACGATTTCCGAACGCTGTTCGGCGCGGCTCTCTTCGAGCACGGTACGGCGCGACACCACGATGTTGCCGCGGCGACGATCCATCTTGAGGATCTCGAAGGGCTGCGGGTTGTGCATCAGCGGGGAGACGTCGCGGATCGGGCGGATATCGACCTGGCTGCGCGGCAGGAAGGCCACGGCGCCGTCGAGGTCGACAGTGAAGCCGCCCTTGACCTGGTTGAAGATGACGCCTTCGACGCGCTCACCCTTGGTGAACTTCTCTTCGAGACGAACCCAGCTCTCTTCGCGGCGGGCCTTCTCGCGGGAAAGCATCGCTTCGCCAAGCGCGTTTTCGATGCGCTCGACATAGACTTCGACGGTGTCACCGACCTTGAGGGTGGTGTCCTTGCCCTTGACGCCGAATTCCTTCAGCGGCACGCGGCCTTCGACCTTGAGGCCGACGTCGATGATGGCCATGTCCTTTTCGATCGCGGTGATCGTACCCTTGACGACCTGACCTTCGCCGGAATGGCCTGTGGTAAATGATTCTTCGAGCAGGCTCGCGAAATCATCGCGAGTGGGATTTGCAGCTGACATTGTTTCTCCTGGAGTGCCCCGCATCTAGAAGCGGGACGGGCGCCGTAGGTTAGCGTTGCGTTGGCCTGCCGGCGTTCCGGGCTACAAAAACCCTGGGCCGCTTTTTAAGCGGCAATTCCGGCGCATGAAGAATGCTGGCAGGCTGGTTCGTGCCCGATATGGGTATTTTCTTCGCCTCCGACAACGGAAATACGAGGGAAAACCCGGATCAGGCCTTGTCTCTCTTGGCTAGCACGTCGTCTATGATCGCCATGGCTGCAAGAAACGCGGCTTCTATAGCCATTTCGCTGGTATCAAGCAAGTGCGCGTCGACCGCCGGCTTCAACGGTGAGTCCGCTCGACCCATGTCGCGCTCGTCGCGGCGCACGATATCGGCGAGGATCTCGGTGAAATCAGCGGTCCCGCCGATGCTCTCGATCTCGGCCAACCGGCGCTGTGCCCGCACCTCGGCGCTGGCCGTCACATAGAGTTTGATGTCGGCGTCGGGGCAGACGACGGTGCCGATGTCGCGGCCGTCGAGCACGGCCCCGGGCGGCGTCTTGGCGAAGTCGCGTTGTTTCTCGACGAGGATGCGCCGCACCGTCGGGTACACGGCGACCTTCGAGGCTGCCTCGCCGACCGCATGCGCTGACAGCACCGCCCGGTCGAGCTTTGCCAGGTCGACCTGACGGGCAGCGGTTTCCGCCGCCGAGACATTGTCGAGCGGCAGGCCCAGCCGCAGCAGCGCATGGGCGACGGCGCGATAAGTGAGGCCGGTGTCGAGCAGGTTGAGGTGGTAATGGTCGGACAGCCGTCGCGCCAGCGTGCCTTTGCCGGCACCGGCGGGGCCGTCGATGGCGACTATCGTCATAGTTTTCCCGATTTATCGAAGTTCATCGTCTTTCTTTCCGGAATTGTCCATGAATTCTCTAATATTATGTGAGCACATTTTTAAGAAGTAATAGCCAAATGAGGAAATCCGATACAGCTCAACAGAGCATACTATGGTGCTATCTCTCATTTCAAACGAAATATCCTTTTTTTTCAATTAGAGACAAATTCCTAAGTACGGCGATATCAACTTTTATACCTTCATTATAAACGTCTTGCATATAGTTTAACGCGCCAAATTCTTTGCTCGATACAGAGGCGCTCATGTAGAAGGAGCCGGGTCCGGGCAAAATGCATTGTGCAAAATAAAAAAATGACTCGTAAGGATCATCAATCGAAATGAGTCTACGAATAGCCCCCGCAAGAATTAACGTTCTACGGGGATGATGAATAATCGGCGCCTCTGATACGATCGAATTTACTCGATCTCTGTACTGCCGATCTTCCTGGTCGGTTTTGTATTCTTTCTCATCTGTCGCGTTCCCTATCCAGAATATTCTCTCCAAGAGGCCAGCCTGATTTGAAGAGAGCTCAGATAGTACGTTTACGAGATGGGGGGATATCCCGCTGCCTGTCGCTGCGCTGGCAATAAGCTCCGCCCATCTTTCCATCATTTCAGCATCATCAGGGCTCTCGAGAGAGGCTTTCTCGAGAGCGGGAATCAATACCTTGTTAGGAATTGGACTAAATTGGCCGCTTTCTATGTCTAGGCGCTTTCGGGCAATCTTGGCTATCTCGACTAGAACGTCCTCCCGTTGAAGCCGAATCTGATCTGCGCGCAAACCACGAGCCTCTGATATCGGTCGGATGATATCCGTCAAGGCATCTAGCAAGCGACCGGAAGATTGGGGCGGAATTTCCGCCTTTATCTCAGCTTTGGCTCCTATGCCAACGTCGATATTTATCCCTACCTTCTTACCAGACTCGCTCTCGCCCATTTTATCGCCCTCAAGCTCCAATCTCCGCGCCCAGCCCCGTCATCAGCCCCATGAATTCCGGAAAGCTGGTCGCGATCATCGCCTGATCGTCGATGGTCACCGGCTTTTCGGTCGCCAGCCCCATCACCAGAAAGCTCATTGCAATGCGGTGGTCGAGATGGGTCTGCACCGTCGTGTCCTGGCCGTTGGGATGGCCGCCAAGCCCCTTGCCGCCCGGTTTGCCGCGCACGGCAAGCGAAGCCTCGCCCTCGGTGCAGTCGACACCGTTGAGCTTCAGACCATTGGCGACGGCAGACAGCCGGTCGGACTCCTTCACCCGCAGCTCCTCCAGCCCCTGCATCAGCGTTTCGCCCTCGGCGAAGCTGGCGGCGACCGCGAGCACTGGGTACTCGTCGATCATCGACGGCGCCCGCTCGGGCGGCACGATGACGCCCTTCAGCTCGGAGTAACGCACGCGCAGATCGGCGACATCCTCGCCGCCGGCATTACGCGGGTTGAGGATGTCGATCTTGCCGCCCATGTCCTGCAGCGTCAAAAGCAGGCCGGTGCGGGTCGGGTTCATCAGCACGTTCTCGATTGTGATGTCCGAACCCGGCACGATCAGTGCGGCCACCAGCGGGAAGCCGGCCGAGGACGGGTCGCCCGGCACGGCGATGGTCTGGCCGGTCAGCTTGCCCTGGCCTTCGATGAAGATGTGGCGCACGCCGCGTTCGTCGGTCTCGACCGACAGATTGGCGCCAAACCCCTTCAGCATCTTTTCGGTGTGGTCGCGCGTCATGACGGGTTCAATGACTGTGGTGATACCGGGCGTGTTGAGGCCGGCGAGCAGCACTGCGGACTTCACCTGCGCCGAGGCCATCGGCACGCGATAGGTGATCGGCGCGGCATGCTTCGGTCCATGCAGTGTGATCGGCATGCGGTCGCCCGGTGTCGCCTTCAGCACCTGCACGCCCATCTGGCGCAAGGGTTCGAGCACGCGGCCCATCGGCCGGCCCGACAGCGAGGCATCGCCGATGAAGGTCGTCTCCATGTCATAAGTGCCGACAAGGCCCATGGTCAGCCGCGAGCCGGTGCCGGCATTGCCGAAATCGAGCGGGCCTTCCGGCTGCAGCAGCGCCCCATTGCCGGTGCCGCGGATCACCCACTCGTCGCCGTTCTTCTCGATATGCGCGCCCATTGCCTTCATGGCCGCACCCGTGCGCATCACGTCCTCGCCTTCGAGCAGGCCGGTGATGCGGGTCTCCCCGGAGGCGAGGCCGCCGAACATGAAGGAACGGTGCGAGATCGACTTGTCGCCCGGCACGCGCGCGATGCCGGAAAGGGCTGGGGATTGGCGGGCGGTGGCCGGCTTGGGGGCGGCGGCGTGAGACATGGAATTTCCCTGGACGGAATGCCGGCAGGCCGGCGCTTTTCATTTGTTGCGGCGGTCTCGTATCACGGTGGGGCGAAATGGTCATCCCCATGGTCGTCACTTGATGCGAGGCCTTTCAATGCATGGTTTTGTGACGCCGGCTTTTCGCTTTGACAGCGCTGCAAACTGTGGTTAAGGGGACCACTCTTTTATTGACGAGGCTTGCCGTGGCAAAAACCGAACTTGGCACAAAACGTATCGACCCGGAGACGGGCCGAAAATTCTACGACCTGAACAAGGACCCGATCGTCTCGCCCTACACCGGCAAGACCTATCCGCGTTCCTATTTCGAGGAAGGCAAGATTGCCGCTCTCGAGGAGGAAGAGGAAGTGGCCGAGAAGGAAGTGGACGCCGAGGAAGAAGAAGGCGTTGAGGTCGTCTCGCTCGAAGAGGCTGATGAGGACGTCAAGGGCGACGACCTGCCGGATCTTGGCGACGATGAGGACGACGTCGATCTCGGCGACGACGAAGATGACACTTTCCTTGCCGACGAAGAGGAAGAAGACGACGACGTCGCCGACATGATCGGCGTCGGAGACGACGACGACGAGGTCTGATCGGCCTTGAAAGCGGGCGTTTGCGGGCTTTCGTGGCCTGTGAAGAAAAAGCGGCTATCGAAGGCTTGATATCTGAGAAGGGCGGGGTTAGAAGCCGCCTGCACTAACGGCGTGGTCTCCAACCCGCGCCGGATCTCTTCGCCGGAAACGGCGCCGGTTGACTGCCGGAAGTGGGGCCATAGCTCAGTTGGGAGAGCGCTTGAATGGCATTCAAGAGGTCGTCGGTTCGATCCCGATTGGCTCCACCAAACAGTTCCTCTGCAATTCGCAGCCGATGAATGTGCCGCACTGCGGCCGTTGCGCTTGGTGGCCAGTTCAGGCAACGCCGCTGAAAGCGCCTCCATCAACGGAACGAACGAGCCATTTCTTGAGAGCGATGGCTCGCCGGACAAAGTCCTCACTGTTCATGGAGCGCTTAGAGACTGAAAGGCAGCCCGATCACCACTCGGCGAAGGAGCCGTCCTTGTGGCGCCAGACCGGATTGCGCCAGCGATGGCCTTCCTTGGCGCGTTCCTTGACATAGTCCTCGTCGATCTCGACACCCAGTCCCGGTCCGTCGGGAATGGCGACATAACCATCCTCGTAGCGGAAGACATCCTTGTTGGCGGCATAGTCGAGCAGGTCGTTGGCGGCATTGTAGTGGATGCCGAGGCTCTGCTCCTGGATGAAGCAGTTGTAGCTGACCGCGTCGAGCTGCAGGCACGCAGCAAGCGCGATCGGCCCGAGCGGGCAGTGCGGCGCCACGGCCACATCATAGGCTTCCGCCATCGCCGCGATCTTGCGGCATTCGGTGATGCCGCCGGCATGCGACAGGTCTGGCTGGATGATATCGACGACACCTTCCTCGAACACCGACTTGAAGTCCCAGCGGCTGTAGAGCCGCTCACCGAGCGCAATCGGCGTCGAGCCAAGCGCGGCGATCTCCTTCAGCGCCTCGCGGTTTTCGCTGAGCACCGGCTCCTCGATGAACATCAGCCTGTAGGGCTCCAGCTCCTTGACCAGGGCGCGCGCCATCGGCCGGTGCACGCGGCCGTGAAAATCGACGGCGATGCCGATGTTGGGCCCCACGGCCTCGCGCACCATGGCGACGCGTTCGACAGCGGCATCGATCTTGTCGTGGCTGTCGACGATCTGCAACTCCTCGGTACCGTTCATCTTCAACGCCAGGAAACCGCGCGCAACCATTTCCCGGGCACCCGCCGCGACTTCCGCCGGCCGGTCCCCGCCGATCCAGGAATAGACCTTGATCGTGTCGCGCAGCTTGCCGCCGAGCAATTCATGCACAGGCACGCCGAGCGCCTTGCCCTTGATATCCCACAGTGCCTGGTCGATGCCCGCAATGGCGCTCATCAGGATCGGCCCGCCACGGTAGAAGCCGCCGCGGTGCATCACCGTCCAGTGGTCCTCGATCAGGCGGGGATCCTTGCCGATGAGGTAATCGCCAAGCTCCTTGACCGCTGCCTCGACGGTCAGTGCCCGGCCCTCGACGACCGGCTCGCCCCAGCCGGTGACGCCGGCATCGGTCTCGATTTTCAGGAACAGCCAGCGCGGCGGAACGATGTAGGTGGTGAGCGAGATGATTTTCATGCGCAGTCTCAGTTGCTCTTGAGTTTCTTGGCGCTGCCGAGGTCGCGCGCCGCGAGGTCGAGGATCTTGTTTGCCGCCCCGCGTGCCGCCTCGGCATTGCGCATGCGCAGCGCCTCGACCACCTCGCGGTGCGCCGCCACGGCCTCCATGCGCCGGTCGAGCGAAATCACCGCCGTCGCCTCGAGCGAGAATTTCAGCCCGGTGTCGATGAGATTACCGATCTGGCGAAAGATCGGGTTGTGGCTCGCGGCATAGACGATCTGGTGGAAAGCGATGTCGCTGCGCGAGAAGGCGGCGAGGTCCTCGCCAGCGCCGGCCATGCCTCGCCATGCCGCTTCGAGATCGGCGATTTCCTGCAGCGTCGCGCGGGTGGCGGCGAGTTCTGCGACCAGCGGTTCGATGGCGCGGCGCGTTTCGAGGATGGCGTCGAAGAGCTTGTCGTCCAGCGCGTGCGGCGCGTGCCAGGCGAGCACCTGCGGGTCGATGATGTTCCAGTCGTCCTCGTTGCAGACGATCGTGCCGATGCGTGGCCGCGACAGCACCAGCCCTTTGGCGGCCAGCACCTTCAGGGCTTCGCGGATCACGGTGCGGCTGACGCCATACTCGACGCCGAGCTCGTTTTCGGTCGGCAAGGAGGAGCCGGCCGGATAGCGCCCGGAGAAGATGTCAGAGGCTATCGCCTTGGTCACATCCGGCATCACGCGCGGGCGGCGAGTGGTCGTATCTCCCGGGGCTTTTTTCAGAATCTCGGTCACCTCAGCCCTCCTCCAAGGCGGCGAACCGCTGGTTTCGCACAGCCGGTCCGCCCTTAACGGATGCGGATCAATTGCGCCAGCGATCGCTGGTCAGAGCATGTACATTAATTATCATACCAGATCAATTGACGAGTATGATAAAAGCGATTAGAGACTCCGGCATCCGGGCTGAGCGCCCGGTCTATCGCTGGGAGGTAATCATGCGACTTTTGAAGACCGCGCTCGTCGCGGGCGCGCTTGCCGTGCTGTCCGTCACGACCATCGCTGCATATGCTCAGGACACCAAGATCGGTTTCATCGTCAAACAGCCCGAGGAGCCGTGGTTCCAGGACGAATGGAAGTTCGCCGACCAGGCCGCCAAGGAGAAGGGCTTTACCCTGGTCAAGATCGGCGCCGAGGACGGTGAGAAGCTGATGTCGGCCATCGACAATCTCGGCGCCCAGGGCGCCCAGGGCTTCATCGTCTGCACACCGGACGTGAAGCTTGGCCCCGGCATCGTCGCCAAGGCCGCCGCCAACAATCTCAAGCTGATGACTGTCGACGACCGTCTGGTCGGCGCCGACGGCAAGGCGCTGGAAGACGTGCCGCATATGGGCATTTCGGCCACCAAGATCGGCGAAGCCGTCGGCCAGGCGATCGTCGACGAAATGAAGGCACGCGGCTGGAAGGCCGACGAGGTCGGCGCCATCCGCGTCTCCTACGACCAACTGCCGACCGCGGTCGACCGCGTCGAAGGTGCCATCTCGGTGCTGAAGGCAAACGGCTTCAAGGCCGAGAACATCTTCGACGCGCCACAGGCCAAGACCGACACCGAAGCCGCCCTCAACGCCGCAACGGTCGTGCTCAACGCCCATGCCGACATCAAGAAATGGGTCTCCTTCGGCCTCAACGATGAGGCGGTGCTCGGCGCAGTGCGTGCTTCCGAAAGCGTCGGCATCCCCGCTGACAGCGTGATCGGCGTTGGCATTGGCGGCGCGGATTCCGCAATCAACGAGTTCAAGAAGCCGACCGCCACTGGCTTCGTCGGCACCGTGATCATCTCGCCGAAGCGTCATGGCTACGAGACGGCGCTCAACATGTATGACTGGGTTGCCAACAACAAGGAACCGGAGAAGCTGATCCTGACTTCCGGTGCACTCGCCAAGCGTGACGACTACCAGAAGGTCCGCCAGGGCCTCGGCATCGAATAATCCTCCCTGTACAAACAGGCGGCGGCTCATCCCGCCGCCTGTTTGTCATGGCTCAAAAGGATCGGCTCGTGTCCTTTCTCGACTTCTCGCACATCACCAAGACCTATCCGGGCGTCAAGGCGCTGTCGGACGTCTCGTTCGGCGTCGACAAAGGCGCCGTGCATGGCCTGATGGGCGAGAACGGCGCCGGCAAATCCACCCTGATCAAGATCCTCTCCGGCGACCAGCATGCCGATCAGGGCGAGATCCGCATTGACGGCAGGGTTCAAGCCTATACCTCGACCCGGGATGCCTTCGACAATGGCGTCATTGTCATTCATCAGGAACTGCAACTCGTTCCTGAACTCACCGTTGCCGAAAACCTCAGCCTCGGTCGTTTCCCCGCCAACGCCGGCATCATCGCCGGTCGCCGGATGCTGGACGACGTCGGCGCCAAGCTGAAATCGGCCGGTATCGACATCGACATGCGCCGCAAGGTCAAGACGCTGTCGATCGGCGAACGCCAGATGGTCGAGATCGCCAAGGCGGTCATGCTCGACGCACGCGTTATCGCGCTGGACGAACCGACCTCGTCGCTGTCCTCGCGCGAAAGCGAAATCCTGTTTGCCCTGATCAATCGCCTGCGCAGCGAGGGCAAGGTCATCATCTACGTCTCGCACAGGCTCGACGAGGTGTTCCGGCTCTGCGACAGCCTGACCGTGCTGCGCGACGGCAAGCTCGCGGCGCACCACGCGTCGCTGAAAGGCGTCACCCGCGATCAGGTCGTCGCCGAGATGGTCGGCCGCGAGATTTCGGATATCTGGGGTTTTCGCGCACGAAAAACAGGCGATGTCCGCCTGAAGGTCGACGCTCTCAGCGGCCCCAAACTGCAGACACCGGCCAGTTTCGAGGCAAGGGCAGGCGAGATCGTCGGCTTCTTCGGCCTGATCGGCGCCGGGCGCTCGGAGCTGATGCGGTTGGTCTATGGCGCCGATCCGCGCTCGGGCGGCACCATCACCGTCGACGGCAAGCTGGTTCGCGCCACCGATCCGCGTGGCACGATCCGGGCCGGCATCGTGCTGTGCTCGGAGGATCGCAAGCATGACGGCATCATCCAGGGGCGCTCGGTCGAGGAGAACATCAACATCTCGTCGCGGCGCCATCACACACGCTTCGGCGTGCTCAACCGCGCCAGCGAGATCGCCACGGCCGAGACCTTTATCAAGAAGCTGAAGGTGCGCACGCCGTCGCGCAAGCAGGACATCATCAACCTCTCCGGCGGCAACCAGCAGAAGGTCATCCTCGGCCGCTGGCTGTCCGAACAGGGCGTGCGGGTTCTCATTGTCGACGAACCGACGCGCGGCATCGATGTCGGTGCCAAATCCGAGATCTATGAGCTACTGTACCAGCTTGCCGAGGATGGCATGGCGATCGTCGTCGTCTCTTCCGAACTGCCGGAGGTGATGGGCATCTGCGACCGCATCCTGGTGATGTGCGGCGGCCGCGTCAGCGCCGAGCTCACCCGCGACCAGTTCGCCGAAAGGGCGATCCTGGCTGCCGCTCTCCCCGATCAGAAAACCCCCGACGCGATCGCATCCTGAGGACTTTTGGCATGACCGACCAGTTGAAAAAAATCCTGCTCGGCGAACAGGGGCTCGTCGTCATCTTTGTCGTCGCCTTCGCGTTGGTGTCGGCTCTGGTGCCGAACTTCCTTACGGACCGCAACATGCTCGGCCTGCTGCAGTCGGTGGTCACCGTCGGCATCGTCGCCTGCACCATGATGTTCTGCCTCGCCACGCGCGACTTCGACTTGTCGGTCGGTTCGATCGTCGCCTTTGCCGGCATGGTCGCTGTGATGGCCTCGAATTACACCGGCTCGATCCTGCTTGGCCTGCTGGCGGCAATCGCCTGCGGCGCTTTCGTCGGCTTCATCAACGGCGTTGTCATCGCCAAATTTCGCATCAACGCGCTGATCACGACGCTGGCCACCATGCAGATCGTGCGCGGCTTTGCGCTGATCGCGTCCGACGGCCGCGCCGTCGGCATCAACAGCCCGGATTTCTATCAGCTGGCGCTCTCGAAACTGCTCGGCATACCGACGCCGGTCTGGGTGCTTGCCATCCTGTTTTGCATCTTCGGCTTCGTCCTCAACCGGACCGTTTTCGGCAAGAACACGCTGGCCATCGGCGGCAATCCGGAGGCCTCGCGGCTTGCCGGCGTCAATGTCGACCGGACGCGCATCTGGATTTTTGCGCTGCAAGGCGTCGTCTGTGGTATCGCCGGCATCCTGCTGGCGTCGCGCATCACCTCGGGCCAGCCCAACGCGGCGGTCGGGCTCGAGCTTTCGGTTATCTCGGCCTGCGTGCTCGGCGGAGTCTCGCTTGCCGGCGGCCGCGCCACCATGTCGGGCGTCATCGTCGGCGTGCTGATTATGGGCATCGCCGAGAACGCCATGAACCTGCTCAACATCCCGGCCTTCTACCAGTACATCGTGCGCGGCGTCATTTTGCTGCTGGCCGTGCTGCTCGACAATCTGCGCTCGTCGGCTTTGGGCCGGCGATAGGCTGGAGGGACAAAAATGGTTGAGCGCCTTTCCGGCAAACGCATTTTCCTGACGGGTGCAGCGCAAGGCATCGGGCTTGCCATCGCCAAAGCCTGTTTGGCCGAAGGCGCAAAACTGTTCCTGGTCGACCGCGACGGCGCGTTGCTGGACAAGGCAGTCGCCGGCCTTGCCGCACCGCAAGGCCATGTCGGACATGTTGCGGCCGACATAAGCGACAGCGCCGGGATTGCGGCTGCCGTCAGCCAAGCGGCCGCCGAGATCGGCCCGATCAACGCGCTGATCAACAATGCCGGGGTCAATGTGTTCTCGACGCCGCTCGAGGCGACCGAGGAAGAGTGGAACCGCAACTTCGACGTCAACGTCAAGGGAGCCTGGAACTGCAGCAAGGCGGTGCTGCCGGGCATGATCGCGAGCGGCGGCGCCATCCTCAACATCGCCTCGACGCACAGCTTCACCATCATCCCGCACACCTTCCCCTATCCGGTCGCCAAGCACGCGCTGCTCGGCCTGACCAAATCGCTGGCACTCGAATATGCGGCGCAAGGCGTGCGCGTGAACGCGCTGGCGCCGGGCTATGTCGAGACGCAGAAGGCGATCGATTACTGGAACAGCTTTGCCGATCCAGCCACAGCACGCGCCAACACCATGGCGCTGCACCCCGGCGGCCGCATCGCCACGGCGCACGAGATCGCGCTTGCCGCGGTGTTCATGATTTCCGACGAGTGCCCGTTCATGAACGCGGCCACGCTCGTCGTCGACGGTGGACTGAGCCAGCTCCAGCATCCCGCCTGAACGCCGGAAAGACCATGACCAAGAGACGATCGCAGCACTGGTTCGGCGGGCTGGGCAAGGATGCCTTCATCCACCGCAGCTGGATGAAGAACAACGGCCTGCCCGATGATGCCTTCGACGGCCGTCCGGTGATCGGCATCTGCAACACATTCTCCGAATTCACGCCTTGCCACGTGCATTTCCGTGCTCTGATCGAGCACATCAAGGCCGGCGTGCTGGAAGCCGGCGGCCTGCCGCTCGAATTCCCGGTCTTCTCTTGCGGCGAGTCCAATCTGCGGCCGACGGCGATGCTGTTTCGCAACCTCGCCTCGATGGATGTCGAGGAGGCGATCCGCGGCAACCCGATGGACGGCGTCGTGCTGATGGCCGGCTGCGACAAGACCACGCCATCGCTGGTCATGGGCGCGGCCTCTTGCGATCTGCCGTCGATCGTTATTTCCGGCGGGCCGATGCTCAATGGCCGCTTCCAAGGCCGCGAAATCGGTTCCGGCACCGATGTGTGGAAGTTTTCGGAAGACGTTCGCGCCGGCGTGATGAGCGAGCAGGATTTCGCCAATGCCGAGAGCGCCATGTCGCGCTCACCCGGTCACTGCATGACCATGGGCACGGCCTCGACCATGGCCTCGATGGTCGAGGCGCTCGGCCTGGCGCTGCCGGGCAACGCCGCCTATCCGGCAGTCGATGCACGCCGCAGCCGCATCGCCCGCATGACCGGACGGCGCATCGTCGAGATGGTCAATGAGGATCTGCGCCTGTCGGCTATCCTCACCAGACAAGCCTTCGCCAACGCGATCCGCATCAATGGCGCGATCGGCGGCTCGACCAATGCGGTCGTGCATCTGCTGGCAATCGCCGGCCGCGTCGGCACCGAGCTGACGCTGGACGATTGGGACAGATATGGCCGCGATGTGCCGACCATCCTCGACCTGATGCCGTCCGGCCGTTTCCTGATGGAGGATTTCTGCTACGCCGGTGGCATTCCGGCCGTCATGAAGGAGATGGCCGATCTGCTTGATCTCGACGCGCTGACCGTCACCGGCAAGAGCGTGTGCGAGAACATCAGTGACGCCCAAAACTACAATCCGGAGGTGATCCGCCCGCGCGACAAGGCGCTGACATCGCACGGCGGCATCGCGGTGCTGCGCGGCAATCTGGCGCCCGACGGCGCCATTATCAAGCCGTCCGCCGCCTCGCCAGCGCTGATGAAGCATCGCGGCCGCGCCGTCGTCTTCGAGGACATCGACGACTACAAGGCGCGCGTCGACGATCCCTTGCTGGACATCGACGATGCGTCGATCATGGTGCTGAAGAATTGCGGGCCGAAAGGCTATCCTGGCATGGCCGAAGTCGGCAACATGGCGCTGCCTCGGAAGCTGCTGAAGCAAGGCGTCCGCGATATGATCCGCATCTCCGACGCCCGCATGTCCGGTACCGCCTTCGGCACTGTCGTTCTGCATGCCGCACCCGAAGCCGCTATCGGCGGCCCGCTGGCGCTGGTCAGGAGCGGCGACTTCATCGAGCTCGATGTCGAAGCGAGGAAGCTGCATCTCGACGTGTCGGAACAGGAGTTGGCGCGGCGTCGTGAATCCTGGCTACCGCCCGTCCCGGCGATGCGCGGCGGCTATCAAGGCCTCTACGTCGACCATGTCCTGCAGGCGGATCGTGGCGCCGACCTCGACTTTCTCGTCGGAAGCCGTGGCCATGCCATTCCACGCGAAAGCCATTGAGGTACGCGTGACAAAATTCAAACCAGATGATTTCCACGGTATTCACGCCATTCTCTACGCGCTCTTTGACGTGAACGAACAGCTGGACCGCGCGGCGATGCGTCGGCAGGTCGAGATCTGCCTCGCGACCGGCGTGCACGGCATGGCGGCGCTCGGCCTGGCAACGGAAGTCGCCTAGCTGACCGAGGCCGAGCGTCGGACGATCATGGACTGGACGGCGGAAGACACCGCAGGAAAAGTGCCGCTCGCCTTCACCATCTTCGGTTCTTCTGTGGCTGAGCAGGTGGCGCAGGTTCGCCATGCCGAAAGCGTCGGAGCGGATTGGGTGATCCTGCAGCCGCCGCCAGCCGGATCCTATGGTGCGCCGGAATACATCAAGTTCTTCGGCCGCGTCGCCGAGGCGACCGACCTGCCGGTGGCGATCCAGAACGCGCCGGCCTTTTTCGGGCGCGGCCTGTCATCGGACGAAATCCGCGAACTCGTCACGCTGCATCCCAACATAAGGCTGATCAAGGGCGAAGGTCCGGTCACCGACATCGCCGGGCTGATCGAGCGCACCGAAGGCCGGATACCGGTTTTCAACGGACGCGGCGGCCTGGAACTGATCGACAATTTCCGCATCGGTTGCCGCGGCATGATCCTGGCGCCGGATTGCGCCGACTATGCCGTGCGCGCCTATCATGCGTTCCGCGCCGGAGACGAAGTCACGGCCGAGGCTGAATATGCAAGAATATTGCCGGCTGCCGTCTTCGTCATGCAAGGCATCGAGAGCCTGGTCTGTTACGGCAAGCGGCTGTTCGGCGCCCGCGCCGGCATCCCGGTACATGACCGGGCTCCGGCGATGCGGCCAGGCGAGCCTGGCCTCGCAATGGTGGAGCGCTTTGCGATTGGTCTGGGTCGGTTGCCTGGCTGAACGGCAACTGCCTTTCAGTAGGTCGTCCGTCCACCCGACAGGTCGAACGTGGAGGCGGTTGTAAAGCTGTTCTCCTTGGAGACGAGCCAGGCGACCATCGCCGCGGCTTCGTCAACCTCCAGCAGGCGGCCGCGCGGAATGCGCGAGCGCATATATTCGATGTGCTCCGGCGTCAGTTGTTCGAGGATGCGCGTCTGTGCCGTGGCCGGCGAGATGCAGTTCACGGCGATGTCGTACTGCGCCAGTTCCTTGCCGAGCGACTTGGTCAAGCCGATGACCGCCGCCTTCGAGGCTGAATAGGCGGAGGCGTTGGGGTTGCCTTCCTTGCCGGCCACCGAAGCGATGTTGACGATCCGTCCGTAATTGCGCTCCTTCATTCCGGGAACCACGGCGCGATTGACGTAGAACGTACCGTTTACGTTGACGTCGATGACCTTCTTCCACGTCTCGATGTCGTAGACGTCGAGCGGGGCGGCCGGGCCGGCAATTCCGGCGGAATTGACCAGAATGGAAATCTTGCCGGCCAGCTCTTCGGTCCTGGCGCGCGCCGCGTCCACCGACGCCCAATCGGCGACGTCCACGGTCTCCGTCGTGGCGGCGCTGCCGAGTTCCTTCTTGGCGGTTTCGAGGCGGGCCTCATCGAGGTCCCACAAGGTTACCGTCGCGCCGGAGGCGACGAAACGTCTGGCCATCGCAAAGCCGAGGCCCTGGGCGCCGCCGGTGACCACAGCGTGCTGGCCGTCAAGATCGATCCTGTTCATGTCGAGCGGTTCTTTCCGTTTGAGCTACTTCCGGGATAAAGGCCGGCCTGCGCAGGCGGGCGATATCGCTACATGGTTGCGCCAAGGCTCCATGGCACGAACTCGTTGTCGCCATAGCCGAGCGCTTCCGACCTGGTGCGCCCGCCGGATGCGACGCGCAGGATCTCGGCGAAGATTTCCTCGCCCTTCTCGGCCAGCGAGACGCCGTCCAGTATGTCTCCGCAATTGATGTCCATGTCCTCGCGCATCTGCTCGAAGATAAAGGTGTTGGAGGCAAGCTTGATCGAGGGCGTCGGCTTGCAGCCGAAGGCCGAACCGCGGCCGGTGGTGAAGCACAATATGTTGGCGCCGCCGGCGACCTGCCCGGTGGCCGAGACCGGATCGTAGCCAGGCGTATCCATGAAGACGAGGCCGCGCTCGTTGATCGGCTCGGCATATTCCAGCACTGCGCGCAGATTGGTGGTGCCGCCCTTGGCGGAGGCGCCGAGCGATTTCTCCAGGATGGTCGTCAGCCCACCCAGCTTGTTGCCGGGCGAAGGGTTGTTGTTCATCTCCATGTCGTGCCTGGCGGTATAATCCTCCCACCAGCGGATGCGCTCGATCAGCTTTTCACCCACCGCGCGGCTCTCGGCGCGCAAGGCGAGAAGATGTTCGGCGCCATAGATTTCGGGCGTCTCCGAGAGCACGGCCGTGCCGCCTTGCCCGACAAGCAGGTCCACCGCAGCACCCAGTGCCGGATTGGCGCTGATGCCGGAGTAACCGTCCGATCCGCCGCATTGCAGTGCTAGCACCAGTTCGGAGGCTGGTTGCGGCGTCCTTTCGGCGGCGTTCACCGTAGGCAGCATGTCGACGATCGCCTTAACGCCGGCCTCGACTGTCTTTCGCGTGCCGCCGGTTTCCTGGATCGTCATCGTGCGGAAAATCGTGCTCTCCTCGATGTTGTACGACTGCATCCAGCGCGGAATCTGGAACGCTTCGCAGCCGAGCCCGACCATCAGCACGCCGCCGACATTGGGGTTCGTGGCAAAGCCCCATTGCGTGCGCTTCAGCAGGTCGTAAGCGGGACCCTTGGTGTCGATGCCGCAGCCAGTGCCGTGGACGAGTGCGATGATGCCGTCGATATTGGGATAGTCGCGCAGGATGCCAGACCGGTTGACCTCGTCGGTGATGAACCGGGCGACGCTGGCAGAGCAATTCACTGACGTCAGGACGGCGATGAAGTTGCGCGTGCCGACCTTGCCGCTCGGCCGACGGTAACCCATGAAGGTGGCCCGCTCGGCCTCGGCAACGATCTCGGTTTGCCTGGTATTGGTGCCGAAGACGTAGTCGCGTTCGAAATTGCGCAGATACACATTGTGCTCGTGAACCCAGTCGCCGGCGACGATGGGTTCCCGCGCAAAGCCAATGGTCTGGCCGTATTTCACGATCGGGTCGTCCGAGCCGATGTCGCGCAGGGCCATCTTATGCCCGCGCGGTATGCGCGCCTTCGCTGCCACGTCCCCGGCTTTGTCGCCGATCTTCAACGGATCGACCGCCAGAAGAATGTTGTCTGTATCCGACAGCTTGATGAACCGTGCCATGACCCAAACTCTGAAAAGGCTCTCCCCGACAAGGAGCGTCGAGAGGCAAAAGTGATTTGGAATACTAATATAATAGAATGTCAGTGGTCAAGGTGCGGTTGCGAAAGGCCTGGACTGCAGGGCGTTGCGGCGGATCGGTCAGGTGAGTGGCGTGCGATGAGAGCGCCTTGCGGCGCAGTTTGAGGGCGGCAAACGGCTGGATGAAACAACGGATCGCCGCCCGGCCGGGACACGGTCAGTCGAGATGGAAGACCTCTTCCATCGCCGCCCACCATTCGCCGTCGGCGCGCGTCGGCAGTGGCGTCTGCATGGGGTCGCACAGCTCCCACCATTTGCGCATCGCCGGCGACTCGCCCATTCGCGCCGCATCCTTGGCGAAGTCGCTGCCGTGATACTCCCAGCAGGCGAACAGAAGGTTCTCCGGTTCGCGCAGGAAGATCGAATAGTTGCGGATGTTGGCGCCGCTGATGACCTCGAGGACGTCGGGCCAGACAGCGGCGTGGACGCGCCTGTAGTCCGCGATCGCCTCTGCTTTCACGCCGATACAAAGTCCCATTCTTTGCATGCCGGTGGCTCGCAGGGCTTCAGTCGAGAAGGTCGGCGGCGACTTCGAGCGTGTTGCGGAACGACGTCTCGAGATGGTGTTCCATCGCTTGCGCCGCACCCTCGGCGTCGTGGCGCTTCAGCGCGTCGAAAATGGCCTCGTGCTGCTCGATCGTCTGTTCGCCATAGCCCGGCTTGGGGATGGCGAGATAGCGGCCGCGATCCATCTGTGCCTTTGAGATGTCGACGGCTCTCCAGATCATCGGCAGGCCGCAGATCTCGGCGATGGTGCGGTGAAAGACATCGTCGAGCTGTATCGCGGTGGCATATCTGCCTCGCGATATGGCGAGCCGGTGCGCCGCCATGTTGTCTTCCAGCAATTCGCTGGCGGCCGGTGTGAACTTGGCGGCCGCGCGTCGGGCGCTCTCCATCTCCAGTGCCCGCCGAATGACATAGGCTTCTTCCAGGTCGGCCCGGCTGATCGGAGCGACATAGGTGCCGGTCTGTGCCAAGATCTTGACCAGGCCCTCGTCGCTGATGCGCTTGACCGCTTCGCGCACCGGGGTGCGCGACACCCCCAGGGCCTCCGCGATGGCGACTTCGTTGATGACCTCTCCCGGCTTCAGCTGCCCGACGACGATCAGGTTGCGGATCTTGTGGTAGATCTGATCGCGGAGCGGAAGAGCCCGATTGAGCGTCGAAGGATCCAGGTCCATTGCAAATCCGTATCTTCGTTCACCAGAAATGGCCAGATAATACTAGAATGTCAATCGGAACGCATCCAATGGAAGCGGTCGGGTGTCGGTGGACACGATGTTCATAACGACCGCCGGAAATCCACCTTGCCAGAACTATTATATTAGTGCAATAGTCATCATCCGCGGTGAGAAATTCAACCGCAACCGAGAGCCTGGACTGAGTCGCGTGTTCAAAAGCCCGGACGTTCAAGCCAGTTCGAAGAGGGGTCGAGCTGTGTTGAAGCAGCTATTATACTAAAATATCGATGGCCGATACCGAGGACGATCGGCCGGCCGCCAGGAGGAACCTAGCCAGATATGACTGTCGCCGCCGATTGCGCCTTGGACATGCGAGGCATCAGCAAGACGTTCCCGGGCGTGAAGGCTCTGTCCAACGTCAATTTCGCCGTGAAATTCGGCACCGTTCATGCGGTCGTGGGTGAGAACGGCGCCGGCAAATCGACGCTCATGAAAGTGCTCAACGGGTCCTACGCACCCACCAGCGGCGCAATCAGGGTCGGCGGCGCCGAAGTGCGCATGCGCCGGCCCGCCGATGCCCAGGCGCTGGGCATCCGCATGGTGCATCAGGAAATCAATCTGGTCCCCGACCTGAGCGTCGCCGAAAACGTCTATCTCGGCCGCATGCCGGGCAAGTGGACCTTTCTGCGCAAGGGCGAGATGATCCGGGCTGCAGCCGCCGTCCTCGATGAGCTCGGAGCGGCCATCAACCCGCGTGAACGGCTCGGCAACCTGTCGATCAGCCAGCAGCAGCTCGTCGAGATCGCCAAGGCCTACGCGGCGCAGCCCAGGATCATCGTCCTGGACGAACCGACATCCAGCCTCAGCGAGCATGAGACGGCGGCGTTGTTCCGGATCTTGCGCAAGATGCGCGATGACGGAATCGCCATCATCTATATCAGCCACCGACTGAAGGAGGTGCTCGAAATTGCCGACGAGGTGACTGTGCTGCGCGACGGATCAATGATCGAGACGCGGCCGATCGAAGGCATAAATGCCGCTCACATGATCAGGCTGATGGTCGGTCGCGAAGTCAGCAATGTCTTCCCGAAAAGCCCGGCCGAGATCGGCAAGTCGGTGCTGCGCGTCGAACGCATCAGCGACGGCGCGCGCTTCCGCGATGTCAGCTTCGATGTACGCGCCGGCGAGATACTGGGCTTGACCGGGCTGGTGGGCGCTGGCCGCACCGAGGTCGCCCGCGCGATCTTCGGCCTGTCGCGGCTTGTCGAAGGCACAGTCAGCGTCAACGGACGCGAGGTCTCGATCAACTCGCCATCCCAGGCGGTCAGGGCAGGCATTGCCTATGTTCCGGAAGATCGCAAGGGCGACGGCGTCGTGCCTGGAATGTCGATCCGGGAAAACATCAGCCTGCCCATACTGCGCCGCCTGAGCCGTTTCGGGCGCATCAGCCGCAGCGCCGATCACGCGCTTGCCGCGGACTCGGTCAAGCAGTTTTCGATTTCACCGCCCGACGGCGAACGGCGCATCAGCCTTCTGTCGGGCGGTAACCAGCAGAAGACGGTCATCGCCAAATGGCTTGCCGCCAAGCCCCTGGTCTTGATCCTCGACGAGCCGACGCGGGGCGTCGACGTCGGCGCCAAGGCCGAGATCCACCACATCATTGGCCAGCTCGTCGCAGGCGGCATGGCGGTGGTGATGATCTCCTCGGAACTGCCCGAAATCCTTGGCGTCTGCGACCGCGTGGTGGTGATGCGCGATGGACACGCCTCCGAGCCTCTCCTGCGCAGCGAATTGAGCGAGGAACGCATCATGGCGCTGGCCACGGGGGAGGAGATGGCGTGACCGAAGCGGCCATGGAGATCGGCGGTGTGAACCGCAACGACCGCTTCACGCGTGGCAGCAGGCTTATCGGTGTCCTGTCGAAGGCGGGGCTGGCCTTCGCCATCCTCGCCGTGATGCTCTACGGCTCCTTCGTCAGCCCCGCCTTCTTCACATCAGGCAATTTGCTCAACGTCCTGACCTCGATGTCCATCGTCGGCATCGTCGTCGTCGGCATGACCTTCGTGCTCGTGGTCGGCGGCCTGGCCGACCTCTCGGTGCCGGCCACCATCGCCTGCGGCGCCATCCTGTCGCTCGGGCTGCAGCCGATGATCGGGCCGCTGCCCGCCTTCGTCCTGGCCGTCGGCCTTGCCGGCCTCATAGGCCTGCTCAACGGCGTCCTGGTCGGCTATGTCGGCATCAACCCCATCATTGCCACGCTCGGCATTGGCACGATCGGACTGGGCATCGTCCAGGCGGCTGTCGGCGGGGTCATCGTCTATGGCAGCAATCCCGCCTCCGCCGAGTTCGCCAAGGGCCGGCTGTTCGGCATTCCAGTCGTGGTGCTGATCTTCCTGGTCATTGCTCTTGTCGGCCATTTCGTGCTGTCCCGCTCCTTCTGGGGCAGATGGACGCTTGCCACCGGCGGCAATTACAGCGCCGCCGAGGCAAGTGCGGTTCCGGTGCAGGCCGTGAAGGCTGGCGCCTTCGTGATCACAGCACTCGCTTCCGGCATCAGCGGCGGCCTGCTCGGGCTGACGCTGCAGAGCGCGCGGCCGCTCATCGGCGGCGGCTACGAATTCAGTGCCATCACGGCGGTGGTGGTCGGCGGCGTGTCGATCGTCGGCGGCTTCGGATCGGTGCCACGGGCCATCGCCGGCCTCATCTTCGTGCAACTGTTGACCAACGTCATGGTGCTCGACGGTGTGCGCACGCCGATACAGGGTTTCGTGCTCGGCATCCTGATCGTCGGTGCCGTTGGCATGGATGCGGCGCTGCGCAAGCGGGGCGTGTCGTGATGCGTTTTCTTTCGCTTGTCTCGCAGTATCGCGTCGTCGTCATTCTCGGCCTGACGCTTGTCATTTCCGCGCTGGTGGTCCCCGGCTACCTCTCGGCATCGACCCTCGGCCTCGGCCTCGACCGGGCGGCGACAATCGGCCTGATCGCGATCGGCCTGACGGTGCTTTTGATATCGGGCCAGATCGACCTCTCCGGTGGCGCGGTGTTTGCCCTGGCCGGCATCGTATCGGTCATCCTGCAGCGAGAGATCGGCATTCTCCCTGCGGCGATCGTCGGCATCCTGGTCGGTACCTTGGCAGGCGCCGTCAACGGCATGCTGGTCGTCGGCCTGAAGGTGAATTCGCTCGTGCTGACGCTCGCGACGATGTTGATTTTCCGCTCGCTCTCCCACTGGATCACCAACAGCCAGCCGGTGACCGGAACCGACATCATGCTCTCCCTGGCGCTGGCCAAGATCTATCTCGATGTCTTCACCCTCCGCAGCGCGCTGTTCATCGCCCTGATCGTGCTGCTGCATTTCTGGCTGACGCGCACCATACCCGGGCGCAACGTCTTTGCGGTGGGGTCCAACCCGGCGGCTGCCAAGGAAAGCGGTATCGCCTCGGACCGTATCGTCTTTCTCGGCTTTGTCTTTGCCGGCACGCTTGCCGGCCTGGCGGGGGTTCTCCAGAGCCTCGTCACCAACACCGGCTCGCCTGTCTTCGGCTCGGAACTGACGGTCGCCGTCATTGCCGCGGTCGTTGTCGGCGGGACTCGTCTCGAAGGCGGCAGGGGATCCGCGCTCGGCACGCTCGGCGGCGTGCTGACAATCGGCTCGCTGACCATCGCGATGGAGTTCCAGTCCGTTCCCGCATACGTCCAGCAGGTCGTGTCCGGGCTTATCCTGATCCTGCTCGTCGTGCTCGATCGGGCCGTTACCACCAAGGGGAGGGCTCCGGGCACGCGCCCGGCGCTCGTTCGCGACAATCCAATCACTCAAGGAGGAACCACATGATCGGGAGGAAACACATGATTGGCAAGAAAAGCATGCTTCACGTCGCCGCCGTGGCGGCTGTGCTGGCATCGACGGGCTGGGCCAGTGCCAAGACGGTTTGCTACGTGACGGCAGCGGATTCGCATGCCTACGCGACGCCGGCCAACAAGGCGCTTCAGGCGCGCGCCGCGGAACTCGGCATCGAGATCCTGAGCCTCAGCCAGGATTTTGATGTCCAGAAAGGCACCGAGCAGCTCAACACCTGCGTTGCGCGCAAGGTCGACGGCATCATCCTGTGGCCGCTCGACCCGCAGGCATACATACCGGGGCTGGCGCGCGCGCAGCAGGCGAACATTCCGGCGATCCTCATCAATTCGCCGATGAGCGACGATGCCAAGCCGTTCATCAAGTCGTTCACCGGGCCTGACGTCTACGAGGAAGGCAAGCTGGCGGCGGACTCGCTGAGCAAGGCGCTCGGCGGCAAGGGCTCCGTCGTCATCATCGCCGGCCAGGCCGGCAACGGCACCACGATCGGACGCGTCAGCGGCTTCACCGACCGTCTCAAGGAAACCAATGCAGACATCAAGGTGCTCGACACGGTCAACGCCGACTTCGACCAGCAAAAGGCGCTGGTGGTCAGCCGCGATCTGATCACACGCTTCGGCGACCAGATCAGCGGCGTCTACGCCAATGACGACACGATGGCCCGCGGCTTCATCGATGCCTGGAAGGAGGCCAACCCCTCCAAGGCCGCACCGCCGATCGTCGGCATCAATGGCCAGAAGGATGCGTTCGAATCGATCCGCACCAATGAAATGTACTCGACCATCGTCCAGTCGCCCGTCGAGGATGGCCGCCTGGCGATCAACACGATGGCCGAGATCATCGACGGCAAGCAGGTCAAGGACCGGCTGCCCATCCCGCTGACCGTCGTCACCAAGGACAACGTCAACGCGGTCGAACCAGCGTTCTGATACAAGGAGGCCGGCCCGGTGTATTCGGGCCGGCCTCCTTTTCTTGCCAGAGAGAGAAATTCTAATAGCGGCGGCAGAATTGGAATAAACTAACTCTACAGAGTTTGTGGAATAAGCAATCTGCACTGGCGATCTGGTTTCCACCCGGACAGGACCACGCCATGCCCACTCTTTCGCATCAGCTACTCACCAAAGCAGGCATATCCGGCCGCCTTCGTCAGGCAGCGGGAGAGAGGCCATGAGCCGGGTCGTGCCGGACCGCATCAAGGTGCTCTGGTTTCTGCCGACGCATGGCGACAGTCGTTATCTTGGCACGGCCGAGGGCGGCAGATCGGTCGATCTGCCGTATCTGACGCAAGTGGCGAAGGCGGCCGACACGCTCGGCTACTATGGCGTGCTGTTGCCGACCGGCCGCTCGTGCGAGGATTCCTGGGTGATCGCATCGGCTCTCGTGCCGATGACCGAACGCTTGCGTTTCCTTGTCGCCGTGCGCCCCGGTTTGCAGTCGCCGACGCTCGCCGCGCGCATGACTGCGACGCTGGATCGCATCTCCAATGGCCGCCTGCTGATCAACGTCGTCACCGGCGGCGATCCGCTGGAGAACAAGGGCGACGGCATTTTCCTGTCGCATGCCGAGCGCTACGAGGTGACGCAGGAATTCCTTCGGATCTACAAGCGGGTGCTGAGCGGCGAGACGGTCGAGCATGAGGGCAAGCATTTCCGCATCGAGGATGGAAGGCTGCTGTTTCCGCCGGTGCAGACACCCTATCCCCCGCTCTACTTCGGCGGCTCGTCCGATGCCGGGTCGACTGTGGCAGCGCAGGAGATCGACAAATATTTGACCTGGGGCGAGCCGCCAGCCGATGTCGAGCGCAAGCTGGACGGCATGCGTGAACTGGCGCAGAAGGCTGGCCGCAAGCTCTCCTTCGGCATTAGGCTGCATGTCATCGTCCGCGAAACCACCGAGGAGGCTTGGGCCGCGGCCGACAGGCTGATCAGCCGGCTCGACGATGCGACGATCGCCTCGGCGCAGAAGGTCTTTGCCCGCATGGATTCGGTCGGCCAGGCGCGGATGAGCGCATTGCATGGCGGCAATCGCGCCAAGCTCGAGATCGCGCCCAATCTGTGGGCCGGCGTCGGCCTGGTGCGCGGCGGCGCAGGGACCGCACTTGTCGGCGATCCCGACACGATCGCCGAGCGCATCGACGAGTACCGGCGCCTCGGTATCGATACCTTCATCCTTTCCGGCTATCCGCATCTCGAAGAAGCCTATCGCTTCGGCGAGCTGGTGCTGCCGAAACTGCCGACCGACCATCTGGTCAAGGCAGCCGGCTCTTCCGTAAACACCGGTCCGTTCGGCGAAACCATCGCCGGCGACCACCGGCCGAAGTCGCTCGCCAGCGCCTCGTGAACTTGCTTCCTGCGTCCTCGCGGTTGCGCGTCGCCATTATCGGCGGCGGCTTTTCCGGCGCCGCGGTGGCGTGGCACCTGGCGCAAATGCCTCGACCGGAGCGCATTTCCATTTCCGTGATCGAGCCACGACCGGTTCTTGGCGGTGGCCTTGCCTATTCCAGCGAGGAACCGTCTCATCGGGTTAATGTTCCCGCGATCAGGATGAGCATGGCTCCCGACGACCCGCAGCATTTTGCACGCTGGTTGACTGGCAGCGGAGAACTCGAACACGACCCGGACGCCATCTGGAAGAACGGCGACGCTTTTCCGCGCCGGCGTGTGTTCGGTCGCTACGTCGCCGAGCATCTGGCGCCGTATCTCGGTTCCGGCCTTGTCCGTCATGCCGAAGGTCTCGCCATACGCGTGACGCGCGATGCCAGTGGCGCGGGCTGGACCGTGCATACGTCCAGTGGGTTGGTCGCTGCCGATATCGTCGTCCTGGCAGCGACGCACCCACAGCCCGCGATTCCAGCCGCGCTGATCCATCTGACGGAAGCACCGGGTTTCATCGCCGACCCGTACGCACCAGCGGCGCTTGCCGGGATTGGTCCGGAGGCGTCGGTGCTGATCGTCGGCTCCGGGCTGACCTCTGCCGACATGGTCGCCGAACTCGACCGTCGTGGCCATCGCGGCCGCATCCTCGCGCTGTCGCGCCGCGGCTTACGCTCGCGCGGACACCCCGATGTCAGGGGCGAGCCTTTTGGCGATTTTGCATCCGCGCCGGCCACGACGGCGCTCGGCCTGCTCAGGGCCATTCGCGCGACGCTGACAGCTGCGAGAGCGGCCAATGTCAACTGGCAGTCGGTCTTCGACCAACTGCGCCTGCAGGGGCCGGTGCTGTGGGCCGCACTTGCCCCGCCGGAGCGGGCAAGGCTGGTCCGCCGGCTGCGCGTGTTCTGGGACGTGCATCGCTTCAGGATCGCTCCGCAGGTGGCGGCGGTGCTCGACCGGCGTCATGCGGCCGGAACATTCGACACCATTGCCGCCAGGCTTGTCGCGTCGAACGATGAGGACGGCAGCCTGGCTGTCAGCTTTCAACGACGCGGGCAGACACGGATCGAGACGACGCGCTTCGATGCCGTCATCAACACTACGGGTCCGGCTCATGGGCAGGCATTACAGCTGAACCCGGCGCTGAGCTCGCTGGCGGAAGCCGGCTTGATCAGGACGGACCAATATGGACTTGGCATCGAGACAAGTCTCGACAGCCGCGCAATCGGCTCGGACGGTGAGGCGGTTGCGACACTCCTGGTCGCCGGCCCGCTGGCAAGAGGCACTTTCGGCGAGCTCATGGGTCTGCCGGAAGTCGCCCGCCATGCCCAGGCGGTCGCGGGGGAAATTGCCAAGCTGCTGGTTACGCTGCCGTCAGCGCAGGCGATCGGCGCCCATGCCGCGCATGGACCTCTTGCGGGCTGACATCTGCAGGCCGGGTTCGGCAGCGAAAATTGGTATTTCCGCCCCAAGAGTGCCCCAAAAACGGAAAATCCTTCTTTGTATATTTATTCTATAAACATAATAAATATCGGCGAAGTCCGGCTGCGGCCGGATCGATCAATGACACGGCCTGAATGGGAGACATTTCATGGCACACGCAGAGACCGACGCGATCAAGTTTGCCTACTGGGTGCCGAATGTTTCGGGCGGCCTGGTGATCTCCAACATCGAGCAGCGCACCAACCATTCGGCCGAGTATAACCGCAAGCTGGCGCAGATCGCCGAGAGGTCCGGCTTCGACTACGCGCTCAGCCAGATCCGTTTCACCGCTGGCTACGGCGCCGACGAACAGCATGAATCGGTGGCGTTCAGCCATGATCTGCTGGCGGCGACCACCACGCTCAAGGTCATCGCCGCGATCCTGCCCGGGCCATGGAACCCGGCGCTGGCGGCCAAGCAGATCGCCACCATCAGCTACCTGACCAACGGCCGCGTCGCGATCAATCTTGTCTCCGGCTGGTTCCGCGGCGAGTTCCACGCCATTGGCGAGCATTGGCTCGACCATGACGAGCGCTACCGCCGCTCGGAAGAATTCATTCGTGCGCTGCGCGGAATATGGACTGAAGACAGCTTCACCTTCCGTGGTGATTTCTACCGCTTCAACGAATATTCGCTGAAGCCGAAGCCGCCGCAGCCGCTGCCCGAAATCTTCCAGGGTGGCTCGTCGCGCGCCGCACGCGACATGGCATCACGGGTTTCGGACTGGTACTTCACCAACGGCAACACGCCGGCTGAAATCGCCAAGCAGGTCGACGACCTCAGGGCCAAGGCGAAGGCCAACAACCATTCCGTCAAGGTCGGCGTCAACGCTTTCGCTGTCGTTCGCGAGACCGAGGAGGAGGCCAAGACGGTGCTCGCCGAAATCATCGCCAAGGCCAATCCCGAAGCGGTCAATGCTTTCGGCCATGAGGTCAAGAACGCCGGTAAGGCCTCGCCGGAAGGTGAGGGCAATTGGGCGAAATCGTCCTTCGACGACCTGGTCCAGTACAATGACGGCTTCCGCTCCAACCTGATCGGCACCCCCAGGCAGGTCGCTCAACGCGTCGTCGACCTGAAGCGCGCGGGTGCGGATCTCATCCTGCTCGGTTTCCTGCACTTCCAGGAAGAGGTCGAGTATTTCGGCAAGCATGTCATCCCACTCGTTCGCGAACTGGAAGATGCCGAGGCGGCGGCGTCGCTGGCGGCGGAGTAGTCACCCCATAGGCACGCCGGGCAGGCGCCGGCCTGCACACATGAAGCTTGCCCGGCGCGCTGATCCGTCGGGCGGCAATAGGATTTTGCGCGCCTAATCGAGGACGATTGGAATGCCGTTGCCCAGTTATACGCTCGGAGTGATGGACGCTTCGGTCTATGCGCCGGAAGTCTTTGCACGCGGCTTGCCGTCAGGCCTGCGGTTGGAGCAGTCGTTCGAAGATGCCGCCTGGCCGGCAGGGTCCGTTGCCGACGCCGCCTCTCCCTTGCTCGCGCTTCAGGGCATAAGCCTGTCGTTTGGCGGCGTCGTCGCACTTGCCGATATCGACCTGTCGGTTCTACCAGGCGAGATCCGTGCCATCATCGGCCCTAACGGGGCCGGCAAGAGCTCGCTGATCAACGTCATCAGCGGCGTCTACAGGCCGGATCGTGGCCATGTCCAGCTCGACGGTACCTTCTATGCCCAGGTCCCGACGCAGCGGCTGGCCCATCTCGGCGTCGCCAGAACCTTCCAGAACCTTGCACTGTTCAAGGGCCTCAGCGTCCTCGACAATATCGCCTCTGGCCTTGCCTACAAGGTTCGCTCCAACTTTGCCGGCCAGGTGCTCGGCATCGGCCGCTCGCGTGGCGAGCAGCGCGATTCACGCAGCCGTGCCGAACAGGTCCTCGAATTCCTCCATCTCACCGCCATTCGCGACCGTCTTGTCGGCACCTTGCCTTATGGGCTGCAGAAGCGTGTCGAATTGGCCCGCGCTCTGGTGGCCGAGCCGCGCCTGCTTTTGCTCGACGAGCCGATGGCCGGCATGACAGCGAGCGAAAAGAGCGAGATGGCGGCTTTCGTCCGTGCCGCGCGCGATCGTTTCGCCACCACCGTGGTGTTGATCGAGCACGATGTCGGCGTCGTCATGGGTCTGTCCGATCGAATCGCCGTCCTCGACTACGGCCGCAAGATCGCCGACGCCACGCCCGATGAAGTCAGGAACGACCAGCGCGTCATCGATGCTTATCTCGGCGTCGCCTCGGACAATGAAGACGGGGCAGGCATATGATCGCCGGTTTCGACTACCAGTTCTTCATCGAAGTGCTCGTCGGAGGCCTGCTCTCAGGCGTCATGTATTCGCTTGTCGCGATCGGCTTCGTGCTCATCTACAAGACCTCGGGCGTGCTCAATTTCGCGCAAGGCGCGATGCTGCTGTTTGCGGCACTCACCTTCGTCAGCCTTGTCGAGCGCGGCATTCCCTTCGCGCTGGCGCTGGTGGTCACCTTCGCCATCATGGTGGCGATCGGCATCGCCATCGAGCGCACGGTGCTCAGGCCACTGACCAACAAGCCGCCGATCACCCTGTTCATGGCGACGCTTGGCCTGTCCTACATCATCGAAGGCGCTGCCCAGCTGATCTGGGGCACGCAGGTCCACGGCCTCGATCTCGGCATCGAGGATGTGCCGCTGGAAATCGGCGGCGTGCTGATCAGCCAGTTCGATATTTTCGCGGCCGTGGTTGCTTCCGGCATGGTCCTCTTGCTGTCGCTGTTCTTCCGCTACACCCGCATCGGCCTCTCCTTCCGCGCAGTCGCCGACGATCAGTTCGCGGCACTCGCGGTCGGCCTCAGGCTACCCCTGATCTGGGCCACTGTATGGGCCGCCGCCGGCCTCGTCGCGCTGGTGGCCGGACTGCTGTGGGGCGCACGCCTCGGCGTGCAGTTCTCGCTGTCGCTGGTGGTGCTCAAGGCGCTGCCGGTGCTGGTGCTCGGCGGTTTCGATTCCATCCTCGGCGCCATCGTCGGCGGCCTCTTGATCGGCGCCAGCGAGAAGCTCGCCGAAGTCTATATCGGCGACTATTTCGGCGGCGGCATAGAGAGCTGGTTTGCCTATGTCGTCGCGCTCGTCTTCCTGCTGATCCGCCCTTCCGGCCTGTTCGGCCAGAAGCTCGTCGAGAGGATCTGAACGATGACCGCGATAACAAGCGATTTCGCCGCTGCGCCGGTGCTGCCGAAATGGGTCGTGCCCGTGCTTTTGCTCGCTTTCGCTTACGGCGTCGTGCCGCTGATCGGCTCAAGCTATCTGTTCGAGGCCATCCTGCTGCCTTTCCTGGCGCTCAGCCTTGCCGGCGTGGGCTTGAACATCCTGACCGGCTATGCCGGCCAGGTGTCGCTTGGCAGTGCTGCTTTCATGGCGGCCGGCGCCTTTGCCGCCTATAATTTCAACCTGCGTGTCGAAGGCCTGCCGCTGGCCGGCAGCATCTTCCTGGCCGGCATAGTGGCGGCCGCGATAGGCGTCGTTTTCGGCCTGCCGAGCCTGCGCCTGAAGGGTTTTTATCTCGCGGTTTCGACCCTTGCCGCGCAGTTCTTCGTGCAATGGGCGTTGACCAAGTTCAGCTGGTTTTCCAACAACTCGGCGTCCGGCGTCATCGACGCGCCGAGACTGTCGATTTCAGGTTTCGCGCTCGACGGCGCCATCGGCCGCTATTTGTTCGCGCTGACCATCGTCACGGTGCTGACCTTCCTTGCCTATAGGCTGGCCTCGTCGCAGACCGGGCGCAACTTCATCGCCATCCGCGACAATGAAACCGCCGCCCGCATCATCGGCATTCCGGTGCTGAAGACCAAGCTTCTGGCCTTCGCCATCTCGTCCTTCATCATTGGCGTTGCCGGCGTCATCTGGGCCTTCGCCTATCTCAGAACCGTCGAGCCGGACGGCTTCGATCTCGACCGGTCGTTCCAGATCCTGTTCATCATCATCATCGGTGGTCTGGCTTCGATCCGCGGCGCCTTCTTCGGCGCCGCCCTCATCGTGGTCTTTCCACTCGCTCTGTCGCGCCTCGGCGGCTTCCTGCTTGGCGATCTCTTCGACTCGGGCGTGCTCGACATGAGCCAGCGCATCGTGCTGGGCGCGCTCATCATCCTGTTTCTGATCCTTGAACCCGACGGGCTGGCGGCGCTGTGGGACAGGGTCCGAAGACGGCTCCTGTTCGCCTGGCAGTCGACTTGAGCTGATGCATTGAAAATGAATCCAATCCGAAAATGAACAAGGGGCCGAACCCAAGACGGCCCATACCGGGAGTATCTCGACCATGACTTTCCTCAGCACAATCAAGGCGGCGGCGCTGTCCGCGGCGATGATCGTGTCGGTGGCCTTACCGGCCGCGCACGCCGACGAACAGTATTTTCCGCTGCAGAGCTATCGCGTCGGGCCTTATGCGGCCGGCGGCACCGGCTTCTTCGGCGGTTTCATCGACTATCTCAACCTCATCAACATCCGTGACGGCGGCGTCAACGGCGTCAAACTGACTTGGGACGAATGCGAGACCCAGTATGAGGTCGAGCGTGGTGTCGAATGCTATGAGCGGCAGAAGAGCCATGCCGGTGCCGCCGCCTGGAACCCGCTCTCGGTCGGCATCGCCTATGCCATGATCGATCGCATCACCGCCGACAAGGTGCCGCTGATCACCGTCAATCACGGCCGAACCGATTCTACAGATGGGCGCGTTTTCCCCTACGTCTTCCCTCTGCTGCTCAATCCCTACAGTGAGACATCAGGCATCGTGAACTACATCGCCTCCAAGGAAGGCGGCATCGACAGACTGAAGGGCAAGAAGATCGTCGTGCTCTATCACGGGTCGCCCTACGGCAAGGAAACCATCCCGATCTATGAATTGCTGGCGCAGAAATACGGCTTCACCGTGCAGCAGATCGAGGTGCCGCATCCCGGCAACGAGCAGCAGTCGCAGTGGCTGACCATCCGTCGCGCCAAGCCGGATTTCGTCGTCCTGCGCGGCTGGGGCGTGATGAACCCGGTGGCGCTGAAGACGGCGGTCAAGGTCGGCTTCCCCGTCGACCATATCGTCGGCAATGTCTGGTCGAATTCCGAAGAGGACGTGATCCCCGCCGGCGACGCCGCCAAGGGCTACACCGCCATCACCACGCAGGCTTCCGGCAACTCCTACCCGGTGGTGCAGGAGATCGTGAAGACGGTCTATGGCGCCGGCAAGGGTAACCTTGAAGACAAGGCGCGCATCGGCTCGGTCTACCACAATCTCGGCATCGTCAACGGCATCCTCAATGTCGAGGCGATCCGGGTCGCGCAGGAGAAGTTCGGCCATCGCGCGCTGACCGGCGACGAGGTCCGCTGGGGCTTCGAGCATCTCAAGCTCGATCCGGCCAAGGTCGAGGCGCTCGGCGCCAAGGACCTGTTCCACTCGATCAATGTCAGCTGGGACAATCACGAAGGCGAAGGCTACGTGACCTTCCAGCAGTGGGACGGCAGGAAGTGGAACGTCGTCTCCGACTGGATCGCGCCGGACTGGGCGCTGCTGCGGCCGATCATCGAGAAGTCCGCCGAGGCCTACGCCGCCGAGAAGGGCATCAAGCTGCGTACCGCCGACGATGCCAATGCTGTGACCACCAACTGATCAGTCAGTGCCGGGCGTCGCGGACCAAGTTTCCGTGGCGCCCGACCTGTTCGGTTTTTGAACCGCGAAAGAACAGCCTATGCCGAACGATGACGTCATTCTTGCCGTGGACGCGGTCCATGCCACCTACAACCACGCCATCACGGCGCTGCACGGCGTCAGCTTTGAGCTCAGGCGCGGTCAGATCCTGGCGTTGCTCGGAGCCAATGGCGCCGGGAAGACCACGACGCTGAAGGCCGTCTCCAACCTGCTGCCGGCGGAACGTGGCCAGGTCAATGCCGGCACCATCCGCTATGAAGGGTCCGATGTCTCGCGCCGCAAACCGGGTGATCTGGTGCGCGCCGGGCTGGTCCAGGTGCTGGAAGGCCGCCACTGCTTCAAAAGCCTCACCGTCGAGGAGAATCTGATCGCCGGCGGCATCGGCCGCAGCGGGAGCCGCGCCGAGATCAATCAAGACCTCGAGCGGATCTACGGCTATTTCCCGCGCCTCAGGGAGAAGCGCCGGACATTGTCCGGCCTGACCTCCGGCGGTGAACAGCAGATGACCGCCATCGGCCGGGCGCTGATGTCGCGACCGCGTTTGCTGGTTCTCGACGAACCGTCGATGGGACTCGCCCCGCTCATCGTCCAGGACATCTTCCAGAGCTTGAAAAAACTCAACCGTGAGACCGGCCTGTCGATCCTGGTTGCCGAGCAGAACTCGGCAGTCGCGCTCAGATACGCCGACCACGCCACCGTGCTCGAAAACGGCGTTTCCGTGCTCGCTGGCGCTGCCGCCGAACTTCGCCAGCGCGAGGACATCAGAGCCTTCTATCTCGGTCAATCAACCCCCGGGCAACAGGTGTCACCCGCCACCAAGCCCGCCCATCTCCACGCCGTTGCCTGAGCCAAAATCCCAAGGAGCAGTGAAATGACCGTTTCGACCGTCAAAACCGACAAGGCTTCCGCCGCCGTGCCGCCAGTCGCAAGACCGACCGCGCCAGCGCACATCATCAAGGACGATGCGGAGGCGATTGCGATTGCCCACGCGCTCGCCGCCGAATTCGTCAAGGATTCCTCCCGACGCGATCGCGAGCGGATCTGGCCGGTCGCCGAACTCGATGCCTTTTCGCAAAGCGGCCTTTGGTCGATCAATGTACCAAAGGCATTCGGTGGGCCGGAGGTGTCATATGCGACGCTGGCGAAGGTGATCGAGATCATCTCGGCGGCGGATTCCTCGATCGGCCAGGTTGCCCAGAACCATCTCGGCGTTGTAGCCGCCATCCGCACCGTGGCCGACGCGGACCAGCAGAAGCTGCTGTTTGCCGAAGCGTTGAAAGGCACGCGGTTCGGCAACGCCTTTTCCGAGTTCGGCTCCAAGCGCGCCGCCGATTTTGAGACCCGCTTCACCGATGCCGGCGATCATGTGGTTGTCAGCGGCCGCAAATTCTATTCGTCCGGCGCGCTGCTTGCCCACCTGGTGCCGATCGTGGCGCTCGATGACGAGGGCCGCGCCTGGTATGCGATCGCCGACCGCGGCGCACCCGGACTGACCGTCATCGACGACTGGTCGAGCTTTGGCCAGCGCACGACGCTGTCCGGCACCGTCATCATCGACAACGTCAAGTTGCCGAAGACGCATCTGGTACCCGGCTACAAGGGCTACGACAGGCCGACCGCCGACGGCGCCATCTTCCAGATCATCCAGGTGGCGGTCGACACCGGCATCGCCCAGGCGGCGATCGACGAGACCGTCAGCTTCGTCAGGACCAAAAGCCGCGCCTGGATCGACAGCGGCGTCGACAACGCCTGGGACGATCCCTACACCATTCAGGCCATCGGCGACCTGACGCTGCGCCTGCACGCGGCGCAGGCGCTGCTGGAGAAGGCCGGCCTGGCGATCGACCGGGCAGTGGCCGAGCCGACCGCCGACACGGTCGCGCATGCGCAGATCGTCACCGCCGAGGCAAAAATCCTGTCGACCGAGATCGCCATCGCCGCGACCAACAAGCTGTTCGAACTGGCAGGCACACGCTCGACCCTGGCCGAACACAATCTCGACCGGCATTGGCGCAATGCCCGCACGCACACGCTGCACGATCCGGTGCGCTGGAAATATTCGATCCTCGGCAAATATTTCCTCAACGGCGAAAATCCGCCGCTGCACGCCTGGAGCTGATCTCCCACCGGCGGGCGGGACGGCCCGCCACGTCAAACCTTCGACCATCCAAGAGGCTCACTGCCATGTCAAATCCAACAGTCGTCGGCTTTTCCGGCAACATCACCCGGCCGTCAAAGACGCGCGCCTTCGTCGACCTGGTCACCAGGGACATCGCCGCCAGCCACGGCCTGTCTGCGAGCACCTATGATATCGAGGATCTCGGTCCGTCGCTGGGAACGGCGAAATGGGCCCGCGATCTCGACGGCCAGGCGCGCGCGATCCTGGAACAAATCCTCGCCGCCGACGTGCTTGTCGTGGGCTCGCCGACCTACAAGGGCAGCTATACCGGTCTGTTCAAGCATTTCTTCGATCTGATCGATCCGGCAGCGCTGCGGGGGAAGCCCATCGTGTTGACGGCGACCGGCGGTGGCGAGCGCCATGCGCTGATCGTCGAACATCAACTGCGGCCGCTGTTCGGCTTCTTCGAGGCCTTTGCGCTGCCGACCGCCGTCTACGCCACCGACAAGGATTTCACCGACGGCGTACTGCGCTCCGAGGCGATCCTGAAGCGTGTGGCGCAGGCGGTTGACGAGGTCGGCTTCGTGCTGGCCAACCGCTCGGCCGGCAGGATCGCCGCCGAATAGGCTTTGTCACCAGATTGCGATCGAAACAGGCGAGGGCAGCGCCCTCGCTTACCCGCAATTTACGACCGCCCGCTAAAAACGTTCCTGTCTGATTCGTCTGGGACAGGAACGTCATGAGCAAAGCCCTCACATCCTTCGCACTGGTCGCCGTGCTGACCGCCTTGCTCATGGCGTTGAGCCTGGCTGTGGCCAGGCACGGCTATCCCTATGGCGCGATCGGCGTCAGGCGCCTTGACGGCATTGCCGACGCCGGCGTGTTCATCCCGATTGCCGCTGTCTATTTCTTCAGCGCGATGCTGATGATGATCCTGCCGATCAGGGCGGCCGGCATCGTCCTGACCCATGCCGCCGACGCCCTTTTCTGGACCGTGATCGCGCTGTTTGCGACCATCGTCGGCTGTCTGGTCGCCAGATGGGCGTTTGGGCAGGGCAGCGCCGTGTGGGCGCTGCTGAACTGGCGGTTCCTGTTTGCCGCGGCGGTCGTCGGTTGTCACTTCGTCATGAACGAGCTGCGCCGCAACGTGCTGCTGCGCAGCCTGTTCTTCGTGGTCTTTGCCGCCGCAACGCTGGCCTGCCTGTTCGGGTCGTTCACGCTCTGACCGGATCGCACTGCCGTCGGCTAGTCGGTTGATCCGGTCGCGATGTTGCTGGCGGCCGTTTCCATCCATGTCCAGAGATAAGTGGCAAGACCGCGGTCGACATGGATGCGCAGCTTGCCGTCAAGACGATAGACGACGGCGCTGATGCCGGCGAAGGAAAGTGCTGCACTGGCACTTGGCTTCGCGGGATCGAGCGTCGTTCCACGCGCGATGAAAGCGTCGAGCGCCATGCCCTCGGCCTCGAATATTTGCAACCCAGCGCTGATCGCCGTCACCGCGAACCCGTCTGCATGCCAGCCCGTGGCGATGGCGAGCGGGCTCTTCGATACGACGAGCAACCGGTCGCGCGCCAGCCGCGCCGCGTAGCGGTCGCCCTGTGCGATACCAAAGGCACCCACGCCAGTCCCGCCGATGCTGGAAGCCCGTGTCCACGCGTCGAGGTCGCCGCTGACCATCAACTGGTTGAGGTCGAGGACGGCTCGTATCGCAAGATCCGGCGTGGCGATGACTGCGCTCTGCCAGTCCGGAGTAATGGACCATTTTTCCGCGAGATCACGCATGCAGCCGGTCTCCTGCCGGGTCGAAGGCGCAAGGGGCGGTAATCGTCGCCTTGCTGATCTTGCCGAGATGCTGGATGTCTATCGTCTCGCCATGCCGCGTCGCACCGCGCTCGATCAGGCCAAGCGCAACCGGGCGGCCGAGCGTCGGGCTGTGGTAGCTCGAGGTGACAAAGCCTTGGCTGCGCAATCTGCCGTCGCTCCGTTTGATGCCATGCGCTCCGGTCGGCAGCGGCGCTTCGCCTTGCGGCACCGCCAATCCGACAAGCTGCATGCGGTTGTCACGCGAGGCCTCTTCGGTGAACAGCGAGCGGCGGCCGACGAACTCGGTCTGGCGCTTGACGCGCGGGCCGTCGACGCCGAGATCGTGCGGCAGGGTGGTGCCGTCAGTGTCCTTGCCAATGACGATAAAGCCTTTCTCGGCGCGCAGGATCATCAGCGCCTCCAGGCCGATGACGACGGCGTCGAACGCCTGGCCCGCCTTGCGCAGATGCGCCCATAACGGCTCGGCGCGATCGGCCCGGATCGAAATCTCGTAGCTCCTGTCGCCGGTGAAGCTGACGCGGGCAATGCGGACTTCGTTGCCGGCGTAGGTGCCATGACCGATGGCCATATGCGGAAGATCGGCGTCGCCGAGCGAGAGACCGAGATCCAGCGCTTCGAGCAGTTTTCGGGCGTTCGGTCCTGAAACTGTCAACGTTGCCATGTCCGATGTGGCGTTGTGAATATAGATCGCGCCGCGTCCGAAGCGGTCCTGTCGCCATTCCTCCAGCCGGGCGTGAACGGCAGCGACATGCGAGGACGAGCACGAGACGACAAAGCGATGCTCGCCCAGCCGCACCAGAACGCCGTCATCAAAGACCACGCCGTTCTCCGACAGCATGAAGCCGTAGCGGCAGCGGCCCGGCTTCAGCGTCGACATGGTGTTGTAGTACAGAAAATCCACGAATGCGGCCGCCTGCGGCCCGATCACCTCGATCTTGCCGAGTGTCGAACCGTCGAACAGCGCGACCGACTGGCGCGCGCGCCGTGCTTCGTCCGCGATCGAACGCTCCGCGTCAGCGCTGCCGCCATAATGGGCAGGGCGCAGCCAGCCGCCATATTCCTGGAAGACAGCGCCATTGGCGCGATGGACGTTTTCGAGCGGCAGCCGGCGCACCGGCGCCATCAACTCGCCGCCGCGCGCGCCGGCAAAGCTTGCCAGCGGCACCGGGGTGAATGGCGGACGATAGGTGGTGGTGCCGACCTCCGGCACCGTACGCCCGGTGATACCGGCCATCAGCGCCAGGCCGGGCAGGTTGGAGGTCTTGCCCTGGTCGGTTGCCATGCCGAGCGTGGTGTAGCGCTTCAGATGTTCGACCGAGACGAAGTTTTCGCGCGCTGCCAGTTCGACGTCCTTCACCGTCACGTCGTTCTGGTAATCGATCCAGATACGGCCTTTCGAGCCCGGAATCGGCCATGCCGGGAGAATGCCTCCCGTCGCCTCCGGTCCGGTGCTGCGCGGTAGGGGAGCCTTCGTCTGGCCGAGGGGTGCAAAGGCGGGGCCGGCGCCAGCAAACACCTCCGACAAGGAGACCGCGCCGGCTGCGGCGCCGATCACGGCGATGCCGTCGACCGGATCGCTTGGCAGGAAGGCGGCGCGCGCATCGCTCCAGGCGAGCTTGCCCTTGGCCTGGCCGAAGAGATGGATGGTCGGCGTCCACCCGCCGGAGACCAGGACGCAATCGGCATCGAACCTCGTGCCGTCGTCGAGCGTCACGCCGTCGACGCGCAGCTTGCCGCTGGCGGATGCGAGAGAACGCCCTTTGATCAACCGGGCATTGGCCGGCGCGGCAGGCGTGCCGTTGCGCCGGATGTCGACAAGCCTGACTTCGGCGCCGGCCTCGGCAAGCGCCCCCGCCACCTCATAGGCGCTGTCATTGTTGGTGGCGACGACGATGCGGCGGCCGACCAGCACAGCGTGGCGCCGGAGATAGGCGAACGCCGCATCCGCCGACATGATGCCCGGCAGATCGTTGTTGGCGAAAGGCAGCGGCCGCTCGATGGCGCCGGTCGCCAGCACGATCTGGCGCGGCCTGACCCGCCACAGCGTATCCGGCCGGCCGTCGAAATGGCGCTGATTCAGACCGACCAGATTGTGGTCGTAGATGCCGAAGGCGGTGGTCGAAGGCAGGATGAGGTGACCGCCAGCGACAAGCTCGGCAATCGTCTCCTTGACCCATACGGCCGCCGGCTTGCCGTCGATCTCCGCGGCACGATGGCCAAGCGATCCGCCGGGGCTCTGCTGGTCGTCTATCAATGTGACAGTCAGGCCAGCACCAGACGCCAGCCTTGCCGCTGCCAGCCCGGCCGGTCCCGCGCCTACAACCAGCACATCGCAATGATGGTTGATCTGGTCGGCCATGCCGGGCGAGGTCCAGTCGGCATCGACCGTGCCCAGCCCCGCCATGGCGCGGATGCGCGGCTCGAACCTGTGCCAGTCCGGCCACATGAAGGTCTTGTAGTAGAACGCGGCCGGGATGAAGCGCGCAAAACGGTCCAGGAAGGCGTGGCGGTCGGCCAGTGCGCTGGGCGTGGCATTGACGCTTTTCGCCACCAGTCCGTCGCGCGCCGGCTCGGTCGTGGCGCGCGTGTTGGGCGTCGCCCACAAGCCGCCGATATCGACCAGCGCGTTGGGCTCCTCGACGCCGGCGCCCCATATGCCGCGCGGCCGGTGGTATTTGAAGCTGCGGCCGACGACCGCGACGTCACCCGCCAGCAGCGCCGAGGCGATGGTGTCGCCGGCAAAGCCCTGCACGATGGTTCCGTCGAAGCTGAAGCGGATCGGGCGCGAGCGGTCGATGGCGCTGCCGCCGGTGGCAAGACGTGAGGCGGTCACGCGGCATGCTCCCCGTCGAGAGCGGCCGAAGACAGCACCTTGTGGGTGACGGTGTCCCGCTCCATGACGAAGAACTCGCCGCAAATCATGTGGACCCAGATCTCGCGCGCCGTGCCTTTCGGGTTGCCGCGCAGATAGAGGTAGCCAGCCCAGCGATCGGTCGGCACGTCGATGCCATCCGGCCTGACATTGCCGGCATCGCCGCCATAGTGGAATTCGGTTTCGTCGCGCGGGCCGCAGAATGGGCAAGGAAAGAGCTGCATGGCAAACCTCTAATGCGCGATGCCGGAGCCGGCCGCTTCGTCGATCAGCCGGCCGGTGGCGAAGCGATCGAGATCGAAGGGGCGGCTGATGTCGTTGTGTTTGCCTGACGCTAGCAATTGCGCCAGCAGCGTGCCGCCGGCGGGAATGGCCTTGAAGCCGCCCGTGCCCCAGCCGCAATTGAGGAACAGGCCGGGCAGCGGCGAGGGGCCGATGATCGGCGAGGAATCCGGCACCACGTCGACGATACCTGCCCATTGCCGCATCAGCTTGAGCTGGCCAAAGATCGGGAACATCTCCAGCACGCCGGCAATCACCGCCTCCAGCGTCGGCAAATTGCCGCGCTGCGCATAGGAAGGAATGCGGTCGAGGCCGCCGCCGATGACGATCTCGCCCTTGTCCGACTGGCTGACATAGACGCCGCAGCCGGGCGACAGCACCACCGTGTCGAGGATCGGCTTGACCGGTTCGGACACGCAGGCTTGCAGCGCATAGGAATTGATCGGAAGCCGGAAGCCGGCCTTGGCCGCCAGCACCGAGGAATGCCCGGCCACCGCCATTCCGATACGCTCGGCACGGATCGCGCCCCGCGAAGTCTGGACGCCGCGGCAGCGGCCGCCCTCGACGATGAAATCGGTGATCTCGCAGTTCTGGATGATATCGACGCCGAGCCGGCTCGCCGCCCGCGCGTAGCCCCAGGCGACGGCGTCATGGCGCGCCGTACCGGCCCTGCCTTGCCAGATGCCGCCGAACACCGGGAAGCGCGCATCGGCTGAGAAATTATAGATCGGCGCCACCCGGCGCACATCGTCAGGTGAAAACAGCTCGGCATCGATGCCGTTGATCTGCATGGCGTTGACGGTGCGCGCCCCGATCTCCATCTCGGCAGTCGAGTGGCACAGATTGACCATGCCGCGCTGCGACAGCATGACGTTGTAGTTCAGGTCTTTCGACAATCCCTCATAGAGCTGGTGCGCCAGCCCGTAGAGTTCGACACTTTCGGGATAATAGTAGTTGGAGCGTACCACAGTGGTGTTGCGCCCTGTGTTGCCGCCGCCGATCCAGCCTTTTTCCAGCACGGCCACCCTGGTGATATTGTGATTCTTTGCCAGGTAATAGGCCGTCGCCAGCCCATGGCCGCCGCCGCCGATGACGATGGCGTCGTAGGACGGCTTCGGCTCGGGCGATCGCCAGGCCGGTTGCCAGCCGGTCTGGCCAGCCAGGCCCTCCTTGAACAGCGACAGGGCGGAATAGCGTGTGGTCATGACGTGCCGGACAGGCCTGATGTTCGGAAAGAAATGTGGATCATCGAATGGTCTTTCGCACCGACGTCATCGGTTCGATCGGTCATGCCCGCATCGCCTTGCCCAGTGGATCATATGGCGACGAAGCGATGACGCGCGCATCTCTTTCGACGCCGACGATGTGGGTTGTCAACGGCGTATCGATATCGGCCGCTTCGCGCTCGACCAGCGCCATGGCGAGGCTCTTGCCGACCGTATGGCCATAGCCGCCGGAGGTGACGAAGCCGGCCAGCCTGCCTCTGTTCCAGACCGGCTCGTAGCCGCTGGCATCGGCATCCGCCGCGTCGATTTCGAGCGTCACCAGCGTGCGCCTCGATGGAGCCTTCTGCTCTTTCAGGGCCGCCTCGCGGCCGATGAAATCGCCCTTGTCGAAGGCGACCCAGCGGTCCATGCCGGTCTCATCAGGCGTATAGTCCTGCGTGAATTCGCGCGACCAGATGCCAAAGCTCTTTTCGAGCCGCAGCGAATTGACCGCGCTGAAGCCGTATTCGGTGACTCCCAGATCGCTGCCTGCGGCAAGTAGCGCGCGGCGCAGGCCCATGTGCTCATTGGCCCGGCAATGAATCTCGTAGCCGAGTTCGCCGATGACCGACAGTCGTCCGACCTTCGCCCGCACCAGTCCGACATCGAACGTCCTGCAGGCGAGAAAGCCGAACGCCTGGTGCGAAACGTCCTGATGTGTGAGGCGCTCAAGTAGCATTCGCGCATTGGGACCGGCGAGCGAGAAACCAACGACGGCGTCCGAAATGTCGCGAACGGTGACGCCATCGCTCATATGTTGCTCGAACCAGCGCATATGCCACTGGCGCAGATAGTAGGATCCCATGATCCACCAGGAGCCATCACCCCAATTGAAGACGGTGAGGTCGCCCTTGAGCTTGCCGTTTTCACCCAGCATCGGCGCGAGTTTTGCGCGACCCGGCCTGGGCAGCGCACAGGCGAGCAGCCGGTCGAGCCAGGCTTCGGCCTGCGGCCCGATGATCTCGTAGCGCGAGAAGGCTGATATATCGAGCAGGCCGACACCTTCGCGCACTTTGCGGCATTCCTGTGCGACAATGTCGAAGGCGTTGGAGCGCTTCAGCGTCGGTGTCTCGACGAAGCCTTGCGGCGCGAAATAGAGCGGCACTTCCATGCCCCATGAATTGCCCCAGCGCGCGCCCGCGGCCTCCATCGCGTCATGCGCCCCGGCCGTCTTCAAGGGCCGTCCCGCCGGCAACTGCTCGTTGGGATAGCTCATGACAAAGCGGCGCGAATAGAACTGCCCGGTGGTCTGCCTGATGTATTCGCGGTTGGAGGCGAAGTCGCCATAGCGGGCGATGTCCATGCCGTAGACATCGGCTTCCGGCTCGCCATGGATCATCCATTCGGCCAGCGACTTGCCGACGCCGCCGCCTTGCAGGAAACCGGCCATGACGCCGCACGCCACCCAGTAATTGGGCACGCCGCGCACCGGGCCGACCAGCGGATTGCCATCCGGCGAGAAGGTGAAGGCCCCGTTCACCCAGCGTTTGATGCCGGCTGTCTCCAGGCAGGGGTAACGGCTGAAGCCGAGCGCCAGTTCGTCGGCTATGCGGTCGGTGTCTTCCTGGATCAATTCGATGCCGTAGTCCCACGGCGCCCCATCCATGTTCCAGTGCTTGTGGTTGATCTCGTATATGCCGAGCAATAGACCCTTCTGCTCCTGGCGCATGTAGGTGAAACCTTCGAGATCGACGATCAGCGGCAATTCCTTGTCCAGCGCCTGGATTTCGGGCAATGCCTCGGTGACGAGATAATGGTGCTCCATTGGCGATACCGGCAGGTCGATGCCGGCCATCCTGCCGACCTGCTTGGCCCACAGTCCGCCGGCATTGACGACGTGCTCGGCAATCACCGTGCCCTTCTCGGTGACCACGTCCCAACCGCCATCGGCGCGGCGGTTGAGATCCAGCACCCGGTTGTGCTCGATGATGTCGGCGCCGCGCAGCCTGGCTGCCTTGGCATAGGCGTGCACGACGCCCGAGGGATCGATATGGCCCTCGCGCGCGGCATAGAGGCCTCCCAGCATGCCGTCGGTGTTGAGGATCGGGCAGCGCTGCTTGATCTCATCGACACCGACCAGGTGGACATCGTCGATGCCCATGGTCTGGAAGATGCGGTAGGAGGCCTTGAGCCATTCCCAGCGCTCCGGCGCCGAGGCGACCGAGATGCCGCCGGTCATGTGCATGCCGATGCTCTGGCCCGATTCCTTCTCGACTTCGGAGAGCAGGTCGATCGTGTAGGCCTGCAGGGCGGCGATGTTGGGATCGGCGTTCAGCGCATGGAACCCGCCGGCCGCATGCCAGCTCGATCCCGCTGTCAGTACCTCGCGTTCGATCAGCGCGACGTCGTTCCAGCCGAACTTCGCCAAGTGATAGAGCACCGAGGCTCCAACCACGCCGCCGCCGATGACGATCGCCCTGTATTGGGATTTCATCCTGTCGCACTCCACCCATTCAGTGGGGCGAACCCTATCGGTATTGTACATATGTGTCTAGAGCTTGGAAAGGCGATGGAATGAGCGGCCCATGACTCCGCTCTGCGCCGATGCAGCAGAAGGGCTCCTCTGCTGCTGTCGGCAGCAAACGTGCTTGCTATTGGGATGCGCTAAGCGAAATCGTCAGGCCGCGGCGGCCGAGCGGGCCTTACTTATCGGTTGCGCGAAAGCGTCTTCTCGACATAGCGCGAGAAGTCTTCGACATCCTCCGCCGGAGGCTCCTGGCCGGTGAAGCTGCGCAGATAGCCGGCGACGTGAGGCAGGCGGCTGCTCATCGGCTCGTTGAGCTCAAGCGAGTAATAGCCGATCTGCATGAAGTACAGCACGCGGGCTCGCACGAACGCGTCTTCTTCCTCATAGCCGTGGCGCATGAACATGTCGCGGATGGCGTTGACACGCTCCTCGTCGGCCTCGTCGAGGGCGCGCCGGATGGCGGGCGAGCGGCGGGCCCAGGCCCTGATCGCGAAATCCAGCTGTGGATCGAACAGCCTTTCGTCCACCCAGCATTCGAAAATGCTCATCACCCCGCGAATGACGGTGGCGGATGGCCGCCTGGCGCGTTCGACGATGAATTTGGTGTTGGTCTGCCGCCAGTAATCCAGCAGCTGGTCGAGCAGATCCTGCCGGCTCTTGAAATACCAGTAGAAGCTGGAGCGCGACACATCGAGCTTCTGTCCAAGTGTCAGCACGCGGACGCGTTCGACACCGTCAGAGATCAATGTTTCGAGCGCAAGTTTCAGCCAGTCTTCGCGAGTGGCCTTGATGTTGCCGGTGGCGCCGGCGCGCTGAATCGTCGTTTCGAGAGCTGCCATCGGCACGACGCATGACATGCTGCCTCAGGCAAATCAAGGCTATGGACAGAAGTGTATAGAGGAAATCGGCCCAAGCCGGACGACGCACCATGGATGTTGGCCGCATCGAAGCTCGATGAGGCAATGTCGTCACCCGCCATCCGCGCGGCGCAAGCGGGGGGATTTTTGTCGCGGCTGCTGGTTCACTGTTTGCTTTCCCGCGAGGCAATTGTCTGGCAAATACCAGTTCAGACAGATGCCCGCGCGGCCAACAAGCAGGAACACACGATATGACGCTGTTTCGAAAGAACCTCATCGATGGCGAATGGGTCGGCGAGGCCGGTTCGCGCAACATCAACCCCTCGGATACCGGTGACATCGTCGGCGATTATGCCTCGGCGGGTGTCGAACAGGCCAAGCAGGCGATCGCCGCGGCCAAGGCAGCGTTCCCGGCTTGGTCCCGTTCCGGTCCGCTGGCGCGTCACGCGGTGCTGAAAAAGGCCTCCGACGAGATTCTGGCGCGCAAGGACGAGATTGGCCGCAATCTCGCGCGTGAGGAAGGCAAGACGCTGGCCGAAGGCATCGGCGAGACCATTCGCGCCGCCCAGATATTCGATTTCTTTGCCGGCGAAACGTTGCGTTTGACCGGAGAGGTCGTGCCGAGCGTGCGACCGGGCGTCGGCGTCGAGATGACGCGCGAGGCGGTCGGCGTGGTCGGCATCATCACGCCGTGGAATTTTCCGATCGCCATTCCGGCCTGGAAGATCGCCCCGGCGTTAACCCACGGCAACACTGTCGTCTTCAAGCCGGCGGAGCTGGTTCCCGAGAGCGCCTGGACCATCGTCGATATCCTGCATCGCGCCGGCCTGCCAAAGGGCGTGCTCAATCTGGTCATGGGCAAGGGCTCGGTCGTCGGCCAGGCGATGCTCGACAGTCCCGACGTCAACGCCATCAGCTTCACCGGCTCGGTCGGTACCGGCAAGCGCGTTGCCGCGGCAAGCATCGAACACATGCGCAAGTTCCAGCTTGAAATGGGCGGCAAGAACCCTCTGGTCGTGCTCGACGATGCCGATCTTGCGATCGCCGTCGATTGCGCGCTCAATGGCGCCTTCTTCTCGACCGGCCAGCGCTGCACTGCGTCATCCAGGCTGATTGTGGCTGACGGCATTCACGACCGTTTCGTCGATGCCCTCAAGGACCGCATGAGCAAACTGGTCATCGGCGATGCGCTCGACGCGCAGACCCAGATCGGTCCTGTCGTCGACGCGACGCAGCTGAAGCAGGACGAGGACTATATCGCCATCGGCGTCAGGGAAGGTGCCACGCTCGCCTTCGGCGGCGAGCGGCTCGACCGCAAGACGCCAGGCTTCTATCTGCAGCCGGCATTGCTCACCGAGGCCACCAATGCCATGCGCAGTTCGCGCGAGGAGATTTTCGGACCTGTCGCCAGCGTCATTCGCGTCAAGGACTATGACGAGGCGCTTTCCGTCGCCAACGACACGCCCTTCGGCTTGACCTCCGGCATCTGCACCTCGAGCCTCAAGCATGCCACGCACTTCAAGCGCAATTCGGAGGCCGGAATGGTGATGGTCAACCTGCCGACGGCGGGTGTCGATTTCCATGTTCCCTTCGGCGGCCGCAAGGGCTCGAGCTATGGGCCGCGCGAGCAGGGCCACTATGCGGCGGAGTTCTACACCACGGTGAAGACGGCCTATACGTTCGCAGGCTGATCGGCCGTCGACTGATCAGCCTGACTGATCGGTCACTGCCGACCATGCCGGCAACACCGCCATGCACATCTGGATTGGAGCGGCGCGAAAGGATGACAGCGCAAGATCTGACATGGCTTAACCCGCCGCCGCACCACGCCATCGAGGGCGATAGCGTTCGTGTGCGCACCGGCAAGGAGACCGATTTCTGGCGCGAGACCTTCTACGGTTTCTGGCGCGACAACGGCCACTTCCTGCACCGGCCTGTCGAGGGCGATTTCAGCGCCGAAGTCACGGTCAAGGGCGACTACGAGGTCCTCTATGATCAGGCCGGGCTGATGGTCCGGCTCAGCGAAACGCACTGGATCAAGGCCGGTATCGAGTACACCGACGGCCTTGCCTATTTCTCCGTCGTCGTCACCAACGACACGTCAGACTGGTCGCTGGTCGCCATTCATGCCGATCCGAACGGCGTCAGGATCCGGTTGACCCGTCACGCCGAGGCGATCCGCGTCCAGTACCTCGACGCTTCCGACAGCCACTGGAAGCCTGTGCGGCTTGCCTATTTCCCGACCTCGAAGACGGTCGACATCGGCATGATGTGCTGTTCGCCGCAACGCGAAGGCTTTGAGGTAACGTTCTCGGATTTCTCCCTCGGTCCGCCGATATCGCGGGAATTGCACGATTGAGACGTGCGGTCTTGCGCTGAACCGCAAGCACTTCGACCTTTGCCACAATCCGCCGTGTGCCTCCGGCCGAGCCGGGGGGTTGGCCGCGGCACTGCAGCCGGCGAGATCGTCAGCCAGTTGCGATGCCGCCAGACGGTTCGAAATTTTTGGCCCCTGGTTCGGCTCAAGGCGGTGCAAGGCAGGACGTTGCAACGCTATTGGCATCCGCGCTAGGAGTTGCCGATGGGCAGGTTTCGAAGGGCTGTCAAAAGAGCCGTCTACTCCAGGGCGCTAAGGTTTCTTGGCGTTCCGCCCGTGCTGTGGTCGCAGGGCATCGGGCATTTCTGCGATTTCGCCGGGCCGCGCTGGTATCGCAACGCGCCAACTGCATCTACGCAGAGCGAGGCATTTTTCCGCCAACATTACAGCGGCGCGCATGGCATCGTCTGGCTGCGCCTGAGCACCTTGTCCAGGGATGCGCAAACCTGCGACCTCGACACGTTTGTCAGGATCGTGCTGCCGACGATTACGGCACCATTCACGCTGCTGACGACCGATGGGGATGCTTCGGTGCCGTCGGATTTGGCGAAGGACACCGTCGACCAGCTTCTCGCCAACCCTTTCCTGGTCTCCTGGTACAGCCAGAATTGTGATGGCACTCACCCCAGGGTGAAGCCTTTCCCGATCGGGCTCGATCTTCACACGCCTAGGTCTCTTGCCACGCCGGCAGGGCTTGTGAAGCAACTGGAAATCATACGCGCCCGGCAGGATCATGTGGACCGCCGTCCGCCCAGGCTGTTCTCGGATTTCAGCATCAGCAATGGCTCGAGGCAGCGCCGGGAACTGCTTGATGCCCTGGGCGGATGTCCGCACGTCGATTTCCTGACGAAACGCGTCTCGCAGCGCTCGATCTGGCAACTGTACTCGCAATACCCGCTCGTGCTGTCCACCGAAGGCAACGGCCTGGACTGCCATAGGACATGGGAGCTGTTTTATCTCGGCTGCATCGTCGTCACCAGGACCTCGCCGCTCGACCCGCTCTACCAGGGCCTGCCTGTCATTATCGTCGACGACTGGCATGAGGTGAGGGACCCCGATGCGCCGAGACGCTGGATAGAGCAGGTCGCGCATCTGACCGACCGGGACCATGTTTGGCGACGCTTGCATCCGCAAACCTATCTCGGCCCCATTCGGCAAGAGCTTCAGCACGCATCCCGATAGGGCAGGCCACGAAATTCCGGTTGGACGCGGTGCGAAGCGGAGCTCCTGCAAGCGATGTGGAGCGACGTCGCTCCTCCATATCTGGTGGAGGGAGGGATCATGTGCCAGCCTCGTCCAGCCCCAGCCCGCCGCGGACGGCATTGCGGATGGCTTCTGGGCCGAACCTTGCCCAAACCGCTTGATGCGCGCGGATGCGCTGCCGTGCCCTGCGGTCCGCGTCCAGGCAAAGTCCGACAGCCGTCTCGGCAAGTCCTTCATCGGTATCCGACAGCAGCAGTTCCTCCCCGTCGACCAGGTCCAGGCCCTCGGCCGCCAGAGGCGTGGCGATCACCGGCACGCCCCACGCCATCGCCTCCAGAATCTTGATGCGGGTGCCGCCGCCTGCCGCAAGCGGGATGATGGTGAGATGCGCTCTCGACAGAAGCGGCGCCATGTCTCCGGGGTCTTCGACGATCTCCACGCCAGGCAATCCTGCCAGCGCTTGCACGGCCGTTGTCGGGTTGCGCCCGGCGAGAATCAGTGTCGCGGTCGGCAAGGCCAGTCGGATGCGCGGAAGTATGGAGCCGGCTAACCTCTGGACGGCATCGACGTTTGGCGGATAGCCGAGATGGCCGACGAACAGGATCACCGGAAAGCTTTCGTCGGATACGGGCTCGGCGGGCAGCGTTTCGGGGCTGTGCCCGGCGTGCGGAATTCCGTTTGGAACGACATCGATCGGCAACTTGTGCCGGGAAAGCGCCATCAACCGCTCTCGATCCTGGCTCGAGCAGACCCAGACCCTGTCGACAAGGGCAAGCGCCTTTCTCTCGAGACGCCTGATGCCAAGGCCCTCGCTGATCGTCGCCACCGCAGCCCGCTTCGCATCGACGTGCCGCAGCTGACCCGCCAGGTCGGACTCAACATTGTGCATGTCGAGGATGAGCTGTTTCGTCAGTGCCCGCAAAGGCCGCAGCAGCTTGAACAGGCCGATGCCCTCGATCAGCACCGTGTCCGGGCGGAAGTCCCGAACCAGTGTCTCCAGCCGCGTCAAGGCGACGCGCGAGATGCGACGCTCCGCCCTTATACGCCACCACCCGATCGAACTGGAGCGGGCCTCTCCCTTGATCGACAAGGCTTCGGTGCGGATCGACGGATCGGTTGTTTCCGTCGCCTGCGGCAGCACAGATACCAGGCAGACCGGGCCGAATTGCGCAGCAGACTCAGCATTGCGATAGTTCCGCAGATCCGCGCCTGAGATCGGCGGAAAGGCTGGATCGTGGGACACAACCAGCACACGTCGCCCGGCTTTCGCCGCGGAGACAGCGTCGAGCGGTTGTGCGCCCGCGGGTTTCAAAGTGGACGCTCTGGGCTTTGCGCCTGAGACTTCATTCCAGACGGCATGCGTGACGGCCCCAAACCATAACAATCGGCTTCGACTTGTTCAGCCGACGAGCCTTTCGTCAAGCGCCGCATCGTCGCTGATTGTCAGATGCACCAGTTGCGGCAGGCTGCCGGAATATCACCATCGCCTGGACCACGCCAACCAGCGGCCCGCCAGACGCTTCCACGATGAGGTGAGCCTTGTCCGCCGATAGGCGTCGCCGGCCATCTTGATGCCTTGCGCCTGCGTCGGGAATGGATGGATGACGTCGGCCAGCGCACGCAATCCCATGCCCGATTTGATCGCCAGCGACACCGCATTGATCATCTCGCCGGCATGGCTGGCAACGACCGTGGCGCCCAGGATGCGGTCGGACCCCTCCCTGACGTGGATTTTGACAAAACCCTCCTCCTCGCCGTCCATAACCGCACGGGCGACATCGTGCATCAGCACTGTATAGGTCTTGACCGGGATGCCGTTCTGGCGCGCCTCCGCCGGATAGAGGCCGACATGGGCGATCTCCGGATCGGTATAGGTGCACCACGGAATGACCAGTTCGCTCAGCTTCCTGCGTCCGAGAAACAGGGCATTGCGCACGACCATGCGGGCTGTCGCCTCGGCGGTGTGGGTGAATTTATAGGCGAGGCAGACATCGCCCGCCGCATAGATGCGCGGATTTGTGGTGCGGAGACAGTCGTCCACCTTGATACCGTCGGCATCGTATGCCACCCCGGCGTTTTCCAGGTCGAGGCCGTCGACATTGGGCGATCGGCCGATGCCAGTGATGATCTCATCGACGGAAATCGTCGTCGTGATGTCGTCGCACACCAGGTCGGCGAGCTTCTTGCCGCCTTCCGTCCGCACCGCCACCACCTCGGTGTTGAGGCGAACCTCGACACCCTCGCGCGCCAGCGCGTCCGAAAGGATTTGGGCGGCATCGCGTTCCTCACCGGGCAGGAACATCGGTTCGCGCTGCGCCTGGATGACCTTCGCGCCCAGCAGGCAGAAGGCCTGCGCCGCCTCGCAACCGAGCGGGCCGCCGCCGATGACCAGAAGCCGCTTCGGGCACTCCGTGAGATCGAACATGGTCTCGTTGCTGAGATAGCCGGCCTCGACCAGCCCCGGGATGGTCGGCAGCCTCGGGCGCGCGCCTGTCGCGATCAGCGCCTTCCTGAAACGCAAGGTTTGTCCGGCGACCGTGACAGCGTCCCTTCCGGAAAACCGCGCTTCGCCGAAATAAAGGTCGATGCCTTCGGAAATCAGGCTATCGGCGGCATCGGCGCGGCTGATCCGCTGCCGGATCTGCCGCATCCGCGTCATGGCGCGCTGAAAGTTGACGTGAAGACGGTCCGGCATGTCGCCGCCAAAATTCTCGGCATCGCGCATGTCGGCATAAAGCCTTGCGGTGCGGATGATCGACTTCGACGGGATGCAACCGACATTGACGCAAGTTCCGCCGATCAGGTTGCGCTCGATGAGCGCGACCTTTGCGCCGAGGCCGGCCGCTTCGTAGGCGGCGGTCAGCCCAGCCGGCCCGGCACCGATGACCACGATATTGTAGGGATCGTCCGGCTGCGGGTTCTTCCAGTGCGGCGGATGGGCGCCCTTGATCAGCTCAATGTCGTTGTGATCGACAGGAAAGGCGGTAGCCCTGGTCCGGTCACGCGACATCGCCGCCACCCGACGCCGGGCTTGCTGGCTGAGACAGCCAGCCGCCATTGAACCCGGCCTTGCGCAGGCCGTTGCGGATGTGTTGATTTGACCGCATCAGTCTCCAGATCAACCCTGACCGATGGTTCTCGATCATCATCACCACGATGCCTTGATCCAGCCCATAGTGGCCTTCCGACACCCAGCCGTGCCTCCCGAACTTACGCCGGTTCGCCAATGTCGGGTTGAAACCGCTCGGCAGTCGGAAATTACCGATCACCTCGGGGTAGCGATCACCGAGATGGCGCAACGCCGCCAAGCAGATCTCCGGGGCGAAAGGCAGTGATGCCGGATAGGACCAAGGCGCGATCGTCCCGTCATCGGGCCCGAACGGCGCGCCGCGCGCGGCATAGCCGGAAAACCGCCGGCGCTGTCGCTCCACGCTGGTGCGAAAACCGCCTGGCCCGTCGCCCGCCGAAAGACCCCAAAGGTTCTCGTCGTAGCCGCCATAGCCGTAAGGGTTGTGGCGTGCATAGTCGCGGTGCAGATAGGTCGAGCGGCGGCTGTTTTCGAAATAGTCCGAGTTCTTCTCGCGCATGAAGGCGTCGCGGATGCCGGCGAAATCGATCCAGGCATGCGAGAACTGGTGCATGAACAGCGGACCGCCATACAGCACGTCGTAGCCGTAGATGTTTTCCCACTGATAGGTCGCCGTCCAGCCCTCGTAGCTGTTGTCCGAGGTCGGGCTGTCGGGCGAAGCCATCGACAGGATGTAGAGGATCGTGGCTTCGTTGTAGCCCTCCCAGCCATAGTGGAGAAAGCCGCTCTTCGGCTTCCAGCCTTGTCGCAAGGTCGGGCTTGAGCCTTGTGCCCACCGCCAGTCGACGCGCCGGTAGAGCGCCTCGGCCAGTTGGCGGATTTCGGCTTCCTCGTCATCGTCACCGGAGAAATAGGCGCCCGCCACCAGCATGCCCGATATCAGCAATGCCGTATCCACCATCGACAGTTCGCAGCGCCAGACGCGCAGGCCGGTCCGCATATCGAGGAAATGGTAGTAGAAACCCTTGTGGCCGGTGACGTCGTCGCTATGGCCTTGCGGGCTGGCCGAGAAGAAGCGCAGCGCGGCCAGCGTCAGCTTCGCGGCGGCATCGCGCGCCATCCAGCCGCGCTCGACGCCGATCGGATAACTGGACAGCGCGAAGCCGACGACAGCGATGCTGGCCGGCGAATTCGGCCGCGACGTGTCGGCGACCAATCCGTTTTCGGGGTTCACGTTCTCGAGGAAATAGTCGAAGGCGGCGCGCTGATAGCGGTCCAGAAGCTCGTCGTCGGACAGCGCGGCAGGCTCGGCTCTAAGCAAAGGAAACAAGCTCCCGCCGGATGGTTGCAGCGTCCGTCAACCGCCAACCAGTTGCCCCGCATCGGCAGATCATCACGCATGCTGAACTGTCATGCCGCGTCATAGCTTTCCCGTATAGCTTTGTTGCGTCAACGTCGATTCGACGCCTGGGACTATACGCCCCTACGCTCCCGTTCGTTGCGTCGTCACGCGGAATTGAAACGCGTCCTGCCTCAGTAGGTGGCGCGGCCGCCGGAAACGTCGAACACGGCGGCGGTCGTGAACGAACACTCTTCCGAGGCAATCCAGCAGATCAGCGCCGCCACCTCTTCGACCTCGCCGAAGCGCGCCATCGGTATCTTGGACAGCATGAAGTCGATGTGCTCCTGGCTCATCTGCTTGAAGATAGCGGTGCGCACGGCCGCCGGTGTGACGCAATTGACCGTCACCTTGGTCTTGGCCAGTTCCTTGCCGAGCGACTTGGTCAGGCCGATCACCGCGGCCTTCGAGGTGCTGTAGGCCGAAGCGTTGGGATTGCCTTCCTTGCCGGCGATCGAGGCGATGTTGACGATGCGGCCATAGTTGCGCTCGAGCATGTGCGGCACGAGCGCCTTGTTGCAGTAGAAGACGCCGTTGATGTTGATGTCGATGACCTTCTGCCAATCCTCGGTCGAATAGTTCCAGGTCGTCATGTTCGGCCCGGTGATCGCCGCACTGGTGACCAGGATGTCGACACCGCCAAGCGCTTCGATCGCCGACTGCTTGGCGCGTTCCACGCCGGCCGCATCGGCGACGTCGATGGCAACACCGTGGAGGCCGGGAAGGGTGGCTTTGGCCTGTTCGATCTGAGCCGGATCGCGATCCCAGACTGAAACCCGTCCGCCCTCTTCGACAATCCTCTGAGCCACTGCCAGACCGATGCCTGAAGCGCCGCCGGTGATCACCGCCGCTCGACCGCTGAACCGCCCTGTAAAATTCATCGGCATCCTATTTTCCCGATCATCCCAACCCGATGGACGATGACGGCACGCGACCGCCATACCATCGACTGCGACTGTGCGGTCCCCATCAGGCGAGTTCAAGCCGGCATGCGAGGCCGATCGTCTGGGCCAATCCCGTTACCCGGGATTTCCCTCGAGCTCTCTGCCCAGCGCCTTCACCATCGCCACCAGCGCCGGTCCGATCTCGGCATGCGCGCGCTCTTCCGTGATGATCTCGCCGATGCCGCCGCAGGTGATGGCAACCAGCGGCGAGCCGTCACTCGGACGGAACGGCACGCCGACCGCATGAATATAGCTGTGCCAGGCGCCGAACGACGTCACATAGCCCTTGTCTGCATACTGGGCGATCGCATCGTCGATCGCCGCCCCGATCATCGCCGCCCTGTCCGGCTCGGCCTCCTGCAAAGCCTCCACAAGGCGAGCGCGCTCCTCAGGTGAAAGGGCCGCCGCATAGGCCAGCCCCATCGATGTCTTCCAGATCGGCAGGTAGGAGCCTGGATTGAGGCGCAGCGTGACAAGGCTCTCCGACCGGCAATTGGCCAGATAGACCATGTTGAGGCTGTCGCGCGTGCCGAGCGCCACCGCCGCACCGGTCAGGTCGGCCAGCGGCTGCATCAGCGGCCGGGCGACGTGAACGACGGCGCTGGAACTGAGCGCCGAATAGCCCAGCGCCACGGTGGCGGGTCCCAGGCTGTAGCGGCCAAGGTCCTTGTCGTAGAGGAGATAGCCGAGCGCGCTTAGCGTATAGGTGATGCGTGAAACCGTGGCCTTGGGCAGGCCGGTGCGGGCAATGATGTCCTGGTTGCCGAGTGAGGCATCGCCCGGGCGGAAGGCGCGCAGGATGCCGAGCCCGCGCACCAGCGACGACGAAAGCTGCGCGCCTTCGCCTTCAAGCTCCGTCTCGTCCCTGGTGGCTCGCTTGCGCACGCTGAGGTCTTTCTGGCGTCGTCGTCCGCCTGTCGGGCCAGCGTCGCCGGCGTTGTCTAAAAAATGAAATTAAATTCCATTTATATTGACAGGCGCTTTCCCCCACTGTCAATATGCTTCCCTCGATGGCATCTCCAAGCGCCCTGTGCCATCTTACGAAGCCCCTCCTTGTGAAGGTAGCCACGTGTCTCGCTATATTTTGCGCCGGCTTATCGCCATGCCGTTTCTGGTGCTCGGCATCGTCACCATCGCCTTCCTGATCACTACGGTGACCAAGGGCGATCCGCTGACCGCGATTGTCGCCGAACAGCAGATGAGCAACCCCGAAGTGGTGGCCGCCGCCAAGGCGCGCTGGGGTCTCGATCGTCCTTTGCCGGAACGCTATATGATATATCTTGGGAATCTGCTGAGCGGCGATCTTGGCACCTCGTTCATCACCAAGCGCAATGTCGGCACCGACATTCTCTACCGCTTGCCGGCAACGCTCGAACTGGTTTTCGCTGCGATGATCTTCGGCACCACGCTCGGCATTGTGCTTGGTGTGCTGGCCGCCTATTTCCGCAACAGCCTGATCGATCATGGCGCGCGGCTGTTCGCCTTGTTCGGCTCTTCGCTGCCGGTGTTCTGGTCGGGGCTCGGCCTGTTGTTCATCTTCTCCGTCATGCTGAACTGGCTGCCGGGGCCGGGCAGGGTCGATGCCCGCCTGGCATTGCCGCCCGGCATCACCGGCTTCCTGACCATCGATTCGCTTCTGGCTGGCGACTGGACCGTCTTCAAGGACGCGCTCTGGCACCTGCTTCTGCCGGCCTTCGTCCTCGGCTGGACGGTTTCCGGCACCATATCGCGGCTGGTGCGCGCCAACATGCTTGATGTGATGAGCCGCGAGTTCGTCCTCACCGCGCGCGCCAAGGGGGCGAGCGAATTCCGCGTCGTCATCGTCCATGCGTTGCGCAACACCATGGTACCGACCCTGACCGTCATCGGCTATTCCTTCGCCTATCTGATCACCGGCGCGGTGCTGACAGAAACCATCTTTTCCTGGCCCGGCATGGGCTCCTATGCCGTCGAGGCGGCGCGCGCGCTCGACTTCCCGGCGATCATCGGCGTCACCATCGTCGGCGGCCTCGCCTTCCTGGTCACCAACCTCATCACGGACATCCTCTACGTGGTGGCCAATCCGCGCGTGAGGTTGAGCTGATGTCGGCGGTCACAACCAAATCCCATTCCGCCGCTGTTCCCGAATGGCTGACCGCGCCGTTGGTCATCGGCACGGTCGTCATCCTGTTCTGGCTGTTCATGACCGTCTTCGCCGCCTTAATCGTGCAGTTCGATCCGCTCGAAATGGTCGCGCGCCGCTTGCAGCCGCCGAGCTGGGCGCACTGGCTGGGCACCGATGCTCTCGGCCGCGATGTTCTCGCCCGCACCTTGCACGGGGCGGCGCATTCGCTGCCGATCGCGGTTCTGGTCGTCGTCTCGGCTGTGGTGATCGGCTCGCTGCTCGGTGCCATTTCCGGGTTCGTCGGCGGGCTGACCGGTGCGGCGATCATGCGGCTTGTCGACGTCACTCTGTCCTTCCCGCCGATGCTGCTGGCTATGGCCGTCGCGGCGTCGCTTGGGCCGGGCCTCGGCAATGCCGCCATCGCCATGGTTCTGGTCTGGTGGCCGGTCTATGCCCGGCTGATGCGGGCGCAGGTGCTGGAGGTGAAGGAGCGTGAGCATGTCGAGGCGGCGATCGCCGCCGGCGCCAGGCCGCGCCGCGTGCTGTTCACGCACATATTGCCGCTTTGCTGGACCCCGGTGCTGATCAGCGCGACGATGGATCTCGGCCAGGTCGTGCTGCTTGCCGCGTCGCTCAGCTTCATCGGTCTCGGCGCCACGCCGCCGACGCCCGAATGGGGGTCGATGATCTCCGATGGCGCCGTCCATTTCTACCAATGGTGGATCGCCTTCGGTCCGGGCGTCGCCATCCTCACCATCGTGCTCGGCTTCAACTTCATCGGCGACGGCTTGCGCGACATTCTCGATCCAAGGTCGGATTAAGCGATGAGCGCACAGATATCTTCAGCGCAGTCCGGCGCAGCCGACAAGGCAGGCGAGCGCGAGCCGCTGCTGTCCATACGCGGCCTGCGGGTAGGCTTCCGGCGGGCAGGCGATCAGTTCGAAGCGGTGCGCGGCATCGACCTCGAAGTCGCCAAGGGCGAAGTGGTCGGCATTGTCGGGGAATCCGGCTCGGGCAAGTCCGTCGGCATGCTCGCCGCGCTCGGCCTGACGTCGAAGAACGCGGTCGTCACCGGTTCGGTCCGCTTCAACGGCGACGAACTGGTCGGCAAATCGTCACGCGAAATGCGCAAGATCAGGGGCGCGCGCATCGCCATGATTTTTCAGGACCCGCTGTCCTCGCTAAACCCGGTGATGACCGTCGGCGCCCAGATCGCCGAGGCGGTCAGGCTGCATCAGCGCGTCACCCGCAAGCAGGCCATGGCGCGGGCGGTGGAATTGCTCAATCTGGTGGCGATCCCGCAGCCGGAGCGCCGGGTGAACCAGTATCCGCATGAATTCTCCGGCGGCATGCGCCAGCGCGCGGTCATCGCCATGGCCGTCGCCAACGATCCCGATTTGCTGATCGCCGACGAACCGACCACGGCGCTCGATGTGACGGTGCAGGCGCAGATACTGGCAGTGCTGCGTTCGTTGCAGGAGCGGCTCGGCCTTGGCCTGGTGCTGATTACCCATGATCTCGGCGTCGTCGCCGGTCATGCCGACCGCGTCGCGGTCGTCTATTCCGGCCGTGTCGTCGAACAGGCTGGCGTATCCGAGCTGTTCGCCGACCCGCGCCATCCCTATACGCGCGGCCTCATTGCCTCGATCCCCAATCTCGAGGAAAGCCGCGAGCGGCTGTTTTCGATCGATGGCTCGCCACCCGCACTTGGGCGCTTGCCGGGCGGCTGCGCCTTCCATCCGCGCTGCATCTATGCCGAGGCACGCTGCAGGACCGAGGATCCGCCTTTGCACGACATAGGCGGCCGCTTCTCGGCCTGCCATTTCGCGACGACCTTGCCGCCCTTCCATAGCGCCTCGCTGGCGGCGGCAGAACTGGACAGTGGAAGCATGGCCCCATGAGCGCAGTGGAGCAAACTCAAGTCGAAACCAAGCCGGCGGCAGCGCTTTCCGTGCGCCATCTTGTCAAGGATTTTCCGGTTCGCGGTGGCCTCGTCTTCGATCGCGCGGTTGCCCATGTGCGTGCGGTGGCCGATGTGTCCTTTGACTTGGCGCCGGGCGAAACGCTGGGCCTCGTCGGCGAATCCGGTTGCGGCAAGTCGACTCTCGGACGCTGCCTGATGCGGCTGATCGAGCCCACCAGCGGCGAAAGCTGGTTCCGGGGCCAGAACCTGCTCGCCCTCAACCACGAAGACATGCGCCTGATGCGGCGCTACATCCAGCTGGTCTTCCAGGACCCGTACGGGTCGCTGCATCCGCGCATGCGCATTGCCGACAACGTCGCCGAGCCGCTGCGCATGAGCGACATGTCGGCGGCCGACCGCCGCGCCCGCGTCGCCGAACTGCTCGAACTGGTGCGGCTCAATCCCGAGCATGGCAAGCGCTATCCGCACGAACTGTCAGGCGGCCAGCGCCAGCGTGTCGTCATCGCCCGGGCGCTTGCGCTGAACCCGCAAGTGGTGATCCTCGACGAACCGGTTTCGGCGCTCGATGTTTCGGTGCAGGCTGGCGTGCTCAATTTGCTCAGGGATATCCAGCAGTCTTTCGGCACATCCTATCTGTTCATCGCACATGATCTTTCGGTCGTGCGCCACATCTCGCACCAGGTCGCGGTGATGTATCTCGGCAAGATCGTAGAGATCGCACCCGCGGCCGAACTCTATTCGAGGGCGCTGCATCCCTACACGCAGGCGCTGCTGTCGGCGGTGCCGCTCGCCAATCCCGAGAAGGAGCGCAAGCGCGAGCGCATCGTACTGACCGGTGACGTGCCGAGCCCGCTCAACCCACCATCCGGCTGCCGCTTCCGCACGCGCTGCTTCAAGGCGCAGGCGATCTGCGCTGCCGTCGAACCGCCGCTCGATCCGGCTGGCGGTTCGCATCGCGTCGCCTGTCATTTTCCGGAGCCGGTCAACACGTTCAAGACTGTGTGATTGGCCTGCCGAATTCACCCGAAGGAATCTTGATCGTGACTGAGGACCATTCCGAGAATGCCGGTACGGCAGGATCCGCGCGCCTGCCGCTCGAAGGCATCAAGGTTCTCGATCTTTCCCGCGTGCTCGCCGGTCCTTGGGCAACGATGAGCCTTGCCGATCTCGGCGCCGAGGTCTGGAAGATCGAGAACATAGATGGCGGCGACGACACCAGGGCGTGGTCGGTGCCGAGCTACAAGGGTGTCTCGACCTACTATCTCTGCGCCAATCGCGGCAAGCAGAGCATCGCGCTCGACATGAAAAGCCCGCAGGGGCTGGCCATCGTGCGCGAACTGGCGGCGAAGGCCGACATCGTCGTCGAGAATTTCCGCTCCGGCACCGCCGACCGCCTCGGCGTCGGTTTCAAGGAACTCAGCGCGCCAAACCCGCGGCTGATCTACTGCTCGATCTCCGGCTATGGTCAGACCGGGCCCGATGCCGGACGGCCCGGCTATGATTTCGTCATGCAGGCCGAAAGCGGCCTGATGGCCATCACTGGCGAGAGCAATGGCGAGCCGATGCGCGTCGGCGTCGCCATCACCGACATCGTCTGCGGCATGGTCTCGACGCAGTCGATCCTGGCAGCGCTTTACGAGCGCGCGACGACCGGCAAGGGCCAGTTCCTCGACCTGTCGCTGATCGACTGCGCGCTCAGCCTGCTGATCAATATCGGCAGCGGTTACCTCAACACCGGCCGCGAGGTCGCCCGCTACGGCAATGCGCATCCGACGGTTGTCCCCTATCAGATATTCGAGGCCTCCGATGGCGGCTTCGCGCTGGCCGTCGGCAATGACCGCCAGTTCGCGGCGCTGTGCGAGAAGGTCCTTGATCTGCCACATCTGGCTGGGGATGCGCGCTTCATCAAGGCAGGCGCGCGTGCCACCAACCGCGAGGCTTTGATCCCCGAATTGGCGGCTGCCTTCAAGACGCGGACGCGCGACCACTGGATGGCAACCTGCGCCGCCGCCAGCGTGCCGGCCGGCACCGTAAAATCGATACCGGAAGTCTTCGACAGTCCCAATGTGCGTGAGCGTGGCCTCGTCCAGACCTTGCCGCATCCGCATCTCGGCTCCGTCGCCATGGTGCGCCCGGCACAGGGACTTGCCGCGCAGCTGACCGCCGACTTTACCGCGCCGCCGATGCTGGGCCAGGACACAGCTGCCGTGCTGGCCGACGTGCTCGGCTACAGCGCCGAGACCATCGACCAACTGATCGGCTCCGGGGCTGTCAGCGTCTATGCGCCTGCCGCCGAACCGATCCCCGCCTGATCTTCCACGGAACGTGGCAGCCCTCGTCTCGCATTTGCGGTTCGACGACTGGTGGTTCTTAACTTCAAGAGCGCGAAGAGCCGCTCCCGGAATTGCTCGGCCGGCTACTTCTGCTGGCCGTAATTCTTGTACCGCCCCCGAATGGCGGCGATCTCGCTGCCCTCGATGAGCACCGGTGTACCGGCGCTGCGCGCCAAAAGGTATTGCCGCGCCAAGGTCTCGAGCTTGATGGTGCGGACGAGCGCCGTGTCGAGATCGCCGCCGAAAGCGATCATGCCATGATTGGCGAGCAGGCAGGCCGACCTGTCCTTGAGCGCGACGACGGCAACCTTGGCCAGTTCGCTTGACGCGAACAGCGCATAGTCCGAACAGCGCACATCATCGCCACCGAAACCCGCGACCATGTAATGGAACAGCGGCAGTCCCTCGCGCAGGCACGATAGCGCCACGCAATGGTCGGGATGGGCATGCACGACGGCACCGGCCTCGGGGAAAGCCTTGTAGATCTCGGCGTGCATTTCCCATTCGCTCGACGGCCGGAACGCCCCCTCCCAGCTGCCATCGAGTTGCATCGGCACCATCTGCTCCGGCCGAAGCGCGCTTGTAGCTATTCCCGTCGGCGTGATCATCATGCCGCTTGTCGTCCGCACACTGATGTTGCCGGTGGTGCCGACATTCATTCCGCTGGCGTCCAGCGTCTGCGTCGCGGTGATCAGGCTGGCGCGTGCAGTCTCGGTGTCCATCACGATGCTTTTCCTGTGGTTGGCCGCATGACAGGTTTTGCCGGTGGCCATATATCGATCGCCGGCGCGACGGTGGTCGCCCGTGTCATGTCTTGCAGGACGTCGGCGAAAATATCCGGGCCGCCGAGCTTCCCCGATTTCAACATCAGCGCCAGCGGCTCGGATGGCAGGCCGGGGAGGTGGGCAGTGGCACGCGACAGTCCCGGCCCCTCATAGGCACCCATGGCGATGCGGTCGATGCCGAGCGCCTTGACCACCGAACCGGCGGTCTCGCCGCCGGCGACGACCAGCCGCCGCACACCGAGTTCGAGCACAAGAATGTGTGCAATCCCGGCCAGCATCTCTTCCGCCTTTGCCGCCACCGCGTTGCGGCCATGCGCCTGCTGCAGCGCTTCGACCGTCGCTTGCGGCGCCGTCGTGGCAATGGCGATCATCGTGCCGGGCAAATGCCGCTGGGCGAAGGCACGCGCTTCGGCCACGACATCGGCGCCGGCGAAGGCGCTGGCCAGATCGATCGTCAGCAGTGGATTGTTTTGCGCAAAGCGTTCGAGCTGTTCGATGGTGCGGTCGGCAACGCTGCCGGCCAGCACCGCCGCTGGGCCGTTTATGGCCGGCAGGCTGGCGGTAACGAGATCGACTGAATTCAGCAGCCCATGCGTGAGCCAGGCCGGTGGCAGATGCGCGGCGACCGAGGAATTGCCGGTCATCAGCGGCAGGTCGAAGGTCGCTTCCGCGATCGCAACCAGGTCGCGCTCGCGGATCGTGTCGGTGACCAGCAGCGTCTCGCCGCCCGCGCTGTGCTCTCGTATGGCGTTGCGGATGGCCTCCGCCCCGGCATCGACGACGAGATAGGGCACCAGCCCGACCTTGCCTTTGCTCTGCGCCTGCAGCACGCGAACCAGATTGGAATCGGTCATCGGCGTCAGCGGATCGAAGCGCTTGGGCGATTCACCCAGCAATTGGGCGCCGCCGAACATGTGTCCCTGATAGACGGTGCGGCCGGTCTCACACAGCGCCGGAGTGAACAGCGTGACGCCGCCGCCGAGGCGCTCGAGCAGCGCCTCGGCGCAAGGACCGATGTTGCCGGCAGGTGTCGAATCGAAAGTGGCGCAATATTTGAAGAAGATCTGCCGGGCACCAGCTTCAAGCAGCCGGTCCGCCGCCTCCAGAACCTGGCGCACCGCATCGCTGGCCGCGATGACGCGGGTCTTCAGCAGGATCACATGGGCAAGATTGCCTGGTGGGATCGGCGCACTCAGTCCGACCGTGCATCCCGTTGGAATGCCGCGCGCCACCAGCATCGACGCCAGCTCGGTGCCGCCGGTCAGATCGTCGGCTATGGCGCCGAACAGGAGTGAAGGCGTCGCGGTCATGCGCCCCGTCTCATGTCCGTCTGCACCATGGCTGCCCGTCTCGCAGTTGCCTGTCTCATGTCGGTGGTCAGGCCATTCGTGGTATCATATACACAGCCCACGCGACGCAGGCGACGCCGGCGCCGCTGCAAGAACGGAGAGCGGATGTGACTGCTTCTATCGCGCCGATCGCGCGCGACAATCTGACGACGCGCGTCTACGAGGAGCTTCGCCGCGCCATGATGGAGGGCCGCTTCTGGCCGGGCCATCGCTTCAAGATCCGCGACCTTGCCGCCAGCCTTCAGGTGTCTGAGACGCCAGTGCGCGAGGCGCTGATGCAGCTGGTCCGCGAAAAGGGTCTGGAGATGGAGGCCGGTCGTTCGATCACCGTCGCCCAGCTGTCGCTGGCCCAATATCTGGAGTTGCGCAGCATCCGGCTGCATCTCGAAGGCATGGCGGGGGCGGCGGCAACAACGCGCATCGAGCCACGGGAGATCGACCGTCTGGCCGAGGTGCATGACAGACTGATTGCCAACGAGGACAATGGCCATTGGTTCGAAGCCGTCCGCGACAATTGGGAATTCCACCATTCCATCTACCAGGCGGCGCAAATGCCGGAGCTGCTGGCGATCATCGAGGGCATCTGGCTGCGCAACGGTCCGCTGGTGAACTATCAATACCCGCACGCCAGGCCGACCTACGACGGCCGCCACCGGCACCTCGACATTCTCGACGCGCTGCGGGCGCGTGACGAGAACGGCGTGCGCAAGGGCATTCAGCAGGACATGATCGAAGGCGGACGCCTGTTGGTCAAGGTTCTCGAACGGCTGAACGACGGTGCGGTCACGCCCGAGGAACTGCGCCGCGCGGCGCAGAACGGCCGCCTGGTGTCGGCCGTCGGCTGAGCGATTTGTTCCTTCCCACCGCATCGGCGCTGGTCACGCCACCTGCGCCGCTGCGGCCATGCCGGCATCGGCAGCCTGCAGGGCGAGATCTATGTCTTTTGCGGTATGCGCGGCACTCAGGAACATGTTGTGCCGGGGGTGGAAATAGGCGCCCTCGCGCAAGGCGGCCGAGCAGAAGGCGTCGGCCTTTTTGAATTCGGCATCGCCGTCGAAGAGCACCATCGGCATCGACACCGGGCCGGTCTGGCGAAGCGACAGGCCATGCTTCTTCGCTGCCGCATCGAGGCCTGAGCGCAGCCTGTCGCCGGCTTCAGTCATCCTGGAGATGGCGTCGGTGTCGCGCAGCGTGTTGATGGTGGCGATCGCGGCGGCCATGGCGACGGCGCCATACCAGAACGACCCCGTCACATAGACCTTGGTCGCGGCTTCGCGAAACCGGTCGGTGCCGGTGATCGCGGCAAGCGGATAGCCATTGGCGATCGCCTTCGAGAAAGCGGACAGGTCCGGCCGTACGCCGAGCGGTTCCCAGCTGCCGGCGAGATCGATGCGGAAGCCGGCCCTGACATCATCGACGATCAGCGCCGCGTCGGCGGCGGTGGTGAGCTCGCGCGCCCGTCTGGCGAAGGCGGCGGTCGGCAGTTCCTGGTCGCGGGCGATATCGTGGCGGAAAGCGGTGACGACGACGGCGGCAAGATCGCTGCCGGCCTGCTCGACGGCTGCCTCGAGGCTGGCAACATCATTGTAGTCGAAATGGACGATATGGGCGCGGTCCTCGGCGGTGACGCCGGCGAGCGAAGGCGTGCACCACGGCACGGCGCCGTGATAGGAGCCGCGCGCGACCAGCACCTTGCGCCGGCCGGTGCCGGCGCGTGCGATCGTCACGCAGGCCGTGGTGGCGTCGGTGCCGTTCTTCTGCAGCATCGCCCAGTCGGCATGCGCGACGGTCTTGACCAGCAGTTCGGCCAGCTCGACCAACACCTCGCCAGGGCCGTTCATCGCATCGCCCAGGCGACGCTGCCGCTCGGCCGCTGCCTCGACCGCCTGGTGATGGTGGCCGAGGATATTGGGGCCCCAACTGCACATCAGGTCGATGTACTCGCGGCCATCGACATCCCAGACCCGGCAGCCGTCGGCGCGCTCGAAGAATTGCGGATAGGCGGAGCCGAGATAGCGCGTCGCCATGTGCCCCCACATGCCGCCCGGAATGACCGAGGCCGCGCGCTCGCGCAGCAACTGGTCTTTGGAGTTGATCAGGGAAGTCATAGCGAGTTCTCCGCGTATTGATATATCATATATTGATCTTAATGCTGGAAGAACAGGATTTGCTGACCGTCCAGGATGAGGAAGCGGGAGGCGGCTGGCCGCCTCCCGCATCTTTTCGCTCAGTGGCTGAGTTCCGCCAGCGGGAGGTTGCAGCAGGCGCTGTAACGCACGCCCTTGACGTCCGATTTGTAGGCCAGGATCAGGTTCGGGCTGATCAACGGCAGGATGATCCTGTCCTTGATCATCTCCTCGCCGGCCTGATGCCACAGCTTGGCGGCCTCGTCGCCGCTTGCCGCAAGGGCTGCCTTGTAGATATCCGCTTCCTTCGGATTGAGCACCGACGGGTCGCGCACCGCGCCGGCGCGGCGCGCCCACGGGCTGCCCTTGGTCATGGCGAAATAATCGACGTATTGCGACGTGCCGTAATAGTCCGGCGCGTAGAACACCGCCGTCATCGGGATGCCGTCGCCATTGACGCGTTCGCGCCAGTTGGCGAAGGGGATCGGCTGCAGGTCGAGCTTGATGTTGATCTTGGCCAAATCCTGCTGAACCTTCTGCATCAACAGCGACAGATCGACGCCATAGACGTTCATGCCGGGAAACGCCGCTTCCATCTCGAAGCCGTCGGCATGGCCGGCCTTGGCCAGAAGTTCCTTTGCCTTGGCGACGTCATAGGGTTGCGCCTCGAAGCCCGAACCGCCGGGGAAGCCGAGCGGGATCGGTGCGCTGATCAACTGGCCCTCGGAGCCGATGGTGAAGTCCAGGATGCTCGGACGGTCGAGACCGAGCGAAATGGCCTCGCGCACTTCGGGCGTCAGCGGAACCTTGTTGGCCTTGGCGCCGGGCGACAGCGCCACATAGATGAAATTGTAGGACGGCACGGTCTCGATTTTCACGTCGCTGCCGGTCATCGTCTTGGCCGTGTCCGGGTCGATCTGCATGGCGATGTCGGCGGTGCCGCTCTGCAGCATCTGTGCCTGCGCCACCGCATCCTTGGTCTGGCGGATGACGACTTCGCTCAGCGCCGGCGCGGTGCGCCAGTACTTGTCGTTGCGCGCCAGCCGCAGTTCCGAATTGGGCTCATAGGATTTCAGCACGAACGGCGCGCTGCCGGCCGAATGCGCCAGGAACCAGGCCTCGGCATTGTCTGTCGTCGAAGCGTCCGCATCGGCCTTGGCGCCGGCTTCGGAAGCAACCTTGCTGTTGACGACCGCTGCGTAGGGCGCCGCCGCGATGTTGAGGAATTCGGAGCTCGGCGCGACCATCTTGACGACCACCGTATGCGCGTCCGGGGTCTCGATCGAGGCGACATTGTCCATCAGGAACGAGGCGCTGCCCTTGAGGTTCTTTAGCCTCTCCCAGGACCATTTCACGTCCTTGGCTTCGACCGGCGAACCGTCCGAGAATTTGGCGGCCGGGTCGAGCGTGAAGGTGAAGCTGCTCTGGTCGGCATTGCCTTCCCATTTGGAAGCGAGCAGCGGGATCAGCTTGTTGTCCTTGTCCAGCGTCAGCAGCGATTCATAGACGCTGGAATTGTAGATCTGGCAGGTGTCGCAGAAGGCGCGGTGCGGATCGAGCGAGTTGAGGTCGATGTTGCGCGCAATGACCAGCGGCTTGCTGTCCTGCGCGAACGTGGCCGGCGCCCAGAAGGCGCTGGTGGCCAGCAGCACGGCTGCCAGCATCTTCGCCCTGGTCTTGTTTCTCTGTAGGATGCTCATGTCAGTTCTCCCATTTTCTTGTCGGATCTTTGTGGCAATGCGTTCGCTCTATCCACCCACGGCAGTGAGGGATTGAAGCGCGGCCTTGAGCTTTTCAGCGCCGCCCAGTGCGGCGCGGTTGAGCGGGGCCGATACGACGGGAGCCGAGAGGCTTCCCGTCACATGCAGGATCTCGTGATCGAGATAATCGAACACGCGATCCTGAATCTCCTGTGTCAGTCGTCCGCCAAGCGATAGCCCACGCTGCACCTGTTCGATGACGGCTACCCGGTTGGTCTTGCGGATCGAGGCCTCCACCAGCGGCCAGTCGAGCCCGGTCGGGTCGAGGCTGCGCAGGTCGATGATCTCGGCATCGACGCCGGTCTCCTCGACCACCTGGCTGGCGACGGCAACCATGCTGGCGCTGGTGAGCAGTGTACAGGCGCTGCCCGGCCTGACGATCTTCGCCTTGCCGAGCCGCACGCAATAGTCGCGGTCGTCCGCAGGCACAGGGCCTTCGCTCGGGAACAGCTCGACATGCTCGATGACGACGACCGGATCGTCGCATTTCAGCGCTGAATTCATCAGGCCGATATAGTCGAAGGGCGTCGTCGGCGCGACGATGCGCCAGCCGGGAAACAGGGCGAACAGGCCGGACGGATCGCCCGAATGCTGCGAGCCGTAGCCGGTGTGCGGCGAGACGCGCACCCTGACCACGATTGGCACCGGAAAGCCGCCGCCGAACATGTGGCGCACCTTGCTGACCGCGTTGAACAGCTGGTCGGCGGCAACCAGGCAGAAGTCGCCGAACATGATCTCGACGATCGGCCGCAAGCCGCAAAGCGCTGCACCCAGCGCCACGCCGACAAAGCCATTCTCGGCGATCGGCATCGCCAGCACACGCTCCGGCCAGCGCTCCAGCGCGCCCTTTGTGGCGCCCGAAACGCCGCCGCGCAGCCGGTGCACATCCTCGCCCATGATGATGATGCGCGGGTCCTGCTCCATGGCGCGAGCGATGACCTCGGACGCGGCAACCATGAACTTGACCGGCCTGGTGTCGGCCGGCGGCACGTCCTCGATCTCGAGGAAGCGCTCGCCCTTCAGTTCGGAAAGATCGCCGCGGATCTGGTTGTCGACGTCGCTTGGGTCCGGCCACAGATGATCAGGAATGCGCAGCGCGTTGCCGCTCATCTCGGTCAGGGAATCGGCAGCGGTGTTGACCGCCTCCATGACGCGCTGGTCGAGTGTCCCGAGGTCCGAAGCGTTCAGGATGCCCATCGTCTTCAGGCGAGCCGCCATCGTCGCAAGCGGGTCGCGCGCTTTCCAGACGTCTTCCTCGGCGCGCGTGCGGTAGCCGAATTCGCTGCCCGGGCGGGCGCCGCTCTGGTGTAGAAACCGATAGCAGAGCGCCTCGACCAGCACCGGGCCGCCGTCTTCCTCAATCGTCCGGCGCGCCTCGCGCATGGCATGGTGGACTGCCACCACATCCATGCCGTCGCATTCGATGCCACGAAAGCCGAGCATAGGTCCGCGCGAGGCCAGCCGCGTCTCGCGCGTCTGCTCGTTGATGTGCGTGGAGACGGCATAGAGATTGTTTTCGGCGAAAAAGATCACCGGCAGCCGGTAGAGCGCGGCGATGTTCATCGCCTCGTAGGCCGGTCCCGCCATCATCGTGCCGTCGCCGAAGAAGGCGACCGAGATGTTGCCGGTGCCGAGCAGTTTGTTGGCGAGCGCATAGCCCGCCGCGTGCGGCAGGTTGCCGCCGATAATGGCGCTGGTGCCTGGGATGCCGGAGGCATCGTCGCGCATATGCATCGAGCCGCCACGGCCGCCGCAATAGCCTGACTTGAGGCCCATGATCTCGGCCATCAGGCCGCGAACCGATCCCTGCATGCCTGGGTTGAAAGCATCATGCAGCGGGTCGAATCCGCCGGGCGTCTGCGCGTTGACAAGCTTGGCCAGCACCTGGTGATGGGCACGGTGGGTGCCGTTGATGCGGTCGCCGGTGCCGAGCACGGACATGGCGCCGACCGCCGTGGCCTCTTGTCCGATGCTGGCGTGGGCCGGACCATGCACCAGCCCGGCATGGGCCAGATCGAGCACCTTTTCCTCGAAACGGCGGATGAGCAGCATCTGGTGATACCAGCGCACCAGGCTCGACACCTCGGCGTCGGTCCAGTCCGAATCATCGACATCTAGCCGCAACCAGGGCGCCGATGGCTGGATCGATGTCTGCTGGACCATGTCAGCTATTTCCGTTCTGGTAGATGATATATCAAATATTTTCTTAGTCGATTGGGCCGTTCATTTTTCCTGGGGCACGATGCTGGCTAGAAGGTTGCAGGCAAATGGAATTAAATTTCATTTTTGCGAGAAGGCAAAGACTAAGCCGGGACGGCGCGGTTCCGCAAGAGGAATTTTGAGACTGCTAGCAGTGCCGATGTCGGTTTCTTGGGCCGACAGGTTTTCTAACGTATTGGATGTTGGTATGATATAATCACACCGACATTATAGGAGAAATCATGGCTGCCACCGAAAAGCGCACCTTCAGCCTGCCAACAGAGCAGGCTGCTTTCATCGACCGTCTCGTTGAATCAGGAACCTACGCGACCAGCAGTGAAGTGATCCGCGCCGGCCTTCGCGCCCTGCAAGAGCGCGACGCGGCCGTAGAGCGCTGGCTCCGCGAGGAGGTTGTGCCGACCTATGACAGGTGGAAGGCGGATCCTTCCCGAGTTATCCCAGCCAACCAGGCTTTTGACGACATCCGCGCTCACCACGCCGCCCGCTTTAAGAGGGATGTGTGAAGCGCCGGCATATTGTTCTGTTGCCGGAAGCCTTAGCGGACTTAAGATGGATATACGACACCATCGAGATCGCCGCCGGCAACGTCACGGCCATACGCTATATCGAGCGTATCGAAGCCTACTGCCAGGGTCTCGACTACGCCTCGGAGCGCGGAACACGCCGTGACGATCTGCGGCCAGGGCCTTCGGGTTGTCGGTTTCGAGCGCCGTGTAACGGTGACCTTTACAGTCGAATCCGACCAAGTGGTGATCTTCCGTGTGCTCTATGGCGGCGCCAATTGGGAGGATGAGCTCTAACCTGCAACGGGAAAAGCGTAACCCGCTTAGCTGTCCGAACCCGGGCTATCGGTCGACCCGATGCTGGAAGAACTGCAAAAACAATTCCCGCTCCGTGGTGATGTCGAGCTTCTCATAGATGCGCCGGCGATGGTTCTTGACCGTGCCGACGGTGATGCCGAGGCGTTCGGCGATGTTGGCCGTCGGGTGACCGGCGAGGATCAGTTGGACCAACTCCCGCTCGCGCAGTGACAGCTCCGGCCACAGGCTGGCTGGAATGGTCGGTTCCTGGCGGGGCGAGGCGCCGAGGCCTGTCGGCGCTGACGTGCGGGAGAATTCCGTTCCGCGCGCCTTGATGTCGAGCGCATGCAGCGCCTCGAACACCGGCAGCCGTTCATCCAGCAGGGCGATCTCGCTGTCTTTGAATAGCGTGGTCGAGCGGTCGAGGAAGATGCCGAGGCACCAGTCGCCGCCGTCCGCCAGCATGATGCCGACCTCGTCGCAGATCTCCGACTGCGCCAGGAAGCCGGCTATGTACTGGCCGCGCTTGGCCTCATCGTTGGCAAGCCGTTTCAGCGGCATGATGCCCAGCCTTCGCTCGCGTCGCCACGACGCATAGAACGGGTCGAAGACATAGTAATTGTCGAGATAGCGCCGGACCATTTCGTCCGAGAAGCGTCGGTGTTTGATGAATTCGGGTGTCTGCGTCGTCGAATAGCGCGTCACCGTGACGAGGTCGTGCTCGATATCCGCGCCGATCAGGTCGATCAGGCAGTCGACATGCCTGTCCGTGCCGGTGGCGGCGATCGCTTTGGCGAGCGGCGCCCAGATGGTCCCCATGCGCATGCCCTTTTTTCGGCGATGTCAGCTCAGCCGTCATTATGTCTTTAGGCATATGGCGCGAAGCCGCCCATCGAATCTAGCCTTGCGTCAACCTAGACCAGATCCCGAGGCGACCGTGACCCAACCCAATCTCACCGGCCCCATCGTCGGCAATCCAATCGTCATCGGTATCGACGCCGGCGGCACCATGACCGACACGATTCTTGTCGATCAGGACGGCCACTTCAAGATCGGCAAGTCGGCGACCACGCCGAAGAACGAAGCCGAAGGTTTTCTCGCGTCTGCCGAGGACGCGGCGGATGCCTGGGGCATCTCGCTGGAATCATTGTTTTCCGGCGTCAACGTCGTGCTCTATTCCGGCACCGGCATGCTCAACACACTGTTGTCGCGCACCGGCCGCCGGCTCGGCCTGATCACCACCAAGGGCCTTGAGGACATGATCCTGATGGGCCGCGGGCTGCAGGCCTGGGCCGATTATTCCTACGCCGACCGGCTGCACGCGGTCACGCATCATCATCCCGATCCGCTGGTGCCGCGCCGCCGCACGCATGGCGTCACCGAGCGCATCGACCAGTTCGGCGACGTCGTGCTGCCGCTCTACGAACACGAGGTCTCCATCGCCGCGAAAAAATTGATCGCCGACAAGGTCGAGGCGATCTGCATCATGACCATCTTCTCGCATGTCAATCCGGTGCACGAGAAGCGCATCGCCGAGATCTGCCGCGCGGAGGTCGACAGGGCCGGCGCCGACATCATCGTCTACACCAGCCATGAGGTCCGCCCGGTCATCCGCGAGCAGTCGCGGCTGAATTCGGTGCTGATCGAGGCCTACGCCACCTCGCGCGGCCGCAAGCAGCTTAGGGGTATCGAGGACGTCTCGAAGAAATACGGCTTCAAATATGGCGTGCAGACGCTGCTCTCCTTCGGCGGCCTGACCTCGATCAACCATCCGCGCCTGCACGAAACCATGATCTCCGGCCCGATCGGCGGCATCCTCGGTGCTGCCTATGTCGGCAAGCTGATCGGCAATGATTCGCTGATCTGCTCGGATATGGGCGGCACCTCTTTCGACATGGGCGTCATCACACGCGGCCAGACGCGAATCGAGAACGAGCCGCTGATGGACCGTTTCAAGCTCAACGTGCCGACGCTGCATCTCGACACGATCGGCGCCGGCGCCGGCATGATCCTCAAGGTCGATCCCCTGACCAAGAAGGTCTCGCTTGGGCCGGAAAGCGCCGGCTCGGATCCCGGTCCGATCTGCTTCGATCGCGGTGGCACCGAGCCGACCATCGCCGATTGCGACGCCATCCTCGGCCGCCTCAACCCACACTATTTCCTGGGCGGCAAGGTCGTGCTGCAGGTCGAAAAGGCGCGCCGCGCCTTCGAGGAAAAGTGCTCCAGCGTGCTCGGCGTTGGTGTCGAGGAAGCCGCGGAAGGCATGATCGACATGCTGGAGTCCGATGCCAACAACGCGCTGCGCCGGGTCATTTCCGGGCAAGGCATCCATCCCTCCGAATTCACGCTGCTGTCCTATGGCGGCTCGGGACCTTTGCATCTGGCCGGCTGCTCCAGGGGCATCGGCTTCAAGGACATCATCACCTTCCAGTTCGCGGCCGCCTTCTCCGCCTTCGGCTGCACCACGGCCGATTTCATGCGGCGTCATTCCGTCTCCACCCAGCACGACATCCCGTCACGCGCCGACGAGGCTACGCTGGCCGCCTTCGGCGCCAAGGTCACCACGGTCTGGAACGACCTGACCAAGGCAGCGGTCGACGAGATGATCGCCGACGGCCATACCAGGGAGAAGATCAGGACCGTGCCGTTCCTGATGATGCGCTACACCGGCCAGCTCGAGGACGTCGAAGTCATGGCGCCGCTTGCCAAGGTCGGTTCGGCCGACGACATGCGCAGGGTTATCGACGAGTTCGAGGCGGTCTATGCCAAGGTCAACCATCGCGTGTCGCGTTATGGCGAAGCCGGCTTCACCATCACCGAACTCGGGCTGATCGCCACCGCCGACAAGGTCAAGCCGGTGCTGCTCAAGCGGCCGCTCGGCGCCTCCAACCCGGCAGCCGCCCACAAGGGCGTGCGCGAGGCCTATATCGGTGGGCGCTGGCACAAGGCCAATCTCTACGAGATGGATCTGCTTCAGCCAGGCCACGAAGTCATCGGCCCGGCCATCATCGAACATCCCGCCACCACGCTCGTCGTTCATCCGCAGGACCGTGTCCATGTCGATGAATGGACGCTGCTGCACTACACCCACGCTTGAGAGGGCGACCGCCATGTTGGACAAACCTGCCTCGGCCCTGCGCCTTCGCGAAAGACTGCTCGATTCCGAGCGGCTGATGGAAGAGACCGGTTGCTATGACGGCATTACGGAACTCACGCTGCGCAACCAGGATCCGCTGAAATTCGAGACGCTGCACACCAAGCTACGCGCCTATTGCGTCTCGGCGCGCGAAATGGCGCGCCGCATCTCGGCCTCGCCCGGCGTGCGCGAGGTCGGCGAAATGGTGGTCGCCATCTACACGCCCGAGGGCGACGCCATCGCTCTCTCCAACGGCATCATGGTGCACGTCCATACGATGAGCCGCTTCATCAAATGGATGATCAAAAACGGCTACGAGGACAACCCGCGCATCCGCGAAGGCGACATTTTCGCCAACAACGACGCCTTCATAGGCACTGTGCAGGTGCCCGACGTGATGGACGTGGTGCCTATCTTTCATGAAGGCACGCTTGTCGGCTGGGCCGGCGCCGTCTGCCACGAGCTGGAGGCTGGCGGCATTACCCCAGGCGGTGATGTGTGTCTCGCGCAGGAGCGCTTCACCGAGGGTCTGTTCGTCTGCGCCGAGAAGATCGGCGAGAACGACGAGATCCGCCGCGACTACGTCATCCGCTGCGAGCGCAATCTGCGAATGCCGATCTACTGGGTGCTCGACGAGAAGGCCAAAGTCGCATCCTGCATCGACATGCGCGAAAGCGTCAAGCAGCTGATCTCCGAGATCGGCCTCGACTACTGGATGAAGGTGTCGAAGGAGTTCATCGAGGAAGGCCGCCGTGCCCAGCTCGCCCGCACCCGCCAGCTCACCGTCCCCGGAATCTATCGCGGCCACACTTTTTACGGCCACGTCACCGCAGGCAAACCCGGCTTCCAGCTGCTCGGCGATCCGGACTGGCTCTACAACATCCCGATCGAGATGGAGATCACCACCGACGGCAAGATCACCATGGACTTCGAGGGCACGCAGCCCTGGGGCTACCATTCGATGAACTGCACGCCGGCCGGCATGGATGGCGGCATGTTCGTCACCTTGACCCAGCACATGAATTTCGAAGGGCTGGTCAATGACGGCGCGTGGATGGCGACCGAACTGAAACTGCCGCACGGCACCTGGACCAACCCCGACAACGAGATGGTGGCGACCGCCACCTCATGGGCTTTGCTGCTGCCGGCCTATGGCGTCTTCCAGCGGCTTTTGTCGCGCAGTTTTGTCGCCCGCGGCTTCGTCGAGGAGGCCTTCGTCGGCCAGGTCAACAGCCCGATGATCGAGATGGGCGGCGAGAGCCAGTACGGCACGCCGTTCGGCATGGCCCATTTTGAATGCGCCGCCGCCGGCTCCGGCGCGCTCGCCATCAAGGATGGTCTCGACACCGCCTATGTCGGCTGGAACCCGGAATCCGACATGGGCAACATCGAGGTCTGGGAACAGTCGATGCCGATGGTCTATATCGGCCGCTCGATCGTGCCCAACTCCGGCGGTGCCGGCAAATATCGCGGCGGCTGTTCCTTCGTCTCGACCTGGCTGATCAACAAGACGTCGCATCTGCGGCTCCACACCTCCGAACATTCTTCGCGCGTGTTCGACAATGGCGGCATGTGCGGCGGTTATCCGGCGCCGACCTGCCAGAAGCATCGCGCCGTGCGCAACTCAGACATTCACGAACTCGCGGCAAAAGGCGAACCGCTGGCGCATGCGCCCGGCATCGATCCGCATGTCTCCGACTACGAGCGGAACATCGGTGGCGACCATGTCGTGGTCGAGGGCCCCTACATCACCTCGCCGCACAAATCCGGCGACATCTTCAGCCATTCCTACAATGGCGGCGGTGGTTACGGCGACGTACTGGAGCGCGATCCGATCAAGACCGCCTGGGATGTCGAGAACGGCTTTCTCACCCGGCAAGCGGCGGACCAGGTTTTCGGCATTGTGCTGAAGGACGATGAAGACGGCTATCCCATCGCCGATATCGACGCCACGGTCGAGCGCCGCGCCGCCATGCGCAAAGAGCGTCTGGCCAAGGCGGTCCCTGTGGTGGATTGGATCGCCAAGGAGCGTGGTCGTGTCGAAAGGGCCGATTTCGCCCCCGAGGTGAAGAAAATGTACGCCAGCGCGATCAAGCTGTCGCCGCGCTTCACCAGCGAATTCAGCGAGTTCTGGAACGTCGATGCCAGATCGATCTTCATGCCGGGAGCAAAGCCATGACCTCGTATAGCAAGGAAGTCCTGGGCGATCTGGTCGCAGGCAAGCTGCCCTGGCCACAGACAAGGCGGATCATGAGTGCCTACAAGGACGATGACCGTTTCTTCAAGATGGTTGCCGTCTATCAGGATCGTGTCGCCTGGAAAGATCCGATCCTGCTGCCGGTCTCGGACCATCTGTTCATCTGCCAGAGCGGCGATGAGCGCATTACCCGCTGCGAATGCGGCCACTCCTTCGGCGACTATCGCAAGAACTGGAAGCTGAAGGCTGCGATCAACGTCCGCAACACCGAGGGGGCTTTGCGCGAAATCTATCCCAACAGCGATCTCCCCGATCCCGAATGGATGGAGATCCGCGAATTCATCTGTCCGCAATGCGGCACGCTGCACGAAGTGGAAGCGGCGGCACCTGGCTATCCCATCGTCCACGATTTCGAGCCCGACCTCGAAGGCTTCTATCGCGAATGGCTAGGCAAACCGCTCCAGCAAACATGAAACGCTGGCGATGGAGGCTGCGCCGGTGTGATTGCCAAATACGGTCAGGCCTGATTGCCTGCCCGGAACGAAGTGGAGACCGTGCGCCATGAACAACCTTTCCGGCCGTAGCGCCATCGTTACCGGTGGGTTCTCGGGCATGGGCTTTGCCATTGCCACGGCTTTGGCTGAAGCCGGCGCCAATGTCGCCGTCGGCTCCTACATCGCGCCGGCCAGCGCCGACAAGTCCGATGCCGCCTATTATCCCGGCGCGGACGAGATCGAGCGCGTGCGTGCGGCCCTTACCGTCCACGGAACGAGGGTTCACGCCGCACACCTTGACGTTCGCGACAGCGACGTCGCCAATCGGTTCGCAGCTGACGCCGAGGCGGCCATCGGCCCCGCCGATATCCTGGTCAATGCCGCTGGGACGACCGCGGAGCAGCCGGTCTGCGGCCATTCCGACGCGCTATGGGACAAGATCGTCGATACCAACCTGACGGGCGCCTTCCGCGTCACGCGTGCGGTACTGCCGGGCATGATCGAACGCGGCTGGGGCCGCATCGTCAACATCGGCTCAACCGCCGCCTCGGTCGGCTGGAAGGACAACCCAGCCTACTGCGCGTCCAAGGCCGGCCTTCTCGGCCTCACGCGCTGCGTGGCGCTGGAGGGGGCAGCGCATGGCGTCACCTGCGTCATGATCAGCCCGACCTGGGTCGAGACCGAACTGATGCGCCGCAATGTGGCGCAGGTCGTCGAGCGCGAAGGCAAGGGGCGCACCGCTGAGGAAGCGATGGCCGAGATCGCCAAAGGCAACCCGCAGCAGCGCATGCTGCAGCCGCAGGAGATTGCCGCACTGGCGGTCTTCCTGTGCTCGGATCTGGCCAAGGGCATTACCATGGAGAACATCCAGATCACCGGCGGAGCGCTTTGGTAGCGGCTGATCTCTCCGCAGATGCCTCGCTGTAAGACAAGGTGACCGGATTTGCCATTGAGCGCCGGGCGCAATAGGTTATATTGCACTGCACAATGGAGACGCCGTTTATTGCACGCCCATATTTGCGAAGATTCCGGCCGGCTCATGGCTTGCCGGCCCTAGGTCGTGTCGGCGGAACCCTGAGATGAAGATTCCAAAGTCACTGCTGATCGATCCCGAGAAGAACTCGGTCTATGGCGCCTTTGCCGTAGCCGTTTCGATCTGGGCGTTTTCCTATTCGGTCATCTTCGGCCAGATCTTGATCCTGGCCTATTATGCGGTCTGGCTTCCGCTCATCCTGGTCGACTACCGGCGGTTTCTGCGGCATCTGTCCAGCGCCTGGCTGCCGCTGCTGTTTGCGGCCTATATCTGCTTCTCGGTTTTCTGGTCGCAGGCCCCCGGCGTCACCGCAAGGACGTCGGTCCAGTATTTTTCCCATATCGCCTGCGCCTACGTAGCTGCGCGCACCGTCAGCGTGCGCACGCTGACCATAGGGGCGCTGATCGGAATATTCGTCGTCCTCATCTATTCGCTGAAGGTCGGGAACTATTCCGAGGATGTCCTCGACGGCACCGTGAACTTCGTCGGCGCCTTCGCCTCCAAGAATCAGATCGGCTTTGTCGGCTCGCTCGGCATCTATTTCTGCGTTGTCTTCCTTGCCTTCTACAGGCGCGGCCGGCTCAGCTTCATCCTGGCGGTGCCCGTCGTGCTGCTGTCGGCCTATGTCCTGGTCGCTTCGCATTCCGCCACCTCGATGGCGTCGATACCCGCGGTGCTGGCGCTGGTGGCGCTTCTTGCGATGAGCAAACTTCTGTCACGCCGCTATCGCCGGGTCATCTTCCTGATCGGCGCCGGCCTGCTGGTCGTGACGGCCTTCGTCGCCTTGAATCTCGGGCTGATGGACTTCGTCCTCGGCCTCTTCGGCAAGGATTCGACGCTCACCGGGCGAACCTATCTGTGGGAGCAAGGCTGGAACACGGTCCAGAAATCGCCGATTCTCGGCGTCGGCTATGCCGCCTATTGGGTGCAGGGCTTCGCTGAAGCCGAGCGGCTGTGGAACGAATTCTACATCACCACCCGCACCGGCTTCCACTTCCACAACACCTATATCGAGGCCCTCGTCGAACTCGGCTTCGTCGGAGCGACGCTGGTGTCGCTGATCATGCTGCGCACGCTCTACGGCCACGTCTCGGCGGTTATCTTCAAGGCATGGCAGGCGGACTCGGTGATCCTTTTCGGCGTGATGGTCCTGCTGCTGATCCGCTCCTTCGTCGAGGTCGAGATACTCAACCCCTACATCATGGGTTCTTTCCTGATGTATTTCAGCTTCTTCAAGCTGGCGCGGCTGCCCGTTACCCGCAGGCGGCGGTCACCGGCTCTGGAGCCGGCTGACGCGGCCGGGGGCGAGACTGACTGGCCTCGGTATGCCGGCCATCCGGCGGGCGCCGGTCCCTCATAAATTATCATCTCGCGGGCTGAAGGGAGCGGCCTTCCTTTTTGAGCAAGCATGTGCTCGGACGGGAAGCCTCGATCCCGAGACCGCTATTATGGTTTCCGTAGGGAGATGTTCAAACAACTGAGCCAGAGCCTCATCCCGATTGTCGGGTGAGGCTCTGGCTCGAAACACTGGATCGTGTTGGAAGTCGGTCTATTGGCTGGCCAGCGGCGCCAGCTTGATCTTGATCACATCGCCGGGCAGCACCGGGGTTTCTTCCTTGGCGGCTATTTCGGTGGTCTTGCCGTCGACATTGCGCACCAGTGAATAGAGCAGGGTCGGCTGCTGATCATTTGTCATAGCGGCCGCCATCGCGGGATCGCTGGCCTGGGCTATCAGGCCTTTCTGCATGTTCACCTTCAACGCGGCCTCGTTCAGGTCGGCCTCGGTCTGCTGCCGGTCAGTGGCGAGACTTGAACTCAAGGTGTTCTGGGCATCGATAGCATCCTGCTTCGCCTTGCTGATCGCCTGCTTGGCGGTGAGGATGGCGGTTTCGTAGTCCAGGATCTTGCCCTGCAGGTCGGCCACGGACTGGCGCGAATCCAGCAGTCGGGCATTGGCGATCAGGCCTTTTTGCGCCAGCGGACCGATGCTGGCGAGTTGCTGCTGCGCCAAGTCGACCTGCTGCTGCTGATTGACGATCTTCTTCTGCAGCGACTCGATTTCAGATTCCAAAACCCCCTTCAGGTCGTCGAGCGCCTCGAGTTTCAGCTTCAGCGCCTTTTGGTCGGCCGTCAGAATCGTCATCTCGTCCGCCACGATGGCTGGCAGTCTCGGATCGCCCTCGACCTCCTTCGGCACGTCGAAACTCGCCTTGCCGGCCATATCCGCATCGATGCGGGCGCGCCTGACGATCAGTCGAATGCGCTGGTCGTCGGAGATGTCGAACATGCCCTTGGCGGTGACCAGGTCCTTGCCGAGCTGGGGGCCGTAGTCGGCGTTGCGCCTGATGCCGCCGGCGACGCTGATTGCCTTCAACACCGTCAGGTCCGGGACATAGGGAAATTGGCCTGGGTTCTGGACTTCGCCCGAAATGTAGAATGGCCGGAACTGCGCCATCTCGACCGAGGCTTCCGGTCGGTCCGACAAAGCGAGCTTTTTCTGCAGCGCCTCGCCGATCGCCGCCGCGATTTCGGACGTGGTCTTGCCGGATGCCGGCAACTCGCCGGCGAACGGCACCGACAGCGTACCGGATGGACCGACCGTGTACTCGCCATTCACCGCCGACCAATCACGAAATGTGCCTTCGACTGTCTGCCATTCGGCGACGCGGATGGTAAGCTTGTCTTGCGAGCCGAGGCGATAGTCGCCGGCGGCGGCGATGTGCGGGACGACGAGCGCCAAGGCAAGGCATGTGGCCAGCAAACGCGCCCGCCGCAGCCGGCCGGAATCCGGGCCGCTGCGAAAGGCTTCGAACAAATCTGTTTTCAACTCAACGTTCCGATCCGCTATAGCCCCATCGCCCGATGAGCTTGCGTCGAATGGCCGATGCCAATGTCTGGCATTGGCCACCGGCCGGTCAGTAAGAACCACGCGACATCCAGACGGCCGGGACGGTCTTGATGATGATGCGAACGTCCTCGAACAGCGACCAGTTCTCGACATAGTGGCGATCGAAGGCGACGCGGCTGTCATAGGACACATCGTTGCGGCCGCTGACTTGCCACAGGCCAGTCAGGCCCGGGCGGGATTTCAGGTAATAGACGGCGGACGTGCCATAGATCTCCAGCTCGTCGCGCACGACCGGACGAGGGCCGACAAGGCTCATGTCGCCCTGCAGGATGTTGATGATCTGCGGCAGCTCGTCGAGGCTGAGTTTCCTCAGCACAGCTCCGACACGGGTAACGCGCGGATCGTTCTTCAGCTTGCGGGTGGCGATCCATTCCGCGTTGGCATCCGGGTTGGTGGCGAGATAGGTTGCCAATACCCTGTCGCCGTCCGGAACCATGGTGCGGAACTTCAGGCAAGGAAAAATCCGCCCGCCGCGTCCAATTCGCCTGTGACCGTAGAAAATCGAGCCGCCGTCGGAAAACTTGACCAGCAGCGCTATCATGACAAACAGCGGGCTGAGTGCGATCAGTCCAATCAGTGAACCGGCGATATCGAAGCTGCGTTTGAGCAAGCCGCCGATCGGTGGCGGAAAATCGATGTCAGCCTGCGAAAAGCTCGCCGTGGCCGACTTGGCAACGTCCCTCATGCCGTAAACTCCATGCGTTGAACGAATGGTTCAGCGCACGATACCAAAAAAATGTTGCAGCGCAACACACAATTTACCACCCCATTGAAATAGTCACGTCATGAATTGACTAAATAATAAGCTTGTCATGCACAAATTTCGGCGTATTTAGCACATTTGTGACAATAAATGGGCACGGCCGAAAAAATAGAGGCCTTTGTGGGGCGGTTTTTAGGCGGACCTACCTATTTGCCAAGGCAAGCTGCAAATTAGTGCTTTATCATGCCCTGATGCTTGGTGAAAACCGTATAAAATACTACTTAATATTGTCTATCTTACTGAAAAATGCCGAGGAGAGGAGATCGGCTTAGCTCCCGTTGCGTGCATTGCAGCATGGCAGAGTCGATCGCAAAAGCTCGATCAAAAATATCCGAAGTTGCCCTTGCCGCCTATTGCTCGCCTTAATAGAATTGCAAATTATACCTGTCACGGTGGCGACAGGTGGAAAAGGCCGGAAGCAACCGGTCGAGAGTGGGCGACCTTAACAAGCCCACATGACAAGGGACGGCGCTCGGGTGGGGCAATCGTGATAATACCCGAGCCGGTTTATGGGCTGTTGGGTATGGCACTTCCAAAATTCATCCTCGGGATGATTTTCGCTCTGGCGATCGTCGTCGGCTGGTCCTGGCTGGGCGGAGCGTCGATAGGCACGATATTGGTGCGCGTCATCATCTGCGCCGTGATCATTCAGGCCGGCTATTTCGTGCTCATCTACACCATGATCGCCAGGAGCGCGCCGACGCCTGCCGACATAGCCCGTGACGCCGAGCGCAAACTGAACGCACCAGAGGTCGCCGAAAGCGAGAAGCTGGGCGGTGCCAGGCGCGGCCTGCATTGATGCAGATTGCTCAAACCTGCCCCCGGTTTGTAGGCATGCTTCGAAACAAGAGACTAGGCGCCGCGTGAATCGGTTTCGGCGCGTCTTGGTCGCCGGCTCACGCGACATCGGCGGGTTCGCCCTCTGACTGTTCCCCCGACAGCATCCTCGACAACCGGCTGCCGGTTTTTTCCTTCAGCCGCTGATATTGGCCGACCTCGACGATACGGCCGTTTTCCATCGCCACCACCCAGTCGGCGAAGGCAATCATCGACGGCCGGTGCGCGATGGTCAGGATCGTCATCGTGCCGCGCAATCCGTCGATCGACCTGGCGATCAGCGACTGGTTCTGCCAGTCGAGCGCGCTGGTCGCCTCGTCCAGGATGAGCAGTGACGGCTTGCGCAGCAGCGCGCGCGCGAGCGCGATGCGCTGGCGTTCGCCGCCCGAGAGCCGCACGCCGCGATCGCCGACCACCGTCTCGAGCCTGAGGTCGAGCCGTTCGACAAACTCGCCGGCGTGCGCCTGATGCAGCGCGGCCCACAGGTCGCCATCGCTGGCCCGTGGCGCGGCAAGGCGCAGGTTCGCCGCGATCGTGTCGTGCAGGAGGAACACGTCCTGCGGCACATAGGCCACCTGGTCGCGCCAGCGACGGCGATTGCTGGCATCAATCTCGACGCCGTCGACAAGCATCATGCCGGTGGTGGGCTCCAGCAGGCCAAGCAGCATATCGGCGATCGTGCTCTTGCCCGATCCGGACGGGCCGATCAGGGCGGTGACCTTGCCGGCCGGCAGGCCGAAGGTGATGCCGCTCACCACCACCTTGTCGCCAGCATCTCCATAGGCGAAGGAGACACCGCGAATATTCAATCCCGTATTGAGGGAGAGTGTCCCGGCGTCGGCGAACTCGGTATGGCCTGGTTCGCGTTCGGCATCGAAACGTGCCTGCAGGCTGCGCATTGCCGTAAAGGCGGGCAGGTTGATCAGCACTTGCTGGGCTTGCGTCTGCATGTCCATGAAGCGCGGCGCGATGCGCATGAAGACCAGGAGCAGGACGACGATCTCGGCCAGCGACAGGTTGAAGCGAACCAAAGCCACATAGATGAACAGGCTCAGGCCCACCACGCTCGCCACTTGGAATACCGCGGTGCCGATGGTGCTGTTGCGCACATAGTCGATGTTGTCGGCCTTCATCTTCTCAAGCGTCGACCGCAGCTGCGCGAAATAGCTGTCCTCGACGTTCAGGCTCTTGGCCACCTTGATGCCGCCGAGAAATTCCGAGACCGTCCGGTACTGATCCTGTCGATTGGCGGTCAGCACACGGCCGAAGGCAGTGGCCCGTGTCCGGAAGGGCTGCAGCGCCACGAACATCAGCATGCCGATGACGACGGCAAACAGCGTCATGACCGGCGAGATGAACATGGAAACCAGGAGATAGCCAGCCAGAAGAACGGCGATCTGCACCAGCATCAGCAGTGAGAACGCCGCGCCCTGGACGCGGTCGATGTCGCCGGTCAGGGCATGATCGAGGTCGGAACTGCGCATGCGGGTAAAAACGCCCCAGCGCGCCTTGCCGATGCTTTCGAACAGGTTCATGCGAACGCGGTTGACGAAATCGAACAGCAATTTGGCCATGTAGACCGACTTGAAGCGATTGAACGCCGCCTGCGCTGCAACAAGCCCGACCAGCATGCAAAGCACGGTCGTCAGTTGCAGCGTGCCGTCAGGCACCAGCCAGCGCACGAAATCATTGTTGGGCAGCCGAACAGCGAAATCCTGGTCGGCGCGTCCGACCAGATGCAGCAGCGGGATGAGCAGCAGGATGGAGATGCCCTCGGTCAGGCTGCCGAGGATGAGGAAGAAAAGCGCCGTCCATGTTCGCCGGCCGCCGATCCGGGCAATGGCGGCGCCGAATGCGGCAATTTCTCGAAACAGCGACAGGCGAAGGGTTGGGGGCTTCGACATGGTTGCGCTTACGACCGCCGGCTGCCAGCCGACAGATCCTTTTCGATCAGTTCCACGGCTTCACCGATCCTGTCCAGGCCCGTCGGGACTTCCAGCCGCCGCACGCCGATATGGTTGGCAATCCATGAACATTGCCGAAGATGCGCCGCCGCGAAGTCGTCGGGGAGGGCCGCGCGGCCGAAGCGCGTCACATAGGAGAATTTGATGATGGCCGGCAGGGCGGCAATGGCGGGCAAGGGCGTGATGCCAGCCCTTTCGCCGCGCTTGAGGATATAGATCCTGGTCGCCGGCACCTTGTCGCCCGAAAAGTCACCGTTCAGGCGATGCTGCATCTTGTCGATCGCCGGATGCACTTGCGGCCGCACTTCCGCTTCCCCGAGCGAGATCGCCGCCGCGGCGTCGGCCGCCAGCTTGATCTGCGGAAAGCCCGGAACGGTCATTGGCTCACTCGGATTGGCGAGGTCCAGCGCCACCACGTCATCGGTAAGCAGTCGATGCCCGGCCCGGATCATCGCACTTGCGGTCGTCGACTTGCCGGCACCCTTGTCACCCATGAAGATGGCGCTCGTGCCGGCGGCGGCGATGGCGCTGGCATGCAGGACAAGCAGGCCGCGCCGGTGCAAGAGCAGCGCCATGACCGGGCCGAGCAGCGGAAACGCCAGCAGCGCGTCGTCGACGCCGGGCGCCGGTTCAATGTCGATACGGTTGGAATCGGTGATCAGGAACGCGCCCACGGCATGCCAGGCCAGATATTGCCGGTCCGCCTCGAAGCGAAAGTCGGTCGCGGCTTCGGGCGCCGGCTTTGGCAGGTCGATCGCGCCGACGGCGATCACGACATCCGCCGCCCCGGGCGGCGCCGGCTGCAGTTCGGGTAACATCACCTCCGACGCGATGGTCAGACCATAGGCGCGGTAGAAGCGGCGTTCTCGCATTGCCCGGCCATGCGGACGGGGATTATCACTGTATGCGGCCATCGGCTCGTTGCGCGGCATCACGTGGGGCTCCCGCCGTGCGGGAGTTGCCGCAGCCAGAGCGACAGCGAGGCCGAGCGCCAGACATACTGGACATCCAGGGGGGCTGCCTGATCGGGCTGGCGCAGCAGTCGCGCATAGGCAGCACTCACTTGCGGCAGATTGACATAAGGCGCGATGCGGCCTGCATCCGAGACCAGCAGCTGTTCCAGGAGGTCGCGATGATTGCGCAGCATGCCGTTGACGAGATTGGCGGTGAAGTCGATCTTGTCGCGTCGCCACTGCACCGCCTCCGGCAATACGCCTTGCATGGCGCGACGCAGCACATAGCGACCAAAGCCGTGGCTCAGCTTCTCCTCGCCCGGCAATGCCAGGCAGAACTCGACCAGCGGCTTGTCCCAGAATGGGTATCGCGGCTCGACGCCGAAATTGGCGGCGGCCTTGTCGAGAACCTCGAAAGCATGCGGGACATAGCCGTTCGACAGGATCCAGCGATGGCTCAAGGCGTCGCTGGCCTGAACGCCGGGCGGCATATAGCCGGCCCGGTGAAACCGGTCGACAAGCTCGGTGCGCTTGGCAAGGTCCGGATTGATCAGGTCGCGCCAGCTTCGTGCGCGCTGCACGTGCGCGGGCTTGCGGATCCTGTTCAGGGCACGGTTGGCCAGATGCCTCAGCTTGGCGATGCGCCAGGCCGGCCCGTAGAGGGTCAGGAACTGGAGATAAAGGCCAAGCGTGCTGTCGCCATAGGTATTGGAGGCGCTGCGGACCTCGCGCCACAGATCCATCCATCGGCCGCCATTCGCAAGCTCGTGCAGGTGACCATGGCCTTGGGAAACGACCTCGTCGCCGCCATGGCCGTCCAGCAGCACCTTGATGCCCTTGGCGCCGGCAGTCCGGTAGACACCGCGGGTGAGCGTCAGGCCCGGCGCCAGGAACGTTCCTTCCTGTTCTTCCAGCACGCGTTCGAATTCGGCGAATGGGGCATAGTTGCCGACCGGGATCAGTGTCGCGTCGACCTTCTGCTGGTCGAGAACGGCATCGATGAAGGGCCGCTCGTCCATCGGCGAGCCCTTCTCGAAAACCAGCGAGAAGGTCGGCAGCTTCGGCTTGCGCGCAGCGGCATTCTGCAGGCCGGCGACACAGGCGATAGATGAGGAATCGAGGCCGCCGCTCAGCATTGCGCCGACTGCCGAGGTCCCTCGCATGCGGTTGCGCACCGATTGCGAGAACAGATGGGCGAATTCCTCCGATGCATCCGACCGCAAGGGCCGCGCCGACGGCTCGATCTGCCAGTATCGACGCAACATCACCTGTTGCGCGGTGACGGTCAGGCTGTGGCGGGCCGGCAGGCTGAATATATCGCTGTAGGGGGTCGACTGCGGGTCGTCGGGAAGCCCGGCCAGGAAGCCGGAGATCTGGCGCTCGCTGACACGTGCGCGGATACCTTCGACGCCCAGGATCGGCCCGATCTCGGACGCGAAGGCAAAACGCCGGTCCGCCGCGTGGTAGTAGAACGGCTTGACGCCAAAATGATCGCGCGCGCAAAACAGCGATTGCCGCTCGTCATCCCAGATGGCGAACGCGAAATCGCCTTGCAGATGCTCCGGACAGGCTTCGCCCCAACGCAGATAGGCCCGCATCAGCACCATCGCGTCGGCCACCGACTGGTCGCGGATACCGAGCCTGGCCAGCAACTCGTCACGGTTGTCCAGCCGGCAATCGGCGGTGATGGCGAGCCGGCCGCCAGCCATCGTCAAAGGGCCTGGGCCGACCTCATCCGATGTGTTGAGCCAGGCGTGGCCAAGGGCGATGCTGGTGTCCAGCCACCAAGAACTGCCGTCAGGACCGCGATGGCGCATGCGCGCCAGCATTTGCTGAATGTCTGCCGCCGCGACCGCCGGTGCGTGTGCTCCGCGCAGCAGGATTCCAGCGACGCCGCTCATCGGCTGCCGTGGTCGACGAGATGGGCGAAGCCGTCGATCGATCCGCCAAGCACGATATGGTTGTCGCTGACCAGCCAGGCATGTGCTTTCAACTGCTCGCCCGTACCACGTTCGATGCCGATGCGTATCGTCGATTCATTGCCTTGGCGGGCGAGAATATACTGGCCGGAGAGCGCCTGGGTCAGGCACGTAGCGTAAGGGACGAAACGGGCCGCGGCGGCAACGCCCCAGGCGACACGCCGCAGTTCGCCCATTGAAGCGCACTGCCGCGCGTCTAGGCGCGTCACCAGGCTGCGTACACGATTGTAGGACAGCAGCGTCAGCCCCAGCCGAACTGTCGCCACCACCAGCAGGCAATGGCCAAGGAAGATCATTTCCGAGCCGCTCAGGGAGAAAATCCTGACCAGCCCGTGCCGGCTTTCGCCGCGCTTCGACTGCTTGAGGCCTGTTTCCCTCGCGGGTTCCTGCCGTAAAGCCGTGGCCCGCGAAACCAGGGCCCGCGAAACTATGGCCTGCGAAACCAGCGTCTTGTGCTGGGCCGGTTTAGACAAGTGCCTCATGATGCCGTCTCGCAAGCCCATTATCAGTCAGGCCCTTCAGCAATGCGTCGACATCGGCCTGGCAGCGCACCGGGTCGACATTATAGCGCGCAAGCACGGCGCTGCGGATGTCGCCGATCGACCGGGGCTCCTGGATCAAATCCCAGATGAAGGCGCCGACGCCATTCAGGCTGTAGTAGACATTGGATTTGAGATTGAGCAGCGCCAAGCCATCGCCGAACTCGCAGGCCACGGCATCCTTGGTCGCACTCACGCTATCGTGGTCGGCCAGATCATGGTCGGATTGCTTCCCGTTCATCCCCGCACCTCACTGACAAAACGCTTCGACATCTCCGGTTGGCGCAGGAGAAGTCGGGAGGCTGGCCCCCCGACCCCTCTTACGTCTGCTTTTGAATCCAGAGTCCCAAAATGTCACTCTGGAAACGGCTATAAGTCTCAGGAGAACGTCAGGTCGCCGATCGGCGTGTGCGCGGGGAACGACGCGTCGATCGCCGTGTTGCCGCCGCCACCCTGGGTGATGGTCTCAATCGAACCATGAACCGTCAGGCTTGGTGTCTCGTATTCATGCTTTTCAACATTCTGTTCCATTTTACTCTCCGATTTAGGACTGGAAACGGCCTGTCGAGTGCCGTCAGCACTTTTATGCTGCAATGCAATAGCTGCACGGCAGCATTTATGAGTCAAGACTGTTTTACCTTCCGTTAATCAATTACGTTGCTGGCGTCAGGACATGAGCGGCCATGCCTAAAACTTGTCACTTTTTAGCCGATTCCTTGGGCATGATGGCAGCGCCTGTGCTGATTCTTTAAGCATATGATTTTGCTTGCATAAATCGTTTGTTTTGTGCTTATTTTTAGGCTTCGCTAATGGAAAGAATTTTCGGTTTGGAAAATTCGGCCGCGGATCGGCTAAAAGACCTGGCAAGGATATTTCAGCCGCGGTTCTCACTTCTTTCCGACGCGATCTCGATAGACGCTTCGGTTGCAAAAATTCGCACTGCAAAAGGAAAGGCTTTACGGCATCGAGGTTTTTGGTGATGTTTGCTTCGCACGTGCAGCATAAGTGTTCGCGCAAACCGCTTTCTTGGGAGATTGTGCGCTAAATGGCCTTGCCTGACGGCTCATACGAACGATTGCGCGCCGCCGGCTGTGCCGACGAGGTGGCCTACGTACAGGCCTGCCTGCGATTGTATTTTGCCGGGCCGCACGCCGGCGCGGGCGACATTTCGATGCGTGATCTGGACGGTGCCAAAATTGCCGACATCGCCAGGCTGAACAAGGTCGCCACCTTTGTCCTCAAGGCCCTTTCGCGCGCACCCGCGCTTGAGAGGCCGCCTGAGCTTTTCCGATGGCTCGACACCTACCGCAGGAGGACGGTTTCGATGAACGCGTCCTGCATCATGGATTCCATGGCGGTCCATGATGTGCTGCGCGCCAGCGAGATCGATTTTGTTTTTCTGAAGGGTCCGTTCCAGCAGCAGCTTCTCTACGACGACCACTTCATGAAGCCGTCCGGCGATGTCGACATCCTTGTTTCGCCGCTCGGATTTTTCAGGGCGCGTGATGCGCTTCGCCAGATCGGTTATGAGGTATCAGGCAAGTCGAACTCCGTCTGGTGGGTCCGCTTCCTCGGCGAACAGCACATGACCCGGGACGACGGGCCGAGGTCGTCCACGGTAGATCTCCATTACCGCCTCCAGCAGCCCGGCTCGCCAAGCCCGCGCGACGCGGACGGGTTTCTGCGGCGCAAGCGACAGGTCGAAATCGCCGGTGCGACGGTGCCGTTCACCTCGGTGGCCGATACTTTGCTTTTGTCCTGCATCAGCGTCGCCAAGGCACTTTTCAACCGGGAACCCTGCGCGGGCTACGTCTGTGATATCGGTGCCAGCGCCGCCCGCCTCGACGAGGGGGATCAGCAGCGTTTGCTCGATGCCGCAACCGTACAAGGTTTGGACGACACGCTGCTGCTTGGCCTGCGCGCCGCCGATGTGCTACTCGGCGGCGCTGGCACGCTGCTGTCGCAGCGCGCGACCAGGATCCTGTCGCGCATCGGCAATGAGGATCTGCTCAGCATGGTCATCGCGCCATGGCTGCCGTCGCTGCGGTGGCCACAGCGGCGAACGGTGCTGTGGGAACTGTGCGGCCGCGCGCCGGTCCGCTATCTGGCCGAAGCCGGCTGGGCGGCGTCCGCCGATATCAGCCGCCGCATCTTCGAGCGGCCGGGAAGTCGCTGAATGAAGGCAAATTGGGTGCTGATGGCAATTCTGTAGGGCATCGAAGGAGTACGGGGCGAGGGCAAATCGATATTACCTGTACGAGAGGCAAATCCATGTCGATGACGAAATTCGAGGTCTGCGTGATCATCGCGGCAAAAAACGCCGCAGCGACAATCGCCGTCGCCATCGCATCCGCGTTGCGCGAACCGGAAGTGGCGGAGGTCGTCGTTGTCGATGATGCCTCTACCGACGACACCGCCGATGTCGCACGATCCGCCGATGATGGCAGCGGGCGGCTCTCCGTGATGCGCCTCGATGTCAATCGCGGCCCCTCCTTTGCCCGCAACGCAGCCATCGCCGGCTCGAAATCGCCGTTCATCAGCATTCTTGATGCCGACGATTTTTTCCTCGAAGGCCGGTTTCGCAACCTGTTTGCCGGGGCCGATTGGGATTTCGCAGCCGACAACATCATGCTGATCAGGGATGATGCGACGGGCGACGCGACGAAAATCGTCGCGCCGCAATTTGCCGCCGATCCGGAATTCCTCGATTTCGAGCGCTTCGTCGAAGGCAACATCTCCAGGCGCCGCGTGCAGAGGGGCGAACTGGGCTTCTTGAAGCCGGTGATAAGCCGTGCCTTCCTCCACCGCCACGGGTTGAGCTACGACGAGAGCCTGCGGCTGGGCGAGGACTATGAACTCTACGCCCGCGCAGTCGCATGCGGGGCGCGGTTCAAGGTCATTCGCTCCTGCGGCTACGGCGCCGTCGTCCGCGCCGATTCTTTGAGCGGCCGCCACAAGACTCAGGACCTGAAGCGTTTGGCCGATGCGGATCTGGCGCTGCTGGCGATCGACAGTCTGCCGGAAGGCTCGAAGGCGGTGCTGCGGCGGCATGAACGGCACGTGCGCGACAAATATCGGCTGCGCAATTTCCTTGACGTCAAGGCTGAGCGGGGGCTGGCATCGGCCGCGGCTTACGCTTTCGCCAGCCTGTCCAACCTCGTCCCCATCGTCCAGGGCGTGGCTTCCGACAAGCTCGAGGCGCTGTTTCGTCGCGTCGGCCTTATGTCCAGCCAAAAGCCTGTGCCGCCGCGGCGCTTTCTGATGGCTGGAACCAGCATGGGCAAGGAACGCTGAGAGCGAGGCCCGAGGCCTGCGGTTTGTCCGCTCGCGACACGTCATCACGCAAACCATTTCGGCTGGATTTATGAGTTTACGAATTGGGTGGTTGCCTCGCGGCTCCGACGATGGCAGTCTATGTTGCGGTGCAGCATATTGGACGACCAGCCGAACTGGCCCCCGATCGGATTGGTCCGATGTCTCTCCTTCAGAGGAGCAGGACAATGCAAGGCGAGTTTTTGAGCCCCGGCTGCGGGGATCGGCCAGAAGCCCGGCCCACAAGCCGGCGATGACAGGAACCTGAGCCCATGGCCTCGATATTCGGTTTCAGATCAAGGGATCCGGCCCGCGACCGGCAGGCCGATGTTTCACGTCTTGATCGTCTGGCAAAGCTGTTCGAACAAATTGCGGCCGAGATCGAGGCCGAAAGAACCGGGCTTGAGAATCGCTACCGGACAACGTCGACCAACGCCGCCTTCCTGGTCGAAGCCATGGAGAACGGCTCAGCTTCCGACAAGCGGTCTTCGGAAGTCAGCGCACTGACACAGTCAATCCTGAATTGCGAACGCCGCATTGCAGCGCTGTCGCGCCAGGACGGCATGATGAAAGAGCTCCGTCATTCGCTGGATATGGTCTTCGACGAGGACGCCGATTCGGCCGCCGCCTCGGCGGAATTCGCCTGGCCGGCAGGCGCCGGCAGAGGTTGAAACGTGAAGGCTCGGAACTGTTGCAACAGATTTGATGCAAGGCGGGAAGCAATCGAGAGGGTCACAGGGAAGGTCAAGGTTGGCCCGTTCAGGAGCGGTTCGCACGTCGACTTTGGGTTGGGGACACACAGCGCAAAGGTGAGTTTGATATGAAGTCGAATCCGAAACCTACGACGGCAATTGACGCGCCGCCTCTCGCATATCGGACCGGACAAGCCGCCTGGCGACGGCTGGGGTCGCTCGGTGCGTTGCTGCTGGCTGCTCTCGGCGGTTTCCCGGCAACCCCTTCCTACGCCCAGGACATTCCGACATCGCCGTCCTTCGTCGATGATTTCAAAAGCTTCGATCGTGCGCGCTGGTATGTTTCCGACGGCTGGAACAACGGCAGCCATCAGAATTGCACCTGGTCGAAAGGCATGGTCGAACTGTCGAATAATGTGCTTTCGCTCGGCTTCGAAAAGCAGACGCTGAAGGATCGCGACTACGTCTGCGGCGAGATCCAGACCAAGCAGCGCTTCGGCTACGGCACCTATGAGGCACGGCTGAAGACCGATACCGGCTCCGGCCTTAACGCGGCGTTCTTCACCTATATCGGTCCCAGCGACAAGCAGCCCTGGGACGAGATCGACTTCGAGGTGCTGACCAAGGACACCTCCAAGGTGCAGGTCAATGCCTATATCGCGGGCAAGGGCAAGAACGAGAAGCTGGTCGACGTGCCGGGCGGCACGGAGAACGCCTTCAACGACTACGCCTTCGTCTGGCAGAAGGACAGCTTGCGATGGTACGTCAACGGCCAGCTGGTGAACACGATTACCGACCCGGCGAAGCTGCCCAGCCATGCACAGAAGATATTCTTCAGCTTTTGGGGCAGCGATACGATGAAGGGTTGGATGGGAGCGTTCGCGGATCCGGGCCGCAAGCTTTCCCTGCAGATCGAGCGGGTTGCCTTCACGGCGCTCGGCGAACCCTGTCAATTTCCGGAATCGCTGGCATGCAGTGTAAAGTAGTTGGGAAAGTCGATTTGAACCGGCGGGACCGAAAACGGTCCGCTGCCTTGCATGGGAATGAAACCGAATGAATTTGACGGTGTTTGGAATTGGCTATGTCGGCCTCGTGCAGGCTGCGGTCCTTGCCGAAGTCGGGCATCAGGTGGTGTGCGTCGACATCGACGCCGCCAAGGTCGAGCGGCTCAACCAGGGCCTGGTTCCCATTTTCGAACCCGGTTTGGAAAACCTCGTTAAGGAAAACCATGCTGCCGGCCGCATCAAGTTCACCACCGATGCCGCCGCCGCTGTCAGGCATGGCGAGATCCAGATGATCGCGGTCGGCACGCCGCCGGGCGAGGACGGCTCGGCCGATCTCAAATATGTGCTGGCCGTCGCCGAGACCATCGGCCGCGAAATGGACAAACCCAAGATCGTCGTCGGCAAGTCTACGGTGCCGGTCGGCACCTGCGAAAAGGTGAAGGCCAGGATTGCCGACACGTTGAAGAAAAGAGGCCGCGAGGACCTGGCTTTCGATGTCGCTTCGAATCCCGAGTTCCTCAAGGAGGGGTCCGCGGTCGCCGATTGCATGAAGCCGGACCGCATCATCGTCGGCACCGACAGCGAGGACACCGAGGCTGTGATGCGCGAACTCTACGCGCCGTTCAACCGCAACCACGAGAAGATGATCGTGATGGACGTGCGCAGCGCCGAATTCACCAAATATGCCGCCAACTGTATGCTGGCGACCAAGATCAGCTTCATGAACGAGATGGCCAATTTGGCCGAACAGCTCGGCGCCGACATCGAGGAGGTCCGCAAGGGCATCGGCAGCGATCCCCGAATCGGCTACCATTTCATCTATCCGGGTCTGGGTTATGGCGGTTCGTGCTTCCCCAAGGACGTGCGGGCGCTGATCAAGACCGCCGAAGGCGTCAAATTCGACGCCAAGCTGCTGCGTGCCGTCGAGGAGCGCAACAACGCACAGAAATCGGTTCTCTTCGACAAGGTGGACCGCTATTTCAAGGGCAACCTCAAAGGCAAGACCTTTGCGCTCTGGGGCCTGGCCTTCAAGCCCAACACCGACGACATGCGTGAGGCGCCGGCGCGCGTCCTGATGGAAGCGCTCTGGAAGGCCGGCGCCAATGTGCAGGCCTATGATCCCGAGGCGATGCAGGAATGCCAGGCCATCTACGGGCTGCGCGACGACCTGCTTCTGTGCGGCACCAAGGAGGCGGCGCTGCGCGGTGCCGATGCGCTGCTGATCGCCACGGAATGGAAGAGCTTTCGCGCGCCGTCTTTCGACGCTGTGAAGGATGCGCTGATTACGCCGGTCATCTTCGACGGCCGCAACCTCTATGACCCCAAGGTCATCGCCCGCCACGGCATCGAATATCACTCGATCGGCAGAATGGCGGCATGAGACCAGGCCCTGGCAGACGGATGCAAGACCGGTCCGCACATGGCCTGCGGGCGCTGGGACTGAGCGCGTATTTCTGTGTGGAGTTGTAGCCGATGGTGCTGGACGTAAAGCCGGAGCAAATCACCAAGGATCATTTCGATCTCGTAGCGATCGGTTCCGGCTTCGGTTCGGCCTTCTTCCTGCACGAGTTCGCCAAGCGCCGAAAGGCACGCATTCTGGTGCTGGAGTGGGGGCGCCACAACACCCATGAATGGCAGCTCGAGCAGAACGTCAACACCGACATCGAAGACGAAACGACCTATAAGACCAATTCCAACAAGCCGTGGAACTACACGATCGGACTGGGTGGCGGGACGAACTGCTGGTTCGCGCAGACGCCAAGATTTCATCCCAATGATTTCCGGCTGAAAAGCACCTACGGTATCGGCAATGACTGGCCGATCAGCTATGACGACGTCGAGCCGTTCTATTGCGACGCGGAAGACATCATGTCGATCTCCGGCGATCCCGACATGGCGGCGATGCTGCCCCGCTCGAAGCCGTTTCCGCAACCGCCGCATCGCATGTCGACACCGGACAGGATGATGAAGGCGGCGCAGCCCGGCCAGCACTTTGTCATGCCAACCGCGCGGGCGCGGCTGCCGACATCACAACGCACCTCGTGCTGTGCCAATCTGCGTTGCTGGCTGTGCCCGGTCGACGCCAAATTCACCGTCAACAACGGGTTGATGCACGTCTTCGAGCATCCCGACGTCTCGGTCTGCCTCGGTGCGGAAGTCCGCCGGCTCGATCACGTCGGCGGCGCTGTCCGTTCGGTCACGTTCCGCCATGACGGCAAGGAATACCAGGTCAGCGGCGATCTCTTCATTCTCGGCGCCAATGCCATCCAGAGCGCGGCGATCATGCTGCGATCCGGCCTGGGCGGCGAATTCGTCGGCAGCGGCCTGCATGAATCCTACGGCTGGAATTTCGAGGTCTATCTAGACGGCGTCGACAATTTCGACGGCAGCACCATCACCACCGGCCTGAATTTCGGCCTCTATGATGGTCCTCACCGATCGGAGCATGCGGCGGCACTGGTCTATTTCGAGAACCGCTGGCAGCACGGACTGCGTGCCGAAAAAGGGCGGCTACGCCAGGCGCTGCCGCTTGTCGTGGTCACCGAGGACTTGCTCGATCCCGAGAACTTCGTCACGCTTGACGAGGATGAGAATGCCTTCGTCAGCTTCAAGGCGCCATCGGACTATGCGGTGAAGGGCATGACGCGCGCTCTGGAGAAATTGCCTGGCCTTCTGGCGCCGCTGCCGATCGAAAAGCTCTTCGACCGCGGCATTCGGCCGAGCGAATCGCACGTCCAGGGCACGCTGAGGATGGGTACGGGCCCAGCCGATTCGGTCATCGACAGCGGCATGATCCACCACCAGCTCAGAAATCTGGTCGTCGTCGGCACAAGCACCTATCCGAGCTGCTCCTGCGCCAACCCGAGCCTGACCGCGGCAGCGCTGTCCTTGCGGGCGGCGAGCCGGATCGCGTGAAAGGAGGTATCGCATGATCGAGATTTCCAGACGCTCGGCCCTGGCCGTCATGGCTGGCGGAGTGGTTTCGACAGGGGTCGCCTACGCCGCCGTTTCCTCGTTCTCGGACGAGGATCTGGTGCGCGTCACGCTGGAAAAATACCTTGGCAAGTTGAACATCCGCATCGAGCATCTGCAGCAGTTCGTGCTGGCGTTCCGCAACAGGAATCCGTGGAACTTTCCAAGCGAAAAACTAAGCGACGCCGTCACGCTGGTGGAGGAACTCAAATTGGGCGCAGCACGCCGCCTGCTGCCCGAGCGAAAGCGGGAAGATCTGGTGCATTTCGACCGCTGGGTGGTCGCCGAATTCCATATGCTGACGGACTACGCCTGGCGCAGTTCGCCCAACGACCCGATCCGATTTACCGGCTGGCAATCCTGTACCAATCCCTTCGCCAATCTGGAGCCGCCGAAACTTGCCTGACGTCGAAAGCGAGGCGGCGGACTTTGCCTGTTGTCTCCGAGCAAGGAATACGAGATGCGACAAGGAGCCCGATCATGAAAGTTCTCTTTGCAGGCGGCAACGGCTACCCGCCCGAGTTCAGCGGCGGCGTTCAGTCGAGCACGCATCATCTGGCCGAACAGCTGATCGAGCACGGTCATGAAGCCGCTGTGCTCGCCGCCCTGTTCGGTGATGGTGTCTTCGGCTTCAAGGCGCGCGCCAAGATGAAGCTGCTGCGGCAGCCGGCGGTTGTCGACAGCTATCCCGGCTATCCGGTGGTGCGGGCCTGGTTTCCCTGGGAAGCAGCGGGCTATGCCGTCGACAGGCTGAAGCCCGATGTCGCCGTGGTCCAGTGTCACAAATCGGTTCCGATCGGCAAGGCGCTGCAGGCGGAGGGCGTGCCTCTGGTCGTCTATCTCCGCAATGTCGAGTTCCATGAACTGGGCGGCGATCTGCGCGAATTGCATTCCGCGCTTTACATCGCCAATTCTGACTTCACCGCACGTACTTACAGACAGGAGTTCGGCATCGAGGCGGTGGTGATCCCGCCAACCATCAACCCGGCGCACTACTCGACGCCGACGACGGGCCAGTTCGTCACGCTGATCAACCCTTATGAGGAAAAGGGGTTCGAGCTCGCGGTGCGGATTGCCGGCGCCTGCCGCGAAATTCCATTCCTGTTCGTCGAAAGCTGGAAGCTCGACGACGATCACCGGGCGCGGATCGAACAGACGATCGCTCCCTTGGGCAATGTCGTCCTGGAGAGCCGCACCAGCGACATGAAGACGGTCTACGGCCGCACGAAGATCCTGCTTGCTCCCAGCAAGTGGGAAGAGGCCTGGGGCCGCGTCGCGTCGGAGGCCCATTGCAGCGGAATCCCCGTTGTCGGCTCGCGGCGCGGCGGTCTGCCCGAAGCGATCGGCTCCGGTGGCGTGGTGCTGGATTATGATGCACCGCTGGCCGACTGGGTCGCGGCCGTCAGGCGGCTGTGGAACGACAATCAGGAATATGACCGGCTTTCCAGCCTCGCCCGCAGCTTCGCCGGGCGCCCGGAACTCGATCCCGATCGCCAGTTCATCACCTTCTTCTCGATACTGGACAGGGCCATGCAGCAGCGCGCGCGACAGGCGGCCTGACGGCGCCGCCTGAGCAGGTCAGGCCGGGCGCTTGACCCGGCTTTTCAGCGTCTCGTAGCCGCGGGCGCCAAGCAGCGCGCGGGCAATGGTCTTGGCGGCGCTTTTGCGGCCCTCTTGCGACTTGATCTGCCGCAGCCTTGCCGGCAGGTTCCTGGCCGCCTGACCAAGTGCCGGCAGCGACAGCGTGTTGGGAAAGCTGACCATATGCGTTTCGACGCACAGCACCGGCTTGCCTGACAGTTCGGTGATCCTCAGCGCCTGTTCGTGCTCGCTCTCGATGAACAGGATGGCATCGGACTTGCGGTAGAAATCCGCCTTGAAACTGCCATGCGCGCCGAGCCGTTGCCGTTCCGCCTTGCTCGGCAGGTCGAGCATGATCAACTGGTCGTATTTGATCTCATGCTTGGCGAGCCATGCCTCGGTGAGCGCGCGGTATTTCTCCAGTCGGCTGGTGACCAGCCAGCCGATCCTGTGGGTCGCGACATGGAGCGGCCGCGCTTCGCTGAGGAATTTTTCATAGGCCGGGCCGTCGTCGTTTTCCGCCTCTGTCGGATCGAGGCACAGCACGCCGTCAATGTCGACGCAGCATTGCGCCAGGAATTTGTGATGCATGAAGTTCCACTGGAACATGCGCGGATGCGGCACGACTTCGAAGACGAGGTCGGTTTCCTGGTGCTGGGGCTCAAGGCCGAACACGGCGGCAAAGGTGAACTCCGCCTTGATGCCCGCAGCCTGGATGCGGGCGCGTGCGTCACGCATGGCGTTGCCGCCAGCGACGCTGTCGTCGATCACCAGCACCTTGCGCATCTCGGAAACCTTGCGGTCGAGAGCGGCACGGCGCTTGGTGACGCCAGACGTATAGATACGCCCTTCCAGGAAGCTGTCGAGATCGGTCATCGGGATGTTCGCGGCAAGGCTGACCAGCGTCGCTGCCAAAACGCCGCTTCTCGGCACACCGACCACCAGGTCGATGTCGCGTGGCAGCCGGTGCAGGCCCCTGACAATGGCGTCGTTCATATCGGAGATCGATCGGTAGTGCATGGTTCAGACCTGGTCCTGGAGGAGATGTCCGTAGCAGTCGAAGACGCCCAAATTATTGCGCTTCGCGCGCCGCCGCCGCAGGCAGCCTTGCCGGCAGCATCTTGAGGGCCTCGCGCAAGGCTTCGCGGCCGGAGGCGAATGCCAGTGCGATGACGATGGTGATGAGGTAGGCGAGCACGGCGCCGCTGGCCAGGGCGACGACATGCTGCTGCGGCAGCGCTGGCTTGATGAACCAGATGCCGGCCAGTGCCAGATGGGCGCCAAGCACGAACGGCGTTGCCGCGCGAAGTACATGGTGCGCCTGAAGCGGCCCGCTCTTGCCGACATAGAGCCACAGGAACGGCGTCCGCAGATATTCGCTGATCGCATAGGCGATCGCCACGCCCAGCGCGCCATAGGGCAGGCCGAGCATGAAGGCCAGCACCGACGTCACGGCCGTTATGATGCCCCAGCGCATGAAATCGCCGGAGCGGCCCTGGCTGACGAAAAGCCACCCCGCCGGATTGTTGAGCGGCTGCAGCAGCCCGGCAAAGCCGAGCGCCAGGAAAATCGAGGCGCTTGCGCGCCATTGCTCGCCGAGCACGAAGGGGATCAGCACATCCGACATCGCCGTGGCGAAGGCGACGCCGGGAAGCGCCACCAGCAGGATCAGCGGCATGACGCGCAGGTAGGCGCTGCGGTAGCGATCCGGCTCATCCTTCAGCCTCGAAAGCGCCGGAACCATCACCTTCGACAGCGGGTTGGTGATCTGGCTCAGCGGAAACAGAAGCAGCTTGTAGGCGCGGTCATAGAGGCCGAGTTGCGCCTCGCCCCAATATTTGCCGATCAGCACATTGTCGAGGTTGCGGGCAAAGAAATTGGCGAAGTTGAAGCCGGTGATGCCGGCGCCGAAATTGATCAGCTCGCCGATGCCGGCGACCTTGCGCGGCAGGCCCGGACGCCAGCGCGAGCTCGCCCAATAGCAGAGCGTCGGCAAAACGGCACCGGTCAGCGTGCCGGCAAACAGGGCCCAATAGGAGCGATCGATAAAGGTCCAGGCGATCGACACCGCAAGCCCGGCAATGGCGCTGGCGACGTCGATGACGGCCAGCCGGCCGAACTGCATGCGGCGTGTCAAGAGCGCCAGATGCTGGGCGCCCAGCCCATAGGCCATGATCTGCAGCCCGAACGCAGCCACCAGGCCCGTCACGCGCGGCTCGCCGTAGAAGGCGGCAACCAGCGGCGCCGCACCCGCAAGCACGCAAGCCAGGATCGCGCTGACCGCGACATTGATCCAGAAGAGGTAGTTCACCTCCTCATGCCGGATGCCCGACTTCTGGATCGTCGCCTGGGTCAGGCCGAAATCCTGGAACAGGGCGATAAAGGCAAGCACCGGCGCGCACATCGCCACGACGCCGAAATCCTGTGGCGACAACAACCGCGACAAGACGATAACGGACAGGATCTGTGTCGCGACCCGCACCGATTGCGCCATGGCCGTGACAACCGCGCCGCGCCCAACCGATTTGCGCAAGGAGCCTTCTGGCGGATCGAATGCATTGGCTTCCAAATTCAGGATTCCTGATTTTTTACGTTGATTTCCGAGCCCGAAAATCCACGACCGCCGCCGACCACAAACTACGGCAATAATTTTGCAGTGCAACAGAAAACGTGGACCGCCGCACCAAAAATGTTGCGATGCAGCAAGACCTGTACTAGCATTCCCTCGGGTGGGCCAACAGCGGTCGAGTTTTTATGCTGCATGTCTTGTACCTTGTGCACGACGTTTCCGACCCGGCGGTGCGCCGGCGGATCACGATGCTCAGGGCAGGTGGGGCCCAGGTCACTTTGGCCGGCTTCCGTCGCACCGCGAATCCGATTGCGGATATCGAGGGACTGCGGCCGATCGACCTCGGCGCGACGCGTGACGGGCGATTCGGCCAACGCCTCGCGGCCGTCGCCAAAGCAGCCGTTTCGATAGGCTCGAAGCTTGGCGGTATGCCAAAACCGGATCTCATCATCGCACGCAACCTGGAAATGCTGGCGCTTGCCCGCCGCGCCAGGTCAGCCTTCGGTGCATCGGTTCCGATCGTATACGAGTGCCTCGACATTCATCGGCTTGTGCTGCGCAACGATGTCCTGGGCAAGGCGCTGCGCGCCACCGAGCGCTTTCTGGCCAGGGATGTGAAGCTGCTGGTGACCAGTTCTCCTGCCTTTATCGCCAATTATTTCAAGCCGTTCGGCCAGGTTGCGGCACCCATCGAGCTGGTCGAAAACAAATATTTCGAGGCCGCGACGATCTTGCCCGGCGCTCCGGAGACTGAAGAGAGCCCGGTCGGTCCGCCATGGCGGATCGGCTGGTTCGGTGCGCTGCGCTGCCGACGCTCACTCGAGCTGCTGGCCGATTTCTCCCGCCGCATGGAGGGCCGCTTCGAGATCGTGCTGCGCGGACGTCCGGCTTTGTCGGAATTCCCTGACTTTCACGGCTTTGTCGAAGCCGAGCCGTGGCTGTCGTTTCTCGGGCCCTACCGCAATCCGGAAGACATGGCGGCGATCTACAACGATGTCCATTTTTCGTGGGCGATCGATTTCTTCGAGGCGGGGCAGAACTCCGAATGGCTTCTGCCCAACCGGCTCTATGAAGGCTGCCGTTTCGGAGCGGTGCCGATCTCGATGGGCAACACCGAGACCGGGCGGTTCCTCAAACAGCAGGATATCGGCGTGCTGTTGCCGCAGGCGTCGCCCGAAGCCCTCGAAGCCGTGCTCGGCAAGATGGAAGAGCATCGCTTCGCCAGGCTGAAGGAGCGCGTTCTGGCCCGCAATCCGAGGACCTGGAGCTACGATCGCAGCGATTGCCGGGCGCTTGTCGAGCGGCTGCGCAGCCTGACGGCCGTGCCCGGCTCCTTTGCCGCCGAGGCATTGGCATAGGATGGCCAAGGATGGACAGAGGCAAGATGGACAGAGATTGATGACGCAGACGGACAAACCCTCATCCAGCCTGATCGTCATTCCGTGCCTGAATGAAGCCGCCCATATCGGTGCGCTGCTCGATCAATTGCGGCCCGCGGCCGCCCGGCTTGGCGCCCGGATCATCGTCGCCGATGGCGGCAGCACCGACGGCACGCTTTCCATCGTCGAGGATGTGATTGCCAAGGACCCGCGGGTTATCCTGCTCCACAACAAGCGGCGCATCCAGAGCGCGGCGATCAATCTCGCCGTCGGTACCTTCGGCGATGGTGCCGACTATCTCATCCGCATCGATGCGCATGGCGGTTATCCCGACGATTATTGCGACCGGCTGGTCGAGGAAGCCTTGGCCACGGGCGCGGATTCGGTTGTCGTTTCGATGCTGACCAGAGGCAGCGGTGCCGTGCAGAAGGCGGCCGCCGCGGCGCAGAACTCCAAGCTCGGCACCGGCGGCTCGAAGCATCGGCATCTTTCGCAGGGACAGTGGATCGATCACGGCCATCATGCACTGATGCGGATATCGGCATTCGGCGCCGTCGGCGGCTACGACGAAGCGTTCAGCCATAACGAGGACGCCGAGCTCGATTATCGCCTGCGCAAGGCGGGCTACAAGATCTGGATGAGTGGCAAGACGCAGATGGTCTACTATCCGCGCGCCTCGCTCTCAGGCCTCTATTTCCAGTATCTCGGCTACGGTCGCGGGCGTGCCAAGAATGTGCTGAAGCACCGCGTCATCCCAAAGATCCGGCAGATGGTGCCGCTGGCGGTCTTCCCGGTGGTTCTTCTTGCGGCCTTCTCATTCGTGCATTGGATTGCGGCAGTGCCTTTGTTGCTGTGGGTGTCGGTGTGCCTGGGCTACGGACTGGTGACGGCTATCCGCCAGCGCAAGGCTGACGTTGCGCTGGCCGGTGTCTCGGCCATGGTCATGCATCTTGGCTGGTCGGTTGGCTTCTGGCTGCAGCTTCTCGGCCTCGGCTCGCGACGCGGAGTGGCCTGATGGCGGTGTCGGCAAAGAACCGCAGCATCGACATCGGCGTCTGCACGTTCCGCCGGCCGGAGCTGGCTGACACGCTGCGCTCGCTCGACGCCATGGAGATGCCGGCGGGATTCGATATCCGCATTATCGTCGCCGACAATGACGACACCCCGACGGCCCGTGACCTGGTGGCGGCGCTGTCGCGGGAATTGACGGTGCCGATCCACTATCGGCATGCCCCGGCGCGCAACATCTCGATCGCCCGCAATGCCTGCCTCGATGCGAGCACAGCGGATTTCGTCGCCTTCATTGATGATGACGAAACGGCCACGCCTCAATGGCTCGCTGAATTGGTCGCGATGGCGCAGCAAAGCGGTGTCGCCGTCGTGCTCGGCCCGGTCAGGGCGCGCTATCGCCCGGATGCGCCGGACTGGATGCGGCGCGGCGATTTCCATTCGACCTTGCCCATCTGGGTGCGCGGCGAGATCCGCACCGGCTACACCTGCAATGTTCTGCTGCGGATGGGCTCGGACAGCCTGCGCGGCCGCCGCTTCAGCCTGGCGCGTGGCCAGACCGGCGGCGAGGACACCGAATTCTTCGACCAGATGCACAAGGCCGGCGGCCGCATCGCCTTCGCGCCCAAGGCGTGGGTCGACGAGGTGGTGCCGCGCTCAAGGGCGGCATTCGAATGGCTCGGCCGCCGCCGCTTTCGCGTCGGCCAGACGCATGGCCATCTCCTGGGCAGTAGCGCCAGCAGCATCGGCCTGGTCAAGCAGGTCGGCCTGGCCTCGGCAAAGGCCATCTATTGCTTCGCCTCGGCACTTCCGGTCGTCGTCAGTCCAGTCCGCAGGAACCGCAGCGTGCTGCGCGGCATTATGCATGTTGGTGTCGTCAGCGGCCTCGTCGGCATCCGCGAAATTCGCCTCTATGGCCAGCCGTCGCCACAGGAGGGAGGCAAGCGTGCAGCCTGACGTCAGCTCTGTCCCGGATGTTTCCTTCGTTATTGCCGCCTACAACGCCGAGGCGACCCTTGATCGGGCGATTGCCAGCGCCATCGCCCAGAAGGGTGTCAGCGTCGAAATCATCGTCGTCGACGACAAGTCGCGCGATGCGACGCTCGACGTGGCGCGGGCCTACCCCGGGGATATCGTCCGTGTCGTCGCCCTGGCCAGCAACCGCGGCCCTGGCGGCGCCAGGAATGCCGGCCTCGACGCCGCCCGCGGCAGATGGATCGCGGTTCTCGATTCCGACGACGCGGTCTTTCCCGGCCGGCTCGCGGCCATGATCGCTCGTGCCGAAAGCGCGGATGCCCAGATCGCCGTCGACAATCTGCAGGTCGTTCGCGAGGACGGCGTCATCGAGGACGCGATGTTTCCGCGGCAATATCTGGAAGGCTTGCGCGAGATTTCGCTGGCCACCTACATCGCCGGCAACGTCGTCTTCGAATCCAAGTTCAACCTCGGCTATCTCAAGCCGATCTTCCAGCGCGAGTTCCTGAACGAACACCGGCTTCGCTATGACGAAAAGCTGAGGATCGGCGAAGACTACATCCTGTTTGCCGGCGCCCTGGCCAAGGGCGGAAAATGCGTCGTCGAGCCCGATATCGGCTATGCCTATCATATCCGCAGCGGCTCCATCTCGCGCGTGCTCGAGCTTCACCACGTCGAAGCGATGCGCAGGGCGGATGCCGTGTTCGCTCAAACCCATCGGATGGATGAGGCCGCGCAGGCCGCGTTTGCACGGCGCGGCCGCAGCCTGCGCAAGGCGGCATCGTTTCTGTCACTGGTACAGCACATCAAGGCGCGGTCCCCGCTCAAGGCGATCCGGACTGCGCTCAGCGACCCGGCGGCGGTCAGGCATATGGGCATGCCGATCGCCGTGCGGTTGCGAAGAATGGCGGCACAATTTGCCGTTGGGGCGGGGAGGTGAAGATGCAGGCACATGGAGGGATTTTTCGTGGCCTGTGAATGGACTGAAGTCGATCTCCTCAGAAGGAATTTGCGATGAAGAAAATCAGGAAGGCCGTGATACCGGTGGCGGGGCTTGGAACAAGATTCCTGCCGGCGACCAAGTCGATGCCAAAGGAAATGCTTCCCGTGGTCGACAGGCCTGTCGTGCAATATGCGGTGGACGAGGCCTTCGAGGCGGGCATCGAGCACATCGTCTTCGTGACTGGCCGCAACAAGGCGGTGATCGAGGACTATTTCGACCTGCATCCGGAATTGATCGGCACCCTGGAGCAGACCGGCAAGAAGACCCAGTTGGAGGCGCTCGAAAGCATGCTGCCTGTGGCCGGTGCCACCAGCTTCATCCGCCAGCAATCGCCGCAAGGCCTCGGCCATGCCGTCTGGTGCGCGCGCGAGGTTATCGGCAACGAGCCCTTCGCCTTGCTGCTGCCGGACATGGTGTCCTTCGGCGGGCGCGGATGCCTCGCCGAAACCGTCGAGCTTTATGAGCGCACGGGTGGCAACGTGATCGCCGTCGAGCGTTGCGAACCGAGCGAGACCAACAAATACGGCATCGTTGGCCGTGGCGCCGAGATCGGTGGCGGTTTCGAGGTGACGGCCATGGTCGAGAAGCCGGCGCCGGCCAATGCGCCGTCGAACTTCTACATCAACGGCCGCTACATCCTGCAGCCCGAGATTTTCGCGCTTCTGGGCAATCAGCAGCGCGGCGCCGGCAACGAGATTCAATTGACGGACGCCATGGTTCGTCTGTCGAAGGATCAGTCGTTCTTCGCCCAGCCTTTTAAGGGTCGCATGTTCGACTGCGGTTCCAAGGAAGGGTTCATCCAGGCCAACATCGCCTTCGCGCTGGCGCGCGACGACATGAAGGGTCCGGTTTTCGAGATGCTTCAGGAGTTCGTCCGGTCGCATGAACGCCAGGAAGAAGCCGCATAATGCCCATCTTTCGGGAGCATGGTCAGATGGCCGGCGAAGAGGGGCCGGCAGGTTCTCGCCGTCTGGCACGACGCTTGCTTCGCTTCTGGCGATGCTCCCGATCTTCGAGGCGCCTGCAAGCCAAGGCATGATCCCGGAAAGTGGGTCCCGGTTTCCGGAAAAGATCATGTTGAAACAGTGAGATAGAGTCCATTGCGATGGACCGGCTCTAGAATTGGACCGAAGATGAATTATGCCAACTTTCCTCTCGACAAGAGGATGCCATTGCCGAATTCGGACGCAGGAGACGGCGAAGACTTCATCGATATCGAGCGGCTGCTTGGCATGGCCGCACGGCAGGCCAAGGTGGTTGCCGTGTGTGCCGTCATCGGTCTCTTCCTGGGCTTGCTCTATTTGCAGACGACGCCGCCTAAATATCAGTCGGTCGCCAGCGTGCTGATCGATGAGGGCTTGAACAAAATCGTCGACGACATTTCGGCGACGTCGACAACCATGCAGACCGATTCGGCGATCCTGAGCCAGATCGAGATCCTGACCTCGACGCGGCTTGCCGCCGTGGTCGTCGACAAGCTGAAGCTCGACCAGAACGACACATTCATGAATCCGCCCCAGTCGGCGCTTGCCCAAGGCATAGGCCTCATCCGCGGCCTGATCCAGTATGTCCGCCCCAGCTCTTCCATGCCGGGTGGCACTGACTTCAGCAAGCTCGACCCGGCCGCCCGCGATGCGCTGATCGCCACGTCGCGCCGCGACTACGCGATCCTCAAGCTGCAGAGCGAGGTGCGGGCAACGCGCATCGGGCGAAGCTACGTCATCGCGCTCGGCTATCAGGCGACGGACCCGGCCTTGGCAAACGCCATCACCAAGGCCTACGCCGATGCCTATCTCGCCGATCAGCTCGATGCCAGCTTCGATGCCACCGAGCGGGCTGCGGTCTGGCTCCAGGGCCGGTTGACGGAGCTGCGCCAGAGCTCGCAGGCAGCTTCGCTTGCGGTTGAGAAATTCAGGGCCGAACACGGGCTGGCCGCCAACAGCGACGGCCAGCTGATGAGCGACAAGCAGCTTTCCGACCTCAACGCCCAGCTTATCGTGGCGCAGGCCGACACCGCGCGCGCCAGCGCCCGCTACCAGCAGTACAAAGCCATTGTCGACAGCGGCTCCGAAAACGCCTTCAAGGATGCCGCCATATCGAGCGACCAGCCGAGCAGCTCGGTCATATCGGCGCTCAAGACCCGCTATCTCACGGTGGCCAAGCGTCTGCAGGACGTCGAGGCGAATTTCGGCCCCGAGCACCCGCAGGCGGTGGCTCTCTCCAAGGAGAAGGCCGACATATCGACGCAGATTTTCGGCGAGCTGAAGCAGCTGACCGAAAGCTATCGCAACGAATATGAGGTGGCGCAGGCACGCGAGACCGCGCTCAGGGCCAACGTCGCGGCCGCACAGGGCAAGAGTTCCGTCGACAACCAGACGCAAGTCAAGCTGCGTGAACTCGATCAGCAGGCGACGGCGCTCACCACGCTCTACCAGACATTCCTCGGCCGCTATGAGGAAGCCGCGCAACAGCAATCCTTCCCTGTCGGCAAGATCCGCATCATCTCCGACGCTTCGATGCCGATGGCGGCCTCGAGCCCGCGCACAATCGTCGTGCTCGGGCTTTCGCTGGTGCTTGGCCTGCTGATGGGCGCCGGCTTTGGTGGCCTGAACGAGTTCAACGAACGCTTCTTCAGGACCGGCGAGGACGTGCGCGACCGCGTCAACCTGAAATTCCTCGGCTATCTCCCCACGATCGGCGGCAAGCTCGGCAAGGAAGAAAAGCCGGGCGAGACCCAGGTAGACGCCAAGACCACCCAATCGCTGTCGGCGGCCGAAAGGCGGGCGCGCATGCGGGTCAGCATCGATTCTCCAGCCTCGATGTTCTCCGAAACGCTGCGAAGCGCCAAGATCGCCTTCGACGTCGTGATGGAAGGGCAAGGCAGCCGCGTCATCGGCGTCATCTCGGTGCTTCCCGGCGAAGGCAAGTCGACGGTCGCGGCAAATCTCGCCGGCTTGCTCGCCGCCAATGGCTCCAAGACGCTGCTGATCGACGGCGACTTGCGCAATCCCGGCCTCAGCCGGGGCCTTGGCATGGAAACCGAGCAGGGCTTGATGGAAGCGGTGGTCAGTGGCCAGACCTGGCAGTCCGTCGGCAAGATCGACAGGCAGACGAAGCTGGCGATCATCCCGGCGGTGCTGCGCGGTCATTTCTCGCATACCAGCGAACTTCTCTCCTCGGCCGGCATGCGACGCTTCATCGAGAACGCCAAGGAGACGTTCGAATACATCGTCGTCGATCTGCCGCCGCTCGGACCGGTGGTCGACGCCAAGGCCTTCGCGCCGTTGGTCGACGGTTTTGTACTGGTCACCGAGTGGGGGCGCACCCCACGCGCGATGGTCAGGTCGATGCTGGAATCCGAACCCTATGTCGCCAACAAGATCGTCGGCGCGGTGCTGAACAAGGTCGATTTGAAGAAACTGGCCAAATACGGATCGTTCGGCGGGTCGGAAAAATTCTTTGATAAATATTCGAGCTACTATCTGGAAAAGTCGGAAGTGCGCGGCAAGGCGCCGGTGTGACGTCGACCGTTGCGCGAGTGGACCCTCTCTGAAGTGTATCGATCTTCAGGTCAGCACACCTGAATATCGATGCGCGTCAGGAGAAGATCAGCCTGCCTTGCTTGTCGGCGATCCTGACGGCGGTCAGGCGTCCGCTCTGGAAGGCGGCTGTGTCGATGCCGAGCCGGCGCCCTTCGAGCTTCGGGACGTCCACCGGAGTATGCCCGTGCACCACCCAGCGGTCGAGCAGGTGCGTTGCCTCGAAGAAGTCCGAACGGATGTTGGCCAGGTCGTGGTCGGTTTGCGCCGCAAGGTCGACGCCGGGCCTGATGCCGGCGTGGACGAACACGAACTTCCGCGAACGGACCATGATCGGCAGCCCGCGCAGGAAGCTGACGTGATCGTCTGGAATGATCTCCCTTATGCGTCGGTCGATCTGCGCGCTGCTCCCGTAGAGGCTGGCGAGGCGCGCCGGATCGATGCCATAGGAAAACAGGGTTTGCAGGCCGCCCGTCGCCAGCCAGGGCTTGCGGGACAGATTTCCGTCGAGATAGTTCAGCATCGCCACTTCGTGGTTGCCGGCAAGACAAATGCGCTGAAACCCTTTCGGCGGCGGCGCCACGAGGTGATCCAGCACCCGGGCCGACTGAAGCCCCCGGTCGATGTAGTCGCCAAGCATGACGATGATCTTGCGGCTCTGGAAGCGCAGCGAATCGAGCAGGATCTTCTGCTCCAGGGCACGGAGTTCCTTGTAGCAGCCATGCACGTCACCGATCGCATAGACGACGGCGTCCTGCATGTCGATATCGAGGCGCGCACGCGCCGCGATCCGGGGTTTTCGCTGGAACAGGGTCACGTGCGGGGCGTCTCGAGGCAAGCTCTCATACGGAAGGCATAAGTGCCTGTTATCATGCCCGAAACGGAGAATTCCGCAATCGTGGAAAATGCAGCCCCGCCGGGTCGGGACCGCAAATGCATGTTGCTCAGAAATGAGCTCGGTTTTGGGAGAACGATCTGTGGAAACAAAGGCCTGAAGCGGGCCTGAATCCGCTCAGGCGCGACATGCTTTAGGTCGGCAGCCGGCCCGGTCTGCCGGATCGTCGTCAGGCTGCCTTGAGCCGATAGCGGAAAACGGTGTGGTCGAGCAGCAGCCGGATGCGTGGTTCGGCCTCGATCGCCACCAGCCAGCTTGCCGCGATCATCGTCGCGCCGACGACCGCCATCGAGAACAGATGTGGCAGACCGGCGCGAACCAGGATGCCGAGCAGGGCCGCGCCGACGACATCGTGCAGCAGGTAGAGCGGGTAGGTCATCAGCCCGATCCGGCGCCAGCCGCTCCAAGAGAGGTTGAGCCGCAGAGACCATGCCATCAGCGCGATGCCAATGAGGAAGATGAGGATCGGCGGCGCGAACGGCATATCCCGCCCGACCTTCAGGATATGAACGTCGACCGAACTGGCGATCTGCAGCACACCACCGGCCAGGAACAGGGCGCAGAAGGCAAGTCGGGCGCCTGTCACCGCCTTGAAGCGCATCAGCCACAGCATGACGCCGGTGGCGAAGAAAACGCCGTGATGCACCAGCAGCAGGTCGAGTGTGCGTGTTTCGGCAAGATCGGCCCAGCCGAGCGGGTAGTAGAGGCACCAGAACAACGTGCTGACCAAGCCGATGGCGACGGCCACAATCTCCATCAGATGGAAGCGGCCAAAGCTGAGCAGGATCCAGACGATGGCATAGAAGGCGATCTCGATGCCCAGCGTCCAGTAGACGCTGTCCACCCAAGGCGCGTACGGAACGAACAGGCCGGTGCGTAGGAGCCTGATGACGGCATCGGTCGGCCAACTGAGGCCGACAAGCAGCAGCACCACCGCGGTGACCGGGGCGCAGATCCAAACCGCCGGCGCCAGCCGTTTCACCCTTGCTTCGAAAAACTGCAGGGGTGTCGACCTTTCGGCGCTGAAGGCGATGACGAAACCGCTGATGACGAAGAAGATCTGGACGCCGACCCAGCCGGATTCGACCCAGGCGCCTATTGCCGGCTGCGGGGGAACGCCGCCCGTGGCGCGCGCCGAAACACCGTCCGGATACGCCCACACCCAGAAGCCATAGTGGTAGACCATGACCATGACGGCGGCGAGAAAGCGCAGGATGTCTACGCCACCAAATGTAATCTTCTGCTGAGCCATGCGACCTTTGTCGATGTCCCCCCGCGAACGACTTTAGGGTGCATTGCTGCGTCGCACAATAAAAGTATTGCTTGCCGATCGAAAAGGTCGTCCGCGGCCCACCCTTCAGTGGCTCAAAGTCCGATTCCGCGTTCCTTCAGGGCCTTGGTGATCTCGTCGAGGACGACCGGATCGTCGATCGTCGCCGGCATGGTCCATTCTTCCTTGTCGGCGATCTTCTGCATGGTGCCGCGCAGGATCTTGCCCGAACGCGTCTTGGGCAGGCGCTTGATCGTCACCACCGTCTTGAAGGCGGCGACCGGGCCAATGCGTTCGCGCACCAGACCGACCACCTCGTTCTCGATAGAGCCGATATCGCGGGTCACACCCGCATTCAACACCACGAAGCCCAGCGGAACCTGGCCTTTCATGGCGTCGGCAATGCCGATCACCGCGCATTCGGCGACATCGGGATGGGCCGAAAGCACCTCTTCCATGGCGCCGGTCGACAGCCGGTGGCCGGCGACGTTGATGATGTCATCGGTGCGAGCCATGACGTAGAGATAGCCGTCCTCGTCGACCATGCCGGCATCCGCCGTCTTGTAGAAGCCGGGGAACTCGTCGAGATAGGCCTGGCGGAACCGTTGATCGGCATTCCACAGCGTCGGCAGGCAGCCGGCCGGCAGCGGCAGTTTGATCACCACATTGCCCAGCGTGCCCCGCTGCACCTCATGGCCAGCATCGTCGAGCACGCGGATGTCGTAGCCGGGCATCGGCACGCCGGGCGAGCCGTATTTCACCGGCAGCAGGCCAAGGCCGGCGGGATTGATCGTCATCGGCGAGCCGGTCTCGGTCTGCCACCAATGGTCGACCACAGGCACATTCAGCTTCTGCTCCGCCCATTTGATGGTTTCCGGGTCGGCGCGCTCGCCGGCAAGAAACAGCGTGCGGAACTTCGAGAGGTCGTATTTCGCAATGAACTCGCCCTTCGGGTCCTGCCCCTTGATGGCGCGGAACGCGGTCGGTGCGGTGAAAAGGGCTACGACACCATGCTCCGCTATCACCCGCCAGTAGGTGCCGGCATCGGGCGTGCCCACAGGCTTGCCTTCGAACAGGATGCTTGTGCAGCCATGCAGCAGCGGTCCGTAGACGATGTAGGAATGGCCGACCACCCAGCCGACATCGGACGCCGCCCAGAACACCTCGCCCGGCTTGACGCCGAACTCGTTTTCCATCGTCCATTTCAGCGCGACCATATGGCCGCCATTGTCGCGCACGATGCCCTTGGGCTGGCCGGTCGTGCCCGATGTGTAGATGATGTAGAGCGGATCGGTGGCCAGCACCGGCACGCAATCGACATTGGCGCCCGCTGCCCGTTCGCGGGCGACGGCATCGGCGTAGTCGATGTCGAAATGCTCCTTCAGCTCGCAGCGCAATTGGTCGCGCTGCAGGATCAGGCAGGCGTCCGGCTTGTGGCGGGAAATCTCTATCGCCTTGTCGAGCAACGGCTTGTAGGCGACGACGCGGCCTGGCTCCAGGCCGCAGGATGCCGAAATGATCAGCTTCGGCCTGGCGTCGTCGATGCGGGTGGCAAGCTCATGCGAGGCAAAGCCGCCGAAGACCACCGAATGCACGGCGCCGATGCGGGCACAGGCCAGCATGGCGATGGCCGCCTCGGCCACCATCGGCATGTAGATGATGACGCGGTCACCCTTACGAATACCACGGTTCTTCAGCACCGAGGTGAGTGCAACCACCTCGCGCTTCAACTCGGCATAGGTGAACTTCCTGATCGTTCCTGTGATCGCGCTGTCATGGATCAGCGCGATCTGGTCGGCGCGCCCGCCCGCGACATGGCGGTCGATGGCGTTGTAGCAGGTGTTGCAGGTGGCGCCGGTGAACCAGCGGCCATAGACGCCAGCCGTGGCGTCGAACACCTTGTCCCAGGGCGAATACCAGTCGATGGCGCCGGCTGCGTCCGCCCAGAAGCGTTCCGGGTCGCGTTTCCAGCCTTCATAGACCTCGTGATAGCGTGAAGCCATCCATACCTCCCCAGGAATGATTTTCTTCCCTCCAGATAGCGCGCTCTACCCTTGGCCGCAAATGCACGCCATTGTACGGCCGATATCGACCTGGCGCTTGGGGGCAAGCAGCTATGAAATTGCGATTCCAGATTGGAGTGGGGATGTTTGCTGCTGTGCGGATCATCGGGCGCCTTGCGCTCCCATTGGTCATGGGTGTCGTGCTCGCGATCTCCGCTGGAACCGCTCAGGCTGGCGATGCCGCGGCACGGCACATCATCGGCTTTTCGCCGGATGGCGCTTATTTCGCCTTCGAGCAATATGAACGCTCGACGCCGGCGCCTCGGACTCTGGCTGGTCGCAGATAGACATCATCGATACCCGCACGGATCAGCTCGTTGGCGGTAAGCCGATCCTCGTCGTCGACGAGACGGAGGAGGCGACACTGACGCTGGAGCAGGCGAGGGCGCAGGCCGCCGCTCAGGCGGCGCCCATTCTCGCCCAATATGCCATCACATCCCCAGCCGAGCAGGCGGCTTCCGACAAGTTCACCTTTCCGGGCGAAATGGTTGCCTACAACGACATTTCTCACCTCGAGCAGGTGTCGCAGAAATGGCTGGCGCCGCTCCATGGCGAAACAGGCATTTCGACCATCCAGCTCGACGAAATCCTGGCGGCCAGCACGAGCGATTGTTCGGCGAGTTTCGATGTGACGCGGCAAGGCGACCAGCTACTTCAAGAGGAAAAGCCACTTCAGGGTGAGAAGGCGGGCAAGGCCCTCGGCTTCCGGCTGACGCTGCAAGGCCAGGATGGCAAGCCGTTCAAAATCCTGCACGAGGACAAGACCGTGCCGGGCTCAAGAAACTGCCCGACCTCCTACAGCCTGTCGGAATCCTACGAACTCACCCCGGCCGGCAAGCCGGCGGTGATCGTTGTGCTGGTGCAGCGTTTCAGCCAGGGTTTCGAGGGGCGCGATCGCCGCTTCCTCGCGGTGGCCGGGCAGCCACGCTGAGAGGTTACGCCCAGGCGCCGGCAGCCGCTGTGTCTGAAGGTTGTTTCTAGATCGGCAGGGCCACAAGCATGAGGCCAATGCCGCCAGCGATCAAAATGGCTGTGGCCAGCGCTTTTCTGTGACGTTCGAAGCTCGTCGGAGCCCGCTCCCAATTGTAACGCATACGCTATCTCCCCAATACCCAGACAGGTTTTACCTTACTTAGGGGAAGAAATGCAACGTCCGCTGCCGGCAGGCCCGCTGCTTGTCACATTTCATCGATGACTATTTCTGGGACGAATGCGGCCGGGAAGACGCAACCGAGCAGGTTCTAACGCGACTGGCGCGGAGAATCCGTCAGCAAAGCCGTTGGTCCGTGCACTGGGCTCCCATGATCGGCTGATAGACAGCGCTCCACCTCCGCGCTATCTGATTTCCGGGATGAGCGTGGCTTGGAGGGGCGTGGTGGAAATAGTCTCTGGAACCGTTCTGCGGCTGGCCGAGGATGCCTCGGTGCAGCATGTGGGCGATGGCGCAGTCGTGCTTTTGGCGCGCAGCGGCCAGCTTTATACATGCAACGGCACGACCGAAGCCTTTCTCGGCAAGGTGGACGGCGCGCGCAACCTCGACCAGATCGTCGATCTGCTTTGCGAGGAGTTCGAGGTCGACAAGGGGACGCTCGATCAGGACATGGCGGCACTGGCCGCGGATCTGATCTCTGAAGGTATCCTCGCCGCGCCAGGTGCTTGATGACTGACGGCCCGCTCCTGCGCGCTCTGTTTCGCTGCCATCTCTGGGCAAGCGCGCGGCTGATGCCGGTCTTGGTCATCAACCGGAGCTTCGAGGAGGTGCTCGAATGGGCGCCGCTCGCCTCGTCGACGCCCTATCGCGGTCTGCCGTCCGCCTACATAGTCGCCAGCGTCAACCGCGCCGTCCGCCGTCCCTGGCTGATGCGTGACCGCAGGTGCCTGAGGGAGGGTCTGCTAGGTCATCGTTTCCTGCGCCTGGCCGGCTTCGATCCAGACCTGCGCTTCGGCATCGATCCGCAGTCGATGCAAGCGCAGCGCCTGGCAGCGCATTGCTGGGTCTGCCTCGATGGCAGGCCGGTGGTCAGCGACAAGCTTCCCGGCATGGTCGAAATCTATCGTCATCATGCCGATGCCATAAAGGCGCGTCCCGCTTGACCAGACCTTCAGCCTGCTATGGCCTCAACGGCCTGATCCTTGGCATATCGGCCGAGCGCCCGGAGCTGTGGCAGGATTTCGACCGGATGCTGGGCAGCCTGCGTATCGCGGAACCCGTCGAGCCGGACTTTCGTCTCGAAATCGCCGAGACAGACACCTTGGACGAGGCACCCAACGGATCCCTCGTCTTCGATGGCGAGGTGCCGGAGGATGGTCCCTGCCGGATGTTCGAGGATAGTGGTATCATCCATCTGGTCTTTCCCGAGCGTCAGACCGTTGCCATCAACGGCGTGGCGGGCTGGGCCGAACTCCGGATCCGCCCTGGCGCGAAAGCCGCGTGGACACCGGCAATGCTGGTGCTCGACGCCGCGCTCGACGCCGGTGGCCAGCATATGCTGCACACTGCCGGCTTGACGTTGCCGGACAGCGATGCGGTGGTGCTGATCCATGCTCCGAGCGGCACCGGCAAGACCACGACGTCACTCGCGCTGGCAATACAGGGCTTTGGCCTCTGCTCCGACGACGCCATGATCGTGCATGCCACTTCGGGCAAGGTCGTCGCCTGGGGTCTGCCGCGCGCCGTCAAGATCCATCGGAAGACCGCGGAGATGATCCCGCAGGTGGCGCCCTGCCTTGGCCAGACCTGGGATCGCAATGGCGAACAGCCCATCTCGCTAGAACGGCTGGAGGATATCATCCGGGTGGAAAACGCGTCCGCCCGGCCGGTGGCGGCCCTTCTGCACCTGGCGCGTTCCGCCGGAAGCCAGAGCCGGCTCGTCGCCATGGCCGGCACCGACGCAATGGTGGCACTGGCGGTGGACAACGTCCGCACCGGTATGACCGGGCTGCTGCCGATGCAGAAACGCCGGCTGGCGACCATCGCCGGGGTGGTCAATGCGGTGCCGACCTTCCGGTTGGAGGTGGGCGCGCGCCCGGCTGACGCTGCGGCACTGATCAGCGCCGCTCTGACGACTCGGGACTGAATACCCCAGGCAACGTGGGGCCGCTATTCCTTGTTCCCAAGGGCGTGGGGATAGCGTGTTTCGGAGTGCTTCTACTTCGCAGTTTTGCGCAAAAACAACGATTTCAGCGCAGCGCCGCCTCGTTATCCTTGCTGCGCGAGGTACGGAAGAGCAAGGGTCCGGGAAAACTCGAATGGCGCTACAAAGGTCAGGTTTGGCAGGGCACACCCGAAGCCGCTCATCTCATGGGCCCGACAGCTCCGCCCGCAGTAAGCAACGAGGCAAACATGCGCGCGTAGTTCTCCGCCTGCACGCCCCAATCCCACTCTTGGATCGTCTCGATCATGCGGGCGGCCATCCTCGACCGGAGCGATGGCGTGTCCCGCAACAAGGCTAGCTTGTTCGCAAGCCCCTCCGCAGTTCCATCGAAGAACAGCCCGTTGTCGCCATCCCGAATCAGCTCGGGCATGTTTCCCACACGGGTGGTCACCAAAGGGACACCGCACGCCGCCGCCTCCAAGCAAGGATTGGGAGTGCCTTCGCTGAGGCTGGCGCAGACATAAACGTCGAGATCCCGATAGAAGCCGGGCATCTCGTCATGGCTACGCCAGCGTTGCTCGCGAATCGCCGTCAGTAGGCGCGCGCCCGGCACGGCCGCTACCGCGGGCTCGATGACGTCGTGGAAGCCGCGATGTGCTGGACCATGGTTGCCGAGACTTCCCGCCCATCCGACACGGAGCTCGCCAGAACCGGGTTGTGGCTCTTGTGCGGGACAAAAGAACGTCGTGTCGACTCCATTGGGCGTGTAGTGGACCGGAACACGCAGTAGAGGACCGTATTCGTGCTCGAGCTGCCGATTGTTGACAAAGACAGCGCGCGCCAGCCGGTGCAGGGCGGCGAGCCCGGGCTCGCGGAATTCGCCCTCCAGCTCTCTGTGGCTGCAGATCCCGATGAGCAGCCTGTCAGACCGCCTGGCGAGGGCCGATTCCGGCAGGGGCAGCTTCGAGATCTGGAGCCAATAGAAGATGAGCACGATGTCCGCCGTGTTCACGTCCGACTCAGTCACATCATGTTGAAATCGTTGGACGATCTCGAACCTTCTTTCCAGCACGCGCCGGAGATTTTGGGTCTTGCGATCAATCGCCCAGCCGGGTCGATCCGCGATCGCCAGGACGCGGGGGAGGTGTACCTCATTCACGAGGCGTACCGCTCAAGCCAGTGCGCCGACCATGGATTGGCCTCGTCCAGATCGTCGTCCGTCGCGCTGGCGCGCACCTGGCTGGCGTCCGGCAGCAGAATATCCTCTGATCGCAAGCGGGGTCGCCATCCGTGCCAGCCACGACCAATGACCTCTTCGCTCAGAAACCGGCGGCCAGCATACTTGCATGCGGCGTGCTCTGCGCTAAGGAACAGATAGTGCTTCATGCGAAAACGCTCGGAGTAAAGCCTCACCGGACCCGCGAACCGTACGAGATGGCCGCCTGACCACGCAATCTCCATGGGGCCGTCCTGTTTCTTGTAGGCACGGACGCAGTGTGGGGAGGTTGGCCGGAACGGGTAGTAGGTGCGCAGCGTGTGTTGATAATCGGGATTGTCGTGATCGGGAGCTTCTCTGGTAGGAATGAACGTAAACTCGGAAGATTCGATCGCATTGAAGCCGAGTGCGTCGGCTGCCGCAATGGCGGAGACCAACGATGAGTACGAAGTCGGCGGAAGGTGGATCTCGTCAGCGTCAACATGCATGAACCAGTCTGCTTCGAGCGACTGAAACAGTTCCTCTTTGCGACGAAGAAGGTGCTCCCAGCAATACCAGCCGTTATGCGGGATGGTTTCGAATCCTATCAATCCGGCTCCGCAGTAGCGCTGGGCAATCTCAAGCGTTCGGTCCGTCGACTGATTGTCGCAGATGTAGACCTGTACGCCTTGACGAAAGAGGTTCTCGAGACATCCGGCGACGAACCGTTCTTCGTTCCGTGTCGTAAGGACCGCGACGACTCGCGGGGAACTCCGATCACGCGCAGCATTCGCAATGTGGGTATTGAGATCGGCCAAATTCCTCAATCCTTCGTCGTGTGCTTCCCGACGCAGGCTAAAGACTCAAAGCGGCCAAGCCAAGAGCGCCATCACTTTCCGACCTGAGGTGATGGCGCGACGCTTTTCCGGGAGAGAACGTCTCACACTTTTCCTGGAATTGCTCTCGCCCTGGCCAGCCGTTGGATCCAGCGGAAGGCGTCGCGGCGTAGGCGCGAACCAAGCTTATCCCTGGAATTGACGCCGAGCAGCGTATTCGTGGTGATCAACCGCCTGGCCAGCCGTATGGAGAGATCGGGTTTGATGCGGCCGGCGAGTTCGAGCGCGCGGCTTTCGTCGAACAACCGGCCGGTCACATCGAGCACGATTGCCAACTCGAGCTCGATGCCGGTGGTACGGGCAGCGTCGAAGAGGCGTGCTTCCGCTTCGGGTGATTGCAGCGCCCGCACGCCCTGCAGCACGTCGACGCAAAGCTGCAGCCGGTGGAATTTATGGCCGCCGGCGGCGTGCACGATGGCGATCGTGAGAAGAGCCGCCGGCGTGTCTGTCGCGTCGCCGTCGATGGCGCGCAATTCAGGGAAACCCAGCGACAGGCGCCGCCGCATGCCGATGTCATGCACGAGGTCGCCATGCAGTTCGACCAGCAGGCTGGAATTCTCCTTTTCGAGCCATTTGAATTCCTGCAATTCGTAGGATTCGGCCTCGTTGCTGCCAAGCTCGAAGCCGCATGCCGTGATCACCTGGTTTGCCCGCGCCAGGTTGGCGGGTTCGACCAGGATATCGATGTCGGTGAACGGCCTGTCGGCGACGTTGCGGTAGAGCTTGCGCGCGAAGACGGGTCCCTTGACGATCCGCGCCGGAATATTGTCCGCCGCCAGTCCCTTCATGATGCGGTCGCCATGATACTTCAACAGCATAGACTGGCCGGTGGCGATCGTTGCCTTCTGGCGCAGATTTTCCAGCTTGCCGTGCAGGTCCGCATCCGCTGGCAGCCGCGCGTCCCCGCTGAGCTTGCGCAGCATGATCGGCAGGACGCCATGGAATTCGGCGTTGTCGAGCAGCGACATCAGCGTCTTTGCCGGCAAATTATCGACGTCGACAGTCGGCGCCTCCGGATCTGCGTAGCGCAGCAGCAGCTTTTCTTCGGCAGGGGTAAGCGGTGGCAGCATCAACCTGGACAATGTTGCGATTGCAGGGAAAGATGTCGCAGAAAAGCAGGGTGGAAGCCAGGGTTACATGCCCCAGCGTAGCGCCGCCGTGTGTACAGGCGCGTCCCAGAATGCGGTCGTCTCATCGTCGAGCATGGTGAGTGTGATCGAGCAGCCGGCCATGTCGAGCGAGGTGACATAGGAGCCGACCAGCGAACGGGCCACCGTCACGCCATGCTTCTCGAAAATCGCCCGCGCGCTGTTGTACATCAGGTAGAGTTCCATCAGCGGCGTGCCGCCGAAACCGTTGACGAACAACAGCGCTGGACCCTTCGCCCGGTCGCCGAGATCGCCCAGGATTGCGGCACAGATCTCCTGCGCGATAGCATCGGCGCTTTTCAGCGTGTCGCGCCGGCGGCCGGGCTCGCCATGGATGCCGACGCCGAATTCCATCTCGCCATCGCCGATGTCGAAAGTCGGCCTGCCCGCCGCCGGTACGGTGCAGCTGGTCAGCGCCACGCCCATCGAGCGGGTAGCAGCGTTGACGCCGTCGCCCAGCGCCTTCAGCGGCGCCAGTGCCAGGCCATGTTCGGCAGCGGCTCCGACGATCTTTTCCACCACCAGCGTGCCGGCGACGCCGCGCCGGCCCGTCGTATAGGAAGAATTCTCGACGGCGACATCGTCATTGGTCACGATCTGCTGGACGCCTTCAGACATCTCGGCCGCCATGTCGAAGTTCATGACGTCGCCCTCATAGTTCTTGACGATGAACAGGCAACCGCCGCCGGTGTCGACGGCCTCCGCCGCCGCCAGCATCTGGTCCGGCGTCGGCGAGGTGAACACCTGGCCGGGGCAGGCGGCGTCGAGCATACCGTGCCCGACAAAGCCGCCATGCAGCGGCTCGTGGCCGGAGCCTCCGCCGGAGATCAACGCCACCTTGCCCGGCCGCAAGGTCTTGCGGCGGACAAATTTGTGCTCGTCGCCGAGCACGAGGATGTCGGCATGGGCGGCGACGAAGCCGTCGAGGCTTTCGGTCAGCGCCGTGTCCACCGAATTGATAAACTTCTTCACGGCCGTCTCCTCCCGAAATAGGCCTTCCAAAGCAATTCCAGGGAAAGTGTGTCGCGGTTTTCCGTCCGGAATTGCGTAAAACAAAGAGTTCGATCAGCCACCCTTGCCGGTGATGCTGGTGATCTTCTGGATAAAATCGTTCACCGCCTTATCGAGCGCGGCGTTCTGCTTGTCGTCGCCGAAATCCGGCACGATCAGCGAGACATGCCGCGTCTTGCGCATGCCTGATGCGATCGACATTTTTCCCGGATGCGCCTGATGGTAGGCGGCGAGAAACTGGTCGCGCTCGGCCGGGCTGAAATGGCACACCGAAAATATAGCCGGCAAATGTTTTGACGGAATCGGGATCGAATAGGCAGGACTGGAAATCTGGGTGACGAAGCTTCGGTGTTTGCCGAGCGCATCGGCCAGGCGCTGGCGCATGCCGGATGGGCGCTGGTCGATGACCTGCGACAGGATCGTCTTGTAGGCGCGGATCGCCTCTTCGGAACCGGGTTCGGATGCCCTGTCGACCATGCCGGCCGCGCCTAGACAGAAACGTCCGCGATGGCCGCCTTGGCCATGGCGAGTTGCGCCGGAGCGACGGAAAGATCGCGCAGGCCGGCCTTGAGCAGTGACGGGATCGAGGCGGGATCGCCGCCTGCATCGCCGCACAGGCTGACCGGGATTTTTTCCCGCTGGCCAAACGCGGTCACGGCAGCGATCAGCCGTAGCACGGCCGGATGACGGACCGAATTGAGATGTGCCACGGCAGCGTCATCGCGGGCGGCCGCCATGACATATTGGGTGAGGTCGTTGGAGCCGATCGAGAAGAAGGCGGCCTCGGTAAAGGCTTCCGGCACGATCGCCACCGACGGCACCTCGACCATGATACCGAGCGGCGGCATCTTGTTCGCGATGCCGCGCGCGGCAAGTGCGGTCTGCTCCTCGGCGAACATCGCCGCTGCCTGTCGGTATTCCTCCACAATGGCGATCATCGGAAACATCACTTTCAGATTGCCGTGCACCGCGGCGCGCAGCAGTGCCCGGATCTGTACACGAAACACCTCCGGTCTTGCCAGCGACAGCCTGATTCCGCGCAGGCCGAGGAACGGATTGCTCTCCTCGACGGTGAAGCCGGGCACCGGCTTGTCGCCGCCGGCATCGACGGTGCGGATCGTCACCGGTTTTTCACCAGCCCATTCCAGCACCTTGCGATAGGCGCGATACTGTGTCCCCTCGTCCGGCAGCGTCTTGCCGAACAGGAATTCGGTGCGCATCAGCCCGACCCCGTCGCAGGTGGCGATATCGATGCCGTCGACCTCGGACGGGTCGGCGATGTTGACCTGCATCCGCACCGCCGTGCCGGCCTTGGTCACCGCCGGTCGCGCCAGGAAGGTCCCGGCCCGATCGCGGCGCGCCCGGAATGATGAGGAGGATTGCCGAAAGGCAGCGATTTGGGCCTTCGAGGGCGAAAGCACGATGCCGCCATGTTCGGCGTCGAGCAGGGCGAGGGCGGCAAGGTGAGCCGGCGAATCACCGAGCCCGACCACCATGGGCACGCCGCGCGAGCGCGCCAGCATGGCGACGTGGCTGGCGGTGCTGCCCGCCTTCAGTGCGATGCCGCCGCCGCAGCTCCAGTCGGTTTCGAGAAAACGCGTCGGCGCGATATCCTCGCCATAGAGGATGGCGCCGGCGGGCGGCTCGACGTTGCCAACCTCCGACAGAGCCCGCAGCACCTGGTCCCTGATATCGCGGATGTCGGCGGCGCGCGCGCGGAAATAATCCTGCTCCGAAGCATCGTAGCCGGCGATTTCAGCGTTAAGCGCCTGCCGCCACGCCGTGTCGGCCGGCAGGCCGGTGCGGATCGCGGCAAAGGCCGGGCTGCTCAGCGCATCGTCTTGCAGCATGGCGATCTGAAACTCGAGAATGTCGGCGGCATCGCCCTCGGCCATCCCGATCATTGCAGTGAGACGGCCCGTGGCGATGCCGATTGCGGCTTCGAGCGCGGCCTTCTCATCGTCGGCTGTTTCTTTGCCGACATAGGAGCCGACAGTCTGGTCGAGGTCGAACAGCGGCCCTTCGGCATAACCGGCCGAAGCCGAAATACCTTGCAGCCTAAGCGGTTCGGGCATGGTCCGCGCCTTCGTCGAAATCGCGCCGCACCAGTTCGACCAGCGCGTCGACGGCATCATTGGCGCCGTCTCCGCTGGCCCTGATGTGCAACAGCGTACCCTTCGGCGCCTTGGTCGCCATCACCTTGACGATGCTCTTGGCGTCGAACCAGGGGCCGTTGGCGGCAAGCGCGATTTCCACCTCGGCGGCAAAGCTCTTGGCCAGCTTGGTGAACTTCACCGAAGGACGCGCGTGCAGGCCCACCTCGTGGGTGATCACAACGGTCGCTTCGGCGGATGCGGACATGTCTTCAAACTTCCCGTTCACTCACGACGGCGACAATTCATGTGCCGTCGCCACCACTTCCCGGAGCGAGGCGCCGCCGGAGGCCTCGGTCGCCGCCATCACCGCGCCTTCGACGATCGGCGCGTTGCAGACGATGATCTTGTGCGAGCGTGGCTCGCCGATCATCTCCACCGCCATTTCCGAGTTGGTCTCGGCACCGCCGAGATCGACCAGAATGGCGACACCGGCTTCCGACCAGGCCTTGTCGATGGCGCCCATGATCGCCTCGACATTGGTGCCGAGCCCGCCATGGCCGTTTCCGCCGCACCATGCAAGCGGCACTTCGTCGCCCACCATCTGCCGCACCATGTCGGCCGTGCCCTCGGCAACCAGCGGCGAATGCGAAACGATGACGATGCCGACATTGCTCATGGCTGACCTTCCAGCGTTTCGACGATCGTGCGCACCAGAAGCGCGGTCGAGCGTGCACCGGCATCCATGTGGCCGATCGACCGGTCGCCAAGGAACGACGCACGGCCGCGCCGGGCCTTCATCGGCACGGTCGCCTCGGCGGCCGCACCGGCGATACCTGCGATTTCCGGCGCCGTCTTTCCCTGCAGCAACGCGTCATGCACCGGCTGCAGCACGTCGAGCATGGTTTTTTGTCCAACCTGCGACTTGCCCCGTGCTGCCACCGCTTCGATCGCCTTGCCGAACGCCGCCGTCAGATTGGCGCGATCAGGCGCCGCTGAAATCTCCTTGCCGAGTGCCAGGAAAAGGGTGCCGAATAGCGGGCCGGAGGCGCCGCCGACCGTCATCACCAGCTTGGTGCCGATTGCCTTCAAGGCATCGGGCAGCGGTTTGGCCGAAAATGCTTCGGCTTCCGCGCGCACGGCCTCGAAGCCGCGCTTCATGTTCAGCCCGTGGTCGCCGTCGCCGATCGCCTGGTCGAGCGCCGTCAACTCCTCGGCGTGAGCGGCAATGGTATCCGCAGCGGCCGCGATCAGCCTGGCAAGGTTCAACGCCGCCATGTCACCCGCATTTCCGGTTTCTATCTTGCCGGCAGTATCGAAAGAACGATCATTCGACAACTGGAGCATGAATCAGGCCGCTTCGTGCAGTGCGGCGGCGGCCGCGAAGACTTCGGCCACCGCGTGAGCGCCGGGGTCGACCACACCCTGCAATTTGCTGCCGACATAGGCGGACCGTCCGGCCTTAGCTTTGTCCATGGCGGAGGTGGCTTCGGCACCGCGTCGAGCCGCCACAGCCGCTTCGTCCACGCTCTTGGCATCGAGCGCTCTGAGGGCTGGCTCGAGGGCATCGACCATGGTGCGATCCCCCATCCTGGCCCCGCCATAGAAAGTCATTCGGTCGAGGCCGGCAAGCAGCGCCTTGGCTAAGCTCGCGCCGCTCTCCAGAGCTTGCGCTGCGGCGGTGAAGAAGATCGACAGCAGCACGCCGCTGGAGCCGCCCATCGACGCGCTCAGAATGTCACCTATCGCGCCAAGGGTCGCCGCCGGCTCGGCAAGCGGCAGCGCATCAAGCCGCTCGAGAACACTGCGCGCGCCGGTCGCCACCGTCGAGCCGGTGTCGCCGTCGCCTGTCTTGGCGTCGAGCCCGTTCAACGTGGTTTCCAGCGCGATCAGCCGTTCGCAGATGGTGACGAGAAGAGAGCGGGTCCGCGCATCCTGGCTGGGCTTGCGTGCCGCGCTCTGTCCGGCCGCTTTCGCCATCGGCACGACGGCAGGTGAAACAACCGGCTTTGCCGGCATCCAGGCGTGCGGACCGACCGGCGCCTGCAAGGCGGTTTCGCGCGCCGCATCCAGCCGGATCAGCGACAGCGAGAAGCCGTTCATGTTGAGCGCCGTCATCAGCGGGCCCGGGCCGATCGTCAGCTTGATGGTTTTGGCCAGCGGCGATGCAAGCACCGCATTGGCGACGACAGACATTTCGAGCGGCGGCACGGAGCCGAGATTGTTGATCAGCAAGGCGTAGGTGGCCTCGGGATCAAGCCGTGCCGCGAGGCGCTCCACCATGATCGCCACCAGCCTGTCGGCGCTCTGCACCGCAATCCTTTCGACGCCCGGCTCGCCATGAATGCCAAGGCCGAGCTCACCATCATTCTCGCCAAACCTGTCTTCGTGCGGTTGGCCGGGGATCGAGCAGGACGACAGCGACATGCCGAGCGAAACGATATCCTTCGCCGCCGCGCGAGCGGCCGTTGCGACGAATGCCAGATCGTGGCCGGCTTCCGACAAATGACCAGCGATCTTGTGCACGAACAAGGTGCCGGCAACGCCGCGCGGCTGGGTGATATCAGGCAGCGCGATGTCGTCGGCGACGATCACCATCTCGACGCGAAACCCTTCGGCGCGCGCCTTCTCGGCCGCCAGGCCGAAATTGAGGCGGTCGCCGGTGTAGTTCTTGACGATCAGCAGGCAGCCGGCCGGACCGGTGACCGCCCGGATGGCCGCCAGCACGGCTTCGACGCTTGGCGAGGCAAAGATCTCGCCTGAGACCGCCGCCGTCAGCATGCCTTTGCCGACGAAGCCGGCATGGGACGGCTCGTGCCCGGCCCCGCCGCCGGAGACGACACTGACTTTCGTCTTGTCCCAGTCGGCGCGCAGGATGACCTTGATCTCGGGATAGCCGTCGAGGCGCGCGAGATCGCCTGATCCGATGGTCCGTAACAGACCGTCGAGCGCCTCGGTGACGATCGTTTCCCTGCGATTGAAAAAGTGCTTCATCGAATTCGTCCCGTACTGGCAAAGTCAAAACCGGTGCTGAATCACCGAAAACCGCTCACATCAATCGCTGTCCATCGGCGCCGAAATACAGCGGTGACCGGTAGCGGATCACCACTCTGTCGCCCTGCGCCAAATCCGTGTCGGGGTCCGTCAGCGTCACCAGCTTCTTAGGGCCAACCGTCACATGCAAATGGTTCTGGTCACCGAGATGCTCGACCCAGTCGACAACGCCGTCGGCGTGACCATTCGCGGCCTTCGCGATCGTCAGATGCTCGGTGCGCGCGCCGATCGTCTTGGTGCCGGCCGGTGCACCGCCGTCAGGCAGCAGTCCGGTCGGCAGAAGATTGATCGCCGGCTGGCCGAGCCTTGCCGCGACATGCAGGTTTGCCGGCTCTGAATAGATGGTGCGCGGCGAGCCGATCTGCACCAGCACGCCCTCGGTGAGGATGCCGATGCGGTCTGCCATCGTCATCGCCTCGATCTGGTCGTGGGTGACGTAGAGCATAGTGGCGCCGAGCTCGGTCTGGATGCGCTTCAGCTCGAGCCTGAGATCGCCGCGCAGCTTGGCGTCGAGCGATGATAGCGGCTCGTCCATCAGATAGATCGAGGGCTTGCGCACCAGCGCGCGGCCGATGGCGACGCGCTGCATTTCGCCGCCCGAAAGTTTGGTCGAGCGGTTGGCGAGCTTGTGATGGATGCGCACCATCTTCGCCACCTCCTCGACCCGGCGGCGGATCTGGTCCTCCGGCATTTTCCGCGCCGGCGAGCGCAGCGGGAAGGCGAGGTTGTCGAATACCGACAGATGCGGATAGAGCGAATATTGCTGGAAGACGAAGGCCGTGTCGCGCTCAGCCGGCGACAGTGTCGTGGCATTGTGTCCGCCGATCTCGATCGTGCCGGAATCCGGCCGTTCCAGCCCGGCGATCAGCCGCAGCGTCGTTGTCTTGCCGGCCCCGGTCGGCCCGAGCAGCACGACGAATTCACCATCTGCTATGTGCAGGTCGAGGCCGTCGACGGCGACATGGTCGCCGAAACTCTTGGTCACGTTCTTGATGTGCACCTCAGCCATGCTGGGCCCTCCGCTCCGAGGCGACATCGTGGATCGCGGTTCTCACCGCGCGGCCCGATCCCTTCTCGAACAGCGACAGGCGCGCGCTGCTCAGCGTCAGGCCGACATGGTCGCCGGTGGAGAGCCGGATTTCGGCCGGCACGCGTGCCTTGATGATACCGTCCGCCGTTTCGACCGCGACGATCTGCGTGGTGCCGAGATATTCGGTGCCATAGATGGCGCCGCGCAGCTTGGAGGCGTCGTCGAAGCGTATGTGCTCCGGGCGGATGCCAAGGGCCATGTCGCTGGGTGCGATGTCCTCTCGTACCTCCGGCACCGCGACCTTCGCACCTTGCACGATGATCTCCCTGGCGCCTTTGGCCAGCCCGCCGCCAAAACCCAGAAAATTCATCGGCGGGGAGCCGATGAAGTCGGCGACGAACATGGTTGCCGGGCGGTCGTAGATTTCGCGTGGGCTTCCGAACTGTTCGATGACGCCATGGTTCATCACCGCGATCTTGTCGGCCATCGACATCGCTTCCATCTGGTCGTGCGTGACATAGACCGTCGTGGCACGGATGCGGTTGTGCAGTTCGCGCAGTTCATGGACCATCAAATCGCGGAATTCGGTGTCGAGCGTGCCGAGCGGCTCATCCATCAGGAAGCACTTCGGCCGCCGCACGATGGCGCGGCCGAGCGCGACCCGCTGGCGGTCACCACCGGCAAGTCCGGAGACGGATTTGTTGAGCAGATGATCGATGCGCAGCAGTTTTGCCGTTTCCTCGACACGGGTGCGGATCTCGGGCGATGGCATGCCTTGCGCCAGCAAGGGGAAGCCGATGTTCTTGCGCACATTCATGTGCGGATAGAGCGCGAACAGCTGGAAGACGAAAGCGATGTCGCGCTCGCGGGCCCGCAGCATGGTGACGTCGTCGCCGCCGAGCAGGATCTGGCCGCCGGTCGGCAATTCGAGCCCCGCGATCATGCGCAACGTCGTCGTCTTGCCGCAGCCCGACGGCCCGAGCATGACGAAGAACTCGCCATCCTCGACGACGAAGTTAGAATCCTGCACGGCGACGAAATCGCCGAAGGCCTTTCTCAGGTGCTGGACGCGGATTTCGGCCATGATTATTCCGGGAACTTGGAGACGATGATGAACATCACGGTGCCGGCGAGCATGGTGATGAAGGAGTAGGTGTAGAGCGACAGCGCGAAGGGCTGGAACAGCATCAGGAAGCCGATGGCGATCAGTGCCGTGGCGATGTTCTCCATCAGCCCGCGCCTGGCCCAGGCCGGCCAGCGCGATTTGCGTTTCTCAGGCTTGGTCATGCTCATTTACGCACCGCGCCGAAGGTGATGCCGCGCAGCAATTGCTTGCGGAGCAGAATGGTGAAGACCAGGATCGGCACCAGGAAGATCGTCGTGCCGGCCGCGACCGCCGGCCAGTCCTGGCCGCCTTCGCCGATGATGGTCGGGATGAAGGGCGGCGCGGTCTGCGCGGTGCCCGAGGTCAGGAGTGCCGCGAACGCGTACTCGTTCCAGGCGAAGATCAGGCAGAAGATCGCGGTCGCTGCAATGCCGGTCGTCGCTTGCGGCAGCACGGTGCGCCAGAAGGCCTGCAGCCGCGTATAGCCGTCGATCATCGCCGCCTCTTCGTACTCGCGCGGGATTTCGTCGATGAAGCCTTTCAGCAGCCACACCGCCAGCGACACGTTGACGGCCGTGTAGAGCAGGATCATGCCGAGCGCGGTGTCCGACAGGCCAAGCTCGCGGTACATCAGGTAGATCGGAATGGCGACGGCGATCGGCGGCATGAAGCGCGTCGACAGGATGAAGAACAAAAGGTCGTCGGCGAGCGGCACCTTGAAGCGCGAGAAGCCATAGGCCGACAGCGTGCCGAGGAACACGGCGCAGAAGGTCGAGCCGAAGGCGATGATCAGCGAATTGACGAAGCGCGGCAGGAAGTTGGACGGGCCGGCGATCACCATGTTGCGCTTGCGCGTGGTCTCGTCGCAGAAGCCTGTCGCCGGCCCCAGCGAGTTGATGTATTCCGGCGTCTGACGGGTCCGCGTCGTGAACAGATTGCAGTAGCCTTCGAGGCTGGGCTGGAACAGGATCTTGGGCGGATAGGCGATCGAATCCGGCGGCGTCTTGAAGCTGGTGGCGAAGATCCACAGCAGCGGCACGATCGAGATCAGTGCGTAAAGCACGATGATCGTGCCGGCGATCCGTTTCGAGTTGCTGCTCGGTGCGACGACCGAATGGGCTGTGGTCAGGCTCATCTCTGCTTCACCTTGTTCAGCGCCTTGACGTAGATGTTGGCGAGGCCGAACACCGCCACGAAAAGAATGATTGCGAAGGCCGAGGAATAGCCGGTGCGCCAGCTCTCGAAAGCCTGCCTTTTCAGCGTGATCGAGGCGACCTCGGTGGTCGAGCCCGGCCCGCCGCCGGTCAACAGATTGACCATGTCGAACATCTTGAAGTTCTCGATGCCGCGAAACAGCACAGCCAGCATGATGAAGGGCAGCGCCATCGGCAGCGTGATCGACCAGAATTGCCGCCAGTTGGAGGCGCGGTCGACCTCGGCCGCCTCGTAGATGTATTCGGGGATGGAGCGCAGGCCCGCGAGGCAGATCAGCATCACGTAGGGTGTCCACATCCAGGTGTCGACGATGATGATCGACCAGGGCGCCAGCGACACGTTGGAGAGCATCTGGATATCGGTCGGCGGGATCCTCGTGACGAAGGATATGGCGTAGGCGAACAGGCCGATCTGCGGCTCGTAGAGGAAGCGCCAGAAATTACCGACCACCGCCGGCGACAGCATCATGGGCACCAGGATCAGCGTCGTCCAGAAGGCGTGGCCGCGGAACTTCCTGTCGATCAGCCAGGCCAGGGTGAAGCCGATCAGCGTCTGCAACAGGATGGTCCAGAACACGAAATGCGCCGTCGTCTGCATGGCGATCCAGATATCCTTGTCGCCGAGGATGCGCTGGTAGTTGGCAAAGCCGAGGTTCTTCACCACCTCGTTCGGGCGGTTGGCGCGGTAGTTGGTGAACGACAGATAGATCGCCCAGAACAGCGGAAAGATGTTGATGGCCAGCAGCAACAGGATCGTCGGCGAGATGAACAGCCAGGCGAGGCCCTTGTCGCTGATGCCCCGGACCTTGCGGGCCAACGGCTCCGGAGTCGCCTGGGCAACGTTCTCCGCGGTCCGATTGAGCATGGTGAGTCCTGCTTCGGTCACTTGGTCGTCTCTGTCATGGAATTTATCTGAACTGCGTCCCGTGCCAAGGGCGGCACGGGACGCATGGGTCGAGCTCGGGAGGAGCCGGGTTACATCTTGCCCCAGTTACATCTTACCGTCGTCCTGGAAGACCTGCGTCCAGTCCTTGACCAGGCCGTCCAGCGCATCCTTGGCCGAACCTTGGCCGGCGACGACATAGTCGTGGAAACGCTTCTGCGAGGCCTGCAGCAGCGGGGCGTAGCTCGGCTCGGCCCAGAAGTCCTTCACGATGGCCATCGAGTCGAGGAAGGTCTGCGCGTAGGGCTGGCTGGCCGGGAAGCCCGGGTCCTTGACCACCGCGTTGAGGCAGGAATAACCGCCGAGCGACCACCATTTGGCCTGCACCTCCTTGTTGGCGAACCACTTGATGTATTTCAGCGCCGATTCCTGCTTGTCGGAATAGGACACCACTGAGATACCCTGGCCGCCGAGCTGGGCGAACTGCTCGCCGTCAGGCCCCTTCGGGTTGACGAAGTAGCCGATCTTGTCGCCGCCGACATTCTCGTCCTTCTGCAGGCCTGGCCATGTGAAGGCGAAGTTCATGTGCATCGCCACCTGGCCGGATTTGAAGGCGTCGACCCCTTCGCCCATATAGCTGTTCGAGGCACCCGGAGGCGTGCAGCAATCATAGAGCGCCTTGTAGAACTCCAGCCCCTTTACCGATTTGTCGGAGTTGACGAAGCCTTCCATTTCGTAGGGCTTTTTGGGGTTTTCGTACTGGAAGCCATAGCTGTAGAGCACGTCCATGGCGCCCATGGTGATGCCTTCCGAGCCGCGCTCGGTGTAGATCGAGGCGCCGTAGACGGTCTTGCCGTCGATCTCACGCTTCTGGAAGAACTCGGCGACCTGCTTCAACTGGTCGAAAGTGGTCGGCGGGCCGAGATCCCAACCGTACTTCTCCTTGAATTCCTTCTGCAGTTCCGGCTTGGAGAACCAGTCCTTGCGATAGGTCCAGCCGACGACGTCGCCCATGGCCGGCAGCGCCCAGTAGTTCGGCGTGTTCTTCGGCCATTCCGAATAGCCGACGACGGTTGCCGGCACGAAATCGTCCATGCTGATCTTCTCCTTGTCGAAGAAGTCGTTCAGCTTGACGTAGTGGCCGTTCTCGGCAGCGCCGCCGATCCACTGGCTGTCGCCGATGATCAGGTCGCACAATTTGCCGTGCGAGTTCAGCTCGTTGAGGAAACGGTCGGCATAGTTGGTCCATGGCACGAACTCGAATTTCATGCCGATGCCGGTTTCCTTGGTAAAATCCTTGGACAGTTCGACAAGCGCGTTGGCCGGGTCCCAGGCGGCCCAGCACAGCGTCAGGTCTTCAGCGTGCGCGACGTTCGAGACGGCTGTCGACGCTGTGATCGCCGAGGTCAGTCCCAACGCCAGTTTCAAGCTCGATTTCATGACTTCCTCCCATTTGCGAAACGCGCCCGGATGACGGTTTCAAAAAGCCCTCAACCCCTCTCCTCAGGGGCCCAAACATGGCTGCGCGGTTATGCTGCGGATGTTTAGTAATTTGTTTAGTGATGCAATTTTTACTAAACAAAGCAAGCGAATTCGTTGCTGCGCCGCAGCATGCTTATCGCGATGTCTGAAAACGTTGGAGAAGCGCGGCTCGCTGGTCGGCTTACCGAAGCTGTTCAGGCCGATTGTGACCAGGACGTGGGGTCGCCTCGGCTTCTCAACCGACCCTTCTGGTGCTCACCATCACCTTCCGGATCGGCGGTGCCGGCGGCAGCAGCATACGGATATCGGCGAACGGGAACGACGGTTCGAAGCGGAAGGCTTCGGCCGAGGAGCCTTGCGCGCCGTTGCACTGGCCGGCGCGAAAGGCGTTCTGTGTCCGCGCGATGTCGACGAAGCGGTCGGGATCCTGCGACTGATGCATTCGGATCGCCTCGGCCTTGACGTCGGCATGGGCGGAAATGTCGACATAGTGCGTCGGCGAAAAACCGGTGCCGCCCATCGTGTCGGCATGCAGCACCGGGACGGCGAAAGACGCCGCGATGCGCACGCCGTCCGACAACGCGCGATGGTCGGCGTGATAGTCGTTGGGCGCATGCGTGATCACCAGATCCGGGCCGGTTTGACCAATCAGTGCTTTCAGAGCTCCGATCAGCGCTGCATCGGCCACCAACTCGCCGTCCGGGAAGTCGAGGAAGCGTGGCATTGCGCCTACCAGCGCAGCCGCGGCCGTTGCTTCATCGCGACGGACACGAGCGAGAACAGCGGGATCACTCGTGCCGCCCCTGGCACCATCCGTGGCCATGGCAAAAGTGAGCTCTGCGCCTTGCGCGGCATAGGCGGCCATCGTACCGAACATGAAGATCTCGATGTCGTCCGGATGGGCACCGAGCGCCAGGATTTTCAAATCACTCTCTCCCCGGAACTGGAACAACGTGACGAACGGAATCCTGCTCGCCCTGATCGCCTACGCAAGCTATTCGGGCAGCGATGCCGTTGTCAAAAGCCTGGGCGGTCAACTCACGATCTTCGAGATCGGCTTTTTCATAACTTTGTTCGCGGGCTTCTTCCTATTCTTCACGCGACCTGCGGGCGAACGCTGGCGCGATTTCTGGCGCACCAAAAGACCATGGGCGGTGCAGGCGCGCGCCTGGGCGGGCATCGCTTCCGGCGTGCTCAGCGTCTACGCCTTCACCACCATTCCTCTGGCCGAGTCCTATGCGCTGATCTTCCTGGCGCCGCTCTGCGTCACCATTCTCTCCACGGTGATCCTCAAGGAGAAGGTCGGCCCCTGGCGCTGGCTGGCGGTGGTCGCCGGTTTTGCCGGCGTCATGCTGGTGGTGCGGCCTGGCTTTCGCGAACTCAATCTCGGCCATCTTGCCGCCTTCGGCGTTGCTTTCCTCGCGGCCACCAGCGTCATCCTGATGCGCTCGCTGGCGCAGCAGGAAAAGCGCACCACCATGCTCGGCGTGCTGGTCGGTTGCGGCCTGCTGTTCAACGGCATCGGTGCCGCCGCCACCGCCTTTACTGTTCCCAGCGGAAAGCAGTTGCTGTGGCTGGCAATGGCCGGTGCCTTCACCGCGGGTGGACAATTCCTGCAGCTGCTGGCCATGAAATACGCGCCCGCCAACCGCGTCGCGCCGACGCATTATTCGCAGATCGCCTGGGCGGTGATCCTCGGCGCGTTGTTCTTCCGGGAATATCCGGACGGGCTGTCGCTGGTTGGCCTGGCGGTCGTTGGCGGCGCCGGCCTTTTGACCATGGTTCGTGAGGAAGCGCGGCTGGGCACCGTGCGCTGGAACCCGTTTTCGCGCACCCGGCTTTAAACCGACTCTGGTTGCGCCTTGGCCGTAACCGCTGATATGCGGGCGCCATGACCACAAAACCCCTGCCGGAGCTTCCTGTATCCGCCGTGCTGCCGGCGCTGACGGAAGCGCTCGGCGATGGCAACAGCGCCGTGCTGGTGGCGCCGCCGGGCGCCGGCAAGACGACGCTGGTGCCGCTGGCGCTGCTTGACGCGCCTTGGCTCGGCGCCGGCAAGATCATCCTGCTTGAACCGCGCCGGCTCGCCGCCCGCGCCGCCGCCCGCCGGATGGCTGAATTGCTTGGTGAGGAACCTGGCGCCACCGTCGGCTATGCCATGCGCATGGAAAACCGCATGTCGGCAAAGACCAGGATCGTGGTCGTCACCGAAGGCGTGCTGGCGCGCATGATCCTCGACGATCCCGAACTGCCCGGTGTTTCGGCTGTCATTTTCGACGAATTCCACGAGCGCTCGCTCGACGGCGATTTTGGTCTCGCTCTGGCGCTCGACGTCCGAGGGGCGCTCAGGCCGGATCTGCGCTTGGCAGTGATGTCGGCGACGCTCGACGGCGCGCGTGTCGCCAAACTCATGTCGGGCGCGCCGGTCGTCGAAAGCGAGGGTCGCGCCTTCCCCGTAGACATCCGGTATGACGAACGCCCCGCCGGCATCGCCATCGAGGACGCGATGGCCAAGGCGATCCGCGCTGCCCTTGCCGACGAGAGCGGCAGCGTGCTTGCCTTCCTGCCCGGCCAGCGCGAGATCGAGCGCACCGCCGAACGGCTGGCCGGCAAGGTCGGCACCGATACCGACATCGTCCCGCTCTACGGCATGCTCGACGGCAAGGCGCAGGACGCGGCGATCAAGCCGCCGCCGGCCGGCCGCCGCAAGGTGGTGCTGGCCACCTCGATCGCCGAAACCTCGATCACCATCGACGGCGTGCGCGTCGTCATCGATTCGGGCCTGTCGCGGCTGCCGCGCTATGAGCCGGCCAGCGGCCTCACCCGGTTGGAGACCGTGCGCGTCAGCAAGGCTTCCGCCGACCAGCGCGCCGGCCGTGCCGGGCGCACGCAGCCAGGCGTCGCCATCCGGTTGTGGCGGGCCGAGCAGACGGCTGCACTCCCCGCCTTCACGCCGCCGGAAATCCTTGAGGCCGATCTGTCCGGACTGCTGCTCGATTGCGCTGCCTTCGGCGTTGCCGATCCGGCAGGGCTCGCTTTTCTCGATCCGCCGCCTGTTCCGGCCCTTAATGAGGCAAGGGGGCTACTACGCGCGCTGGATGCCATCGACGACACGGGGCGCCTGACGGACGCGGGTGCAGCGATGCGCAAGCTCGCCCTGCCGGTGCGGTTGGCGCACATGGTTGCCGAGGCAGCCGGCAGCGGCCATGCCTTCGAGGCGGCGATGCTTGCCGTGCTGCTCACCGAACGCGGCCTTGGTGGCGACGGCGCCGATCTGGAGCGGCGGCTGATGCGTTTTCGCGGGGAAAAATCGCCACGCGCTACAGCCGCCAAGCAGCTCGCCGAACGGCTGGCGAGGCAGGCTGGCGAGGCGAAGGGCAGCGAAGCTGCGGCAGCCGGTCCCCTGCTCGTCCACGCCTGGCCGGATCGGGTGGCGAAGGCGCGCGGCGAGCGTGGCCGTTTCGTGCTGGCCAACGGCTCCGGCGCCATGCTCGACGCCGCCGATCCGCTGGCGGGCGAGCCGTTTCTGGTCGTCGCCGACCTGCAGGGCAAGGCACAGAATGCACGCATCACGGCGGCGGCAGCGATCGGCGAGGACGATGTCCGCGCCGCGCTGGCGGACAGGATCGAGGTCCGCCGTGAAACGAGCTTCGACCGCGACAAGCGCGCCGTGCGCGTCCGCGAAACCGTGCGCCTTGGCGCCATCACGCTTGCCGAGCGCATGCTGCCGCCGCCAATCGGTGCTGACGCCGACCGCGACGTCCTCGATGCGGTGCGCCAGCACGGGCTGTCGCTGCTGACCTGGAGCAAGGAGGCGCAAACGCTGCGCCAGCGGCTTGGCTGGTTGCATCGAGGCCTTGGCGCGCCCTGGCCCGACATGGCGGATGACGCCCTCATCGAGCGCCTCGACGACTGGCTGCTGCCTTACCTGTCCGGCGCGGCATCCTTTGCCGCCATCGATGCGGGCGTTGTCTCGGCCGGGCTGGCCAGCCTCGTGCCACACGATCTGCAGCGCAGGATCGATACGCTGGCGCCGACCCATTTCGGTGCTCCGTCGGGCAGCCATGTGCCGATCCGCTATGACGGCGAATGGCCGGTGCTGGCGATTCGCGTGCAGGAGCTGTTCGGCCTCGACCGCCATCCTTCGATCGCCAATGGCGCCGTGCCGCTGACGCTCGAACTCCTGTCGCCGGCACACCGGCCGATCCAGACGACGCGCGACCTGCCCGGCTTCTGGCGGGGCTCCTGGGCCGATGTGCGCGCCGACATGCGCGGCCGCTATCCCAAGCATGTCTGGCCGGAAAACCCGCTGCTCGCGACCGCCACCGCCCGCGCCAAACCCAGAGCATGATCCCAAAAAGTGGAAGCCGGTTTTTGGAAAAGATCATGCTCAAACAAGAAGTAGAGCCCCGTTCCGACTCCTCGGATTGGGGCGGTACCTAGCGTTTGCCGCTTCGCGGCTGTAACTCATGGCCATGATCAACGTTTTGCGTTCGCCCGATTTCCAGCAGAGCCAGAGATTGCGCCTCAACACGCTGATCCGGTTGCGCTGGCTTGCCATTGTCGGTCAGAGCCTGACGGTGCTCGTCGTCGCCTATGGGCTGAAGTTTCCGCTGCCGGTCAGCCTCTGCTTTGCCCTGATCGCCTGTTCGGCATGGATGAACCTGTTTCTCGCCTTCCGCTTTCCGGCGGCGCACCGGCTCACGCCGCTTGCCGCCTTCGGCATCCTCATCTTCGACAGCCTGCAGCTTGCCGGCCTGCTCTATATGACCGGTGGCCTCACCAACCCGTTCTCGCTGCTCATGACCGTGCCTGTCGTCATTTCGGCGACATCGCTGCCCCTGCGCCTGACCGCCATCCTCGGCGGGCTGGTCATGTCGGCGGCGACCTTTCTGGTCTTTGTCCATCTGCCGCTGCCCTGGCATGAGGACGCGCCGCTGGCGATGCCTTTTCTCTACGTCGCCGGCATGTGGATGGCGGTGCTGTCCTCGATCGCCTTCACCGCCATATATGCCTTCCGGGTGGCCGCCGAAGCCCGGCTTCTGGCCAATGCGCTCGCTGCAACGGAGCTGGTGCTGCAGCGCGAGCAGCACCTTTCGGCACTCGACGGGCTGGCCGCCGCGGCCGCGCATGAGCTCGGCACGCCGCTCGCCACCATCGCGCTTGTCGCCAAGGAGATGGAAAAGGCGCTCGGCAAGGATGCGAAATATGGGGAAGACGTAACGCTGTTGCGTTCGCAGAGCGAGCGCTGCCGCGAGATTCTCAAGCGGCTGACCAGCCTGTCCTCCGAGGGCGAGGCGCATCTTTCTCGGCTGCCATTGACCTCGCTGGTCGAGGAGGTCACCGCGCCGCACCGGGACTTCGGCATCTCGATCAAGCTTCGGCCCGGCGAACGCATCGGCCCCGAGCCGGTCGGGCGGCGCAATCCGGGCGTCATCTACGGCCTCGGCAATTTGGTCGAGAACGCCGTCGATTTCGCCCGCAAAAGCGTCACCGTGCACTGGAGCTGGGACGAGGCCACCGTCACCTTCTCGATCATCGATGACGGCCCCGGCTTTCCGGCCGAGATCATCGACCGCATCGGCGAGCCCTATATGTCGACGCGCCAGGGCAATGAAACCGGCGGCGGTCTGGGCCTCGGCCTGTTCATCGCCAAGACCCTGCTCGAACGCTCCGGTGCCGTGCTCGATTTCCGCAATTCCAGCGGCCTGGGCGAGGGCGCCATGGTACAGATATCGTGGCCGCGTGGTGTGTTCCTCAATCCGGAAATCACTTCGGCCAGCATGTTCGACACCGCCTGAGAGCCTTGAAGGACCTCTAAAAATTGGACAATCGGGCTCAGGAACTATATTTGCGTAAAATTAAGGCAGCAGGAATTTTGAGACTATGACAGGCGACGAGAATATTGGCGCAATGGTTGAAGGCGAGGACACCTCGCTGCTTGTCGTCGATGACGACAAGCCGTTCCTCACGCGTCTGGCCCGCGCCATGGAAGCCAGGGGCTTCGTGGTCGAGACGGCCGAGAGCGTCGAGGAGGCGGTTGCCAAGGCGCGCGCCAATCCACCCGCCTACGCTGTAGTCGACATGCGGCTCGGCGACGGCAACGGCCTCGACGTGGTCGCGGCCATCCGCGAAAAGCGCGAGGATTCCCGCACCATCATCCTGACCGGCTATGGCAACATCGCCACCGCGGTGACCGCGGTGAAGCTCGGTGCGGTCGATTATCTCTCCAAGCCCGCCGACGCCGATGATATCTTCGCTGCACTCACCCGCACCGCCGGCGAGCGCGCGGCGCCGCCTGAAAACCCGATGTCGGCCGACCGCGTCCGTTGGGAGCATATCCAGCGCGTCTATGAGATGTGCGAGCGCAACGTCTCCGAGACAGCGCGCCGGCTCAACATGCACCGCCGCACCTTGCAGCGCATACTGGCCAAGCGCGCGCCGCGTTAGGATCGCAGGGTGTCGCTTGGGGCCAAGTTTGTAACCAGCGGCGGAGAGAGCCCAATCGCCGAAGTCAGCGCCGCCCCTCATCGCCCTGCCGGGCACTTCTCCCCGTATAGTGACGGGGAGAAGTGGCTAGCCGCACCTAGGCGTAATTTCTGTAACGTTGGTGATTGGCGAAATCATAAATGACAGCGTCCCTCTCCCCGTCACTATACGGGGAGAGGATGCCGGCAGGCAGGTGAGGGGCGGCGCTAGCGCTTGGACAATGAAGCCCGCCAAACAGGCGGCTTAACGGAGGCGACATGCAGGATCTGAAGCAGCGGCCGGTTTCCGTCTTCCGCGAATTCCTCGATAGCGAAGCGGCCGGCGGCATCATCCTGATGGTGGCGGCGGCACTGGCCCTGATCGTCGCCAATTCGCCGCTCGCCGAAACCTATTTCTCCGCCCTCCACGCCTATCTCGGCCCGCTCAGTGTCTCGCATTGGGTCAATGACGGGCTGATGGCGGTGTTCTTCCTGCTCGTCGGACTGGAGATCAAGCGCGAGATGCTGGACGGCCAGCTCTCCACCTGGCCCCGGCGCGTGCTGCCCGGCATCGCCGCCGCCGGCGGCATGCTGGTTCCGGCACTCGTCTATGTCGCCGTCAACCGCAACAATGCGGCCGCCCTGTCCGGCTGGGCGATCCCGACCGCCACCGATATCGCTTTCGCGCTCGGCGTGCTGTCGCTGCTCGGCAGCCGCGTGCCGGCTTCGCTGAAGGTGTTCCTCACAGCCCTTGCCATCATCGACGACCTCGGTGCCGTCATTATCATCGCCATCTTCTACACCAGCGGCCTTTCGCTGGCTTATCTGGGTGCTGCCTTCGCCGTCATTGCCGCGCTTGTCGTGCTCAACCGCATGCGGGTGATGACGCTGGTTCCCTATCTCGTGCTCGGCGTCATCCTGTGGGTGCTGGTTCTGAAATCCGGCGTCCATGCCACGCTCGCCGGCGTGGCGCTGGCGCTGACCATCCCGCTTGAGCGTTCCGCCGGGATCGGCCACGATCTCGACCGTTCGCCCCTGCACCGGCTCGAGCACGGCCTGCACAAGATTGTGGCCTTCGTCGTCATCCCGATCTTTGGCTTTGCCAATGCCGGCGTTTCGCTCGCCGGTCTCAGCGTCAGTGCGCTGATCGAGCCGTTGACGCTGGGTGTCGCCGCCGGCCTGGTGGTCGGCAAGTTGGTCGGCGTGTTCGGCTCCTCGGCCCTTGCCATCCGGCTCGGTCTTGCCGACCTGCCAGCCAATGCAGGCTGGACGCACATGATCGGCATATCGCTGCTGTGCGGCATCGGCTTCACCATGAGCCTGTTCATCGGCCTGCTCGCCTTCGCCGGCGACGTGGCGCTGCAGGACGCGGTCAAGGTCGGCATCCTCGCCGGTTCCTTCATCGCCGCTATCCTGGGCGCTGCCGTGCTGCTCATGGCGCCCGCCAGGGGTGGCGTGGAGGACGGTGAAGAGTAGAGGCAGTCTTAGGACTTGGGGGACAATCGCTACTCGCTCTCACCCTCCAGCGCCGGCACCGACACGCCGGCAAGCTCTGCCGCCAGCAGCCGCGAAGCGCCGGCCCGCGCGATCCGCAGCATCAGCGCTTTGCGCGTTGCCGCTGCCATGCGGTGCTCGGGCGCATCGCGCAGGATCTCGGCGCCGTAGCCGTCGGAGAGGATGAAGCCGCACTCCTGGGGAAATATCTCCGAGGGCACGCCGGGATGGGTGGCGAAGAAGAAGCGGTCGGAATGCAGCCGGTAGTCGGGCCATTTGCGGTCGACCCTGAAATCCTCGATCGAGGATTTGATCTCGATGATCCAGATATCGCCCTGCCGGGTCAGCGCGACGAGGTCGGCGCGGCGGCCCGTGGCCAGCGACAGTTCGGGCAACACATGTGCGCCCATATCCATGAGCAGCCGCTGTACGCCGCGCCGCACCAGCATGGCGCGTTCGGACTGGCGGCCGTCGATGAGAGGATTGATGAGGATGGGGGAGATGATCGGCATGCCAGGCACCATGCCAGATTTTGTTCACGGTTTGAACCTGTTTTATGCAGACGATTGTATATTCGATATACCCGGATATACCCAAAAGAAGTCAGGCATTGATCCTTGAAAGATTGAGTTTGCGGTGCGTACCGTCGCTTCCATGGGGACGGGTGACGCAAAATCGAACACTAAAGAAGGCCAACAAGTATGGGCCTTTGACCTTGACGCTCTGCGCAAGGCTTTCAGAAAGTCCGTTCGGGAGCATAAAGTCACGGCGGCTGATTGGGCGGAACACGCCAAGCAGTTCCTCGAAAAACAAAGAGATCGTCAGCGCGAATCGACTTGATATGCCGCGCCGATCAATTTCCATTTAGTAACCCTAAGATAGCAGAAAAAAGTCTTTGCGCGTTACCAACCAAAGTCAGATGCAACCGCTTCAGTTCCGCGAATGTCGAATTGCATAAGCAGGGAGACGTCACTTCGACATTTCCGTGAAGGCGCAACCCATCTGCGGGTGGCGCATGGCTTTCTGTAAATTAGCTAAAGCTAATTTAAGTGAAAGGTGATATTTTGGAAGCAGCCGGGGCTCCCCCAATACACCCCGCTCCGGTCAGGCCCGGTGGCGGTCCACCCAAAGGAAGGCTACCGGGCCGATCCCTGCAACCAACCGGTGATCCGCTCGTTGATCCCATGCCGGGTTGATCCCCCGGCACTCCAGGACCTGCCCGCTGCCGAGGGGCGGCGGGCCTTTTTTGCCGATTGGATTCAAGCCCGCAGCGATAGCGAAGGCTCCGGCGGATGCCGGAGCCTTCGCGTTTGGTGATCCCGTCAGAAGTGGATCCAGAAGGATCTGCGGAAACATCTGCGGCGCCAAGAACCATTGCGCCAATAGCGACGGCAAACCCGCCTCCACCCGCGTCGGCGACGGCGGCGGTGCCATCTGCGGTGCCGCACGAACTCGACGCCGTCCTGAACATCGGGACCATCCGGGCCGAGAATGTCGTCGGATGGTTTGTCGAGCTCATCGAGAATGCCGGGCCCCGTATCAGGGATGCCGGCCAGGGCGGTGGCAGGACGCGCGATTGCGACGACGGTCGCAGCCCCTGCAAGCCCAAGCATTCCAGTCAGAAACAATCGCCGATCCATGCCAACCTCCATCGTTGATCATTGCGACAAGGGAAGACATAGAGCGGCAGATTGACGCGCCCAGATGCCGAAGAAAATTGGGTCAATCCCCCTGCCGTGCCGGCGGCGGATCTTTTTAGCGGTCTCTGACAATCCACGCGGCCAAATGCGCCTGTTCCCAGGGATCATTCCTCCGACAAGCCGGTCGCCGTTGCGTCCGTTTCAATGCTCACCGGCACGCCCTGGCGCAGGGAGTTGCTGACCGTGGAAATCGCCGCGGCCCTTGTGATGATCTCCGCCGGGTCGGAGCCGTCCAGTGTCGTGCATGAAACCTTCATGATTGACGAGGTCGCGAGCAAAGGCTTGCCTTCGAGGTTCAGCGTGACGGTCACCGCGATCTTGTTGAGCGTTACACCCATTTCCTCGGCGACGTAGCGAAGGTCGTTGCAGAAGCAGCCGCCGATCGCCAGGGCGAGCAGTTGGCCGCCATTGAAGCACAGGCCCATGCCGCCGGCCTTGCCTTCGGGCCGGTCGACGATGATCGTGTGGCCGCCGGCCCAGCCCATGGCGGCTTGCGTGTCCTCCACATTGCGCAGTTCGACGGTCATCGAGACCATTGCGGATGTCCTCCCGGCAGGAGTCGACCAGGCGTCGGGCCTCGTCGACGTAGAGTCATTATGCAGGCGCAGAGGCGACCTTGTCGCTGGGCAACGCCGCCCCCGCCATGTCATCAAGGATCGGACAATCCGGCCTTTCGTCGCCGTGGCAGGCATGGATCAGTTTCTGCAGCGTCGAGCGCATCGACTGCAGCTCGCGCACTTTCTCCTCGATCGCCGTGACATGGGCGGCGGCAATTTCGCGCACGTTCTGGCTGGCGCGGCTGCGATCCTGGTAAAGCGCCATCAACTGGCGGCAATCGTCGATGGAAAAGCCGAGATTGCGCGCGCGGCGCAGGAAGGCCAGCCGGTGGATGTCGTCTCCGGAATAATCGCGGTAGCCGTTGGCGGCGCGCGCCGGGGCGATCAGGCCGATCTCTTCATAGTAGCGGATGGTCTTGGCCGGCAGGCCGGAGCGGTGGGCGGCGTCACCGACATTCATGACGGTTCTCCTCGATTTCCAGGAGCCCATGGAGCAGGCCCCTTGAATTTGCTTCACAATCCTGTGAGTCCTGTTGCCAAAATGCCATAGTGATACGCTTACCGGTACGTCAAGGCAGGCATATAGGCATCGCGCGCTTGGCAAGCAAAGCAAATGCCAGCATGAATGATGATGAGAGAGCGGCCGACTCGTGCCGCCGAAGTTGGGCGGGGCACCGGATCACCTGATGCGCATGAAGTCGTTTGCAATCATCGCCGCACTGGCGCTCTCCACTGCTATCGCCGGTTGCAGCACCATCGGCTCGCAGATATTCTCCAACAACTACGGCGCGGTCACCGACGCAGGTTATCAGCTGCCGCGCATCCCGATCGAGAAAGTGCCGATGAAGTACCATCGGCAGGAAGTGAACTACGACAGCCCGGAAAAGCCGGGCACGATCATCGTCGATACGCAGAACAAGTTCCTCTACTTCATCGAGGGCGACGGAAGGGCCATTCGCTACGGCATCGGCGTCGGCCGCGAGGGCTTCGAGTGGCATGGCACCGCCCACATTGCGCTCAAGCGCGAATGGCCGACCTGGACGCCGCCGAGGCAGATGATCCAGCGCCAGCCGGAATTGGAAAAGTTTGCCGGCGGCATGCAGCCGGGCCTGAAGAACCCGCTCGGCGCGCGCGCCATGTACCTGTTCAACAAGGGCGGTGATTCAGGCTATCGCCTGCATGGCAGCCCGGAGTGGAATTCGATCGGCAAGGCGATGTCGTCTGGCTGCATCCGCCTGATGAATCAGGACATTATCGACCTCTATGACCGCGCCTCGGTCGGCGCCAAGGTCATCGTTCTCTAGAGGCAGTTTTCGTACGCGGACCGTCTAGGCAACAACGGACGTCCCAAGCAGAAAACCGGGCAATTCGGCCCGGTTTTTTGTTGTTTGCGCGATGCGACGCCTGCTCGGTGGTCAGGACACCGCCGAGAACGAGGTGGGAGCCAAGATTTGGTTGGTGATTGTCTCGGTGATCTGGCCGTCACGCTCGGAATCTTCCCGCGCCTGTGTCCAGGCCGGGTCCTTCACGAACGCCGTCCAGCGCTCTTCGCGTTCGGCCAGCGATTCCCATGCCAGCATGTAGGTCAGGTCGTTGTTCGAAGCACCGATCAGCGTGGTAAAGAAACCCGCTTGGCGGATACCGTGCTTTTCCCATAATTTGAGGGTGATCTTGTCGAAGCGATCAAGAAGCGCCGGCAAGCGTCCCGGCAAAGCCCGGTAAACCCGAAGTTCGTAGATCACTTTGGAGTTCCTTCTGATCGATGCGCCGGAAGCGAAGAAATCGGACCAGATGGTCAGTGGGGTAGAATCATCAAAGGGGCGTCAGGAGACCTGTTCGACCTGCTGCACTTCCGGCACGAAATGGCGCAGAAGGTTCTGGATGCCGTGCTTCAGCGTCGCCGTCGATGACGGGCAGCCGGCGCATGCGCCCTTCATGTGCAGGAACACCGTGCCATTCTCGAAGCCGCGGAAGGTGATGTCGCCGCCATCCTGGGCGACCGCCGGACGCACCCGTGTATCGAGCAGTTCCTTGATGGTGATGACCAGCTCCTCGTCGGCTTTGTCGTAGAACTCACCGGTCTGGCTGGTCTCGGCGGCCGGGCCGGCCTTGGCCATGACGGGCGCGCCGGACATGAAATGCTCCATGATGGCGCCGAGGATCGCCGGCTTCAAATGCTGCCAGTCGGGGCCATCCTTGGTCACGGTGATGAAGTCATAGCCGAAGAAAACGCCGGTGACGCCAGGAATTTCGAACAGCCGGCCGGCCAGCGGCGAGGCAACGGCGGCGCTGTCGGCATCGCGGAAATCGGCGGTGCCTTCCAGAAGCACTTCCTTGCCGGGCAGGAATTTCAGCGTCGCCGGGTTTGGCGTCGATTCGGTCTGGATGAACATGGCCGTCTCCGTGCCCGTTTGGGCATCTAGTTTGGAACAATTCTAAATAGGCTCAATTGGCTGGACATTCAAGCGAAACGCATCGTCGGAACAGCTGGCTGGCGGAATGTTTTTCCGCGCCCATCATCGGACCGGCATCACCTGAAGAGCAGAATCTCAGGCCAGGCTGTCGATTTCCTCGTCCGACAGGTTCTGCGGCACGACAGTCACCGGGATCGGGAAGGCGGCACCCTTGCCGGCCACGGCGCCGACCAGTGGCCCCGGGCCTTCCTTGCCCGCACCGGCGGCCAGCACCAGGATGGCGATGTCCTGGTCTTCCTCGATCAATTTGTGGATCTCTTCCGTCGGCTTGCCTTCGCGCACCACCATCTCGGGCTCGATGCCGAGCTTCTGGCGCACCTTGTTGGCATAGCTGTCGAGCGCGGCGCGCGCCGTGGCGTTGGCTTCCTCGCGCATGATCTTCTCGACACCCAGCCAATGCTGGAAATCGTCCGGCACGATGACATAGAGCAGCACCAGCGTGCCGCTGGTGCTCTGCGCCCGTTTCGAGGCGTAGGCGACGGCGCGCTCGCATTCCGGCGTGTCGTCGATGATCGTCAGGAATTTCCTGCGATGGCCGGCTTCGCGGCTGAGGCGTTTGGAGACCATGTCTATCTACTCGGTGTCTTGCGGCGCAATCTGCCACTGCGGGGGACCGGCGGCAAGCCGCCGGCCTTGTGCCAGTGCACCCGATGTCGCGATCAGCCCTGCAGCAGGCCGATAATGTCGCGCACCGTCTTCATCGTCGCTTCGGCCAGCACGCCGGCGCGCTCGCCGCCATCCTTGAGCACCGCGTCGACATAGGCGCGGTCATCCGAAATGCGGCGCATCTCGCTGGCGATCGGCGCCAGTTTTTCCACTGCAAGATCGGCCAAGGCCGGCTTGAACACGGAAAACTGCTGGCCGGCGAATTCCTTGAGTACATCCGCCTTCGATATCTCGGCGAGACCCGCATAGATGCCGACCAGGTTCTCCGCCTCGGGCCGGCCGGCCAGGCCGTCCAGCTCGCTCGGCAACGCTTCCGGGTCGGTCTTGGCCTTGCGGATCTTCTTCGAGATGTCGTCGGCATCGTCGGTCAGGTTGATGCGCGACAAATCCGACGGGTCCGATTTGGACATTTTCTTGGAGCCGTCGCGCAGCGACATGATGCGCGCCGCCGGCCCGCCGATGACCGGCTCGGTCAGCGGGAAATAGCCGTTGACGGTCTCTTCGCCGACCTGCATCTCGACGCCGACGCCAAGGGCCGCGATGCGGTCGGAGAAGTCGTTGTTGAATTTCTGCGCGATGTCGCGGGTGAGTTCCAGATGCTGCTTCTGGTCCTCGCCCACCGGCACGTGGGTGGCACGGTAGAGCAGGATGTCGGCAGCCATCAGCGAAGGATAGGCAAGCAGGCCGAGCGAGGCGTTCTCGCGATCCTTGCCGGCCTTGTCCTTGAACTGCGTCATGCGGTTCATCCAGCCGATGCGCGCCACGCAATTGAAGATCCAGGCGAGCTCGGCGTGCTGCATGACCCGCGACTGGTTGAAGACGATGTGCTTCTTCGGGTCGATGCCCGAGGCCAGGAACGCAGCGGTGATCGACCGCGTCTGATCGGCTAGGTCTTCATAAACGAGTTGGGCTGTCAGCGAATGCAGGTCGACGACGCAATAGATGCAATCGGAGGTGTCCTGCAGGGCAACGAATTTCTTGATGGCGCCGAGATAGTTGCCGAGATGCAGATTGCCGGTCGGCTGGACACCGGAAAAGACGAGTGGCTTGAAGGCGGTCATGATTGTCCTCATGGCTTGTGGAGGGCCGTATAAGCGTGATTCCGAAAAGTTGCAGACTTTTCGGAGCCAATCGCGCGGCTGGAAACCGCGCGCGGCGAAAGTCTTGCGACGGCGCGCTTATGGACGAAGACGGCGCTGCGATCAAGACGGCGCTGCGGGCGTGTCGGGCGCTCTACTCGTCCAGGTCGGTCTTTGCGACCGGTGGCGCCGACTTGCCCGATCCCCGCTTGACGTTGCGTCGGATCATGCCGAAATCGGCACCGCCTGTGGCGAAGGCGGTGATGAAATAAAGCAGCGCTCCGCCGGCAACCAGCGACAGCAGCGTCGTCGCCTTGACCACCAGCGGCGAGCCCGGCCCTAGCCTGACGGCGAACCAGTGCTCGGCAAAATAGAGTGCCGCCCCCATTACGGCCGCCGACAGCACCAGCCGTGGAATGCGCTTCATCAGCGGCACGTCGCGCCCCCAATGGCCGCGCCGGATCAAGACGCCGAGCAGCATCACCGCGTTGACCCAGCCGGCGACGGCCGAGGCCACCGCGATGCCGGGCGCGCCCATCCGTGGAAACAGCGTCAGCGCCGTGGTGACGTTCACCGCCACCGAGATGGCGGCAAAGATCATCGGCGTGCGCGTGTCCTCGCGGGCGAAATAGCCTGGGGTGAACGCCTTGATCAGGACGAAGGCCGGCAGGCCGAGGCCGAAGATCGCCAGGATCGCCGCCACCGTCGGCGTCGAGCCGTTGGCGGCGAATGCGCCGCGCTCATAGACCAGCCGCACGATCGGCTCCGACATCACCCAGAGTGCCGCGGCTGCCGGCAGGGTAAGGAACAGCGTGAACTCGACCGAGCGGTTCTGCAGATTGGCCGCCTCGATCAGATTGCCCGACTTCAGCGCCCGCGACAATTCGGGCAACAGCACGATCGCCACCGCAACACCGACCACGCCGAGCGGCAACTGGTAGATGCGGTCGGCATAGGCGAGCGAGGATACCGCGCTGTTCTGCGCCGAGGCGATCGCCGTGCCGATCAGCTGGTTGATCTGGGTGATGCCGCCGGTGATGGCCGCCGGCAGCGCCAGGATCAGCAGCCGCTTGACCGCGGGCGTCATTTTCGGCCGGCGGAAGCCGATCGAGATGCCGGCGTGGCGCACCGCCACCCAGACGATCGCCAGTTGCACCAGTCCGGCGGCAAGCACGCCCCAGGACAGCCCGTAGCCGACGGTGAGGGCATCCGAGCCCTTATACCAGGCATAGGCGAGCACGCCGATCAGGATGATGTTGAGGAACACCGGTGCCACCGCGGCGGCGAAATAGCGGCGCAGCGAATTCAGCATGCCCGCCATCATCGCGCCCAGCGACATGCAGATCAGATAGGGAAACATGATCGTCGCCAGCGTCACCGTGGTGTCGAACTTCCCCGGCGTGCCGGCAAAACCCGGCGCCACCAGATAGCGCACGATCAGCGGCATCGACAGTTCCATGATGATCGTCAGCGCCAGCAGCGCCGTGAACAGCACGCCGAACACTTCCTCGGAAAAGCGCTTGGCGCCTTCGGTACCGTGGGTCTCGATCTCCTTGGCGAACAGCGGCACGAAGGCGGCGTTGAAGGCGCCTTCGGCAAACAGCCGGCGAAAGGTGTTGGGAAACTGGAAAGCGGCGTTGAAGGCATCGGCGACCGGTCCGGTACCGAGTGCGGCGGCCATCAGCATCTCGCGGCCGAAACCGAGCGCGCGGCTCATCAGCGTGCCGGAAGCGACCGTTGCGAATTTCTTGACGAGGCTCATGCTTTTGGGAACTGCCTGCGAAATTGGGACGAAGTGATGGTCGTTGTCACTCGGCCGCCGCCCTGGACTTGCCGCCGCGTTCGGGCACGATGCCTTCGAGCGTTGCCATCAGCCGATTGCGGATGGTGGCGATGCGGGCCGGGCTGTCTATCTTCTGGCCAGTGAGATCGGTGACATAGAAAGTGTCGATGACCTTTTCGCCGAAGGTGGTGATGTGGGCCGATGCGATGTCGAGCGACAGGTCGGAAAGCGTTCCGGTGATCTCCGACAGCAGTCCCGGCCGGTCGAGGCCCTCGACCTCGATGACCGAAAAACGGTTCGACAGCGTGTTGCGGATTTCGGCGCGCGGCGGGATCTTGAACACCTTGGAGCCGCGCCGCGGCTTGGTGCGCTTCTCGATCATTTCCGGCAGCCAGCTCTTGCCCGACAGCACGTCCTCGATCAGCCGGCCGACACGCTCGGCACGCCGGCGCTCATCCTCGTCGCGATCGAATTCTCTGCTGATCAGGATCGTGTCGAGGGCGCGGCCATCCGACGTCGTGAAGATCTGCGCGTCGACAATGTTGCCGCCGGCTCCGGCGCAAGCCCCGGCGATGACCGAGAGCAGACGGGGGTGGTCCTGCGCCAGCACGGTGATTTCGGTCACCGCCTCGAACTGGTGGGTCTTGACCATGGTGGCAAGCTTGTTGCCTGACACGTCGGCTTCGCGGATGAACTCGGCATGGCGCAACTGGTCTGCGAGATCGACGGTCAAAAGGTAATTCTCGTAGTGTTGGCCGACATAGCGCTTGCGGGCTTTGTCCGGCCAGTCGGCAAGCGCCTCGGCCAGGCGCTCGCGCGCCGCCGCCGTGCGCTGCGCGCGCGACACTTCCGAAAACCCGCCGGTCAGCAGCAATTCGGTCTCGTAGTAGAGCGTGCGCAGCAGCTGGCCCTTCCAGCCGTTCCAGACACCGGGTCCGACGCCCCTGATGTCGCAGACGGTGAGGATCAAAAGCAGCTTCAGCCGCTCGACCGACTGCACGATCGCGGCAAAATCCTCGATGGTCTTGCGGTCGTTGAGGTCGCGGGTCTGCGCCGTCATCGACATCACGAGGTGGTTCTCGACCAGCCAGGCCACGGTTTCGGTATCGGCAGGCGACAGCCCCATATGCGGGCAGATGCGACGGGCGATCCTGGCCCCGGCCTCGGAATGGTCCTCCGGCCTGCCTTTGGCGATGTCGTGCAGCAGTACGGCGACATAGAGCGCCTCGCGGCTCTTCTTCAGGCCCGGCATCAGCGTGTGCGACAAGGGGTGGACCTTTTCGCCGTCGCCGCGCTCGATCTCGGCCAGCACGCCGATGCAGCGGATCAGATGCTCGTCCACCGTGTAGTGGTGGTACATCGAGAACTGCATCATGGCGACGATCTTGCCGAAATCCGGGATCAGCCTGCCGAGCAGTCCGGCTTCGTTCATGCGACGCAGATTGAGTTCGGCATTGCGATCCGAGGTCAATATGTCGAGGAACAGCCGGTTGGCCTCCTCGTCGCGCCGCAGCGACTTGTTGACCAGGCCGAGCGAACGGGTCAGCAGCTTCAGCGCGTCAGGGTGGAATTCCAGACCGTGCTTGTCGGCGAACCAGAACAGCCTGAGCAGATTGACCGGATCGCGCTCGAACACCTGGTCGTCGGCGATGTTGATGCGGTGGTTGTCGACAATGAAGTCGGAAGTACCGGCCAGCTTGCGCTTGCGCCTGGAGAAAGTCAGGAAGATGCGGTTGAAGCCAGGTACGTGCTTGGCCTGCTCCTCCTCGAGCGCGGCGCAGAAGATGCGGGTCAGGTCGCCGACGTCCTTGGCAACGAGAAAGTAGTGCTTCATGAAGCGCTCGACCGCCGACAGGCCGGGGTGTGTGGTGTAGCCGAGCCGTTCGGCGATCTCGCGCTGGATGTCGAAATGCAACCGCTCTTCGGCCTTGCCGGTGAGGAAATGCATGTGGCAGCGTACCGCCCACAGGAAATCCTCGGCCTTCTGGAACTCGCGGTATTCGCCCTCGGTGAAGACGCCCTTGTCGACCAGTTCCTCACCGGTGCGCACCCGATAGAAATATTTGCCGATCCAAAACAGCGTCTGCAGGTCGCGCAGGCCGCCCTTGCCGTCCTTGACGTTGGGCTCGACCAGATAGCGGCTTTCGCCGGCCTTGGCATGGCGGTCATCGCGTTCGGCAAGCTTGGCCTGGACATATTCGGGGCCGGTCGTGCGCACCACCTCATGGTCGAACCGCAGCATCAGTTCATCATAGAGCTTTTCCTCGCCCCACAGGAAACGTGCTTCGAGGATCGAGGTGCGAATGGTGACATCGGTGCGCGACAGGCGCAGGCATTCGTCGATGTTACGGGTGGCGTGGCCGACCTTCAGCCCCAGGTCCCACAGCATGTAGAGCATGTATTCGACTGTCTGTTCGCCCCACGGCGTCTGCTTGTAGGGCAGCAGGAACAGAAGGTCGATGTCGGATCCGGGCGCCAGCGTTCCACGGCCGTAGCCGCCGACAGCGACAACGGCCATGCGCTCCGCCGAAGACGGGTTCTTGACCCGGTAGACATGGGTGACGGCGAAATCGTAAAGCGCCCGGATGATCTCGTCCATGAGGTGCGACAGCCGCGCCGCGCAGGCGCTGCCGCCGCCATCGTCCATCAGCATGCGTTCGGCAATGGCGCGCCCTTCCGCCAGTCGTCCCTTGAGCAGTTGGAGCACGCCATTGCGCGCGACCTGCCCGGAGCCGTCGCCCGCCGTGGCCGCGGTCAGCGCGGTCATCTCGCGGCGCAAGGCTTCGCCGTCGATCAATTCGTCGAGCTTCAGGGAGATTCTTGCCATATACCCAGCCGGCCTTGCCGTTTCGGCGGCGTCTATAGCGCGTTTTCGCGGCGCTGGGTATGGGGCGTTGAAAGCCGGTTCAAGACCCGGCTGAGCTCTGGCTCGGATAAGTAAATGGAATGACCATTCTCCGCTTCAGTCGACAGAAATCGGCAATGCGCTTGCCTATTCGCCGAGCCTCGGCTTTTACCTTCGCTATGGCTGTCTTTCTGCGTCTCCCGGTCCCGGCGGCGCACTGGATATCGCGCTTTTCCCTGAGCAGGCTTGGCAATTGGAGCGCCCTGTCGCCAAGGAACTGATCTTGTGCGCAGAGCGCAGGAACAAGCTGATAGATCGTCTCGCCTCGCAAAACCGAAAACTCGGGGTTGAAGACAAGGTCGTCGACAGCGATGCCGATCTCCTCTGTGGCCTTGATCAGGTCGAGCGCGGTTTGCCTGGAGATGATGTAGCCGGCGGTTCCTATATGTCCGGCGTCGAGTTTGGATGTGGAAAAGCCGTGACCGATGGCAATGCGCTTGCGTCGGATCACGGTCTTGCAAAAATAGCTTTCGAGCTTGACGACTTCGGCATCGGCTGGAATCCAGTCGCTGTCGCGAAGCAATGCGCCGGCTTTCGCGGCAAAGACGATGTCGTCCTCGAAGATTGCCCCGTAGCGAGCGTCGCCTTGCGCGATGGCGGCCCAGCAGGCCCGGTGACTGAGCAGGCAGGCGATCTCGCCGTCAGTCAATGGCAGCCTGTTCCGATATCCGACATTTTGTGGCAGCTGGTCCAGGTCCGGCCGATCCCGTGCGTCGATGGCCTGAACGCGTTCGAATGGGACGCCGATGCGGACAAACTCCGCCGTCACACGGGCAAGGCGATCGGGAGACCGATCGAGATTGATGACCAGACGCTTCATTGCCAAAGAAAATCTCACCCCCGGGACGCTCGCTCTCTAGCAGGCGTGGTGTTGCCGCGTGATACTTTTTTTGGGGAGGATGGACGCGCCGTCGACCGGAAAAGAAAGTCGAAACAGCCCTTGACCTTCCAGTTACTGGAAGCCCTATCTCCGCGTCACACACCGACCCATCGAGGCATTTTCGAATGACGCATTCCGATCACGATCATCACGCGCATGGTAGCTGCTGCTCGACAAAAGGCGCCGTGCCCACCACGAAGAGCGTCGTCCGCGACCCGGTCTGCGGCATGACTGTCGATCCGGTCGCCGGCAAGCCGACGGCCGAGCATGATGGCCATCCCTATCATTTCTGCAGCCAGGGCTGCCGCGCGAAATTCGTCGCCGAGCCGGAAAAATTCCTGACGGCCACCGATCCGGTTTGCGGTATGAGCGTCGACCGCGCGACAGCCAGGCACTTTGCCCGCCACGAAGGCCAGGGCTTTTACTTCTGCTCGGCCGCCTGCCAGGCGAAATTCGAGGCGGAGCCGCAAAAATATCTCGGCGACAGGCCGGCACCGCAGCCGATGCCCAAAGGCACGCAATACACCTGCCCGATGCATCCCGAAATCATCCGCGACAAGCCAGGATCCTGCCCGATCTGTGGCATGGCGCTGGAGCCGATGGGCGTACCAACGGGCGATGAAGGGCCAAATCCCGAGCTGGTCGATTTCACCAGGCGGTTCTGGGTGAGCGCTGCCTTGTCGATCCCCCTTCTGATCATCGCCATGGCACCCATGATCGGCCTGACGTTTGAAGGTCTGGTCGAGGACCGGGCAAAAGTCTGGATCGAACTGGTCCTGGCAAGTCCGGTGGTGCTTTGGGCCGCCTTCCCCTTCTTCCACCGCGGCTGGGACTCGCTCGTCAACCGCAGCCCCAACATGTGGACGCTGATCTCGCTCGGCGTTGGTGCTGCCTATCTCTACAGCGTCGTCGCCACGCTGTTTCCGGATATCTTTCCGCATCAGTTCCGCGGCCATGGCGGTGCGGTACCGGTCTATTTCGAGGCTGCTGCCGTCATCGTTGCGCTGGTCTTCCTTGGCCAGGTGCTGGAGCTCCGCGCCCGTGAAAAGACCGGCTCGGCAATCCGCGCATTGCTTGATCTCGCGCCGAAGACCGCGCGGCTGATCGCCGCCGACGGTTCCGAAAGCGATGTGCCGCTCGATGCGGTCAAAGCCGGCGATCGCCTGCGCATACGCCCCGGTGACGCCGTGCCGGTCGATGGCACGGTGCTGGAAGGGCGATCCTCGATCGACGAATCGATGATCACGGGCGAGCCGTTGCCGGTCGAGAAGGTCGAGGGCGATGCGCTGACCGGCGGCACCCTCAACAAGAATGGTGCGCTGATCATGCGCGCTGAGAAGGTCGGCGCCGAGACGACGCTGGCGCGCATCGTCGATCTCGTCGCCAAGGCGCAGCGCTCGCGCGCCCCGATTCAAGGGTTGGCCGATCGCGTTTCTTTCTACTTTGTCCCGGCCGTCGTCCTTGTCGCGATTGTCGCTTTCATCGCCTGGGCCGTGTTTGGACCCGAGCCCAGCCTGATCTTTGCCATCGTCTCCGCGGTGTCGGTGCTGATCATCGCTTGCCCCTGTGCGCTCGGCCTCGCCACGCCGATGTCGATCATGACCGCAACCGGGCGCGGAGCGCATGCCGGCGTGCTGATCAAGGAGGCCGCAGCACTCGAACGCTTCGCTTCCGTCGACAAGCTGATCGTCGACAAAACGGGTACGCTGACCGAAGGCCGGCCGAAACTGACCGATGTCGTCACGGCAAACGGCTTCTCCGAAGAGGAATTGCTGGCGCTTGCCGCCGGTCTGGAGAAGGGGTCGGAGCATCCGCTGGCTGAAGCCATCGTCGACGGCGCTGCTACACGCGGCGTGACCGTTGCCGAGGCCAGCGCCTTCGAGGCGGTCACCGGCAAGGGCGTGTCCGGTTCGGTCTCGGGAAAGACGGTCGCGCTCGGCAATGCTGCGATGATGGCGGACCTTGGCGTCGACATCGCATCCATCTCGGCCAAGGCCGAGGCGCTGCAGCTCGAAGGCAAGACGGCGATGTTCGTCGCTGTCGACAAGAAGCTGGCCGGCATCGTCGCCGTCGCCGACCCTATCAAGGCAACGACGGCCGAGGCGATCAAGGCTCTGCATGAAAGCGGCTTGCGCATCATCATGGCGACCGGCGACAATGAACGCACGGCCAACGCGATCGCCAGAAGCCTCGGCATCGACGAGGTCCGCGCCGGCCTGCTGCCGGAACAGAAGGCAGCCCTTGTCGAGGAACTGCGCGCAACAGGCGCCGGTGTTGCCATGGCCGGCGACGGCGTCAACGATGCACCAGCGCTTGCAGCTGCCGATGTCGGCATCGCCATGGGCACTGGCGCCGATGTCGCTGTCGAAAGCGCCGGTATCACTCTGGTCAAGGGCGACCTCAACGGTATCGTGCGCGCCCGCACGCTGGCGCAGGCGACGATCCGCAACATCCGCCAGAACCTGTTCTTTGCCTTCCTCTACAATGTGCTTGGCGTGCCGGTCGCCGCCGGCGTGCTCTATCCGCTCACCGGCACGCTTCTGTCGCCGATGCTGGCGGCGGCGGCGATGAGCCTGTCTTCGGTGTCGGTGATCGCAAACGCGTTGCGGCTGAGAACATTGAAACTCTGATCCAAGCCCCCAAATACGAAACCCATCCAACAGGAGACCATGAATGACCTTCGCCAAAAAACTCGTTCTGCTGCTGATGGCGGCCGGAATGCTGGTTACCGTCTTCCTCGAAAGCGTTCCGGCGCAAAGCGAAGAGATGAAACACGACATGGGCGCCATGGCGGCGGATGCGACCAGCCCTTCGACGGAAGGCTACAAGGCGGCGATGGACAAGATGCATGCCGACATGATGGCGTCCGACTATACCGGCAATGCCGATGTCGATTTCGTCAGAGGCATGATCCCGCACCATCAGGGTGCGATCGACATGGCCAAGGTCGAACTCGCCAATGGCAAGGATCCGGAAATCCGCAAGCTGGCCGAAGGCGTCATCGCCGCGCAGGAAGCCGAGATCAAGCAGATGCAGGCCTGGCTCGCCGCCCATCCGGTGAAGTAAGTCTTCAGCCATCGTCAGCGCGGCGAGAACGCCTCTGGATTTCTCGTCCAGCCTGTGATGCGATCGGCCTAAATGGAGCCCGCAATGCCGTCGACCATCAGAACCACCAAACTGCCCTCAGGCGAAGCCGTTCAGGTGCTTGGCCAGGGCACATGGAAGATGGGCGAAGATATCAGTCGCCGCGCCGATGAGGTGAATGCCCTCAAGCTCGGCCTCGACCTCGGCATCACGCTGATCGACACCGCTGAAATGTATGCCGGCGGCGGCGCCGAGGAGGTGGTGGCCGAGGCCATTGCCGGGCGCCGCGACGAGACCTTCCTGGTCTCGAAAGTTCTGCCATCGAACGCTTCGCGCGTGGGCGTGCAGCGCGCCTGCGAAAACAGCCTGAAACGCCTGCGCACCGACCGCATCGATCTCTATCTGCTGCATTGGCCCGGCAGCGTGCCTCTGGCCGAAACGGTCGCGGCTTTCGAGACCCTGAAAAAGGCCGGCAAGATCCGCCACTGGGGCGTCAGCAATTTCGACACCGACGAGATGGAAGAGCTGACCGGCCTGCCCGACGGCAACAATGTCCAGACCAACCAGGTGCTCTACAATCTGGTCCGGCGCGGCCTCGAATTCGACCTGGCACCCTGGAGCCTGCAACGCGGCATTCCGCTGACGGCCTATTCGCCAGTCGAGCAAGGCGCGCTGGCGCGCAATGCCAGGCTCGACGCCGTCGCTGCCCGCCACAATGCGACCCCGGCGCAAATCGCCCTGGCCTGGGTGATGCAACAGGAGGGCATCATCGCCATCCCCAAGGCCAGCAGCCAGGAACATGTCCGCCAGAATGTCGCCGCGCTCGACATCAAGCTGACGCCGCAGGACATCACCGATCTCGACCGCGCCTTCCCTCCACCAGCGCGCAAGCGCGGGTTGGAGATGATCTGACTATGTCCCCGCCAGCCCCTTCAGCCGGTAGAGCGCTTCCAGCGCCTCCCGTGGCGTCATCTCGTCGGGATTGATCTCGCCCAGCGCCGCCCCCAGCACATCACTTTTCACCGGCTTCGACGCTTCCCGCTTCACCGCCACCGAAAACAGCGGCAAATCGTCCACCAGCCGGTTCGTCTTGCCCGAAACCTCACCTTCCTCAAGCTGGTGCAGCACTTCCTTGGCGCGGTCGACCACCGCCTCCGGCAGGCCGGCCAGCCGTGCCACCTGCACCCCGTAGGAGCGGTCGGCGGCCCCCTTGCCGACCTCGTGCAGGAAGACGACGTCGTTCTCCCATTCCTTGACCCGCATGGTCACGTTGGAGAGCCGCGCCAGCTTGCCGGCCAGCGAGGTCATTTCGTGAAAGTGAGTGGCGAAGATCGCCCGGCAGCGGTTCTTCTCATGCAGATACTCGACTGCCGCCCACGCGATCGACAGGCCGTCGAAAGTGGCGGTGCCGCGGCCGATCTCGTCGAGGATCACCAGTGCGCGCTCGCCGGCCTGGTTGAGGATCGCCGCCGTCTCGACCATCTCGACCATGAAGGTCGAGCGGCCGCGCGCCAGATCGTCCGAGGCGCCGACCCGCGAGAACAGCCGGTCGACGACGCCGATATGGGCCGATGTCGCCGGCACGAAGGAGCCGGTCTGGGCCAGGATGGCGATCAGTGCGTTCTGCCGCAGGAACGTCGACTTGCCGCCCATGTTCGGGCCGGTCAGGAGCCAGATCGCACCGTTCTTGGCGCTGCCCTCCGGCGACAGGTCGCAATCATTGGCGACGAACGGGCCATCGCCGGAACGGCGAAGCGCTTGTTCGACCACGGGATGCCGCCCCCCCGCAATTTCGAAGGCGAGGCTCGAATCCACCACTGGTCGGCACCAGGCTTCGCTTTCCGAAAGCAGCGCGAGCGCCGCCGAGACATCGAGCACAGCCAGCGCATCGGCACCGGCGCGGATCTTCTCCGCCTCGCCGACCGCTTCCGCCGTCAGCGCGTCGAAGGCGGCCAGTTCGATGTTGAGCGCCCGGTCGGCGGCATTGGCGATCTTGGTCTCGAGTTCGGCAAGCTCGGTCGTGGTAAAGCGCATGGCGTTGGCCATGGTCTGACGGTGGATGAAGCGCGCCTTGGCGCCGTCGCTGCCGGTCATCACCGCATGATGGTTGGCGGTCACCTCGATATAGTAGCCAAGCACATTATTGTGCCGGATTTTCAGCGAGCGGATGCCGGTCTCGTCGATCAGCGAGCGCTCCAGCCCGGCGATCACCTTTCGCGATTCGTCGCGCAGCGCCCGCATCTCGTCGAGATCGGCATGGTAGCCGCCGCGCAAGAAGCCGCCATCGCGCTTGAGCAGCGGCAGTTCGTCGCCAAGCGCCTGCGTCAGATGCTGGGCCAGCGCCTGGGGCAGAGCATGGATGGCGGCCAATGCCGCCGCAAGTTCCGGGGGCAGGGCGGTGGCGGCAAAGATTTCGGCGATCGCGCCTGCTGCCTCGAAGCCGGCGCGCAGCGCGCCAAGGTCGCGCGGCCCACCCCGGTTGAGCGCCAGCCTCGACAGTGCGCGCGGCATGTCGGCAACGCTCTTCAGGCTCGACCGCACCGCTTGGCAGAGCCGCGTTTCGGAACGGAAGAACGACACCGAATCCAGCCTGGCGCCGATGGCCGCGGGATCGGTCAGCGGCGCCATCAGCCGGTCGGCGAGCAGCCTTGCGCCGCCGCCGGTCACCGTGCGGTCGATCGCCTTGAACAGCGACCCTTCGCGGCTGCCCGACAGTGTGCGCAGCAGTTCCAGATTGCCGCGTGTCGCCGGATCGATGAACAGGGTCGAGCCCTGCTCTTCGCGCTCGGGCCGCGACAGCGGCGGGCGCTCGGCCTTCTGCGTCTTCTCGACATAGGCGATGGCGCCGGAGATCGCCGACAGTTCGGCGCGCGAAAAGGCGCCAAAGCTATCCGGTGTCGCCACATCGAAGAAGCGGGCGATGCGTCCCGTGGCCGATGCCGAATCAAACAGCGACGGCGGCTGCGGGCTGGCGACGCGGCCGAGCACGTCGAACACCGGCTTCAACTCCGGATCGTGGAACACCGGCTCGGCGACGATCAGCTCGCGCGGATCGACTCGGAAGATGTCGGCCAGCAGCCGGTCGGCGGTGGTATCGGTGACGCGGAAGGCGCCGGTCGAGATGTCGATCCAGGCCAGCGCGAAACTGTGATCGGCTCCGCCCTTCACCCGCCCCAGCGCCATCAGGAAACTCGATTCCGAGGGCGCCAGCAATTTGTCCTCGGTGATGGTGCCCGGTGTCACCAGCCGCACGACGTCGCGGCGCACCACCGATTTGCCGCCGCGTTTCTTGGCCTCGGCCGGATCCTCGATCTGTTCGCAGACGGCGACGCGGAAACCCTGGCCGATCAGCTTTTGCAGATAGTCGTCGGCGGCATGCACCGGCACCCCGCACATCGGGATGTCGAGCCCTTGATACTTGCCGCGCTTGGTCAGCACGATGCCGAGCGCCCGGCTCGCCTTCTCGGCATCGTCGAAGAACAGCTCGTAGAAATCGCCCATGCGATAGAACAGCAGCGAATCGGGGTTCGCCGCCTTGATCTCGATAAATTGCTCGATCATCGGCGTGGCGCCGGCGTGGACGGTCGGCGCCGGCGTCATCGCCTCGGGGGCGTCTGGCTCGTTCGGGCTGTGCATGTTCATGCGCGGCACGCTAGCAGATGTGATGATGCGGTTTAATGCCGGCGCTTCGAAAAACGGGGGACGACGGGACGGCAGCTTGTCCGCAATTGCCGATGCGGACCGCGATTCCAGCGCGCGGGCGGTTTACACGCGGCGGCGCGTGGTCTTAATTCGGACCGAAACAAAGCACCCGCTTCAAGGAGGTGCTGCACCGGTGAGGAAATCAAGAACATCATGGCCAGGAAAACCGAGAACAGCGGTCCGTCCGTCAGTGCGCAGGAAGCGCTCGAATTCCACGCCATGGGTCGGCCGGGCAAGCTGGAGGTCGTCGCCACCAAGCCGATGGCGACGCAACGCGACCTCAGCCTCGCCTATTCGCCTGGTGTCGCGGTTCCGGTCCTGGCCATCGCCGAAGACCCCTCGCGCGCCTTCGACTACACGACGCGCGGCAACATGGTCGCCGTCATCTCCAACGGCACGGCCATCCTCGGTCTAGGCAATCTCGGCGCGCTGGCCTCCAAGCCGGTGATGGAGGGCAAGGCGGTGCTGTTCAAGCGCTTCGCCGATGTCGATTCCATCGACCTCGAGGTCGACACCGAGGACGCCGACGAATTCATCAACTGCGTGCGGTTCCTCGGGCCCTCTTTCGGCGGCATCAACCTCGAGGACATCAAGGCGCCGGAGTGCTTCATCATCGAGCAGCGCCTGCGCGAATTGATGGACATTCCCGTCTTTCACGACGACCAGCACGGCACCGCGATCATCTCGGCCGCCGGCCTGATCAACGCGCTGGAGATCACCGGTCGCGACATGAAGACCACAAAAATGGTCTGCAACGGCGCTGGTGCGGCCGGCATCGCCTGCATCGAGCTGATGAAGGCGATGGGCTTTGCGCCGGAAAACATCATCCTGTGCGACACGAAGGGCGTCGTTTTCCAAGGCCGCACCGAAGGCATGAACCAGTGGAAATCGGCGCATGCGGTCAAGACCGAGGCGCGCAGCCTCGCCGAGGCACTCGATGGCGCCGACGTCTTCCTCGGCCTCTCCGCCAAGGGCGCGCTGACCACTGCCATGGTGCAGTCGATGGCCAAGAACCCGATCATCTTCGCCATGGCCAATCCCGACCCGGAAATCACGCCGGAGGAGGTCGCCGAGATCCGCACCGACGCCATCATGGCCACCGGGCGTTCTGATTATCCCAACCAGGTCAACAACGTGCTCGGCTTTCCCTACATCTTCCGCGGCGCGCTTGATGTCAGGGCAACCACCATCAATGACGACATGAAGATCGCCGCCGCGCAGGCGCTGGCGGCATTGGCGCGCCAGGATGTGCCCGACGATGTCGCCGCCGCTTATCAGGGCAACCGGCCGAAATTCGGCCCCAACTACATCATCCCGGTGCCGTTCGACCCGCGCCTGATCTCGGCCATCCCGATCGCGGTCGCCAAGGCGGCGATGGACTCAGGCGTCGCCCGCAAGCCGATCCTCGATCTCGACCGTTACGCGCAGGAGCTGTCGGCCCGCCGCGACCCGATCGCCTCGACCCTGCAGCGCATCTACGACCGCGTGCGCCGCCAGCCCAAGCGCATCGTTTTCGCCGAGGGCGAGGAGGAGCAGGTCATGCGCGCCGCCGTCTCCTATGTGAACCAGCGGCTCGGCACCGCCATCCTGCTCGGACGCGACGACGTCATCAAGGAGAACGCCAAGCACGCCGGCATCGACCTCAACAAGCAAGGCATCGAGATCATCAATGCAAGGCTGTCGCGCCGCAACGGCATCTACACCGACTATCTCTACGAGCGCATGCAGCGCAAAGGCTTCCTGTTCCGCGACTGCCAGCGGCTGATCAACAACGACCGCAACCACTTTGCCGCCTGCATGGTGGCGCTGGGCGACGCCGACGGCATCGTCACCGGTGTCACCCGCAACTATTCGACCGCGCTCGACGACATCCGCCGCGTCATCGACGCCAAGCCCGGCCACCGCGTCATCGGCGTCTCGATCGTGCTGGCGCGAGGCAAGACCGTGCTGGTCGCCGACACCGCCGTGCACGATATGCCGAATGCCGAGCAGATCGCCGACATCGCCGAGGAGGCCGCGGGCTTTGCCCGCCGCATGGGTTATGAGCCGAGGCTCGCCATGCTCGCCTATTCCACCTTCGGCCATCCACAGGGCGAGCGCTCCGAACGCGTCCAGGAAGCGGTGCGCATCCTCGACAAGCGCCGCGTCGATTTCGAATATGACGGCGAAATGGCCGCCGACGTGGCGCTCAACGCGCGGGCCATGGCGCAATATCCGTTCATAAGGCTGACCGGCCCGGCCAATGTGCTGATCATGCCGGCGTTCCACTCGGCTTCGATCTCGACCAAGATGCTGCAGGAACTCGGCGGCTCGACGGTGATCGGCCCGCTGCTGGTCGGGCTGAACAAGCCGGTGCAGATCGTGTCGCTGAATGCCAAGGACTCGGACATCGTCAACATGGCGGCGATCGCGGCCTATACGGCGGGGACTTGAGCGGCGAGCCTTAGCGGTGAGTCCGGGAGGCGTTCAGCCCGGCGCGAACACGCGCGCAGCCTCGACGACCTCGTCCACCTGATCCTGCCGCAGCAAGTCGATCGGGACGCGCCCGTCGAGTTGCGCCGAGGGCCGCGTCAGCCACAGCCATGCGAGCCTTGGATTGGTGATCAGCGACAGCACGTCGCGAATGCCTGCAACCGGCCGTCCATCGACGAACTGCGCCAGCGGGAAGACATGTTTGCGGCCGCCCTTGCGCAAGGCGATGACCTCGCCCCGCCGCTGCCAGCGGTGCAGGGTCGAGCGGGCGATACGCAAATTCTCTTCCAGATAGGTCGAGCCGGCGACGCGGCCCGCCCAGTCCTCGATCAGCATCGATTCGAGATCGTCGGATTTTGGCAGCGAAGGAGGCTCGACATCGATCAATGGGGTCGTCGGCGGATTGATCACGCCGGCTATACCGGCTTCGCTGCGGCGCGCGGCTTCCGCCGCCAGCGCGCGCACGAATTTCGAGGCCAGGCCGGGCAGGTCGGCATGGATGGCGTCGATAGCGCGCTGGTGCTTCGGTGACAGCAAGGTGACGGCGGACGCTATGCTGCCGGCGATTTTGCCGACCGAGACCATGGTGGGCTTGTTGATGGCCTCGTCATAGTGGGCAAGCGCGCGTTCGACGTCTTCGGCGACCATCTCGGCGAAGTCGTCCTGCTTGAGGCCCTGGAGCTGAAATCTGTTCATACATCTGTCTTCTGGGCCGCGCTCTCCTCCCACAGCTGCGGCCGGCTGTTGAATCTCTAGAGCGGAAAGCGGAAATCGCGACGGCAACGAATCCGGCCGCCCGACAGCATGCTGTCTAGCATTTCTTGACACCCCAACTGGCTGAGGGCGCACCGAAATGTCAGTCGCGGGACGCCCGGATTGCGTGTAGGTGCGATGTATGACAGCCGCGCGACGGTGAGGGGCGGAGGCGGCCTTCCCTTCTCCCCCTGTGGGAGAAGGTGGATTGGCGCGCAGCGCCAAGACGGTTGAGGGGTGTTGGACGGAGTACCGTCAGTGCCAAGCTGGAGCACCCCTCATCCGTCGCCTTCGGCGACACCTTCTCCCACAGGGGGAGAAGGGAAGAGCTTTCCCTACAGCAACCCCGCCTGCTCAGCCTCGCGGCGCAGATTCTGCCGTGGCCTGGGGCCGATCTGCTGGATCACCAAGCCGGCCGCCAGTGAGCCAAGGTCGCCGCAAGTCTGCAGGTCGCGGCCTTGCGTGTAGCCATGCAGGAAGCCGGCGGCATAGAGATCGCCGGCGCCCGTCGTGTCGACCAGTTCCTTGATGGCGGTCGCCTTGA
>NZ_JANIFC010000016.1:0-171878 GCF_024518615.1 Mesorhizobium sp. SEMIA396
CAGCCCCACAGATTGCGCTTTATCCGGGCATGCCGGCGTCAGTCATGATCGTCACCGAGGAACGCACCGCGCTCGACTATGTGCTAGGTCCGTTGGTTGTGTCGTTCCACTCCGCCTTTCGCCAGAAGTAACTGAGTCCGTAATCTCTCCGCGATGCCATTCGACAGATGGTCGGGCCTGCAAAGCCGAGACAGGAGCTGCCCGGAATCTGGAGGGTCTCCGCATTCCCATCCGACCTGTGCATTTCTGGCACCTCTATATGTTCCATCCAAGCCAGCCAGAGACGCCGACCCTAACTGACGAATTTCTGCTATCGCTTGTCATTTGCCAGAAGTCGCCGTTCCGCTCCCGTCCCACAAATGCCTGTCAGCAATGCGTCTCAAATCGGTCGTAAGGTCAGTTTTGCCATTGCCTGAAAGTTGACGATCGCAGGCATCTGCGCTGGAAGCCGTGGGCCAGCGGCCATCGCCCGATGGCATTCAGGATCGTGCTGGCAAAGCCGCAATCAGCAAAGCAACAAAAGGGGCGGTTTGGCCGTTCTGATCAGTCGCATTGGCGGCTGGGGCATTCGAAGACATGACGACGCCGCAAATTTTGTCATTTGCCGTAACCTTCGTGATGATGGCAGCGTTCGTGTGGGGTCGCTATCGTTATGATCTGGTCGCGGCCGCGGCACTGTTGCTTGCTCTCGCGGTTGGCATCGTGCCTTTTGACGAGGCCTTCAGCGGGTTCAGCGACGATATCGTGGTCATTGTCGGCAGTGCTCTGCTGGTGAGCGCAGGGATAGCACGCTCGGGTATCATGGAGGCCGCCATCAAGCGCTTTGCTCCGAAATTATCGGGAGTTCGGTCGCAACTGGCGCTGCTGGTGATCTTGGTCACGATTCTCTCTGCCTTTGTAAAGAATATCGGGGCGCTCGCTATCATGATTCCGATCGCCTTCCAGTTCGCGCGCCGGTCTAACATTTCACCCTCGACATTCCTGATGCCTATGGCGTTCGGATCACTGCTCGGCGGTCTCATGACGCAGGTGGGAACATCTCCCAACATCGTTGTGTCCCGAGTACGAGAGGAGCTGACCGGAACCGCCTTCACAATGTTCGACTTCACACCTGTTGGAGCTGGCATAGCCGCTGCCGGAACGATCTTCCTGCTGTTTTTCTATTGGTTGTTGCCGGTGCGCGAAAAGCTTGGCGGATCACTGAACGAAGCCCTCGACATCAAGAACTACCTTACAGAGGCTCGAATTGTCGCCGACTCCACGGTGCTCGGGAAAACCGTCGCAGACCTCATGAAGCTCGCCGGCGGCGATGCAATCGTGACGTCGATTCTGCGCAATCGCACGATGCGGATGACGCCACTGCCCGACGCGATCCTCAAGGTGAATGACATCCTGTTGCTCGAAGGCGACCCAGAAGCGCTGGATCGCCTTGTCTCCCAGGGCAGGCTCAGCGTGACCGGGGATAGGGTCGCTGGTGACGACACCACCAACGAAATGGTCGCTATCGAAGCCGTAATCGGTGAAAGCTCCTCTTTGATCGGCTGGACCGCCCAGCGCCTTGCCCTTTACGATCGCTTCAATGTCAACCTCCTGGCTGTCAGCCGTCGCGGGGAGCGCCTCGACCGCAGGCTGGCCGAAGTCGAGCTGAGGCTCGGGGACGTTGTCGTTTTGCGGGGCAGTGCAGCCAGGATGCCCGAGATACTTCGTGAACTCGGCTGCTTACCGCTGGCAGAAAGGGCTATCCTTCTTGGTAGCGTCCGCAAGGGTATCGTGCCGGTAGTAATCCTTGCTCTCGCCATGGTGGCGACGGCGTTTGGGCTGCTGCCAGTCTCCGTCGCCTTCTTCGCGGCCGCTGTCGCGATTGTGCTTTTCAAGGTCATTCCGCTCCGCGACGTATACCAATCGCTCGATGGGCCTATCCTCGTGATGCTGGCCGTTCTCATTCCAGTGAGCGATTCGCTGCGCAGTACAGGGGCGACGGGAGTAGTTGCCGGCGAGCTTGCTAGGCTGGGGACACTCCTTCCGGCGTCCGGCGCACTGATGCTCATCCTTGTCGCCGCCATGGCCGTTACGCCATTCCTCAACAATGCCGCCACCGTCCTTGTCATGGCGCCTATCGCCGCCGAGTTTGCTGGTGATCTGGGCTACCGGCCGGAAGCATTTTTGATGGCTGTCGCCATTGGCGCCGGCTGTGACTTTCTCACCCCGATCGGACATCAGTGCAACACGCTTGTCATGGGGCCGGGTGGCTACCGCTTCAGCGACTATCCCCGTCTGGGACTGCCCCTATCTTTTCTCGTAGTCATTGTTGCCGTGCCGATGCTTATGATCGTTTGGCCAGTGGACTGACATCCGATATTCGGATGCCCTCCTTGGAAATCCCACATGACACTACATTCGTGAATGAGGTCTCCGCCGCGCAACTGAGGGCGAAAAATCCAACGGTGAAAAGTTCGGTGTGCGATCCGGCAAAGAGCCTGAAGCAGACGCCCGGTCAGAAAAGCACCACAAAGGCGGAAAGACGTAGGTCGCGCCCAGACTCCGCCTAACCGGCATGCCGGCGGGTCGACATGCTTAACCTCCGCCAAGTGATCGCGCGAACGGCCAAAGCACCCGCCGCTGCTCGTTTCTGAGGGTTAAACTTATGAAAGCCCGCCGCCCCATTTGCGAAGCGGCGGGCTTCATCCGCCCCAACTTGTCAATGCAACTTTGGTGCCAAACCTTTTTGGCTCTCTATAGGACAATGGGCTGTCCGACAGCGATCAAACAGACATCCAAAATGCCAGCAGCAGGGCGCATAAGGATGAGACGAGGGCAGCGGTGGCAAAAAGCACGCCCTGCCAATCTGGCGGTGGATCGGACACCAACTTGTCGGGGGGCGGATGATTGTCATTCATGAAAAGCAATTTTGCAACGCCAAGTTTGGTCCCGTAAGCCTTCAGGTTGTCGGCGGAAATGGCCGCCGCCCTACCGAAGGCCAAAGAAACTCAAAATTGCCAAGACGACGACCACCGCACCGACGAGCCAAATGATATTGTTCATGATCTCTCTCCTGTTGCTTTCGAAAGTTCGCGCCTGGCAGCGCCGATCGTTCGGGACGCCTCTGCTTCGAGTTCTACAAGCTTCTCCCTGATCTCCTCCGGCTCGGCGTGCTCCAATCCGACAACGTCATTTCTGGTTTCATTCAGTGAAACGATGATCTCATCGAGTTTGGCGTGAATGGCGGCGGTGTCGCGATAGCCTTGTAGAAGGACAACACCAGTGATCACGATGGCGGCAACCGACAGGGCGTAGGTAACCGCACTTGTCAGACCAAAGGGCACCAGGGCGGTGCACAAAACCATTGCTATGAGAATGACATAGAAGCCCGGCGGCCGAGATAGGAAGTCGGAGGCCGCGAAAAGGAACCGATTCATATCCGGGCCAAAGTCATCAAGGCGACCAGTGCGGTAATCGCCACACAAATAGGCACTGCTGCCAGTAAGCCTGCCTCTAAGATCCGACTCTCTTTGTCGCGCAACATCAGGTCACCTACTCCAAGTTAAAGATATAGGTTCGCGAGCAGCTGGGCGGCTCGCGAACCTGCTATCGGCGTCGTGCTTGGCCAGCACTTTTATCCATCTGCTTTCTCCCAAGTTCGAGAGACAACAGCCGCGGGAGGCAGGCGTTCCAGTCGCTGTCTCTGACAGGACCAATGCGTGTTCTAGGACCAGACTTAGGCCCCAAAGGGACTAGACCTAAGTACCTAAGGCGGAACGTCTAGGGCGGCTCCATGTTCAAGTTGTCGGGCGGCGCGGGACGATGATCGTGTTGCGCCAGTCCCTACGGGAGTGCAGATATGAACATGCTTCTAAAGAACACCGCAGCAGCGATGTTGCTCTTGGCTGGGATCGGCTCAGCCGCCGCGGACGACATCATTATCCAGCCGGAACAAGACACCGTCATCCGCGAATATGTGAAGCAGCAGCCCCTGGCGTCGGTCAAGCTCCCCGGCGTGGAACTGAATGTCGGGACAGCTCTGCCGGACACGGTTGAGATCCATGAGGTTCCCAACGTCAAATACCGCTATGTGGTGGTCGACAACCGCACGGTGCTGGTGGACCCAGGCACCCGAAAAATCATCAAGGTTTACGACTGAACGAACCAATTCAGCCCCGCCGCCATCGCTGGCGGCGGGGCTGAAGCGTATAAATCTCCACATCCGGACGAAGATGAGGAGCCTTAAAGTCGCGACATCGCAAGCGCTCTTGGCACGCCTCTCCGGCACGAATGCGGGAAGCACGTTAGAGCGAAGGCCGAGAGGAAACCTCTCCAAAGGTCTCGGGCTTTATGGATGATGGTCGCGGCCAGGCAGAGTTTTCCTCTCAGCAAGCCAGTCCAGGAGTTCAAGGACCTTCAGGGCACGATCTGTGCACGAGTAATACGCTTTTTGACGCTCCTGCCTCCGGGTGACCAGCCCAAATTCTCGCATTATGCTAAGATGTTGGGAGAGTGCGGAGTTGCTAAGCCCTAATCGCGACGCCAGATCAGAAACGGATATTTCTCCGTCGGCAAGAATGATTAGAGCGAGAAGGCGCTTTTCATTAGCCATGGCAGCGAGCAGCTCGGCGGACGGCGCATAAATGCTGGGCTTTTCGGGATCCATGATGTCTCCCTCACTCACGCGTCGAGCGGGCCTCGCGCAGGCCGAATGTAAAGAACTCGCCTCCCATTTACCGCAGCGGCGGGCCAAGGATGACGTGCCCGGATCGTCGGGCGCTCCGGCGCGTCAGAACTATTAGCGTAGCTTAATGTTCCGTCAGAAGGGCGTCGCTGTCTGACGGTCGGCGTCGGCGGCTAAGCGCCTTAGCTCCTGGATCGCCCCTTCTTCGAAGCCTGGGAACCTTTGGCTTCGGCAGCAAGGCGTTGTTCTCGAAGTCGCGCAGTCTTTAAAAAACGCGCCTCTCTCTCGGCCGCGTTATCAACTTTTGCCTCGCGGTCTGCGCGATCCAATCGGTCATTTGTCGATGCTTCGCTGGGACACTTTGGCCTCCTACCAGAAGACCGTTGAATTTACTTTTCGCTAAATTGTTCCCGCCAATTCGGCGACTGCCTTCCTGACGCTTGCGCACCAACAAAGCGAAAGCCCGCCACCGGCGTAGCGGGCTCTTGAAGAGGCAGGCAATTGGAGGGTACTGGCAAACTAGCTACCGCCATAGTTCCGGCATCAAAGGTGCCGGATCGCAACGCCGCATGTCGACAGCATCGATGGCCGGAGATGAACGGCAAGGACGCCTGTGCAGTTCGCCAAGCACCTTCGGGTCCGGAGAGCCTGCACTGCAGCCTAGCAAGCTCTTCGAAATAGGCCGCGAGATCGTCATCAGCATTCGCCGGCTCTGAACATTGGTGATGCTGTGGTACCCACGGTGATGTTGTGGAACCCAGCGCAAGCCTCACATCGCTGCTTCCTGCTCCATCTCTTTCATGTCCTGAAAGCGGTCCGCAATCCGTGGGTGAACCCGGCCGCCGTCCGCAGCACCGATGGCCACGACAATCTCGTCGGCAGCCGGGCCGTCGGCGATCTGGAAGTTGGCGGTGATGAAATGCGAGCGGCGACCGTTCTCGCTCTTGTGCATCATCGGCAGCGATAGCAGCGCGCCCGGCGCGTTGCGGGTGTTACAGAATTCGAGATAGGTCGTGCCGCCGACGGCGTCGCGGAAGACATTGCCGAAGCGCAGCGTATGGATCATGGCGGAGGCATGCTCGATCTCGCCGGCGGTTCCGACGGCGGCCGCCTTGCCGTAGCTTTCGATGCGTTCCGCCTGCATCAATCCAATCAGGCGGCTCGTGAGTTCCTGCCCCAGCCGGGGCGCTATGGCGACAATCTCCGGCCGCAAATGCTCGACGAAGCCGCGCCCGGCCCATGGATTGCGCAGGACGGCTGCCACCACGATCGACGTTACCGGCCTTGCACCCGCTTTGCCGCCTTCGATGTGCACTTCCTCGATGAAGGTGCTGACTTTTCGCAATTCCATGATTTGGCCTCCCCAGGTGGAAGCTCAAGATAATGCACGCCAACCGTCGGGTATTCCTCCGGTTCGTAGGAAGAAACGGCGTGCGTCCCGCTTGGAAGCGGTGTAGCGTTCGTATATCCGCGACGGCTTAAATTCGCCCTTCGCGAGCGGCGGAAGATCAGGCGTGGACCACGAATCGCAAATTCTCTCCTTGCGGGACGCCGCCAGCCTCATCAATTCGGGCGGCGATCTCCAGTCCGTGCTGCGCCATCTCGTGCTGGCGGCCTGTCGTCATGCCCAATGGACTTTAGGCTCGATCATGGGCATCGACGCCGCCCACGGCCACGCCTATGTCATCGTGCGCCACGACCCGACGCTCATTCACCGCACGTTGCCGGACCGTTGGGAGCTGGCCACCAGTCCCTCGATCGTCGCGCTCAACCGCAACGAGCCGGTCTACATCAGGGACGCGCGCGTATCGGAGGAGTTCCCGGGCTACCGCCGAGAAGCCTTCGAGCGCGACTACCGCAGTGTTCTGGTCATGCCGATGAACTGCGTCGACGAAGACGGCCGGCCGATGGTGCTGACCGTCGTTTCGCGCGAGATCACCGAAGTGACGGCGCAGGATATCGCCTTCATCGGCATGATCGTGCATCTGGGTGAGATCGCGGTCGAGAAGCAGCATCGGCTGCGCCAGGAGAAGCAGGCCGGCGAGCGTCTGCAGCGCGCCCTATCGGCGCACACCTCGCTTCTGCAGCAAGCCTTGTCGGACGGATCGGTGGCCTCGCTCGCCGAAAAGGTCAGCGAGCTGCTACCCAATCCTGTGGTGGTGATCGATTTCCATGCCAATCTGGTTGTCGCCGGCCGTTCCCCGAGCGAGGCGCATTTCGACGCCGCCTCCTGGCAGCAGGCGGTGAGCGGAACGCTCAGCCGGCAGATCTTCAAGATAGCGCGCGGCGTGTCCGACGGGCGTCACACCGAGACGCTGTTCGTCGATGACGGCAAGCGACAGCTCAAGCTTTCGGTGCGCATCGAGCCGCTTAGCATCGACGCCGAAGTGGTTGGCGCACTGATGATTTTCCCGACGCCTCACGAGTCTGGTCAACTCGATCAGATGCTGCTCGACAGCACCAAATTCGCACTCAGCGTGCAGATGATGCGCAGCTTCGTGCGCTTCCGTTTCGAGACGCGCTCGCTGACCGAGCTTTTCCTGGAGGTGGCGGAGCGCCGCTGGCGCGACGAGGCCGATATCGTCAGTCGCGCCCGCCGGCTGGGGCTCGACTTGACCGTTGCACAGAAGATGATCGTCGTCGACCTCGCCGAACAGGACGGTGCCATCGGCCTTGCCGATCCGCATCACGAGGTCATGCGTCTGCTGCAGCAGGCCGGCATTGCCGGCACGGCAATCGCGGTGGAGGATGGGCTTGTCTGTCTTGTCCCGGCCGATACCGGGCAGGATGGCGCGCGCTTCGCGAAATTGCCGCACAAGATTGCGGCCGGGCTTGGCCGCTATTTCGAAGCTGAGCCGGTGGTTGTGCTTTCCGAGGCCTGTGCCGCGCTGGTCGATTATCCCATCGCCTGGGAGCGGTGCCGCCGCATGATCCGGATCGGCCGTTCCTTCGGGCGCACCGGCGTTTTTGCCGGCCAGGATTTCGGTCCGCTGCCGATATTGGTCGCCGCTGCCGACGCTCCGGACGTGCGCGGCTTCGTCGACGAAAGTGTCGGCGCCCTGATCGCGCATGACCGCGAGCACGGCACGCCCTATCTGGAGACGTTATTTGCCTATCTGCGCGAGGGCTGCCGCAGCCAGGCCTGCGCCGACGCCATCGGCCTGCATGTCACCACCTTACGCTATCGCCTGTCGCGCATGGAGGACCTGTTCGGCATCCGTCTCGACACGCCCGAACAGCGCTTCGCGGTTGAACTCGCGATCCGTCTCAGCGGCATCATCGACAGCCGCACGCCGACAGCCCGTTAGACTCTGTTGACCTCGCCACCACTGTTTCGACGCGGCAGCCGCCGCAAGTGCAGGCGCGCTGCGCCTGCACTTGCTCGGGATGGCAGCAGCACGCCCCGACATCTTTCCTACAGACCGGAGGAAGAAGGCCGGCCGTCTCTTGCCTAGCTTTCATCCGACACTATGGGAGGAAAGCAATGGCGGACGCGGTGGTACACAGGACGATCGACCCGATCGCCTTGCGTCGTGCCTTCGGCACCTTCGTCACCGGCGTGACCGTCATCACCACGCGCGACTGCGACGGCAATCCGCGCGGCATGACCGCGAACTCCTTTACCTCGGTCTCGCTTGACCCGCCGTTGCTCCTGGTCTGCGTCGCCAAGGCGGCGGCGAGCTTTCCCGCATTCAACGAAACACGGTCCTTCGCGGTCAATTTCCTCCATGAAGGCCAGGTCGACGTTTCTTCGGTGTTCGCATCCAAAGCGGCGGACAAATTCCAGTCGGTCAACCATGACCGCGCCCACACCGGCGCGCCGATCCTCACCGACAGCCTGACATGGTTCGACTGCACCGTTCACAACCGCATCGAGGCCGGCGACCACATCATCCTGATCGGCCAGGTCCAGGCTTTCGGAACCAGCCCATCGGCGCCGCTCGGGTTTTGCCGCGGCCGTTACGCCAGCGTAAAGGATCCGCTGCCTGCCGGCTGGCTGGCCTCGCAGGACATGATCATCGGCTATCTTGTCGAAGCCGGCGACCGCATCCTCTTGCGCACCGATGGCAAGGGAAGTTGGGTGCTGCCGACGGCGCGGCGCCGCAAGGCCGACAGTCAGCTCGTCCTCGATGGCGGCGAGGCGCTGACCCTCGTCCCTGAAAACACCTTCCTCTATTCGGTCTTCGACGTCGCCGACAGCGACCCGGGCTATCTCATCTACCGCGCCGAACTGAGCCGTGAGAGCGCTGAAGCCGCACTTCCGGAGGGTCACGCCTTCTTTTCCGTCGACGCGCTGCCCTATGAGCGGATCGCCACGCATGAACTGCGCGCCATGCTGCGCCGCTATGCCCGCGAGCGCCAGGACAAACGCTTCGGCATCTATATCGACACCGGCGATGGCGGCCGTGTCGCCATGATCGACGGCCAGTCGCAATCGTGGACGCAGGCCGCGTCCGAATGATGCTCCACGCAGGACAGACAGCATGAAAACGACGGTCGGATCGCTCGAAGGCTCACGCCAGAACCTGTTCATCAACGGGGCGTTCGTGGCGCCGAAAACCGGGCAGTACATCGACAGTTTCGACCCGACCACCGGCAAGCCCTGGTACGAGTTCGCCGAGGCCGGCGCCGAGGATGTCGGCGCGGCCGTCGAGGCCGCACGTACCGCTTTCGCGGCGCCTGCCTGGCGGCGCATGACCCAGACCGACCGCGGCAGGCTGGTGCGCCGGCTGGCGGAACTGGTGCTGGAGCACGCCGACGCGCTGGCGCTGATCGAGACCCGTGACAACGGCAAGCTGCTCAAGGAAATGCGGGCGCAGATGCGCGCCATGCCCGACAGCTACACCTATTTCGCAGGGATGGCCGACAAGCTGCTCGGCGACACCATTCCGGTCAACAAGCTCGACATGCTCAATTTCAACCTGCGCGAGCCGATCGGCGTCGTCGGCATGATCACGCCATGGAACTCGCCGCTGATGCTGCTCACCGGCACGCTGGCGCCATGCCTGGCGCTCGGCAACACGGTGGTCGTCAAGCCGTCCGAGCATGCCAGTGCCTCCACGCTCGCGCTGGCCGAGCTGATCATGGAGGCCGGCTTCCCGGCCGGCGTCGTCAATGTCGTGACCGGCACCGGCGCCGTGGCGGGGGACGCGCTGACCCGGCACCCTGGCATCGCGAAATTCGTCTTCACCGGTTCGACGGCGACGGGCCGGCGGATTGCCGCCAATGCGGCTGAGAACCTCATCCCCTGTTCGATGGAACTCGGCGGCAAGTCGCCACATGTCGTCTTCGACGACGTCGACATCGACCATGCCGTCAACGGCGTCGTGTCCGGTGTGTTCGCGGCGGCTGGGCAGACCTGCGTCGCCGGTTCGCGCTGTTTCGTCGAGGCCAGCGTCTACGATCGGTTCGTCGAGGCGCTGGTCGAACGCACGCGGCGCGTGCGGGTCGGGCTGCCGATGCTGGAGGAAACCGACGTCGGACCGCTGGCGCTGTCGGTGCAACTCGCCAAGGTAGAAGGCTACGTCGCCTCGGGCGTGCGCCAGGGCGCGCGGATTGCGGCCGGCGGCAAGCGGCCGCAGGCGGATGAGCTTGCAGGCGGCTGGTACTTCGAGCCGACCGTGATGACCGATGCCGACAACGGCATGGACTTCATGCAGGAGGAACTATTCGGTCCTGTCGTCGGCGTCATCCCGTTCTCGTCGGAAGACCAGATGATCCGTCTCGCCAACGACACCCGCTATGGCCTCGCCTCCGGCATCTGGACCCGGGACATCAACCGCGCGCTGCGTTTCGCCAGGAATGTTGAAGCCGGCACCGTCTGGATCAACACCTACCGCGCCTCGTCCTTCATGTCCGCCAATGGCGGCTTCAAGGAGAGCGGCTACGGGCGGCGCGGCGGCTTCGACGCCATGGAGGAGTTCTCGCGCCTGAAGAACGTCGTCATCGACTACTCGGGCGCGATGCAGGACCCCTTCATTATCCGCCTTCGCTGACCAAACCGACGCACTGGGGAGACCGACATGAAATTCGCCGTTTCGCTGACCATGGAACGCTTCTCGCCCGACATGCCGATGTCGAAGGTGAAGAGCAATCTCCTCGAGTTGGCGCGCCTGGCCGACGAAGGTGGCTTCGAGACGCTGTGGACGGCCGAGCATCACACGATCGAATGCACGATCTCGCCCAACCCCCTGATGACGCTGACCTGGCTTGCCCAGCATACCGAGCAGATCCGCCTCGGCACCTCGACGCTGGTCGCGCCCTACTGGAGCCCGATCCGGTTGGCAGGGGAGGCGGCACTTTGTGATCACCTGACCGGCGGGCGGCTGGAGTTCGGCATCGCGCGCGGTTCTTACCAATATGAGTTTGACCGCATGGCCGGCGGCATGCCGCAGCAGGAAGGCGTTGCCTATCTGAAGGAGCTGGTGCCGGCGGTGAAGAAGCTGTGGGCACAGGATTATGCCCATGACGGCGATTACTGGAAGTTCCCACTCGCCGCCGGCGTGCCGAAGCCGCTGCAGAAGCCGCATCCGCCGATCTGGGTGGCCGCGCGAGACCCGGGAACCTTCGACTGGGCGGTCGGCATCGGCGCTTCGATCCTGTCGACGCCCTTGTCGGCGCCGGCGGCCGAGATCGCCGTGCTCGGCGAGAAATTCCGCAAGGCCGTCGCCGATCATCCAGAGGTGCCGCGCCCGCGCCTGATGATGCAGCGGCGCACCTGCGTCTACGAACGAGCGCAGGACTGGGAGATCGCGGTCGGGCATGCCATTGACTATGGCCGCGCGTTCGAGAACCTGTTCCAGAACATCGGCACCGTGCAAAACGGCTTTCCCGAAGCTATCCCCTACGAGAGAGTCAAGGGCAAAGACAATTACAATCCCGAGAACATCCGTCGCAACCTGATGTTCGGCACGCCCGACGAGGTGATCGAGAAGCTGCTCGACTATGAAGCCGCGGGCGTTGACCAGTACTGCCTCGGCCTGACGTTCAACCTGCCGTTCGAGCTGCAGAAGAAGACGATCAAGCTGTGGGTCGACGAGGTGATGCCGGTCTTCGCCGCGCGCGAGCGCGACAGGGCGCGCCAGGCGGCGAGGGCGTGACTATGGCGCGCTCCGGCCAGCTCGATGTCGATGGCGTGCTGCTCAACTGGCGCCTTGAGGGTGAGGGTGGGTTGCCGCTGGTCTGCATCCATGGAGTCGGCTCCTATCTCGAAGCCTGGAGTGGCGTGGCGGGCCAACTGAAAGATCGCTTCTCGGTTCTCACCTTCGACCTGCGCGGCCATGGCCGCTCCAGCCGGATCAAGGGCCGTTACGAGATCGACGATTTCGTCAAGGAAACGCTGGCGCTGGCCGACCATGTCGGGTTTGCCACCTTCCATGTGGCCGGGTTTTCACTGGGTGGCCTGATCGCACAGCGCCTGTCGCTGACCCATGCCGAGCGCCTGAAAAAACTGGTGTTGCTGTCGACGGTCGCCGGCCGCACGCCCGAGGAACGGCACGCGGTGCGTGGCCGGCTGGCGGCGCTGATGGCGAGCGATGCCTCAGTGCATCATGAAGCCTCGCTGTCGCGCTGGCTGACGGAGGATTTTCAGGACAGCAACCCGGAGACCATCGCCGAGTTGCGCCGGCGTGACGCTGAAAACGACCGCGACTGCTATGCGGCCGCCTATCGCGTTCTGGCCGAGACCGATTTCGGCGGCATTCTCGACCGCATCACCTGCCCGACGCTGATCGTGACCGGGGAGGACGATCAGGGCTCCAGCCCGCGGATGGCACGGCTGATGCACGAACAGGTGCAAGGGTCGCAACTCGCCATCCTGCCCGGACTTCGTCATTCGATCCTGATCGAGGCGCCGGCTCGGGTTGCCACGCTGATGGGCGATTTCCTGATGGACGCTGACCGCGGGAAAGGGGGGCGGCGCCGATGAATAGCAGCCTTCGCGATGCGAAAGCCAACGCCGGACACCAGGGGCTGCACGACACCTCGCAGGGAGCGGGCCGGGACCTTCCCTGTGATCGGGGGAATGGCGACGGCAAACATCCTCCGCCACATCGGAAGACCGGACCGGCCGCGACGTCGCTAAATCCGCGGGCCTTTGGGAGAGGACGCCGACCAGGTCGGCACGAAATTGCGACGTCACGACCGGCTGAACGGAAGTGACTGCAAGGAACTGAACAACAACAGGGGAATACGGATATGACATTCTGGAACAGACCACAGCTGACGTTGGCCGCGATGGCGCTTGCGCTTGGCGCATATCCTGCTCACGCAGGCGCGGTGCTCGACCGCGTTGTGGCGGCCGGCACGCTCAAGGTGGCGACCGATGCCAACTGGGCGCCGCAGTCCTTCGTGAATTCCAGCAACGAGCTGGACGGCTTCGATGTCGACGTCGCCAAGGCGATCGGCAAGCACCTCGGCGTCAAGGTCGAGTTCATCACGCCCGGCTGGGACATCATCACCGCCGGCCATTGGGCGGGGCGCTGGGACATGCATGCCGGCTCGATGACGCCGACCAAGAAACGCGCCGAGATCTTCGATTTTCCGGCGGTCTACTATTACACGCCGGCGGCCGTTGCCGTGCACAAGGACAGCAAGGCCAAGACGCTGGCAGATCTCGACGGCAAGGTGGTCGGCGCCACCAGCACCTCCACCTTCGAGGCCTATGCCAAGAAGGATCTGACGCTCGACGCCGCCGGCGCGCCGCCATTCGAGTACAAGCTCAACCCGAAGGAGGTCCGCTCCTACGAGAATTCGACGACCGCCTTTGACGACCTCCGCCTCGGCGACGGCGTGCGCCTGGACGCGGTGGTCTCTTCACTGCCGTCGATCCTCGACGCCGAGAAGGCCGGTTACCCGATCAAGCAGCTGGGCGACCCAGTATTTTACGAGCCGCTGGCGATCGCCACCGAACGCGGCGATCCCGAACTCTCCGCCAAGATCGGCGACGCCGTGAAAGCGATGAAGGAGGATGGCACGCTGAGCAAGCTTTCCGAAAAGTGGTACGGGCAGGATTACTCGAAGACCAACTAGCCCCCTTAAAAGGCGCCTGCCCCCCGGGCAGGCCGCCGAACAGCCGGTGCTCAAAGATGCTTTATCCGGATACCGTCGAAGCCGAAGTCCTCGTCCACAAACCCTGGTTCGTGGCTACGATGTTCGGCGTCGTTCTGCTTCTCTTCATGGCTTTCAACATGTCGAGCACCAGCTTTGCCGAACTGATGCGCCCCGTGATCGGCGAACCGTCGGTGAGTGGCTTCTACGGCCGCTTTGCCATTGCTTTCGCCATAGCGGTGATCTTCACCTTGAATGTCGTGTTGATCGGCTTCGCGCCGCTCAAGTTCCAGATCGGCATCGTATGGCTCGAACTGCTGCTCCTGTTTGTTGGCTTCTTCGAGACGTTCCATCTCAGCTTGCCCTTTATCAGAGAGAAACTGCCGTTCCTGATCAGCCAGGGCGTTGTCACCACGCTCTACGTCTCGGCGATTTCCATCGTCATCGCTTCGGTCATCGCGGTGGCGGGAGCGGTCGCCAAGCTCTCCAACAATGGCTTCGCCTACGCCATCGCCAGCTTCTACACCTCCTTCTTTCGCGGCCTGCCCCTGCTGATGCAGGTCTATCTGATCTATCTCGGGCTGCCGCAGCTCGGCTTTGTCATTGATGCGGTTCCGGCCGGCATCCTGGCGCTATCGCTCTGCTACGGCGCCTACATGACCGAGATCTTCCGCTCCGGCATCCAGAGCATCGATCGCGGCCAGTGGGAGGCGTCGCGCTCCATGGGCTTCGGCTTCACGCTGACCATGCGTCGCATCATCCTGCCGCAGGCATTGCCGGTCATCATTCCGCCAACGGGCAACCAGTTCATCTCGATGCTGAAGGATTCCTCGCTGGTCTCGGTCATCGGCGTGTGGGAGCTGATGTTCCTGGCGCGCACCCTCGGACAGAAGACCTTCCAGCACATGGAGATGCTGATCTCGGCAGCGATGATCTACTGGATGCTGTCGATCTGCCTCGAACTGGTCCAATCGCGGATCGAACGGCATTACCACAGGAGCAAGGTGCGATGAGCGCCCCCGCCATCATTGAAGCCAAGTCCGTTTCCAAATGGTATGGCCAATTCCAGGCGCTGAAGGACATCAACCTGATCGTCCACAAGGGCGAGCGGATCGTGATCTGCGGGCCCTCGGGTTCCGGCAAATCAACCCTCATCCGCTGCTTCAATCGCCTGGAGGCGCATCAAGAGGGCGACATTGTCGTCAACGGCGTTGCCTTACATGGCAAGATGACCAACGTTGCCGCCGTGCGTTCCAACGTCGGCATGGTCTTCCAGCACTTCAACCTGTTTCCGCACATGACGGTGCTGATGAACTGCATGGCCGGCCCAATGTGGGTGAAGGGCGTATCGGAAAAGCAGGCGCGCAAGACCGCGCTGAAGTTCCTCGAGCGGGTCCGCATTCCCGAACAGGCGAACAAGTTCCCCATCCAGCTGTCCGGCGGACAGCAGCAGCGCGTGGCGATTGCCCGCAGCCTGTGCATGGAACCGGCTGTCATGCTGTTCGATGAGCCGACCTCCGCACTCGATCCGGAAATGGTCTCCGAGGTGCTAGAGACGATGACGGGATTGGCTCGGGACGGCATGACCATGGTGTGTGTAACACATGAGATGGGTTTTGCTCGTGCGGTTGCCGACCGGGTGATCTTCATGGACGCTGGGCAGATCGTCGAGGAGGGCACGCCCGACGGGTTTTTCGGCCACCCTTGCCATGATCGAACCAAGTTGTTCCTCAGCCAGATACTAAAGCATTAAACTTCCAGAAAAAAATGCGTGGATGCGCTGGACGAACGGCCCGTGCCTTTCCTCGACCAGCAACGCGCCGGCTGCCGCGGTTTCACCACGCCATTTTTCCTGTCCGTTTCTTCCTTTGCGCGCTTCAACGATTTCTCGGCACGTTTGACGCACAACCTTGAACTGCCAAGTTCGAAATCCAGAATTTCAGCCATCGTTCCCCTTCCTATGCGGTTGCGGTCCCTTCGGCTGATAATTACGGCTGTTCTGTTTGGTTCCGGCCAATCGCGACCCGGCTCCAGATTTTACAGGAGCCAGGCCGATCTGGTCCTGCCGATTTAAATCTCTCCGGCAATGGGCTTGAGCGCATCTTCTGTCGCAGGCTCCAGCGGGGCGCGGCAACGTTCCGGAGCAAAGCGGCGCGCCGAAGGACGATCTGAAATCCGCCCCGGGACATATCCGCGATGCGATCGACCGCGCTTTCAAGCTTTCGCGCGATAGATAGGCGCGCCGATGATCATGGAAACCTTCGACCATGTTCACTCCGAGGAGGTTTCAAGTTGTTTGGGGAATGACATGTGCCGGCCAAGTGGCCTATCTCACGCATCGCCAGCACCTATGCGATTGCCAAGACGGCTGTGCCGGCGTGACGGTCCACGAACTCGAATAGCGATCCTGGGGACCGCTGGATGTCGCAAATTGCGCCGTTCGCAACGTCGCGGCGGAGGTAGGTCCGGTTTGAGTCGAAAGCTTCGGTTGCGGTCGAATGAGCAACCGCCCTATGTGCATGCGTCATGACCATCGGATCGATCTTTGAATGAGCAAATTAGCCACAAGGCGCGCATTGCTGCTCCTCAATCCAAAGGCGCGGCGCGGCCAAGAGCTGATCGCCCCGATTGTGGAGCGGCTGGAGCGCGGCCGGCTTTCTGTCGCTGTCGAAAAGTTCGAGGCGTTGCCGGAGATCGCTCGTGACATCGTTCGCTTACGCCAAACGGCCGACCTTGTGGTCGTGTGCGGTGGCGATGGTTCGGTGTCGGCGGCGGCGATGGCTGTAGTGGAAAGCAGCCTGCCGATGGGCATTATTCCTATGGGAACGGCTAATGACCTCGCTCGCACACTCGACATCCCTATGGATCTTCTGCAGGCCGCTGACGTGATCGCGCAGGGCCGACTCCGGCAGATCGATATCGGCACGGTCAATGGCAATGCCTTCTTCAACGTTGCGAGTATCGGACTCAGCACTGAACTGGCGAAGGGTCTGGATCCCACTTTGAAGAAGCGTTTCGGCAGGCTCGGCTATGCGCTGGCGGCGATGAAAGTGTTGACGCGGGCCACGCGGTTCCACGCGAAGATTGTTGAGAAAGGCACGTCGACCGACGTCGAAACCTACCAAATTGCGGTGGGAAACGGTCGTCATTACGGCGGCGGCAACGTGGTGGAAGAGACGGCCGAGATCGATGACGGACATCTCGATCTTTATAGCTTGGAAATGACGAACCTTTGGAAGCTGGCGCTGATGCTCCGCTCCTTCCGGTCTGGAAGGCATGGCGCCTGGCGAGAGGTGCGCACGGCTAGGTGCGTCGAGTTCGACATCGAGACGGAGAAGCCGATGCCGGTCAACACCGATGGTGAGATCGTCACCTCGACACCAGGCCATTTCAAGGTCCATCCAAAGGCGATCTCGGTCTTTGCGCCTCCGCCCGTGGGCATTCGACGTCGCACAGAAGGAGCATTCGGTGCGGACCTTTGATTTGTCGGGCGACCATCCCGGTGTCAAGGCTGCGCGATAGCTCGTCCGGCCGCCGAGGCACGCATGATATCGTGTTCTCGACGCGCTTCAAAGGTGCCTTCCCATCGCCGCTCGAATATTAGCAACCTCTTGACGACCGCCGACCGCGCTCCAGAATCTCTCAAATGGCGCGGGAACAGACTGGCATCGATTTTGGCCACGAGGTGAGGGTGGGCGGCGTCACCCGTCTGGAACTGCTCGACGACGATGAAGATGGCAAGGCCACGGTCGGCGGTTTGGTCACGGCCGAAGCTGGCCCCCATCAGGGCATGGGAACGCGCCCCGCCGGTGCTCGGCGATGAAAAAAGCCAGGACTGACAATCTCCTCACGGCCATCAAAAGCCCCGGCCATGCGCTGTCGATGAAGGATCCAGCGCATGTCGAGATTTTCCCCGACTACATAATCAACAAGCGCCACATGGTAGCGGCAGCGGTGGTGGCAGTCCCGCTCCTGTTCGGTTTCACTGGCCTTGCTATTCGTTATGCCGCTGTTGCTTCAACGTTGGCAGAACCAGGCTTCGAGTCTTATGCTCGTGCGCTCTGCCGATGGGATTGCCACTGGTATCTGGATATTTCCGAACGCGGCTACGAGCGCTTTCCCATCCCAAACCAAAGCAACGTCGGACGATGGGGCTTCTTTCCATTCTATCCGATGCTGGTAGCGGTGATCCGGGCGATTTTCCCCTTCGCCACGATACTGGTCGCGACGATCACTTCGATTGCATGCAGCTACGCCGCGTGTCTGGTGGCATGGCCGCTGTTGGAGAAGAACATGCGGGCCTATGTACTGTACTGCGCTTTTCTGCTTAGCGGCCCGTTCTCCTTCCACTTCACAACTTTCCTTTCCGAACCTCTTTTCGTGCTCCTGACCTCGATTGTCTTCCTGGCACTCAAACGCTCCAGCTATGCCGTCGCTGGCATCTCGTCAGCGCTCCTTTCGGCAACGAGGCTCGTTGGGGTCCTTGTCGTCTTTGCGACCGTCATTCAAATGTTCCAGCAGCATCGAGAACGGGGCGGCTCACCACTCTCCTTTCCGCGTTGGGTGCTCGGTCGACCGGATCTGCTCGTCGCTATCTTTATCTCGCCTGCCGGCTTGTTTGCCTACATCCTGTTTTTGTATGTCACTGTCGGTGACGGCTTTGCGTTTCTGCACGTCCAACGCGCCTTTGGACGAGTGGCTGGGAACCCGCTCCTGTTTCTATGGGACGGGCTCTCAGCATTTCCCAAGACCGGGTGGCTGCCCACGGCGCCGCAATGGAGTGCGCTCGCAGCGATCATCGGGCTGGCGCTATCAGTCGTGCTGGTGGCTCGCAAGCAATATGGCGCTGGGGTCTTCTGCGCGATCTGCATTCTCGTGCCATTGATAACGAATCTGGCCTCCATGGTCAGATACGTCATTGGGCTGGCGCCTCTGATAATGTTGATGGCCGTCCTGTTGTCGGCGTCGAAACTGATCTGGCTCGCCGCTTTGGTTCTCTTCCTGGTCGCCTGCTATTTCATGACGGCGGCATGGATTGGAGGCTACCTTGCTTTGGTCTGACACCCTCAATCCCCGTGGACGCGCCATCTCGCTTGGCGCTTACGCGCTCGCCGCGGTTCTGGCCGTGTCCGAACTCGCCATCCTTGCGCTGGCTCTCCATCCGACTGTCCACGCCGACTATCGTGCCTATTACATCGACCGCACGACGACATGCCTCAACCGCGATGCCATTGGCAGCTACTCACTCGGCCAGACAGTGTCCTTCCGGTCCGATGGCGCCAAACGGGCAGCCGGCATGAAAGTTTGTGGCTGGTCGGGGCCGGTAGCCGACGGCACGCATTCACTGGGCGAGACCTCGCGGCTTCGCCTGCAGATACCGCCGCTTCGCGACGGTCTCAAGGCAACGCTACAAATGGCCGCTGTCATTCGTCCGCCACAGACGACGCAGAGGGTAATAATCTCGGTGCATGGCGTGTCCGTGCATAAGGTCACACTGTCGGGCAAGCAACCGATGACCGTCTCGTTCGTCATTCCGCATGCAGCTTTTTCGAACGCCAGCACGTTCGAAATGACCTTTGACTATCTCGACGGGATCCCGCCCAGCCAGGCCGCCAGCGACATTTACAAGCGCTCCATCAAATTGGTGTCGTTTCGACTGGACGCCATTTAGAGCATTATTGCCTCTGGCGGGAGCGATTGCCGTGCCGACCGGGAATGCGTCCGGCAAAAACCCACCGGTCAAGCACGAAGAAATTGATGCCGGGGACAAGCAAGCACGTAATCAGCACGGGAATGATGAGCGGCAAGCCCAGCTTTACCGTCAGCAACGCCGGCGCCCCATAGGCAATGGCCAAGCCTGTTGCCCCCAGCAGGAGAAAACGCGGAGCTTCAGTTCGATGCGATCGGCCCGACACGAACGTCAGGGATTTGTGAGCCAGATACGAAAACAGGGTGGCTGCGGCATATGCCCCAAGCGAGGCATGGATGGGCGTTAAACCGAGCCACTCCGATTTGGAAAAAGCAGCAACCAAAGCGGCATACAGAAGTGTGGCAGCGATGCCGACCAGGCCGAAGCGTGCCAGTAGCTTCAGGGAGTCGTCGCCGGCAGGCCGATGCTCATGCATGCGCACTACACGCATACTGTGCCCCCAGCGGCAGGGGGGCGAGCGCGCGTTCGACTTTTCGGGCCAAGGACCTGCCCGACGGCAGCAGCAGGAAGTGCTCGGATCGGATGTTGCTGAAGCCTGCTTCTTGAAGGAGGGACGCTGTTTTGGCTGCGCTGAGCAGCACCGCGTCATGGTCGAAGGGACACCGGAACACAGCCAGACGCGTCAGCGGGTTATAGGGATTGTGCTCGATGATGCAGGCGACACCGCCCGGGCGCACGACGCGCCGCATCTCGCGCATGAACCCGAGCCAGGAAGCTGGCGGTACATGATGGACGACGCAGCTGGCGAAGGCCAGATCAAAGACCCCATTGTCGTATGGCAGGTTCAGGCTGGTGCAGGCCCTGTATGTGACGCTCGGATTTTCCTGCCTCGCACGCAGGATCGATTCCTGCGAGATGTCACAGCCGTCCAGGCACTCGAAGGCGCCTTTGAGATAGGGATGGAGCACACCTACGCCGCAGCCGACATCAAGCACCCGTACTTCCGAGCCGGCATGACGAAGCCCCCGCTCGATCACAACGCGTCGCAGCAACTCGGCCTTCGCCATGAGAAAGAAGTCGTGCTTAAGCCCTGAAAAGCGGATCGATCCCTGGACCGTCTCACCATAATTGAATCTATAGCTGTCGAAGGGTTCGGACATTGGCCGGGACTCCAATCCGGGATTTTCGAGGCGAGCGGCGGCTCTTGCCCGGGACGGCAGACATCGGCCGGTCGAAGCCGGTGAGGCGATCGATCACGTAAAGCGGGCGCCGTTTTACTTCGGCGTGGATGCTGCCGACATACAATCCGACCACGCCGGTCATGAAGAGGTTGATGCCGCACAGGAGCGACACGATCATCACGGTGGATGTCCAGCCGGCAACAATGCCGGTTTCAAAGGCCCAGGCGTAGATGGCGTAGGCACCAAAGGCTACGGCCAGCGCAGAAATGGCCAAGCCACCCCAGAGCGCCAGGCGCAGCGGCTGCTCCGAGAAACTGACGATGGCGTGCACAGCAAGATGCACCATCTTCCAGAATGGGTATTTGGTCTGGCCATGGGCTCGTGCCGGGCGCTCGAAAGACACCGACGCCTGCTTGAACCCCATCCAGCCAAACATGCCCCTGACGAAGCGATCCTGTTCGGGCATCTGCCTGAAAGTTCTCAGCGCTTTCGGACCGACCAACCGGAAATCTCCAACGTCGCGCGGAATGTCAACGGTCGTCATCCTTTCCAGCAAGCGATAGAAGAGACTTGCCGTGAAGCGCTTGAACCAGGATTCGCCCTCGCGTTTAACGCGCCGGGCATAGACAATTTCGAAACCTTCCTTCCACTTCGCCACCAGATCGAGAACCACCTCGGGTGGGTCTTGGAGATCGGCATCCATGACGATGACGGCATCCCCCTGGGCGGCGTCCATACCGGCTGTGATTGCTATCTGGTGCCCAAAATTGCGGGAAAGCTCGATCAGCCGAAAACGAGGCTCGGCGGCGACCACACGCCGAAGGTAAGTGACGCTGCCATCGCGGCTTCCGTCATCGACGAAAATAGCCTCTGTCTCACCGTCCAGCTGGTGGATTAGCAACCTGATCCGCTCGATCAGACGAGGCAGCACTTGTTCCTCGTTGTATATCGGCAGAACCAGCGAGTAGCGCAGCGACACGTTCGCTCTCATCCCGGCACTTTGGATTACAGAGGCCTCCATGCCGATCAAATGAAACGCCAGCCTCAAAGTTCCATAAGGCATTACTAATTTAATTTGTTGTTGTAGGCGGGTGGCGAGCTGTTCGTTCTGAACGGCTTCGGTCTGATTTGGCATGGGATATCGTTTCGCGCGCCGGCGGAGCAATGCGCTGTTTCGCAATCATTGTCGGGCAAGTGGCCGCCTTACCAGCTCTTGTCAGCGCGTCGGCGCGCGATAATTTTTGAGGGGAAGGGACTTCGACCAAAGGAGCCGACGATGGAACACCAAACTTTAAGCCAACTGCAGACAATTGCAGAAGTAGAACCCCTGTCGACATACCCGATCATGACCCGGCAACAGCGCATTGAGCGCTGGGCAGAATTGCTGGAACAACATCCCGAGCGACGCCTGACAGCGCTTACCGGCACTGAGCATCTGAAGCGGGAAGCTCGCGACGCAGCGCGCGGTGAGGGCTCGCCAATTACAGTGGCCTTCGAGGACCCGCTACTGCGTGCGTTAGGCCTGAAGGATGACACCTATGGGGCAGCAAAGCGCTTCTTCGAACTGTCTGACGGGGAGTTGCACGACATCGTCTGCAGTTGCCATGTCGGAACCACGTTCAGAGGGCAGTGGGCTGCCGCCAGAGTCCGCCGGTCAATCGGAGGGAACAGGTTTCTTAAGTGGCTTAGAGAGAGAATGTGGCACTGAGGTCGCCAAGGACGGCGATTGAAGCTCGTTTCAAGCGAGGTGGATGAACGATTGGGGCGCCAGTGGAGCGCCGTGTTGACGACGGGGGTCGGCGCCGTCCCACGGCTGTGCAGACGGGTGGGGCGCTCCTCGGTCCCAGTTTACTCGCGGTGCGTTCCAGCATGGCTGCAATACTCCAGGGGCAGGATTCTGGAATCCTGTTTGCGGCTAGCATCACCACGTGAAGACATCGATCGTTCGCCATCTGCTGCGCTAACCTCAATCTCGGCGGCGCCTGGCCTGTATGGCAGCAAAGGTGACTGGGCGAAAATCCCAGGCGTCGACGCCGACGTCGTGCTGGCGCGTCATTGGCTTCAGCCGGCCATGAGAATGGCCGTGCAGGTTTATCGATTTCTTGCCGATCTTGTTCCAGGTGCGGAACGGGTAGTGGCAAAGAACCAAGAAACTGCCCTCGACAGTTAGCTCCTTGTAGTGTTGCACGCTAGCCCAAGCCGAAGCGCGGAGCGTTACCATGCCGTCGTTGTTGCCGATGATCAGGTGTTTGGTGCCGTGGAGGCAGGACAGCAGCGAAGACACTGTCTCGGCCGATCCCTTGGCGAAGTCGCCGAGGTGCCAAACCTCGTCATTTGGAGCAACAGTCTCGTTCCAAAGTTCAGTCAGTGCCTGGTCGTGCGCCACCAATGAACTGAAGGGGCGGGGGTCGAGCCGCAGAATGCGGGGATCGTTGAAATGCGTGTCGGAGGTGAAGAAGATCATGCGCCGCCGCTGGCTGAGATGAGCGCTCGACGATCGCTTTTAAGTTCGGTTGCCGGAGCGGCTTTTGGGTCCATCATCGATCCTGATTTGGGCTTCCCTGAGCATCTTGAGTGCCTCTTCCTTGGTGAGGCCGCACTTGCGCGCAAAGTAGAGAGCTTCGATCGCCTTTTCACGATCTGTGGCTTCTGTGTGCTGTTTAAGCTTTTCACATCGTTCTCTATCACCTTTTGATGCCACCGAACCATCACGGTGCCGGGTTGTTCCCATCCATCGGATCTGCTGACCTGCGGAGCGCCGCTGCCTGATGTCGCCGATAAACGAGATCCCGAGACCTGTAGCAGGCATCAGCTTGGTCGTTTCTATGTGGCCCGTCTGGGAGGCACTGTCGGAGCTCTAAAGTTGCCGAACGCTTTGCGGCGGTTGCTTTTGGCTACGAGCGGGCGCGGCAGGCATCTACTGCCGAAGGCGGCTCGAGCTCGCGGAGGAACCATGCATCGCGCTTTTTGAATCGCAGTCTGAAGACCCAACCGCGATCACCTGGTGCGCCCGACGGTAGGACAGCGAGAAGCCTTGCCTCTGCCTTTGCAAGGTTGCCATGGCGATCCGGAACCTCGAGGCATGTGGAGAGTTGTCCAGCAGCCCAGCGGAGATCCAAGGGCGCCATCAGATGCCAATCCCGGCGTCGCCGCGCAGCCGAAACGCTCTAGCAAGCCGGCAACTCCATCACCGGCACGGCACAAGGCCTCCGGAGCAGGATTATCTATCGACGGGCTCCCAATGGTATGAAGGACAATGGCCCATGAACGTCGCCAACCTGCAATTGGAAGGTTTGCTTATGGCGGTCGCGGCCGTCAATAACGCCTTGGTCCGCAGAGGCCTTCTCTCGGTCGATGATATCGACACGGCGTTGAAAAACGCGGAAGCCTCCTTCACGGTTGATGAGCGCCTCTTCGAGGATATGTCGCCGGCTAACCGCGACGCAGTGTGTTTCCCTTTGCGGCTTTTGCGGCTGGCTAACACCGAGCAGTTCGAAGCGAGTGTGCCACCGTTTTCCGAGCTGGCCAGGCAGGTGGGGATCACCAAGGAGCCTAATAACGACCAGATGTGAGGGAGGAAGGTCGACCTGCGCGGGTGGCCTCGAAAGACGTGATGAACGATGACCCTGTAGATTCGCTCGCCAACGCAATTCGGCATCGCAGCGCAATTCTGTTTGTTGGGGCAGGGGTTTCGATCAGCGTTGGATTACCCTCCTGGGAGAAGCTGATAGAGCGAATGGCAAAGGAGCTCGGCGTCGACGACGAATTTTCCACGCGACGCGATCGTTTTCAAACCCTGGCCGAGTACTATCGCATCAAGCATGGCAGCATCGGGCCACTTCGCAGTTGGATGGACAGAAACTGGTCCGTCCCCAAGGACCGGATCGAGAAATCCGAGTTGCATCGTCTCATCGTGAGGCTCGACTTCCCTGTCATCTACACAACTAACTATGATCGGAATCTGGAACTGGCTTATGAGATATACGGTCGGGACTACGTGAAAGTGGCCAATGCACGCGATGTGGCGCAGGCCCGCCAAGGCATTACCCACATCGTCAAGTTCCATGGTGATTTCGACGAGGATTCGTCCCTCGTCCTCACCGAAACGGACTACCTCGATCGTCTCTCCTTCAATTCTCCGCTGGACGTGCGTTTTCGCTCGGATGCGCTCGGCAGCACGATCCTCTTCATTGGCTATAGCCTTTCCGACCCAAACATTCGGTTGCTGCTGCACCGTCTCTGGCAGACGTGGCATCGGTCCGGCTATGAGAAAGATCGCCCGCCCTCGTTCATCTTCATGACCAGCCGAAACCCTGTGGAGGAGGCCGTGCTTGGACGTTGGGGCATTTCGGTCGTGGTCGGCGAAATCGACGAGCCGCAAGCTGCTTTGGTGGACTTCCTCAGCCGGCTGGCGGAGATGGTTGGGGATGGGGAACTGTCGCCAAAAAGTGGGCGATAGCAACATCCGTATGATGGGCAGTTCGGCGGGCTCTCAAGGAGCGGCACATGGCAGAGAATTCCGTCCGGAATTTCAAGTTCAATTGGCCTCAAGGATACTATCGCGGCACGGAGAGCTAATCGGAAAACTTACTCACGCACTGCCTACTTTGAAGTGCCTTTCAGCGGTAACGGCTTACCTCGATGCGCCTTGCGCCGAGCTTCGGCGCAAGGCGCGAGCTTGTTTAGCGATACGCTACCGGCTGATCAACGCTTGGCGTTTTCACTCTCCGAGTCGGCCCGCGCCAGGAACTGCTCGGTTGTCGTTGGAATATGGCTTTTCAACCAGTCCGCCATTGCGACTTCCTCACGCAGGTTCTCTTCGCAGACCTGGGCGACCTCTGCTTCACGCAGCGATTTGGCAGCGGCGATAAGGATTGTGTAGGAGGCGATTTCCATGTGCTCGAACGTGTAGCTTGCAAGCGATCCTTTCATCACTTCGTCACCGGCGAAGACACCGCTGAGCGACTGCGCCATTGCCGTCAGCTTGCCGCCGGCATCCTTCAGTGTGGAAGATCCTTGTCCGATGCGGTCGAGACAGGTTTCCAGCCGAGCAGCCTGCTGCCTGGTCTCCTGGACGTGCTGGCGAATCCGTTCGCTGAGCTCAGGATAGTTCTCAATTCGGTTCAACTGCCCATTCAACATGGTCTCGGCCTGCTCTTCCATGGCGTGAGCATCCCTGAGCCATTGGACAAGCCATTCGCGCGATTCTGACATTTCATATCTCCGTCATGGGTCGGCCAGAACTTTCAAAGGGAGATATTGTTCCTCATCGGTTGAACCGCGGAGTCAGCCTGTATCGCGAGCCTTGCTGGTCGGCGCTGCAATCAGGCTCTTGGCACCAGGAGAGAATATCGCGGTGCGGGCACTGCCGCTGTGTCTCAGCTGGCAAACGCATTTCTGCAGAAATGACCGGACCTGCTGCCTGTCGCGGGTTCGGCGACGGATGGATCTCTGTTTCGCGTCGGCTCGTATTCTGATGCCCGCGCTGCCATGTAGGGCTATGCTGTATCTCTCCCGAGCGGCTTGGCATTTTACGGTTCACTTGCGAAATCTACCCGTAGCTGATGCGCTCCAGGGTCGAGGCATGTTCACCTGCGGAGATCTTATCGCACGAAGGGATCGCAATGGAACGTCAGGGCATTTCGGAGGTTGGTAAGGAAGTTTCGCAGCTAAGGAAACGAGCCATGACTTCTTCAGACAATTCTTCAGCTGGCATATCACCACGCCCCGAAAAATCGGACAGCCGGACCTCGTCTAAGCCGGCGACACCGTCACCGGCCGCAGAGAAAGTCTCCGGAGCAGGCCCTGCGATGGCCGAGCATTCGAAAGACGCCAAGGCGCCCAGAGGCGGTCGTCAGCCTGGGGCATATGTCAAGGATTAGACGGCCGAGCTGTTGAGTTTCGGCTGCCCGCTACAGTCGAAGGAGGTTCCTATGCAGATGATGGGAATTTTCGTCAGCCGAGACCAGGCTTCGATCGTGGAATTTCGAGCGATCGTCTGACGAGTTGTCGCCGCGCAGACGAATTATCGGGATCATCAGCCAAGCCCACCATGAGCATACCCCATGGGAAAGTGAAGGCGTGGCGGAACCGCCGCGCTTAATCCGGCGGAGGAGTTATCCGGTGAACGCGACCAAAGAGTTTTTTGAAACCTGGCTGCAGGAGAATGTCGGCACTCTTGCTGGCAAAGAGGATGTGAGCTTCGCCGTGCTGGCCCAGCAATTCGAGCAGGACGCCGAAGCGGCCGGTTATGGTCGCGAGGTGCGTGAGGACGAGCTCGGAAACATTGAACATGCGATCGAGCAAGCGCTAAAGAACGCCCGAAGTGACGTGCAGGGTGGCGCCGATGGCCAACCCAGCGATGCGACAGCCCTCATGGATGCGCTGGAGGTCGAAGATGCCAAAAGTGGGCCGTAGGCTTTACCAGATTAGCTCTATTCGTTTGTCGAAGTTGCCGGGGTAGTCCTATGGAGCAGTTTCGCAAGGACATGGCCGCCTTGGCAGAGCCAGCTTTCTGGGTGACGATAGGCTTGCTTCTGGTTCCGTATGCGCTTGGAACCGTGCTCCTCGTTTTGACCTGCGGCTGCCTGTAGGTTGACTGCAGAGACCCCCGGTAGTGGTTCAACGACCCTAGGGCCGAATTCTATGCAATACCGAGCTTATAACGTTTCCGTGGGGTCCCTTGCTCCAGCAAAGTGTGAACGATCGCGTCGCGAGAAAAGTTCATCGTCGACACCAGGCTCTTTGCGAGAGGGGAGAAGGCCGCCGTTCATGTTCAGGCGCCGACGCTATCTGTGCTCTCATAGTTCCAGCTACGGCCCCCTATCACAGTGCTCCGATCACACTTAGCATCCGCGCGTTCCTTACATCGAAAATAGCCCTGCAGCTTGCGAGTTGCCTTGGAACACTTGTGTCATATCGAAGTTCGGCCCCCTAGGAGAACCAAGATGGCCATGACACAAGCTGCCAACGACAACCAGCCGGGCGAGAAACCGGAACATGCAACCGAAACGTCACTCAAAGCGGCAATAGACCAGTTTAGGGCGGGACGCAGGTGCAAAATGGCACTACGGGCGACAAGAATCGGGGCGAGGCACTGAGATGCCGCGGATCAATCATGACGGTCGCAACGAGAATACCACATCCGCTGCAGCACTCATTATCGACAAGGAACGTGCTGAGCGCGCCGCCAAGACGGCGCGGTTGAAGGAGGCTCGCCTCGCACAAGCCATCACGCCCGGTCCCAGCCAACGCAAGCCGCGTGTCACCAAAAAGGTTCGCAGGATTTTTGTTGCTGGCTAGGAGGTGTCCGTGACTCGCAATCACGACAAGGAAAGATACGACCGCGCCAAACGTATCAGCCAAGAGATGCTGGACGCTGAACGAGCCGAACGCGCCGAGAAGACGGCGCGGCTGAGACAAGCAAGGCTTGCACAGCATCCGGTGAAATCACCGCCGGCGCAGCCGCGAATGCATCGCAAACCCATCCCGGCTCTCAAAAAGAGAAGCCGTAAGGTGATTGAATTCTTTTAGGCTCTCTCGCTCGCCTGCAGCACCATGCAGGAACACCGTCCGGACTTAACAGGCCTGGCGGCAGGGGCTTTCACGACTTGCTCCAGCTCGATCCGTACACATGCTGCCCTTTGTTGGTTCATCCCCCTGCAGTTGGTGAATCCGGCGCCATGTTCGAACTTGCATAAGTTAATGACCTCTTCCCAGAAACGAGTCATGCATGGGCTCGCCGCCCAGCATCTGCGGCCTTGATTTAAGTCGAGTCAAAGGGGCGTACATGACCTACGACACCGCCAGTGATCAACCTATCTATCCTGAAGGGTTGAGATTGCTGGAATCGGTCCTCAAGAAGCTTTGCGGGGAAGCAGAGATTCAACTGATCTCTTACAACGCCGAGCAGATTGCGGCCGAGCTCATAAAATTATTCCAGAGTGGCATGAAAGACGAAACGGTTCTGCTGGTCGTCATGCGGGCGCGGCTGCGAAAAAGGCCGGTCTTGGCGGTCGGCTAGTCTCTCTCACCGTCATTCCACGATCCACGGCTCAGCGTTCGATGGCGACTTGGCGAGCGTCTTAAGCGTACGATGCCGCGCGATCTCGCGGAGACTTCTGCATCTCTGGAACCTCGCCATCGTTAGAGCTGCGAGCGTAGCCTGCTGGCAAAGTAGTCGGTGACCTTTTCGCTTAGTGGACGCGCTTGCCATTCTTCCAGACTGACTGGCCTTGATCGTTTCAGGTCCTCGTTGAAGATGTCTATTTGCGTTCGCGCGAATTCCATGCCGTAGACGTTCAGGGTGGCCTCGTCATTGAGGCGCAGGGAACGCTCATCCAAATTGGCCGAGCCAACGCTCACCCAGACCTCATCGACGATCAAGAGCTTCGGGTGGTACATTGTGGGTTGAAACTCAAAAATGCGCACACCGGCTTTGAGCAATTCGCCCCAGAAATAACGTGAACCCTTTCGCACTATGGGCACATCCGTCAGCCAATTGGGAACGATGACATCGACCGAGACGCCTCGCTTCCTTGCATCAAGAATCTGCTGCAGGGCTATGTCGTCGGGCACGAAGTAGGCCATGCCGATGCGCAGATGATCCTTGGCCGCGGCTATTGCTGCCAACATCATCAACTCCATGTTCTCCGAGCCGTTTGGCTGCGAAGAAAGTATCAACTGGGCATCGATCCCACCAGCGGGCGCAACTGCAGGGTAGAACTTCCCGCCCTGCAATGTCTCGCCGGTCGTCTCAAGCCAGTTTTCCGCGAACGCCGCTTGGAATGCGGACACGGCGGGTCCTTCGATCCGGTAGTGCGTGTCGCGCCATTCATTCGAGTTGCGTGCGTTCCCGCGCCAATTATCGGCAATGCCGACGCCGCCAGTGAATGCTATCCGGCCATCGACGATCAGCAGTTTGCGATGGGTTCGGTTGTTTACTCGGTCCAACGTATACCAGCGTAAAGGCCGATAGCGTTCGAATCTCACACCGGCAGTGGTCATGATGTGGATCAAGTCCTCGTCGAAGGGAAGGCTGCCAACCCAGTCGACGTTCACACGGACTTCCACGCCTTCGCTGGCCTTCGCCGCCAATGCGATCGCGAACTCGTAGCCGATGGCTCCTGACCAATAAATATATGTTTCCATGTCGACGCTGGATCGAGCCGCCCCGATTGCTTGCAGCATTGACGGAAATATTTCGTCTCCGTTGATGAGAGTTTGGACCGCATTGGAATCGAACATCTGCCCTTGCGAATAGCTGCTCATCGTCTTGGAAAATTGGGGATCCGTAGCGTCGAAACGATGGGGAACGATTGATCGTAGAACGCGCGGCTCTGGAGTAAGATTTATGATCAACACCGTGAGCAGGCTGGTCATGGTGGCGATGGCCAGATAGATGAGCACCTTTCGCCAAAGCTCAATGCCGGAGGTCTTCTTGCGGGCGCCTGACGCCACGGAACCGAGAGGCTGCACGTCAATCGCCCCGCTGCTGGCGATGGCGATGCTTTTCGATCTCCTCGGGCTCTTCATCATCGATCCGCGTGATGTTTGAAGCCGCGTGATCTGACCGCAGAATCTCGTCAAGCTTGGCGTGGATCGCTTGAGTGTCGCGGTGCTCCGCGCGCTGGATGAACAGCGTCATCGCCCAAGTAAACAATGTTGCGGCTCCGTGCCAATCCAAGCTCTGTCGCTCGAAGATCATCCAAAGGATGGCGTAAGCCAACAAGACCAGGAATGCAGCGGGACGGGAGGTCAATGTGCCAATTGAGGTAAGCACGCTTGTGACCGAATGATTTGCCATTCCAAAGAACTCGCGGCAGTGCCCCTGGTTCCCACGAGGCATCATACCGCCCCGCCGTGATTCAACAAAAGGTACAGTTGAGCAGCGCGCGTTTTCCAGGTGTCCTGCATCGACCTTCACATGTCATGGTCTCGCAGCGAGCACGGTCTCGATTTGGATAGTCTCGCAGCGGTGGGTTCAGCAATTCGCTCATATCGGAGACGTGGCGATTCGGATTCGGCCGCTTCGGCCCCAGCGATTGCTGGCGAGAAAAAGGCAAGCAGTCGCTTGGTAAGTTCCGCTGCACGTTGTTCCCCATCAATCGCGCCGGTTACGAGTTGGTGGACGTTTTGCTGTTCTGAGCTTGCGCCGCACAAGGACCGAGCCGCCGATGATGACGGCTGGCATATTGTTGCGCGATGCCATGGTGAGCTGTCCGACACCATCTCCTGTGTCCGACGCGGGTGCTCTTCTGCTTCCTTCGGCAACTTCGTCTATGTCACGTTGTTCAGCATGAGTGTCAGCAGCATGAACGATCTCGTGAGTTGCCCCATTTTGCCCGCGGTTTGGTCGGACTAAATAATGCGGCCAGTCGCGAAGAGTTATAGGCGTTGGAGTATAGGGCTTCGCCATCAACATCCTTGCGCGAAGGTTAAGCGATGAATGGGCCATATGGCGATTTTCATGCATGAACACCGGCCGAGTGCATCATAGTTTAATGACAATTGGTGGGCTGCCCCGCATAAAGCCGTGGTCAGCGGCTGTGTAACGGGTTTCGCTGCTTGGGAGCGACGATCGCACTCTCGCCCATTCGGAGGAGCCTGATGCTTAATCGAACCATCCGCATGCACACGGACGCTCTCTACCCCAGTGACCTGAACATCCTTCGCGCGGCATTTGACGCGCTGTGCCAGGAATTTGCTATTTTGCCTGACACGGCGGCCGCCTATGCCGTGGCCAGAGAGCTGATCAGGCTATTCCAAACAGGAATGACCGAAGCGGCCACGCTGATGATTGCCGTGCGAGCACGTTGGCGGGACGATTGGGAGATGGCAGGCAGCAACGCTGCCTGACGGTAGATGGTGATGCGCACACCACCCGCTGCATCCTTTTCGACACCGCCGCGTTGACCATCAAACCTGCCAGAAATGGCCGATCCGCTGGCACGTGACTGGAGCAACCGATGCCGAAATTTCGCTTCGAGTTTATCGAAGGCATGTCGCAGCCAGCAATCTTTGCCGATATGGCTGATCGAGACGAGGCTATCAGAGAGGCCAAGCGCGCTGCCAAGGAGGCCATGCTCGACGGAATTGTCGATGGCGTGGACCCGACCAGTTGGGTGACGAAGGTTTATGATGAGGCAGGCTATCTCGTCGCTACTCTCGGATTCCAGGATCTGGTCGCCGCGCCCAAGGATACGGAAGAGCTCAAGGAAACAGAGGAGCCTGGCGTCTTGCGATCGGGTTGAAGCCTGATTTCTACGCTGTTGCCATCGAGTCAGATGTCCCGAGACCGCCCTTTGAACATCGCACGAACGAAATCGTTCGCCGTTAACGCGCCGCACTATGCACAACAGCCACGTCAGCCGACCGACCGCCGAGACCGAAGATGTCCTGATCGTTGGAGGCGGGCCGGCGGGATTGACCGCCGCTCAATATCTTGCGCGTTTTCGCCATCGCGTGCTGGTGATCGATGCCGGCGATCCTCGTGCCGCCTTGATCCCAACGAGCCATAACTGTCCTGGCTTTCCCGAAGGGATAAGTGGAGCCGATATTCTGGATCGCCTTCGACGTCACGCCACCTTGTATGGAGCCACTCTGGTTGAGGGGCAGGTCTACTCCCTCGCCCCTGCCTATCGGGGGTTCGTCGCTGAGACCTCGATCGGCGCAATCCGGACACGCAAGGTGTTTATGGCGACAGGGATCACCGACACGACACCTGTCATTCCGCGTCTACGCGAAGCAATTGCCGCAGGTGTGGTTCGACTCTGCCCTGTATGCGACGGGTATGAGGCGATCGACCAGAAGATTGCGGTCGTCGGGCACGACGAGAGAGCCTTTAAAGAGGCTATTTTCCTCAGTCGGTTTACACCACTTATAACGGTGCTTGGAAGCGACGCATCCGACTTTTCGCCCAGCACTCGTCGTGCCGCGAGGGCAAGAGGCATAGTCATCGGTGACGCTCTCGACACACTCTGCCCGACAGCAGACGGTTGCGAGGCGATTTTGAAAGATGGGACGTCATCCCGCTTCGATGCCATTTATCTGGCACTGGGGTGCAAGGTACATTCTCAACTCGCCGAGGTGGTAGGCGCAAGATGTTGTGAAGAGGGCTATGTCACAGTCGACGAGCATCAGCAGACTTCCATCCAAGGCATGTACGCCATTGGTGACGTTGTCAAAGCGTTGAACCAGATAGCCGTCGCTTTTGGACAGGCTGCCATTGCCGCGTCGCATGCCCATAGAGAGCTTGAGAGCGCCGAGCGGACTGGATTTGCGGATCAGCCTTCTCAACGAACATGAAGACCACGCGGCTGATCGAGCTCTTGGCTGCCTTGATGGCGCGTGCCAACATCTCGACGGCCGACAAGGAGTTGCCGTAACTGGCCGAGAATGTCGATCCCGAAAGGTCATGATACTCCCACCGACAGTTTACAGCCGCGGAACATTCCCTGCGGTAAGAGGTTTGGCTGCAGGCCTACAATCCTTTCTCATTGTCTGGGCCTCGAGGCTGTCGATGCAGCTTCGGCCCGTCTCGGCTTTGTCTGGGGCGGGCTTTCGTGGCTCTGGCAACTCGGCGCGCCAAGCCATTCTTTCTGTCCAAGATCATAACTGCCATTCTCAACTTTAAACGCACAGCAAGCCCAGAAATTCCCGTCAAGGAAGAGGCTTTCCGGATATGGTTGAAGGAGATCACACGTAGACCGGTAAAAGGCCGTTGCTGGCTCGGGCTGGGCCTTTTTGTTTAGTGTCCGAAAAACGCGCGGAACATTCTTTCTTGTCTAGCGTTAGCGCGCGCCGGACGACCCGTTCTGCGATCTCTTGCTGGCCGGCGTCAGAGGCTGCAACCACAGCTTCAGCCCGCCTCGGCCCCCTCTAGAGACGGTGGCGCACGGGAGCTGAGATGCGATGCATAGAGACGCCTTCACCCCATCAGAACTTGCCCTGCTCAGTCGCGTCTTTGCACGCAGCAAAATTAAAAACGAAACCGCAACAGAGGGAACGGCGCGCATCACGCATTCTGGCTTACTACCAGGCGGGAATCACGGATGAGGATGAGCTGGAACAGCTTTCTCGCCAACCGCTGGGAAGGTGACGACTAGTCTTCCTTCTTCAGAGCTTCCGCCTCGTCTTTGAGCTTCGGCCAATCGGCTCCATGCTTGCGAAGCAGCGTTCGGGCCTGCTCGGGGTCAATTTCCGTGACCTCGACAAGATGTTCGACCTCAAGCTCCTGGCCTTTCGCAACCCGGCTTGCTTCATTCGCTTTTCTTTGCACGTCGACACCCACCCACTGCTGAGACAACATGAACGAGCGCTGAGAATGCGCGTTCCAGAACTTCATACAAAAATACGCGACACCGATAAAAAATCGGTTGGATGGGCCATGTATGAGACTGTGAATTGCCGATTTCTTCGTGTGGGAGAACCCGAACTTGTTCGTCGGTCGAAATGGCGGCGTCTTCGGGCGATAGTCCGATCACGCGGCGTTCCTCGCCGCTCATGCCATTCGATGTGCCGGCACTCGGCAGCATTCTGACGTAGCAAGTCAGGCACGTTATCTCATCAACTTGATCTGAAGCGAGATGCTCAGCCGCAGAATCCTGTCGCCGTTTTCGTTCCGCACTTCAACAAATACTTGCTGCCCGTCCACCTCGGTAAGCACATCTCTCGTAAGGTCGATAAGGCCCTCGAAGCCCGCGCGGCGCACCTCCTCCAGACCGGCACATTCGATGCCGATTTCGTCCTCGATGACCACATCGTGATCGCCACTATCAAAGAAAAATCGTGCCATCCGAGAGCTTCCGTCACCACTAAGCTGCGGGGGTCCTTTGGTGCAGGTAGGTCGTGTCGAAATCACCTGCACGAGTGAGGCCGGGCCAATCAAGAGCATGCACTCTTGACCCCGTCGTGGCGATGAGGCCCCTACGTCGAAGTTCCTGAAGCATTCGGTTGACGTGGACTGTAGACAAGCCCAATGCATCGCCAAGTGCTGCCTGGGTAATCGGAAGATCCGCGACGTGATCCTGAATGCGTCCAACCGAGCGCAAGCGAAAGATCAGTTCGCACAAGATGTGAGCCATGCGCGTGTATGCCTCGCGTCTTCCCACATTCGTTACCCATTCTCTGTAAATCGCTGCATCGATCAGCGTCGACCGCCAAAAAGCCGTCGCGATTCGAGGATGCTGTTCGCAAATGGTGCGAAGAGCGTCATGTCGCATGAAGCCGAGTCTGGCTGCTGTCAGGGTCGTAAAATTGCAATCCATGACCGACAGATGCAGTCCGTGCAGATCGGGAATATCTCCAGCCACAAAGAAGGATGTAATCTGCCGTTTGCCATCGCCGGTAAGTTTGGTTGAACCGAGCAGGCCATCCAAAACCACGAACGAATTGACAGGGCGGTCACCCTCACGCACCAGGTCGTAGTTGGCCAAAAAATCCTTCTCCTGAATCTGGATGCCTTTCAAAACCTCGATATCGCCCTCTCGGAGATCCGAGATGCTCTGGAGCTTGCGAATAAGGACATCCAAGGATGAGGTGGGTGACAAATTGGCTACCTAGCTGATGTTGATTATCGAACTTGCATTCGCTTCAAAAGTTCCGAGTAGCCGTAAAGAGGCGCCGGACTGATGGTCGGCAGTTGGGAACTCAAGACGCGAACGCACCCAGGACCTTGGCCGGGACCTCAGTGCCCAGCGCCAGAGGGTTGAGGCCCCGTTCGGTTGCTCGCTTGGGGTGCGGCAACGCTCCCGACGTGAATATGCCGCACCCTTAAGGGAGCCGCCCGAGCCGCGCATTAACCTATGACATAGGCTGGGTTCGAATTTTTGACGTCACATCAGGGGCTCCAGCTCCGTTGAGCCCGCCAGAATTCCGCACAAGCCACAAGAAAGAAAGCGGCAGGCGAGAAAGGGGTGATAATCCCTTAGCCATCTCGCGTTTGGCTTGCGATTGACACGCACCCAAACCGAGGCAACGCGGTATGTGATTATGCGGTAGCCGAAGGGAGATAGCGAATGAAGAAGACCTATCAGGAGGCTCATTTTGACAAGCGTGAGCGACTGTCGGCGGTGAGGGCTTCGCCCAGCTCATCGCCCCTCAGCTCGGGGCCGACTGACTAAAGGCGGCACTAATTGGTACTACAAAAGGAAGCTTGTTGGGGCCGGCCCTTCTCCAAGTTGCCTGTCTCTCAAGGCCCCTGCCTCCCGGTAGCGGGCTTTTGCATTGCTGGTTCCCCGGAAGAGCCGGGAAGTCCGCCACATTGCGTGGAACATGCCGTATCGCGGGGAACATTTTAGCAAACTGTAAATTCAACGGTCTTCTGGTAGGAGGCCAATGTGTCCCGGCGAAGCGTCGACAAAGACCGATTGGAGCGCGCAGACCGTGAGGCAAAGATTGCTAACGCGGCCGAGAGAGAGGCGCGAGATACAAAAACTGCGCGACTTCGAGAACAACGCTTTGCTGCCGAAGCCAAGGCTTCGCAATCATTCAAGAAAGGTCGATCCAAGGCCTAGGTCGCTTACCCGCTGACGCTCGCCCCGACGCGCGCAAGTGGTGCGGGCCCGTCCAAACGTGAGGTGCGTGCGATTGCGAATTTTTCTTGGAACCGTCTTTTCGCAGCGAAGTTCGGTACCGAAGGGACATTCCAATATGGAGTTGATCATGAAACAGGTTCTTTTGGCTTCAGCCATTATGGTACTGTCAACTGGCCTCGCTGTTGCGCAATCGACCACCACGACCACAGGCGGATCGTCGACCTCGACGACCCAGACAATGCCGAGCACTACGACCGATCAGGGAACGGATTCGACCACCACGAGTGGAACGAACTCTAACTCGAACTCCGCCAAGGACTGCGCTCCAGGTCAACAAACTGGCAGCGCCAAGCAGGCCGCGCCAGGTCAACAGGATACCGATGCTAACTCGGCTGCTCCTGGCCAGATGAAAAAGACCACGGAAGGCTGCTGACGTGTCTTGGAACTGTTGCCCTGTTCCAGATTGATGCAAAGGGGTCGACTCTCAGGGTGTAGCCGCTCTCGAACGCCCGTCGTGCTAGGTCGGCACGGGGGGTCGATACCAGACCAAGGTCTTGTCGTTTCGCGGCGAGTCGCCCGCGAGGTGTGCCGTGTTGGTTCACCCCAGGTGGCACCTGCTTTGCACCGCCCGCGACAGCAGGGGAAACCAACACCCCAGCGAGTCCCATTATCCCAGGGACGGCCCGCCGCTGCCGCTAATGGGACGGCGGGCTTTTTTCTTATTCCATGAAACGAAAGGTCATTCCGTAAGTTGGCTTCCCAAGGAGGAACCAATGAAAAAGGATGGCGACGGCCGTGTGAAGAAGGGCAATGAGCAATTGCTTGCCCGACGTTTGTCTGAAGAAGTCGGCATTTCGGAGCCGGATGCGCGCGGTCTGATCAAGCTTATCGGCACGGATTGGAATTCGCTGCTTCGTGAAGCCCGATTTTTGAAAGAGCGGCATTAGAATGCTCCTGCCTGTCGTGACTAAATTATTATTCAATCGACTCTCGCCAATATGAGCGTAGTCTACTCTCATCGGCGGTAGTTTCAGGGCACCGCCGGCTGTGAGCGAAGAACATGCTTCCGCCCCAACGGAGGAAGCCATGACCGCTCCCGCTACCATCGGCGTTGCAAATCCCGAAGAACTCGCCCTCCTACAGCAGGTGTTTCAGCGGGCCTGCAAAGAGCGTGCGCTAGCAGAAGGCAGCGTCGAGGCCGAGGCACTGAGCGCCCGTCTGATGTGGCTGTTCCAGCACTCCGGAGCCTACTTCGATGAAGCTACTTTCGAAGAGATGCTGCGGGGTGAAGGCTGATGAGCCGCGCACCTTATCTGGACCGCCTGGATGATCTTATTCGCCAGCACAAGGAGCTTTCTGCGCAAGGGGAGATCCTGCGGGCGGAATGTCGACTGAGTTGCTATGTCTTGGAGGAATCGGCCGATGACCTACGGGGAATAGTTGGCAGGGCTTGGGACGCCAGAGTAGCACGGCTTCGCCGTGATACTATTCGGTCCGGGAACGTGATTACCGTTGCAACTCGGGTATAAATTGCGCCATGTTCACAACAAGTCCTCCAGGCTTAATTGTAGCATTCCCCTTATGCCGGTAGCGTATGCGTCAGGTCATTCGGCCCACGCTTGTGTCCAGTTAAGGTCGGCACGGTCACTCAACCCGAGCTTGGTCCGCTTGATCCTGCCGACTCCCTTACGCGAACGCTTTTTGTCGCACTGAGCCAGAGCTCCGATGCATTTGAAGCACCCTTGAGCACCTCGTGTGCTTGTGAAAGCAACGTCTGCTCCTGCGATCGGGTGGAAAGACGCCGGCGCACGTCGCGGAACAGAACCGTGTGCCTGACGTTGTGCCGAGATCGAGGTCTAGGAGAAACGGCATGGTTGCGCCACGCGCTGTGTGGAAGGGCTTTCTGAGGGTCGGTTCCGTGTCATGCGGGGTGAAGATAGTTGGTGCCACAAGTGAGGCATCCAAGATCCACTTCAAGATTTTGAACCGCAAGGACGGTTTACCCGTCAAAAGCGCTTATGTCGATGAAGAGACCGGCGATGTTGTCGAAGCCGAGGATCAGATCAAAGGGTATGAGGCGGACAAGGGTGATTTCATTCACGTCGAGCCGGACGAGATAAAGAAACTGAAACTGACGTCGCAGCATACACTTGACATCGATTCCTTCGTTCCGGTTGCCGAAATCGACACACGCTTTCTGGAGAAGCCATACTACTTGATCCCGGCAGACGGTGCCTCTCTGGAGGCCTTTGCCGTCCTGCGCGATGCGATGGCCAAGAAGCGCGTTGCGGCACGCTCCTGCGTCGTACTTTATCAGCGCGGGCGCGAAGTATTGATACAGCCCCTTGGAAAAGGGATGTTGCTGACCGAGCTACGGACCCACAATGAGATGACATCGGAAGACACCGTCTTCAATGACGTGAAAAGCCCAAAATACGATGCGGATCTGCTCGAAATCGCGGGGCTTCTCATCGACAAGAAAGTAACAAAGTTCGATCCTTCGAAATTCGAGGACACCTACGAGGATGCGTTGATTGCCATGATCGACGCCAAGCGCAAGGGCAAAAAACCGCCGAAACCAGCGCCGAAACCCAAGGAGAACGTGGTCGACCTGGCCTCGGTTCTCCGAAAGAGCCTCGCCAAGGAAGGCATCGGCCAAGACCGGCCAAAGGCCAAGAGCCGCAAATCAGCATAGTCAAAGATAGCGATCACCAACGCGGCGGTGCTGAAAAGAACCAGTGCAATTGCAGTGCTAGGTTAGAAGCGTACTGGGTGTGAGCAAAGTTCATGTTGGCGCCGAAGCGATGCGCGATAAAGAGGCGCAGGCCCAACGGCCGCTGGATCTTCAGGCCGTGAGCCCAGCCTCACGCCTCAAACGTTGAAGCCGTTCGCTCGGCACTCGACGCCGTGCATGCTGCCCGTCGGAGGCGTGAGCGTTGACCGCGCCTTCATCTACAGTGACTGGCAAAGGTACGATCGTCACAGCCGGCACCATATCCCTCCATAGAGCTTGCGGCTTGCTCGGGACTGCGACTGATTCATGCCGATCGTCGGTGCGTTGCGATGGCACTTGGTAGGAAGGGTCTGCCCTGATCACCGGCTCCAGATCGTGGGGGAAGTTCGGCGCATGGACGGGCAGTGCTTCGGCCGAATTTTCGCCCTTTTGAGTGATGGCCGGAAGCATTTCAGCGATCTCGATCAGGATATCTTTGACCAGATGTCTCATCTGTGCGCCCGCCCGCTGCGGCCATTGCTATGGCGATCAAACTTGCTGAGGCAACCAATGTTCCCGCTTGAAGCGAATGACGGGCTTTACCGGGAAAGATCGGCGGAGCGGCTCCTGAGATACTCCAGGCGACGTCGCTGCGATCCTCTCGCCTGGCATGATCGATGTCGGAAAGTCGAATTTGAACGTACTGTTCCTTGCCTTCGTCGGAGCGGTGGATGATCCGATGACGGCTGTGTGCCTCGCCCCCCGACTTCCCTTGCCAGCTTCTTCCCTGGCTGCTGTCTGGCCTCCGGTGGGTTCGATCGGGAACAAAGGCTCGACCATCCGGTTTGGTACCATCCCGTTAAGCACAAGACTAATGTGCAGCCTGACGGATGAGAGACGGCTGCCGGATTGCTATGGCTGTTCCCGATCTGCATTCGGCAGCCGAGATTGAGCCCAAATGCCCTAAGGAGACTTCGCATGAGCGAAGCAGGACACAGCGCAGGCAATGAGGTGACTTCGATTGCGGGCACGTCGCCGTTCGCCAGTTTTTTCATGGCTGGCTTCGAGTGCTCGTCGCACCGGCGCAAGGACGGCGTTCGCCTCGATCTTATCCGCGCGACGTCGCATTATTTGCATGCCCTGGGCGACTACCGCAGTTGCGCCGAACTCGGTCTTCGTACCATCCGCGACGGCTTGCGCTGGCACCTCATCGAAACCGCTCCTGGAACCTATGACTGGTCAAGCTGGACGCCGATGGTCGAAGCAGCGCAATCGGCAGGTGTCCGGATCATCTGGGACATCTTCCACTACGGATCTCCCGACCATGTTGATCAGGGATCGATGCATTTCATCGATGCCTATGCCTCGTTCGCCGCGGAAGCTGTGAGGGTTCATCGTTCAATCGCCGGTACAGCGCCTCTGTTGTGCCCGATCAACGAAATTTCGTTTTTCGCCTGGGCTGTTGAGGTCGGCTATTTCCCCCGCGTCGGCCCGAAGAGGCGGGGATGGTTCAAGCGGCACCTCGTGAAAGCAGCAATAGCCGGCGTTCGCGCGATGCGGGAGGTCGATCCCGCTTGCAGATTTGTCTGGGCCGAGCCGCTTATCCACATCGCTCCTCGCGACCGGACCCGCACCGAACGGCGCCGGGCCGAAAATGCCCGTCAGGGACAGTTCGAAGCTTACGACATGCTGCTGGGCCGGGCCGAACCTGAGCTGGGTGGGAGCGAAGATGTCGTCGACGTCGTTGGCTTGAATTTTTATCCACACAATCAGTGGTACCTAAACGGGCCGACGATTCCGATGGGGCATCACGAGTACCGTGCCCTATCGGAGATGCTGATCGAAGTCGCGCATCGATACAGCAAGCCTATGTTCATCGCCGAGACCGGCTCCGAGGGGTCTGGCGGGCCGGCTTGGCTCCACTATGTCTGCGACGAGGTGCGTGCCGCAGAAAGCCTCAAAGCCCCGATCGAAGGTATTTGCCTTTACCCGGTAACCGCCTATCCGGGCTGGGACAATTCGCGGCATGCGGAGGTGGGATTGTTTTCAGTCGTCCAGGCGGACGGCAGCCGACACGTCCACAAGCCCGTCGCGGACGAATTGGCCCGCCAGCAAGCTTTGTTCGCGGCGAACCCGACGCGTTAAATACATGAGCTGCACGAGGGACTGCGCGAGCGCCTGTCGGCCCCGCGCCGATGCTCCCGGGTCCAGGTGGGGGAGCTACAGCGCCCCTTCGGCCAACGACGCATTCCCCACGCCCGCCCATTCCGGGACGCTCTTTTGAATGCGTGCGAAGGTTGCCAGGGCCTGCCCGACCACCTGATCCATGTTGTAGTAGCGGTAGGTTGCCAGGCGGCCGACAAACCACACGTCGGGACAGGTTGCGGCGAGCGCTTCGTAGCGCTTGTAGAGCTCTTCGTTTTCGGCCCGCGGCACCGGATAGTACGGGTCCCCGATATCGGTGGGATATTCGTATGTCAGGCTGGTCCGCACGCTCCGTTGGCCGGTCAAATGTTTGTATTCGGTGATGCGGGTGTAATCTTCCGTCTGGGGGTAGTTGACGACGGCAACCGGCTGAAACTGCTCTTGGTCGAGTGTGACGTGCTCGAAACGGAGCGAACGATAAGGAAGACGCCCTAGCTGCCAGCCGAAATATTCGTCGATCGGGCCGGTATAGATCAGGCGGTTGAAGGGTATCTTGTCACGAATTTCGCGGAAGTCGGTCTGCAGCATGACCTTGATGTTCGGGTGACCGAGCATGCGCTCGAACATCCTCGTGTATCCACCGGCAGGCATCTTCTGGAAGCTGTCGCTGAAATAGCGATCATCGCGGTTGGTCCTGGTCGGCACTCGTGCCGTCACTGATTTGCTCAGCTGGTTCGGATCGACGCCCCATTGCTTCCTTGTATAACCACGGAAGAACTTCTCGTAGAGCTCGCGTCCCACGGTGCTGACGACAACATCCTCGGCCGTTCGCACGTCCTCTACCGTCTCGCGCCGCGATGCGAAGAACTCCTCCAACTGTGCGGAATTCAACTCGAGGCCATAAAGGCGGTTTATCGTGTCGAGATTGATCGGGATGGGAAGCAGTTTCCCGTCAACCGCCGCCAGAACCCTGTGCTCGTATGTGCGCCATTGGGTGAACTGCGAGAGGTAGTCCACGATCGACTGGCTGTTGGTGTGAAAAATATGGGGCCCGTAACGATGGATGAGGATGCCGGCTTCATTGTAGCAATCGTAGGCGTTGCCGCCGACATGGCTGCGGCGGTCGACCAGGAGAACGCTTTCATGACGCTGGGAGGCTATCCTTTCAGCAAGCACGCTGCCGGCAAACCCCGCGCCCACGATCAGCCAATCGAACATGGCTATGCGCTCCTGCGGAGCGGGACGACCTTCTTGCGTCGGTAGGCGCCCTCAATGTGAGCGGCCATGGCCTTCCATGTTCTTTCCCACGACATGTCAGCCAGATAGGCATCGACTTGCGGCAGCAGCATCTCGCGCGGTCGCAAAAGCAGGGAGCGCAGCTTGCTGTCCAAGTCGTCAATGTCGGCGATCTCCACCAGCCCAGCAGCGCCGTAGCTGCGCACAACGTCAACGATTGCCGTCGAGATCACCGGCAGGCCCGCCGCCAGAAACTCTGGCGTCTTGGTTGGGCTGATGAACCGGGTCGCTTCGTTGAGCGCAAACGGCATCCACCCGGCATCCCAATGGCGCAGATAATCGGGCAGGTCGCAGTAGGCCTTCGCGCCCAACCAATGCAGATTGTCGGCCTTCGGCAGGATTGCAGGATCGATTTTGACAACGGGGCCGATCATGACGAAATGCACGTCCGGCATGGTCCGCGCCGCTAGCGCCACGAGGTCGACGTCCAGCCGCTCGTCGATGACGCCGAAATACCCCACCCTCGGGTGAGGAATGCCGGCCTGATCGATGGGGTCCTTTCCTGGCAGCCTTGCCTTGTGAAAGTGTTTGACATCGATGCTGCTCGGAAAGGGGTAAATGGCCTGATGCAGGCGGCGCTTGGTCTCGAACAGGCTCAGGCCACCGGTGAAAACGAGATCGGCGCGGCGCAGAAGTTCCTTTTCCATCTGCGCCAGTTCGGGCGGTGCATTCTTGAAGGCGGAGAGTTCGTCCATGCAGTCGTAGACGCATATGTCTGGGTCAAGGAACTCCGTGAAGCGAAGAGCCATCGGCGTGTAGTACCAGGCGATCAGCCGGCTGTGCGGCATAGAAGCTATGATCTGCTGAACAAATCTCCGCTGGACGGCATCTGATTTCGCGGCCGACGCGCCGAGCGGAAGCACTGGTGTCACAATTAGAATGTTTGGCGACGCCTCGCTCGTCCGCATCAGCGGCTGTGGCAGTTCTTCAAAAACAGGCTCTTCAAAGTAGATCACTCTCTGCTTCATGGATGCAAGAGTGAGGATATGCTGCGGCCGTTGATGAACGAAATTCCATCGCAAATGGGAGAAGCAAACCAGTAGATTTTCCCTGCCAACGTGTTTACTGGCGGATACCCTGCCCAAGGCTGCTTCCATTGAGATGTTCCTTCTCGTAATCTTTGGTTTATGTTACGACTAACATTTGTTAATAGCGGGTCGAGGAGAAATAGACTTCGATGCCAGCTCCTAACTTTCCCGCGCGTGAGTTGTTCCAAGGTGAAGTGAAGTGCTCTCAGTCACCGCTCGGATGACGAATGCGACGACATTTCCGCGGAGCTGAGAACGGCCACCACGCGTCGCCGGGCTTTGAAAGCGTGAGCGACGGGGGAATGTCGGTGGAGAACTGACCTGCCGTATTTGCGTTTAAGTCGCTGGTTATAAAATGTGCAGGACATCAAGTTGATTCGCCCGCATCACTGGCGAGTCCGTGCCAGGCGAATTCCGGGGCTGATATGAAGATCGACTTTTCAACCAATGTTTTTCCGCTGTTTCATCCGCAAAGCGTGGATGATCTCAAAGACCCTTGCCCCGTCTTTGATGGCAGCCTGTGGCACGTCTTCGGCTCGAGCGGCACGGTGACCAGCGAGACGTGGAGGATCCTGCATGCCACGGCGCCGGAACTTTATGGGCCGTGGACCGAGCATCAGTCGATCGAGCTTCCTATCAATGGGAGTGGTGTTGCGGCTCCGGGGGTCATTCACGAAAGTGGCGTCTTTCACATGTTCATCCAGACCGAGTTCATGAAGTCTGGTGGCCGCTGCGAGCATGCGGTTTCCAATGACGGGTTCCATTGGGTGGTTCTTAGCCCGGCAATCCTCGCCATCCCGGACACGGAGGAAGATGGCATTTACGATCCGCATCCCGCAGTTATTGGCGGCAAGCGCTACCTCGTCTATTCCGCCATGCCAAAATTCACCAGGGTGCCACAGCCCGACATCTATCTCGCGCGTAGCCAATCCGATTCATGGTTCGGCCCTTGGAAGCGGATCGGCAAGATCCTCGACCATAATGAAGTTCCTCACCACAACACGAGAGAGGATCCCGACTACGAATGGGGGATAGAGGGCGCACAACTGGTCGAATTGCCGGATGGCCGCGTGCTTCTCAATGCCACTTGCTTTCTCCCGAATGGCCTTCGGGGAAACCGGCAACGCGTGTTTTTTGCCATCGCCGATGATGTTGCTGGACCCTATGTGTCGATGGGACCGGTGCTGGAACCAGGCCAGCCGGGAGAGAACGGCCACTCGACCGTGATGATCGAAGGGGGCCAACTTTCGCTGTTTTACCAAAGCCGGGTCGCCACGACCGATCATCGGTGGCGCTACGGCTTGGCCAGATGCGACGTCGCCCTGTTTTCCAAGGTTGCATGATTTAGGTGTTGCTCGGACGGAACAATCCGTCGGAGCGCGTGCACACGACACCATGCAGCAGTCGCTCGCGGCGTTCGAAGACATGGGCGAACTGAATATCTCTGCTCCTTCCCGCAGGAGAATGAAACATCAGCACGTATTCTATGCCTTCATCCTCGCTTCGTTGAAGGCGTCTAACAGCGCAGGGACGTGCCGGGCGTCCAGAGCGAGCAGATGATCGACAGGCGGACAGCCGAATAGACAAAGGTCAGCCAAAGCCGAGGCAACCGGCGGCCTTCCGCTCGACCCGTGCGCAGTCGGGAGCACAAGGTTTGTACTCGAGCCACTGAAGCTCCGCACGAGGGGCAGCTCAGCTCATTCCTGATTGTTGCGTGCCTGACGAGCTCTCCGTTTCAGCCTGATCATAAATGCTTTCACCTAGTGGAACATCGGAGGTTCCACGAAGTTGGGAAGCCACGGAGGACGTGCACATGAACAGTGTCATCTATCTTATCGGCCTTATCGTTGTCGTGCTCGCGGTCCTCTCCTTCCTCGGTCTTCACTAGGTGGCCCATGCAGCATGAGAACGATCAGGGCGGACAGCCCACCGATTTCGACAAGGCGAAAAGCGACGTTTCCGACAGGCTTCGCCAGGAACAAGAACGTGCCAGCGAGCTGCTTCACGACGCGCGTGACACGGTGACCCGTAAGGCTGGCGATTATGCATCTGAAGCCAGGGATGCGATTTCCGACAAGGCGGAGGAAGCTCAGCGCGACATCGGATCGAGTCTGGCGGCGCTGGGCGGCGCACTGCGCGCGGCCAGTGACCATCTGGCCAACAACGATGAAAGGAACGCATCGAAGTTCGCATTGGATGCCGCCGGTGGCTTGGAGCGGCTTTCATCGTCATTGAAACAGAAACCGTTCGGCCAGGTCCTGGAGGACGTGCAGTCCTTTGGCCGGCAAAATCCCGGTGTCCTGCTTGCCGGATCGGTATTGGCCGGATTGGCTCTCGGGCGGTTCATCAAGGCTTCTCCGCCGGCGGGTCCAGAATTCCAGGATGCTGCGGGAGACCTCAAATCACACACCGATCAGGCACAGGGTTGGTCCGTTGATCGTTCGCAGGATTCGGGCCTCGTCGGCGATGATGGGGCCACGCAGAACGCGGAGCAGGACAGATGAACACCCAGGACAATCCCAGCCTTACCGGACTGATCACCGACTTGGCCCAGAATGTCACCACTGGTGCAAACCGAGGCAAGGCTGTTTCGGGCGGAGCTCTCTGAAAAGCTTGCCAAAGCCGGAGCAGGTGCCGCGGAAGTACTGGGCGGCGCGATTTGCCTGCTCGCCGCGCTATTGGTGTTGCTGCAGGCACTCGTTATCGCACTGACGCGGGCAGGGCTAGGCGCGGGGTGGTCTTCCCTGCTGGTCGGTGTGGTCGTGGCGGTCCTCGGCGTCATCCTGCTGCGGACCGGGATGGCCAGCATGGCGCCTTCGGAACTTACCCCCGACCGGACCCAGGAACAGCTTAAGCGCGACGCGAGCGTGATCAAGGAACAGGTGAGATGAAAGAGAAATCCGCAGCCGAACTTGAACGCGAGGCCGAGGCAGCCCGCGCCCGGGTGATGGAGACCGCCGAATCCATTCGAGGCAAGATGACGCCCGGACAATTGCTGGATGAGTTCACCGGGCTGTTCTCGGGAGGGGAGAGCTCGGCCATGCTCAGCAATCTCAGAACGCAGGTCCGAGACAATCCTTTGCCGGTCACCATGGTGGGCGCAGGTCTGGCTTGGCTGATGTTCGGCAGCGGTACCTCAAACACCCCCCACGGTTCGGCTGGATACTCCATGCCTTCGGCGCCGGGACGACATGATGACGGGGAGCGTGGAGGCCTTGGCAGCACGCTTTCCGATGCCGCCACATCGTTGTCGTCGGCTGCTACCAGCGTCAGCGATACCGTTTCGAGCGCGGCAAGCAACGCCGCCGAGGGTTTGACGGGCAGCACGGCCACTGCAAGATCGGTGACCGGCGAGATGGCGGCGAAAACCACCCGCTCTGCCCAAGAACTGTTTGAGAACCAACCCTTGGCCGTAGCGGCCGCCGGTCTCGCCATCGGCGCCGCCATAGGTGCAATGCTGCCCCATACCGCAACGGAGGATGAGCAACTAGGCGCCTATGGCGACAAGCTTCGCGACACCGCCGAAACCATGCTCGACAGGGGTCTGGATGAAGCCAAGCAGGTCGCCGCCGACGCCTATGAGACCATCAAGCAGGAAGCTGGCCGGAAAAATATGGAAGCAGGCACGATGGCCGATCAGCTCGGCGAGGTCGTGAAGTCCACGGCAGACAAAACCGAGCATGCCGTGCGTGAACGGATTTCCGATCCGTCTCAGCGTCAAACCTAGCTTGAATGATCCTGGATCAACGATAGTCGGTCTCTTCAGAAGGGCCGGCGTTGTTGTTCAAACGGTGAACCGCTCGAGTCATTTCAGAGCGTAGAGGTAAGCCGCGATATCGCGCGCCTGCTGCTCTGTTATCCGGGTCGACGGCATGGCGGTGTGCGGATTGATTTCCCTGGCCGATCGTATCCAGCGGATCAGGTTCTCTGGATTGTTGGCCAGCCCGCCGCCGATAAAGACGCGGTCAGCAAGACTGGCATCCAGGCGAGGACCGACCTGCCCTTGCGCGCCCGGCACGCCCGTAATCGTATGGCAGCCGGAACAGCCATTCGCAGTCATGATCGGCAAGGCCCTCGCAGTGTCACCGCCTGTGGCCGCCTCCGCCTCGTGGCGGACGCGCGCGGCCCGATCGGACCACCAGGTCATTCCGGCCACGGCCGCGACGAGCAGCACCAGCGCGGCGATGACGGCGGCAAGCAGTTTAGACACGCTCGTACGCATGCGCCGCCTCCCTCCTTCCGCTCGCCTTGATCCACAACGCGGCCAGCAGCAGCGCTGCGCCGCCATATATCAATCCAGCCGGAACCCACATCACCAGCCCAGCAAGTTGCTGGTCCTCCAGGGGGCTCAAATTCCACAGTGCCGCTCCCACGGCGTTCTCCGGGTACCAGAGGCGTGGCGAGAGCAACAGGAGAACGCCGAGCAGCCCGGTATGCAGCGAGGTGACAAAGAGGTGCATCACTGCGCTCCCATAGGCATGCTGGCGGCCGGGACGCGGCAAGAGGACCCACCAGAACAGCAGCCCTGTTCCGAAGAAGCTCGCGTGCTGTGCATAGTGCAGTACGCCGCGTTCGAGCGCGGCCTCGAACAACACCGGAATGTGCCAAATCCATATAGCAATGCCGTGGATAATGGTCGCGCTGATCGGCCGCGTTGCGAAGGCCCAGACCACCCTCAGCCAATTGGCGTGTCCGGCAATTCCCAGAACGCGCCGGAACCGGATGGGTAGGCCCCACATCAAGGCCGCAGTCGGGCAGGCAGAGACCAACAGCGGCGCCGCCACGGCCATCAGCAGTTCATGCTCGATCATATGCGCCGCAAAGACCTGCTCGCCGAGCACATGAATCGGGCTGACCAATGCGGCTGTCAACACGCTCCATCCGGCCGTGAACAGCAGAGCCTGGCGCAGCCGCAGAGTCCTGCCGCGGCTGCTGCGCCGCCAAAGCCGGCCAGCGCCAACGACATATATCAGGGCAAGCACGGCGAGTGGCAGGGTGATGGGCAGCGCGAGCGTCCACCCGGCCCCGGGCGCGGCGGCGCCGTAGCAGATGGAAGTAGGGAACAGCGCGTCCAGGTTCATCGCAGGCACTCATCCAGGATCAGCGCCGCGCTGCCTTGCATGAGGATCACAAGCGCAAACAGCAACGCCGACAACATCCCGAGATTGGCGACGAAGCGCTCTGTGCCGCGCGTACGCTCCGGCTTGAATGCGGCACCGCCTCGCTGCTTCGCCCGCCACGACAGCGCCCCGCCGAGCAGCGACAACAAGACGAGCAGCAGCGCCACGGGAAGCACGACCGGCACCTGGCGGTTGCATTGCCAAGGCACCAGCGCATAATTCAGCTGTGTCGAGACCGCCCAGGCCAGCGGACCTGACAGAAGACCACCCCAAGACGTTCCCAACCGTAACGCTCGCATCTCAGCCTAGCCTCGGCGCCCAATAGATGAGCACGTAGATCGGGATCCAGGTCAGGACCACGAAATCCCAGTAGAAGACATTGTCGCCGACATCGCCGAAGCGCCGGCCGCTATAGCCGTGGCGCGTGAACATCAGCACTGTCAGCACGATGGTGTCGCCGACATCGGTTATAAGGTGCGTGGTGTGCAGGCCAAGCAGCACCCAGAGCATCGATCCATAGGCGTTGGTGTCCCAATAGATGTTGAGGGCGGGGAATTCGAACCAGCGCACGACGAGCGGAGCGATGCCGAGCAGCGACATAACCACCAGGCCGATCCGCACCGGAACCATGGAGCATTGCTTGGCGTGGCGGTGGAGGACGTGGTTGGGCACAAGGCTGACGACAAACAAAATCGTCACGATCGTTCCGGGCCAATGGTCAGGCTGCGGTGCGCTAAGCCGCCACGCTGGCCACGACAGCGCAAGATAGAGATATGCGCCCGCTGCCAGCGCGAAACCGGTGCCTTCCAAAGCCATGAAGCCGAGCGTGCCCCACCAGGTGGGGCTGCGCGGACCGTGCCCGAAGGTCGGCAGGCCAGAAAGATCGGCGGCGGCGCGCTGCTTCATTCCTGGTCCTCCGGATCGCCCTTGGGCCAGAACCAACCGATCAACGTGATGGCGATCGGCGCGGCGCCCCAGACGATCGCCCAAGGCGTGAAGATCGAATAGAGAAACGTGCCGCCGACGGCTAGCGCCGCAAAAAGCGGCCAGATCGACGGTGTGGCCGATTTCTCGCGAATATCGGGATAAGCTTCGGCCAAGGTCGAGATGAGGAGTTCGCGCGCATCGACGCGGAGCCCGGTCGCTACAGGGAGCGCCTCGCGCTCGGCCCAGAGCGGCTCGATATGGGTAACCATGGGAATGCGTGCGAAATTATAGCTCGGCGGTGGCGAGGACGTTGCCCACTCCAAGGTTCCTGCGTCCCACGGGTTGTTGCCGGCCAGGGTGCCTTTGAGCGCGCCATGCACCAGATTGAAAGTGAACAGGACAAAGCTCAGGAAAAAGAGCAGCGCCCCGGCAGAGATGAAAAGGTTGATGTTGCCCCAGCCAAGCTCGGCCGGATAGGTGTAGACCCTTCGTGGCATGCCCCATAGGCCGACGAGATGCATCGGGAAAAAGGCCGCATTGAACCCGATGAAGGCCAGCCAGAAATGCCACCGTCCAAGGCGTTCGCTCATCATGCGGCCGGTGATCTTCGGGAACCAGAAATAAGCCGCGCCAAGCAGCGGGAACACCGAGCCGCCGATCAGCACGTAATGGAAATGCGCGACGACGAAATAGGTGTCGTGCACCTGAAGATCCAGTGGCACCGAGGCGAGCATGACGCCGGTTAGCCCGCCGATGACGAAGATGAAGAAGAAGCCGAAGACGAACAGCAATGGCGTCCGGATCACCGGCCGGCGGTCCCAAAGTGTTGCAAGCCAGCAGAAGATCTGCACGCCGTTTGGAATCGCGATCAGCATGCTGGATGCGGTGAAGAAACTGGCGCCGAGCTTAGGCAATCCCGTGGCGAACATGTGGTGAACCCAGAGCCCGAACGACAGGAAGCCGACTGCGATAAGCGACAGGACCAGCCCGAGATGACCGAATGTCGGTCGCCTGGCGAAAACAGGAATGATCGCGGACACCATGCCCGTCGCCGGCAGGAAGATGATGTAAACCTCCGGATGGCCGAAGAACCAGAAGAGGTGTTGGAACAGCAGAGCATCCCCACCTTCCGCCGGGTTGAAGATGTGCGTGCCGACCAGCCGGTCAAGGATCAGGAAAGTCGAGGTGATCATCACCGCCGGCATCGCGAAGATGACGACGAAAGAAGTGACCAGCATCGCCCAGACATAGAGCGGGATCTTGTCCAGCGACATCCCGGGGGCCCGCTGCTTGAACACCGTGACGATGGTTGCCACCGCGACGGCCAGTGACGACACTTCGGTATAGGTGATCATCTGCGCCCAGACATCGGCGCGCTTGCCCGGTGCGAATTCGGGGCCGGACAGCGGCACGTAAGCGAACCAGCCCACATCAGGAGCCATGTTGAGGGCAAACGACACCCAGGCGAAAGCGCCGCCCGAGACGTAGATCCAATAGCTGAACGCGTTCAGGCGCGGAAACGCGATGTTGCGGGTGCCCACCATCAGCGGCACCAGGTAGATCCCGGTCGCCTGCACGATGGGCACGGCGAACAGAAACATCATCGTAACGCCATGCATGGTGAACAGCTGGTTGTAGAGGTCGGGCCCGATCAGGCCGCGTTGCGGTCCCGAAAGCTGGATACGCATGGCGACAGCGTTGAGACCGCCAAGACCAAGGAAGACGAAAGCGGTGATCAAATAGCGTCGTGCGATCACCTTGTGATCGACGCTCGAGAGCGCTCCGACGATGCCGGACGGCGTCCGCCAGGTGCGCTCGAGCCAGCGATGCAGGCTGGCATCATCCATGCCGGTATCGCGGGGGCCGTCACGTTCGGGAGCAAGGTCGCCCTTGGCGGGGTCTGGTTCCGGGATGTGGCGGTCGCCTGTGACATCGGCGCTGCTCATTTCAGCCCCTCGAGATAAGCGACGATTGCGTTGAGCTCGTCGCCGTTGAGATCTGCCACTGGCATGTGGGAACCCGGCTTGATGCCTTGCGGGTCGGCTATCCAGGCGGCGAGATTGCCGCGGCTCATCGTCAGCGTTCCGGCCGCCAATGTTTTCCGGCTGGCGATGTGGGTGAGGTCGGGAGCCACCGTTCCGCCGGCCGGCGTTCCCCCGATCCTGTGGCACATCACGCAGGGGCGTTTGAGGAACAGGTCTGCGCCGGCCTTGGCTTCGCCGCTCGCCGGCGCGCCGGCCGGCTGCAACTGGTCGTTCAGCCACGCATCGAATTTCGGGCGCGGTTCGGCGATGATGAAGGTGCCCATATTGGCGTGCTGCGCACCGCAGAATTCAGCGCATTGACCACGGTAGACGCCCGGCTTGTCGGCCTTGATATCCAACACGTTCATGTGGCCGGGGATAAGATCGAGTTTGCCGGCCAAGCTTGGGATCCAGAAGGAATGGATCACATCGGTCGAGGTCAATAGCAGCCGCACCGGCTCGCCGGCAGGGATATGGATCTCGTTTGCCGTCGTCAGGATACGGCTCGGCGTAGCATCCTCGTAGCGCAACTCCCACCACCACTGGTGCCCGGTCACCCTGATTGTCAGCACAGCCTCCGAGCCTATCGCAGCCAGCGTCCTGTTGGCGAAAAAGCTTAGCAGCGTCAGTCCGATCAGGATGATGGCGGTCAGCCCGACGGCGGACGCGACCACGCGCATCTTGCGGCGTTCGGCCGCTTCGTCGAGTAAGAGGGGTTCATCGCCGGGACGCGATCGCATAACCAGCGGTGCTGCGAGAGCGATCATCACCAGCACCCACACAACCGCGCAAAGCGCGGTGAAGAACCAGATCAGCCAAGCCAACTCGCCGGCTGCGGGGCCTTTCGGATCCAGCGCCGACTGCCAGCCTGCGCATCCCTGCAGAAGAAGCAGGACACAGAGGGCGAAGGCCACCGAGGCCGGGCGCTTCACGGTGATTTGCCCAGTGTCGCGGCATCCGGCAGACGGTTTTCCGAGGGATGCACCATCATGCCGTCATTGCGTTGCGGCGCGGCGGAGGAGGGCGCGTTGCCGCCCAGTGCACGCACATATGCCGCCAGCTCCCATATCTGGTCATCGGGTATCTTCTGGCCGAAGCTCGGCATCCCGTTCGGCCTGCCGTCGCGGATCGTGGCGTGGATGCTTTCGATCGAGCTGCCGTAGAGCCACTTCTCGTCCATGAGCGCCGGGCCCATGCCGCCACCGCCATTGGCATGGCAGCCCGAGCAGTTGAACCAGCCGAACAGGCGTTTGCCCTCGCTCATGTGGAAGGCGTTGGCCTCGAAGCTCGCCGCCTTGTTATCGGTGGGGGAGGGTCGCTGTCCGCCCGGCTCCAACGTGGTCACGGGCGTCGGCTGCTCACCTGAGCCGAGTGCCGATTGCGGTCGCGTGTCGCGCTCCTCGCGCTGGCAGGCGACCAGGGCCAGCGTCAAGGGCAGTAACATCGCCAGAGCCTGCCTCATCGCGCCGGACTCCCGGCCATGTCCAGACGCGGTACGCCGTATTGCGCCAGAACCGCGTCGATCTCGGCCTTGTGTCTGGCAAGCGCGCTATTCACATCGCCACGCAGCGCATCGTCCTCGCGCCGAACACCCATTGAGATGTCGTACATTAGCGGCAGTTGCGGTCCGTCGATGCGAGGCGTGACCGGCGTGATCCGGAGCGACACCTTTTGCCTCTCGGCGAAATAGCCGGCGAGCGGACCCCAAACCACGGCAAGATCGATCTCGCCGTTCGCAACAGCTTCGACGATGCGCGCCGGAGGGTTGGGAGCGGAGTAGTCGCCATAGACGGGGTAGCCGATGAGGTGCCCGACGATGCCGCGGCGGCCAAGCGCCTGGACAGGCGGCGAGTTGGCGCCGTCGTCGCCGATGAGCTGAACACCGATACGCAATTCTTGCAACCGCGGGTCGTTGAAGGAGGCCACGTCCGGGCCGTCCTGGCGGGTTACGAAGACATAAGACGAACGGTAGTAAGGCGTGGTCGTGCGCAGCATTTCGAGATTGGCAGGCGTGCCGGGCACGAGATCGCAAAGGCCTGCCTTCAGCGTGTTGCGGATGAAGCCACGCCGCTGCGCCCACCAAGTGTACGTCAGCTTGGCGCCGAGATCAGTGGCGATAATTTCCGCGATCCTGTTCTCGAAGCCTTGACCGGCCGCGTTGGAAAACGGCATGTTGTTCGGGTCGGCGCACACTCTCAACTCACGTGGACTGGCAATAGCCGGCAAGAGCAACAAGGCGAGCCCGGCCATGCCGATCGCCACCCGTTGGAACGCCTTTCGCGCCGGACGTACGGTCAAGTCCGATCCATCAAGGCAGCCGGAACACATAAAGCGTGCCTCCCGCCGTGGTAGCGTTCTTTAGATCCTTCATCGCGTTGACGAAGCCAAGTGCCGCGGTGGCATCGCGTGGGTCGAGGTCGCCGGAAACGATGGCACCGGCCCAGCCACCGACGCCTGACAGAATTGCGACATATTGGTGCCCATCGGGGCCGCGATAGGTTATCGGCTGGCCGATGATGCCGGACGATGTCTTGAATTGCCAAAGGAGGTCGCCAGTCCTGGCGCTGACCGCCTTGAACCAGCCTTCCATGGTGCCGTAAAAGACGACATCGCCGGCAGTGACGACGGTGCCGCTCCACACCGGAAAGTTCTCCTTCAGGACCCAGGCCGGCTTGGCGGCGGCAACATCCCAGGCGGTGAAGGCACCACGATTGCCGCCCGGCCCGGGGATCATGCGTACGTTCATGCCGACATAGGGCGTGCCTGCGATGTAGTTTACCTCGACGCCTTCTTCATCCATGCAGAGATTGTTGTGGGGGATGTAGAGCAGGCCGGTCCTCGGCGAAAAGGCCGATGGCTGCCAGTCCTTGAGGCCGGACGCTGTCGGGCAAATGTCTCGCACCACCTTGCCGGTGCCGGTTCTCTTGTCGGGGTTTGCAATCAGGCGGCCGGTCTTCAGGTCGACGCCCTTGCTGGAATTGACCGGGCCATAGGCTGTGGCCGACAGCACCTCGCCAGTGGTCCGATCGAGGATATAGAGGTAGCCGTTGCGTTCCGGTCGGACGAGGACCTTGCGCGGCTTGCCTTGCCAGGTCATGTCCAAAAGGATCTGCTCGTTGATGCCGTCATAGTCATGGAGGTCATGCGGGCTCCACTGATAGAACCACTTCGCCGCTCCGGTATCGGGATCACGCGCGAAAATACCGGACGTCCATTTGTTGTCGCCGGGCCGCAAATCCGGATTCCACGGTCCTGGATTGCCTGTGCCGTGGAAAATCAAGTTCAAGTCCGGATCGTAGGAGATCCAGCCCCACATATTGCCGCCGCCGATCTTCCAGGCTTCCGGCGGCCATGTCGTCACGCCAAGGTCTGTGCCCTTGTCCATGTCATAGTGGGGCTTGAAGTCCGGGCCGATCAGCACATCCTTGTCGGGTCCAGTGCCATAAGCCGTCCAGACAATATGCCCGTCTCCGGCATCCAGCGCCTTGACCCAGCCGCGGACGCCCATTTCGCCGCCGGAATTGCCGACCAAAACTTTGCCCTTCACCACCAGCGGAGCCATGGTGATGGTCTCGCCGATGTTGATGTTGCCGATATGAGCGTTCCAGATCGGTTTGCCTGTGTTGGCGTCGAGGGCGATCGTGTGGCCGTCCAGCGTGTTGAAGAAGATGCGCCCGTCGGCGAAGGCCGCGCCGCGGTTGACGACATCGCAGCAGGCCACCCCTTGTGCCGCCGGCTCGGGGTTGGGCTCGTACTTCCACTTCATCGGCGCGCCGGGCCTGGAAAGGTCGAGCGCGTAGACGATGTTGGGAAAGGGCGTGACGATGTACATGATGTTGCCGACAACCAGCGGCGCTGCTTCCTGGCCCTTGTTCACGCCGGTGGAGAAGGTGAAGGCGACCTGCAGGTTCTTGACGTTGCCTTCGTTGATCTCGGTCAGGTCGCTGAAGCGGGTCGACGCGTAGTTCTTGGCCGGCATTGTCCATTGCCCGTCATCGGGTGGCGCGGCGGCGGCGGGCGGCGCAATAGCCGCCGCCGATGGCGGCTCCGAGGCACCGCTCAGGAATGGGCCGCATGCCAGCAGCATCACCGAGAGTATGCAGGTGCGAAAAGAATTCTCGGTCGCCAATGCGCGGGCGCCTCGTCCTGCGTCAACGCGCGCCGGTGCCGGGTGCAGCGTGCCTTTCATTTGTGGATCGAGCCTCCCACGCCGGCGCCGAGCGCCGCCGCGATGTCAGCCTCGGTACCGGCACAAAGCGGATGGCCCCAACCCGAGGCGCTTTTGCCGCCGGGATCGAGATCGTAGACGATGGCGTCCTTGCGATTGGGATTGACCCCGGCGGGAACCTTGTCGAGGCCGAGCGCCGCGCGAACACGCCAGGCGACATTGTGATCGGCGCATGAGGAATCTCCGGAGACCCCGATCCCTCCGACGATGCTCTTGCCGTCATAGAGGGCAAGCCCGCCGCCAAACACAACGACGCCTCCAATCGGCTTGCCGACAAGGGGATCGCTGGCGCTTCCGAACGTTTTGGGATCGCCCGCATAGGCCGCGGCCTGGTTAACCGGATTGGTCTCCTGCAAGCCGAAAAGCGGCCCGCCAGGTTGCGCCCCCGCGTAGAGATTGGCCGTCGATAGGGCCATTTGCGCCAAGCTGAGCCCATTGGCCGTATTGGCCTTCTCTGCCGCGACGAGGCGACTGCCTGGCCATTGGGAATCGGCGGTGGGACCGCTGAAAGCGATCGCGCACACGGCGCCGTCGCGGGCAACGACAGCCGCCCATTCGTTAGTCTCAAAGCCTCCGTTGGCAGGTCCGCCGCTCGCTTTCACATTGGCCTTGAGGACAGCGAGCAGCTTATCGTGGTGGGCCGGGCAGGGCGCCTGTGCCATGGCTTGGCCCTGTGGGGACAGGCCACCCGCCAACACCAGGCCAAAGGCAGATAAGAAAAGCTGACAGCGGTACATTGTCCTGCCCATTGGTTCGAGCATCAAAGAATCATGGAGCACTCTGTCAGACTGGAGAATGCGAGAAAGAATCCGTGATCCAATGCCGTCGATGTCTAACTTGGGCGATGCAGGTATGTTCCTGCTTTTGGAAAAAATGCACAGTTCCCGTCCGGTGAATGGCAAGGTTGCCGTCTGTCCCGCCGGCTGCCGGCTCATCGCACCTAGTAAGCACTTGGCATTATCGGAGAAGCGGAGCGGTTGCGGGACCATACGGACGATCCACCCGGCAATGAGGGGTTAGCGTAGTCCGGAGTGCTTCGTAGTGGTTTTTCGCAGAAAAACCAACGGTTTGCGGTTCATCTCATTCACAATCGGACCCACATTATCAACTGAAGTCTTCGATTGCCTAAGTCGCTGATTTCTTTGGCCTCGTGCAAATCTGGGTGTAAGGGCAGCAGATCCATCTGACGGTGCTTTGACGGTAATTTTCGTACGCGACTCAACGTTCGAGAAAAGAACCGTCACCCAGTGCTCATGACAATACCTAGACACATATGGTCGTTGTCTTGTTCAGATGGTATCGATAACATGTCCTTCGCGTGGAGTTTGATTCCAAGGGGTGGCTCATGATCGATGCAGGACGCCGCAGAGACCTTGTGACCGAACGTCTAGCGCTTCCCTTGGGCAGGCCTCAGCCGGCCGGTGGAGCGGCATGATGGCCAAGGCTGCCTCATCTAGGCCCCTCGAAAGCCATGCGCCAACTATGGTTGACGTGGCGCTGCGGGCAGGTGTGTCCACCATGACCGTTTCACGCGCCCTGAAAGAGGGCAGCCGGGTTTCCAAGGCGACGCGGGAAAAGATCATGGCTGCGGTCAACGAGCTTGGTTACGTGCTCGACCAGTCAGCCGGTACCCTGTCCTCGCGCAAGACTGGATTTGTTGCTGCAATGGTTCCATCGCTCAACAATTCCAACTTCGCCGACACGGCGCGCGGTATTACGGATGAACTGGAGAGCACGGGACTCCAGCTTCTTCTCGGCTACACCGACTACACGGTCGAGAAGGAGGAAAAGCTGATCGAAGCGATGCTCCGCCGACGGCCGGAAGGCATCATAATGACTGGAGGAGCCCATACGGAGCGCGCCCGCCGCCTTCTTGATAACGCGGGCATCCCGGTAGTCGAAACCTGGGAGTTGCCGTCGAAACCCATCGATCAGGTGGTCGGGTTCTCCAACGAAGAGGCGATGGGGCTTCTCGTCAAAACGCTGGCCAGGAAAGGCTATCGAAAATTCGGCTACATCGGTGGCACGACCTCGCGCGACACGCGCGGCAGCCAGCGGCGCGAAGGCTTTGTCCGAGCCATCGAGGAACTCGGCCTGCCGACCGGCCGGCTTGTCTCCTTCGGCGTGCCACCGATCTCCATCGAACAAGGTGGCCAGGCGGTTGTGAGCATGCTGGAACGCTGGCCGGACACCGAGGCCGTGCTCTGCGTTTCCGATCTCTCGGCCTTTGGCGCGCTGATGGAATGCAAGCGTCGTGGAATGCGGGTCCCGCAGGACATCGCCATTGCCGGCTTTGGCGACTATGAGGTTGCCGCCTTCTGCCATCCCGGCATCACAACCGTGAACGTGGACTGCTATGGCATCGGACAACAAGCTGCCCGCAGGCTTATCCAGATCATCCGCGGCGGCGAAAAGAAGCACGAACAGGAAATCATCCTGACCGGGTATCGCGTCGTCGAGCGCGAAAGCACCTGAACTCCTTCAGCAAATTCCAAAACAGTAAAGGCATAGCGATGTTTCGAAAGACCATCAGCCTCACGCATGACGGCGCGTTGAAAGCCGTGGCTGCCGGAGCCGCACGCGCCGTCACGATAGGGGTGCCGCAATGTCTTGTGGTTGTCGATGCAAGCGGCGAGACCATCGCCAGCCTGCGTATGGACGGCGCACGGTTCCTGAGCCTGCACACGGCGCGGGCAAAGGCGCGCACGGCGGCGTCGATCAACGCCGCCACCGGCGGCATGGCGCCCGAAGCAGCAACCTTGGCTGGGATCGCCTCACAGGGCGGCGTGACCAATTTGCCTGGCGGCCTGCCGATCCGCTTCGATGGCCGCCTGGCGGGCGCCATCGGTGTCGGTTCGGGAACCGGCGAGCAGGATTTCGACGTGGCACGCGCCGCGCTGGCGGCGATCGGCGCCGACGCGATTTAAAGGCGATGTGTTGATGCGCTTCCAGCGCATCCGAAGGATCTTCAGAACGCGATCTGGACCTTCATCGACCTGTTGCGGTCACCAGCGATCTCGAAAGCGGTAACCGCCTCGTCGAGCGGATAGATGCCTGATAGCAGCGGTTTGACATCCACCCGGCGGTGGTTGATCAGGTCGACGGCGAGCGCGAATTCCTCGTGAAAACGGAAGCTGCCGCGCATCTCGATCTCTTTGGCGACGATCAGGTTCTGCGGGAGAGACACGTCGCCGCCAAGGCCGAGCTGCATCAGCACGCCGCGCGGCTTCAGCACGTCGAGTCCGGCCCGTGCCGCGCGCTCGTTGCCGGAGCATTCGAACATCACGTCGAAACTGCCCTTTTCGATGTTATAGGCAGCGAGCTTGTCGGCGTCGGTGGCGACATTGATGGTGCGGTCAGCGCCGATCTCCCGAGCCTTTTCCAGCACGGCATCCATGACGTCGGTGACGATGATTTCGCGCGCGCCGTGGGCTCTGGCTGCCAGGATGCAAAGCGCGCCGATCGGCCCGCAGCCGGTGACCAGAACGCGTTTGCCGAGCAGCGAGCCGGCGCGGTTCAGGGCATGCAGCGTAACCGCAAAAGGCTCGGCGAAAGCGGCCTCGTTGATGGAGATATGGTCGGCGATTTTATGACATTGCCACGCCTCCGCGATCAGGCGCTGGCGGAACGCCCCTTGTATATGGGGCATCGGCATGGCGCTGCCATAGAAGCGCATGTTGAGGCATTGGTTCTGCATGCCTTGCAGGCAGTAGCGGCAGGCGTTGCAGGGTCGGCTGGGCGAGATCGCGACGCGGTCGCCGACAGCGAGTGTGGAAACGCCGCCGCCGATGACCTTTACTGTGCCGGCAACCTCGTGGCCGAGGATCATCGGTTCGCGCAGGCGAATCGCGCCGAAGCCGCCATGGTTATAGTAGTGCAGGTCCGAGCCGCAGATGCCGCCGGCTTCGACCGCGATCTCGACCTGTCCGGCGCCGGGGGAGCCCGGATCGGTCTCCTCTATCCGCAGGTCTTTTATCGCGTGGATGACGATCGACTTCATGATGGAATCTCTTTCTCAAACGACCGGTGTCAGCAAGGTCTGTCCGCCGAAATGGGCCGCGAGATTGTCGCGAACGAGCTGACCCATTGCCTTGCGGGTCTCCACCGTGCCGCTGGCGTGGTGCGGTTGCAGCACGACATTGGAAAGCTTCAGGAAGCGATCGTCGATCGTTGGCTCGTTCCAGAACACGTCAAGGCCGGCGCCCTTTATGGCACTGGATTCCAGGGCCGCGAGCAACGCGGTCTCGTCAACCGTGCTGCCGCGCGAAATATTTATGACGATGCCGTCAGGCCCGAGTGCAGCCAGAACATCCGCATCGATGATGTGCTTCGTGCTGTCGCCGCCAGCGAGCGTCACAATCATGAATTCACTCTGTCGCGCCAGTTCGACCAGATCGCCAACGAATGCGTAGGGCAAGTCATCGCGCTTACGCACGTCGAAATAGGCGACAGCGCAGTCGAAGGCTGCGGCGCGCCTGGCCACCGCCGCGCCGACGCGGCCCATGCCGACAATGCCCAGCCTTTTCCCGCAAACGCGCGTCACCAGCGGCATGTTGGCCTTGCGCCAGCTGCCATCGCGGACGTAGGCGTCGGCCTGCGGGATCTTGCGCGCCACTGCCAGCAGCAGCCCGATGCCGATATCGGCCACGTCCTCGGTCAGCACGTCAGGCGTGTTGGTGACGCGGATGCCGTTTGCCCTGGCGTAAGCAAGGTCGATGGCGTCGGTGCCGACGCCATAGCAGGAGACGATTTCAAGCTTCGGCAGTTTCGCCATCAGCGCCGCACTTGCCCCAAGCTCGCCGCGCGTTGCGATGGCACGAATCGCGCCAGCTCGGCTTGCGATAAGCGCGTCCTTGTCCTCCGCCTGCCAGAGCTTGTGAACGCGATATCTCGCCTCGAGGTCTTCCATGTCCCAATCCGGATAGGGGCCGGTCATCAATATATCGGTCATGGCGTCGTCTCCTCAGCAAGTTCATTTTTCCCATTGACTATGTTATCGATAACATTCATGTCAATAGGCACTGGCGGCGGCGCGGTGGAAATCATATCCGCTTCAGGGGACAGTCCTCAGGAGGAGCGCATGAGCAGTTCGTTGTTCGATTTGACCGGCATGCGGGCGCTGGTCACCGGCTCGGGTCAGGGGATCGGCCTGGCGCTGGCAGAGGGGCTGGCGCAGCACGGCGCCGAAATCGTGCTGAACGGGCGCAACGCTGAAAAAGTCGCGGCCGCTGCCGATGCGCTGGTGGCCCGGGGATACAAGGCTCGCGTGGCGGTCTTCGACGTGACCGATCACGCTGCGGTCGTCAAAGGCGTCGCCGAGATCGAGGCGACGATCGGCGCCATCGACATTTTGATCAACAATGCCGGCATGCAGTTTCGTATGCCGCTCGAGGACTTCCCTGCGGACAAATGGGACGAGCTGCTGCGCACCAACATCTCCAGCGTGTTTTTCGTCGGGCAGGCGGTGGCGCGGTACATGATTGCGCGCAAGTGCGGCAAGATCATCAACATCGCCTCGGTACAAAGCGAGTTGGCCCGCACGAACATCGCGCCCTATACCGCCACGAAGGGAGCGGTGCGCAATCTGACGCGCGGCATGTGCGCCGACTGGGCCAAGCATGGCCTGCAGATCAATTCCATCGCGCCGGGCTATTTCAAGACGCCGCTCAACCAGGCGCTGGTCGACAATCCCGAATTTTCGACATGGCTGACCAACCGAACGCCGGCCGGACGCTGGGGCGATGTCGGCGAACTGATCGGCGCGGCAGTCTTCCTGGCCGGACCGGCCTCATCCTTTGTCAACGGACACACGCTCTATGTCGATGGCGGCATCACGACCTGTCTTTGAGCCCGCACTCATCGTCGTGATGGGTGTCAGCGGCTGCGGCAAGACCAGAATCGGAGTCGAGATTGCGGAGCGGCTCGGCCTCCCCTTCATCGAAGGCGACACGCTGCATCCGCCCGGCAATGTCGAAAAGATGTCGGCCGGCATCCCGCTCGCCGATGACGATCGCTGGCCGTGGCTGGATCTGGTGGGTGCAGCCTTGCGCCAGGCGAACGAGGAGGGCCGTGGGCTTGTCGTAAGCTGCTCAGCGCTGAAGGAATCCTACCGTGATCGGCTTCGCCATGCGGTGGGCGGGTCGGCGGTTTTCATATTCTTGGAGGGGTCGCGCGCGCTGCTGCAAGCCAGACTCGCCGAGCGTGGCGGCCATTTCTTTCCGCCGGCGCTGCTCGATAGCCAATTCGCTGCGCTGGAAAATCCGGATGGTGAGAAGCTAGTGGTCACCGTGGATATCAACGCTCCGGTCTACAGCATAGTCGACGCGGCTTTGGAGGGGCTGGGCACTCTCAGTGTCGCACCCGCTGCCGGGACAAAGAGAGAGGCACGTTGACATGACAGAAGCAGCACAAATCGCCGTTGTCGGCGCCGGCATCATGGGATCGGCGATTGCCACCCGCCTGATCGAGACCAAGCAGACCGTCACGATGTTCGATCTGGACAAGGCCAAGGTTGCCGCCCTGACCGCGAAGGGTGCGGCAGCCGCCGCGTCTGTCGCCGAGGCGACACACGCCAGCAGCTTCGTCATCCTCAGCCTCAACCATGCCGATATCGTGCGTTCGGTGGTGTTTGGCGACGGCGGTGTCGCGGCTGCGGCGTCGTCCGAAAAGCTGCTGATCGACATGTCGTCGATCGACCCGGCCGACACCGCTGAGATGGCGAAGAAGCTCTTTGCCGAGACCGGCATGAAATGGCTCGACTGTCCGCTGTCGGGCGGCGTTCCCGGTGCGCTCGCCGGCCGGCTGACCGTCATGGCGGGCGGCGAGGCGGCAGACTTCGAACACGCGCGCACGGTGATGCGGCATCTCTGCGCCAACTACACGCTGATGGGGCCGAGCGGGGCAGGGCAGACAACCAAGCTGATCAACCAGCTTTTCTGCGCGGTGCTGTTCCAGGCCGTCGCCGAAGCGGTGAAACTCGCCGAAGCCGGCGGCGTCGATCCCAAGGCCATCCCGGCGGCGCTGAAGGGCGGCAGGGCCGATTCCAGCATCATGCAGGAGTTCATGGCAAAGTTTGCCGCTCGCGATTTTTCAGCCACCGGACGCATCGACAACATGCTGAAGGACCTCGATTCGCTGCAGGCCTTTGCGCTGAAGACCAAGACGCCGATGCCGATGACCGGGCAGGTGGTCGAGATCCATCGCCTGCTCTGCGCGGCCGGGCTGGGGTCTAAGGATTCGGCTGAAATGATGCGCCTGCTCGACGGCAAGACCAGCTGAGCGGCGAGCCCTGGACTTTGTCGCTTGACGCTCAGAAATGTTATCGATAACATCATTTGGCGATCTTGGGAGGAACGCTTGTGTCTGAGGAAAAATTGATCGAATTCAAGTCGATTACCAAGGAGTTCGGCGGCACCCGCGCGCTCTCCGACGTGTCGCTCGATCTGCACAAGGGCGAGATCCTGGCACTGCTCGGCGAGAACGGCGCCGGTAAGTCGACGCTGATCAAGACGCTTGCCGGCATCTACCGTCCCGATGGCGGCAGCATCCTGTTTCGCGGCGAGCCTTATCATCATCGCCCGCCGCGGCCGAACCAGCGCCAATCCGTCGCCTTCATTCACCAGGATCTCGGCCTGATCGAGTGGATGACGGTCGGCGAAAATGTCGGCCTCGCGCAGGGATTTTCGCTGCGCTCCGGTCTCATCGACTGGCGCTCCACCGAAAAGCGGGCGCACGAGGCGCTGAAGCTTGTCGGCTGCGATTTCGATCCGACGACGCGCGTCCAGGATCTAACGCGTACCGAAAAATCGCTGGTCGCCATCGCCCGCGCTCTGGCCACCGAGGCCGATGTTCTGGTGCTCGATGAGCCGACCGCCAGTCTCCCGGCCGACGAGGTCGATCGCCTGTTCGACGCCATCCGCCCGCTCAAGCAGCGCGGTGTCGGCATGATCTATGTCTCGCATCGCCTCGACGAGATTTTCCGCATCGCCGACCGCGTTGCCGTGCTGCGCGACGGCAGGCTGGTTGGCCAGAAGAAGGTCGCCGAGACCAAGCCGGACGAGCTGGTCGAGATGATCGTCGGCCGTCCGGTAAGCCAGGTTTTCAGCAAGGCTGAGACGCAGGCCGGCGAGACGGTGTGCGCTGTTCGCGACCTGGTCTGCGCCGGCGCCGGTCCGGTGTCGTTCGACGTGCGCAAGGGAGAGCTGCTCGGTCTGGTCGGATTGCGCGGCGCCGGACAGGAATTGGTCGGCCGCACGCTGTTCGGCTGCCAGGCCTTTTCCGGTTCGGTGACGATCAATGGCGCTATGCCCGATCTATCGAGCCCGATCGCGGCGATGGCGGCCGGCGTCGGCCTAATCGCCCGCGACCGGACGGAGGAATCCATCGCGGCCTCCTTGTCGATCCGCGAGAACAGTTTTCTCAATCCCGGTGCCGGCAAGCGCGGCCTGTTCTCATTCCTGGCGCCTCACAAGGAGGCTGCGCTGGCGCAAGTGATCGGCGGCTCGGTCGGGCTGCGCCCCAACGATCCGAACCTGCCCATCGAAGCGCTTTCGGGCGGAAACCAGCAAAAGGTGGTCGTCGGGCGCTGGCTCCACACCGGCCGCACATTGCTGATCGCCGAGGACCCCACTGCCGGCGTCGATGTCGGCGCCAAGGCCGAGATCTACCGGCTGATCGGCCGCGCACTTGAAGCCGGCCTCGCTGTGGTCGTGGTGTCGACCGATTTCGAGGAGATCGCCCATATCTGCCACCGCGCCTTGGTGTTTTCGCGCGGACAGATCGTGCGCGAACTCACCGGCAACGACCTGACCACATCCGCCGTGATCATTGCGGCATCGGCTTCCGAAGCCGCCTGAATTTTCTGGGAGCGAACCCATGCAATCGATCGAATCCAGTGCACTTGAACCAACCCGTGGCGAAATGGCGGGTTTGCCTTTGGGGCAGAAGATCGTCCGGCTGCTGCCGGTCTACGGGCTGGTGATCCTGACGGCGCTGCTCATCCTGTTGTTTTCGATCCTGCTGCCGAACACCTTTCCGACCCTGCTCAATTTGCGCTCGATCATCTCCGACAAGGCGATCATCGCCCTGCTGTCGCTCGCGGCGATGATTCCGATGGCGTCCGGGCGCATCGACCTCACCGTCGGCTACGGCATCGTGCTGTGGCACATCCTTGCCATCAGCCTGCAGACCATGTTCGGCGTTCCGTGGCCGCTGGCGGTGATCGTCGTGCTGCTTCTCGGCGCTGCAACCGGCTTCCTCAACGGACTGCTGGTGGAAGTCGCCCGCATCGACTCCTTCATCGCCACGCTCGGCACCGGCACCGTGCTCTACGCTCTGGCGCTCTGGCACACTGGCGGGCGGCAGGTCGTCGGCGTGTTGCCCGACGGCTTCTATGCGCTCAACGGCACGATGGTGTTCGGCCTGCCGATCACCGGCCTCTATGTCTTGGCGATTGCCGTCTCGCTGTGGATCATCCTCGAATATCTGCCGATCGGCCGCTACGTCTATGCCATCGGCGCCAATCCGAAGGCTGCTGCGCTGAACGGCATTCCGGTGCGCCGCTTCGTCATCGGCGCCTTCATTTCGTCGGGTTTCCTGACGGCACTGACAGGCGTCCTGCTCGCCTCCAAGCTGCGCATCGGCCAGGCCAGCGTCGGGCTGGAATATCTTCTGCCGGCCCTGGTCGGCGCCTTTCTCGGCTCGACCACCATCAAGCCTGGACGCGTCAATGTCTGGGGCACGATGACGGGCGTCGTCATCCTGGCGGTCGGCATTTCCGGCATCCAGCAGTTCGGCGGCTCTTTCTTCGTCGAACCGCTGTTCAACGGCGTGACGCTGCTCGTCGCCATCGGTATTGCCGGCTACGCCCAGCGCAAGCGCGGCGCGGCGCACAGGGCCAGGACCAAGACCGCAGAGCAGTCCTCGAAGTGACCAGCCGAACCATCCCGGGATCCATGAAATGAGCGACTACGAGATTCTGGACGACCGCTTCCGAAAGCTGACGATCGGGCATGCCAAGCTCGAACGGCTGTGGACCGGCAGCCGCTGGGCCGAGGGGCCGGTCTATGTTCCCGCGGCAAAGCATTTGCTGTGGTCGGACATCCCCAACGACAGGCTGCTGCGCTACGACGAAAGCGACGGTTCGGTCAGTGTCTTCGAAACCCCTTGCAACAACCAGAACGGCCACACGCTCGATGGCCAAGGCCGCGTCGTCGCCTGCGAGCATCGCGGCCGTCGCGTCTCCCGGCTCGAACATGATGGGCGCTGGCAGCCGCTTGTCGAAACCATCGACGGCAAGCGGCTCAATTCGCCCAACGATGTGGTGGTCAAATCCGATGGGACGATCTGGTTCACCGATCCAGTCTACGGCATCGACAGCCACTATGAAGGCATGATTGCCCGGCCGGAGATCGGCGCATCGCATGTCTACCGGTTCGATGAAGCAACCGGCGAGGTGAGTGCGGTCATCGCCGATCTGGTGCAGCCGAACGGGCTGGCTTTTTCGCCCGACGAGAGCATCCTCTACGTGTCGGATACCGGCGCAAGCCATGTTCAGGGCCTGCCGCGTGCGATCAAGACCTATGACGTCGCTGCGGACGGACGCTCGCTGCGGTCGCGCGGCACGCTGGCCGAATGCGAGGCAGGGTTCTTCGACGGGTTCCGCGTCGATCGCAATGGCAATATCTGGGCCTCGAGCGCCGACGCGGTTCGCGTCTACGCGCCGGACGGGACGCTTATCGGGCGCATCCCGGTTCCCGAAATCGTCTCCAATCTGTGCTTCGGCGGTCCGAAGCGCAACCGCCTCTACATCACCGCCCAGACGTCGCTCTATTCCATCTATGTCAACGCGCATCCAGCCGGCCTGAGCCCGGTGGCTGGGCAGATCAGCCAGTGACCTGGCGCCGAAATCGAGTTCCGGAAAGACCAGATAACTTTTTTGAAACCAGGGGAGGTACCAACATGCAACGCAGAACACTTCTGAAATCATCCGTCGCCTTGATGGCCACGACCGTCGCTGCTCCAGTCCTGTTCGCCGGCCACGCACGCGCAGACGCGATGGCCGACGCCATGGCGGTGGTCGAAAAATATGCGCAGAAAGTAACCGCCTGGGACGGCCCGACCACCGGTCCGAAGGCGCAGCCGGGCAAGACGATCGTCGTGCTCGCGGGTGACCTCAAGAACGGCGGCATTCTGGGCGTCACCACCGGCGTAGAGGAGGCAGCCAAGGCGATCGGCTGGGAGGTCAAGGTGATCGACGGCGCCGGCTCGATCGGTGGCCGCACCGCCGCCTTCGGCCAGGCGATGGCGTTGAAGCCGAATGGCATCGTCATTAACGGTTTCGACGCTGTCGAGCAGGCGCCGGCGCTGGAACAGGCTAAGGCCGCCGGCATCCCGCTGGTTTCCTGGCATGCCGGACCGGTGATCGGACCTGACGAAAAGAGCGGCGTCTTCGCCAATGTCTCGACCGACGCCATGCAGGTCTCCACGGCTGCGGCCGACTGGGCCTACACCGATGCCAAGGGCAAACCCGGCGTCGTGATCTTCACCGATTCGACCTACGCCATCGCCATCGCCAAGGCCGACATGATGAAGGCCGAAATCGAGCGGCTGGGCGGCAAGGTGCTCGAATATGTCGACACGCCGATCGCCGAGACCTCGCAGCGCATGCCGCAGCTGACCACGTCGCTGCTGCAGAAATACGGCGATGCCTGGACGCACTCGCTGGCGATCAACGACCTCTATTTCGACTTCATGGGACCTTCTCTGGCCGCCGCCGGCAAGGCCGGCACGGACGCGCCGATCAATGTCGCCGCCGGCGACGGTTCGGAATCGGCCTATCAGCGCATCCGCGCCGGCCAGTTCCAGAAGGTGACGGTCGCCGAACCGCTCAACCTGCAGGGCTGGCAACTGGTCGACGAACTGAACCGCGCCATCGCCGGTGAAAAATGGTCGGGCTATCTGTCGCCGCTGCATGTGGTGACGGCCGACAATGTCGAGTTCGACGGTGGCCCGAAGAATGCCTTCGACCCCGAAAATGGCTACCGCGACCAGTACAAGAAAATCTGGGGCAAATAAGCACGCACCAAGGCGGGCGTATCACCCGATGCGCCCGCAAGCCGACAGACGTCACAAGCACACAATCAGGAAAGCCTCGCCATGATCATTCGCTACGCCCTCTTCGAAGGTGAAATCCATCCCGGACAAGAGAGCGAGTTCCGGCGCTTCGTCAGGGACCGGCTGGTGCCGCTCTGGACTCAGTTTCCCGGCGCTGAGGAAGTGCGCGTTCTCGACGGTACGGCGCGCGACGAAGGCGCGCCCACCTACGCGATGGCGCTGGCCATTCGCTATCGGGACATGGACACCTGCAACCGGGCGCTTCAATCCGACGTAAGATTTAAAAGCCGGGAGGTCACCGGTGAACTGCTGAAGATGTTCACCGGCCGCGTGCATCACCATGTTTTCGAGGCAAATGAGTACGCACCGGTCTGATTGAGATCTTGATCGGAAACGCTCCCATTGCTGCGATCAGCGAATGCCGGTATCGGGGGTTGCGTATCCAAGATTTAAACCTGCGGACCAGACGTCGCCCATTGGCCGCGGAACCATACGGTACGATGCGGAAGATCTCTGATTTTCTGCCCAAGGAAAATTCAATAAAATCAACGTTCTCGCTACATCCTCCGGACCCACCATGACCATTGATTTCGAAGCGAAAATGCACACAACCTGAGCGGTGACGGTACTTTTCGAGACGGCATACGCGCCCCGCCAGACGCCGTTGTGCTGCAAAAATCATCCGATTGTTCTCGATAGTTGGTGAAACCTCAAAATATTTTTTGTTGCGATTTTCTCTTTAAAATCAATAGCGTAATTTTCTGACGGTTCTAGTGTCGTTCTTTTCCGCGTTTCAGGAAATATTTGAAAGTGATTTCAATGGGTTATATGGTCTTTAAATAATCGAGTGGGAGTAGGGGGACCGGCGGCAATGGCAAAGGTTCGGCACGTAGCGTCTCCGCTAGTGTGCCTACGCCAATGACCCCTTACCGGCCTCGATCGCCTTTCCAAAACAATCTGACGGCACTGAAACGTGGCTGTGCGTGGATGTAAAGCGTCCTCTCAGCTGTGTAGAGCCTTGGCGTACAATGGCGTGCAAATAGGCGGGTTTGGGCAGATTGCCGGCTCTGAACTCGCTGGCCAGTCCAAACGTTGCGTCGGTGTAAGCAGGCGCTATGGACAGCGCTTGCAAAAATGCGCTCCGCGCAGCCGGCGGGTCATTGATACCCAGTTCGATGAAACCCAGCGGAACAAGCGCGTCGGTATTTGCCGGCTGAAGAGCAAGGACACGCTTCAGCAACCCGGCGGCTTCTTCGAAATGCTGTTCCTGCCGGGCTTGACGCCTAGCGCATAAAGACTATCGGCCGTTTGTCCATGTGCCGCAGTCGCGCAGCGGAGATACACAACCGTGTATCCGGCAAGTGCGACAAGCCGCTTCTGGTGCATCAGACCTTCCCGCCGCGGTTATGATGGCTTGGTGCGACATTCGTGCCTTGCCCCTTCTCCAGGTTTCTTGCCTGCCGTGGCGGAAACCGTGTGCTGAAATTTCAAGGAAAGAACAAGAAATACTTCACTTTTGAAATATTGTTTTCTAAACTATCAGATTTAAATATGCTTAAAAAAATAATATCCCATATACATGTTAGATGGTTGATAGTTATACTTGTTTTGACGGAAACGTATCCGTAGATAATAATATGTTTACCGATGTATACGCCTATGGTCCGTATTGTCACAAATTTTACATAAATATAGACTCGTCGCGGTTTCGTGATCGCCTTGCGCCCAAGAATTTTCGGATGTACGTTAGCTTGCGGTCAATTAGCCATAGATGATGTTTGAGGGGGCAAAATGAACATTTTGTCGAGGCCAGCTTTTTTTGAAGCATTTCAGAAGAGATTAGCCAGCAAAGAACAGACACCCGTCCCTGGCGTATTTGGCCGTTGGCTGGCAAGTTCGCTGTTGCGGCGCTCGCCGGGGCGAGCCCGACGGCCCAGCAAGACATCAGATTTGCCGAACCTGGCACTTGAAGCGCTTGAACCGCGTTATCTGCTGTCGGCCGACATCTTGCCTTTCGCAGTCGACATGAACGACTTGGCCGGCGCCGACTATTCGCTGCGCTATGACAATCTGATCCAGGCGATCCAGATCTATGACAACAAGTCGGACACGCTGATCGACCAGCGCAACGTGCAGCAGATCGACTATATCGTGGTGCGCGGCACCGACGCCGACGACAAACTCACCATCGACTTCGGCGAAAACTTCCTGGCGGCGCTCGACGTGCGCTTCGACGGTGGTGCCGGCAACGACACGCTTGCCATGACCGGCGGCAGCTTCGACGCCGTGCGGCTGGCGACCGACACCGGCCTGTCAGGTAGCATTACCGCGCAAGCCGGAGCGTTGACCCATAGCATTGGCCTGGCAAACGTCGGCGCGGTCGAGGACGATACGACGGCCAGCCAGCGCATTTATGCCGACACTTCCGGGCAAGCGCGGGTGATCCGCATCGGCAGTTCAGATGATTCCAATGACGGTCTGTCGGTGCTTGACGCTGGAACATTTAACAATTTGATCGCCTACAAGTTCGCAACTCCGGCGGTCTCGCTGACCGTTGACGCGGGCGCGGGCGACGACAGCTTTGTGCTGCGCGAGATCGACCCTGCTTTGGCTGGCAGGGTGGTGTTGAGCGGCGGCGCCGGCAGCGACGCCGTGGTCGGCCCCCCGCGGGACACCGACTGGCATCTCACTGGCGAGGGTTCAGGTGATGTTGCTGGGGTGTCCTTCGTTACGGTCGAGAACCTGATCGGTTCCGCTGGCAACGAGGACACCTTTTTTGTTGGTGCGGCCGGAAGATTGAGTGGCGTCATGGCTGGCGGCGACGCTGGCTTCGACAGCATGGTTCTCGACGGCGGCACCTTCGCCTCGGTGAAGTATGCAGCTACTGGCCAGACGTCGGGCACAATCACGCGTGACGGTGTCGTGCTCCGCTATGACGGGCTCGAACCGATCATCGACAACAGTGTCGTCGCGGACCGGGTCATCACAACCAGCAATGCCGACGATGAAGCGACTCTGACCGACAATGGCGCGACGCTGACGCTGTCGTCGGATTCTCTTATTTCGACATTCGAGTCGATCACTTTCAACAAACCCAGCACCAGCCTGACCATCAATCTCGGCGATGATCTGGGCATTCCGATTCTTTCAAAGGATACCTTGACGATCAATGCGGTGAACCTCGGTTCAACCGCACTCATCATCAATGGCCAGGACGGCAAGGACGAGGTGACGATCTCCGGGACGCTGACTGCCGGCGCAGTTACCGTCAATGCCGAGAAGATCAGCGTTTCCAGCACCATAAACGCCAGTTCGATGACCCTGACAGCAGCGGCGGCGGACGATGGAAAAATCACGGGTGGCGCGTATTTCGCGACCCCGGAGGCGATCATCGACCTGAGCGGCGCCACGATCATCGTGACGGGCGCGGCTCAATTCACTGCAACCGCGACCGCCAATGTCGAGGCTGAGACTTTCGAAGTTGGGCCGCTCGCGGGTGTCATCGCGACGATCCTGCCCGAAGCGCGGGTCAAGTTCAGCAGCACCAATGTGACCGCGGCCAGCCTGTCGGCGTCGAGCACCGTAACCGTCACGCTGACCGCGAAGGACGAGTCCGACGCCGGTTCCGACAACGATGAAAAGAAGGATGCAGCGGTTTCCGTCACCGTTCTGGTCAGCGACGCGATCACCGAAGTGCTCGCGGGCAGCGTGCTCAGCGTCTCGGGCGCGGTGTCGCTGACTGCAACCAGCAACTTGACGATGACCACCGAGGCCGATGGCGGTAGCGGCGGCAAGGGCGCAAGCGTTGCGGTTTCAGAAGTCAATGCGACGACCCGCGCCAATGTCTCGGGCGGTTCGACGATTGGCGCGAATGCCGGCGATACACCCAATTCGATCGCGCTCGGCGCAACGCTGATCAGCAATATCACGACGATCGCCAAGTCGACGGCAGGCGGATCGGACCAAAGTGCGGGCGGTGACAACGAATCCGAGGAGCGCCTGAAGGACCCCAATAAGGACGGCATCACGTCCGACAAGGCGACGACCAGCAGCGGCGATATCACCTTTGCCGGCGCGGTGACGGTGTCGGATTATCGGCCGACCACCGAAGCCTTCGTTCAGGCCTCCACCCTCACATCCGGTGGCGCGATCACGCTGACCGCGCAATCGACGGACAAGGTGACGGCGACGGCGGACGGCACCAACACGAACTCTTCCTCCAACGGCGCTACCGGCATCGGCGTTGCAGTAGCGCTGAGCATCGCCGACGTCACGACGCGTAGCTATCTCGGCGGCGCCTCGTCGCTGTCGGCGAGCGCGGTGTCATTGAGCGCCACGATTGCGGCCGGCGACAGCTTCATCGCCCAGGCGACTTCCGGCGCCGGCGAGGGCTCCAAGACGCAGGTCGCGGGTTCGCTCGCCATCAATATCGTCATCACCGAGGCTTCCGCCGACGTCGCGGCAAACGCCTCGATCAATCTGAATGGCGCGGATCTGTCGCTCACCGCCAACTCCACCACCAACGTCGTGACCGATGCGGTTCCCGACGACGCGAGCGGCGCCGCGGGCGAACTCGGCATCGGTGGTTCGGTCGCCCTGACCATCGTCGACAATTCCACCTCGGCGTCGATCCGCGACAACGCGACCATCGTTGCCGGCGACGCTATCACCATGATTGCGACCGGCAACCATACAGCTGCCACCAAGGCAGAAGCGGGCGCGGAAGGCGGCGATGTTGGCATCGGCGGTGCGGTGGCGATCGACGTCATCGACAACAACACCGAGTCGTCAATCGGTTCCGGCGGCGAACTCGACATCACCGGCAATTTGTCGGCCAGCGCCAGCAATCACGGCGTGAGCACGACGCTGGCCGATGGGGATGCCATCGGCTCGACGGCAATCGGCGCGGCGATCGCGCTTGCCTTCGTGGACAACCGTGCGTTCTCGACATCGAACCGCAATCTTCGTTCGAACGGATCGATCAGTCTGTCGGCCGCCAATGACGGTTCCAGCAAGGCGGAGTCGATTGCGAGTGCCGCTGGCGCCGAGAAAGACGAGGACGGCAACACCAAGGCCGACGAGCAACGGGACAAGGAAGTCGGTCTGGCCAACAGCAAGTCGAATGATGGCGACAGCGCCAGCAAATCGGCCAACAGTTCAGGTGGAAGCGGCGGCGGCGATGTCAGCGTCGCGGCAGCGCTTGCCCTCAATGTCTCGTCGTCACTGGCGGTGGCGTCGATCAATGACGGGCGCACGGTTGTTGCCGGTGATGGCGCTGGCGTCGGTGAACTCAATTTACAATCGTCCAACAATATGGACGCGACGGCGAAAGCCGATGGCACCGCAAAGACGAGCGACAGCGGCACCGCTGTCGGTGTCGCAGTGGCGATCAATATCGCGACGATGCGCAACGAGGCGTCGATCGGGGCTGGCAGCATCATTACGGCCGACGGGGTGAAAGCCGAAGCCAAGATGAAGAACGTCGGCGGTGACGTGACGCATCGTTTCGGCGCCGAGTCGACCTCCGGCGCCAGCGGCGGCGATATCGGCGTGGCCGGTTCGTTCGCGCTGAGCTTCGCCGATACCGACACGCTTGGCGTGATTGGTCTCGACCATGCCGATCAGCCAGCAAGCGGCGCCGCGACGGTTACATTGACCGGCGGCAATGTTCTGCTCACGGCGATCAACACGACTGTAACCACAACGACGGCGACCTCCTCCGGGGCCGGAAGCGGCTCGGGCAGCGTCGGCGTCGGCGCGTCGATCGCGCTCGGCATCGGCTTGAACACCACGTTTGCCGGCATCGAGAACGGCGAGACGGTTAGCGGGACGACCGGCAATTTCACCGTCACCGCGACATCCAATGATACGCTGACGACGACGGCCAAGGCCGGCGCCGAGGGCGCAACCGGCATCGGGGGCGCGATCGCTGTCGCCTATTTCGACAACGACACGGATGCGCACATCGGCACCGGCGGCGGCGCAACGATCACGCTGACGGGCAATTTGGCCGCGCAAGCGTCGCACACCGGTACGGTTCACACGCTTGCCGATGGCGAAGCCGCCGGCAGCAGCGTCGGCGTTGGCGCGTCGATCGCGCTGAATATCGGCGAAGTCACCAACGACGCTTTCCTCGGCCGCAATTTCCAGAACGTCGGCACGGTGACGATCACCGCGACCTCGATGCTCGACACCAAGGCAGAGTCCAAGGCGAGTTCGAAGGGCCAATCCACCAAGAAGTCCGATGGCACAACGGACAGTGCCAGCTCCGATCAGGAGACGACCAACCAGACCGAGATGGCCAAGAACCAGAGCGGCGGCACCAAGACGCCCTCGCAGAGCGGCGGCAGCAGCCTTGGCCAGGCCGACAGCAACAGCAATGCGCAGACCGGCAAGGGCACGCAGGGCGGCAACGGCTCCGGCGGCACCAATGTGGCAGCGACGATCGCCGTCAACTTCCTCGATGCGGACAACCAGGCGCAGATCGCCGGCGATGTGACGATCGCCGGCACAGGCGCGATGAAGGTCGAGGCGATCAGCACGACCGACGCGCGGGCATTGGCCACAGCGACGTCCACGAACACCAGTTCCAACACCGGCGTTGCCGCGGCGATCGGCCTCAACATCGTGCTGCTGGACAACAATGCGATGATCGGTTCAAACGCCGATCTGACCGCCGGATCGATCGAGGTCCGCGCCGCGACCGGCAATGGACAAAAGAACACGTTCCAGGCGCGCGCCCTTTCCGGCGCAGTGTCGAAAAACACCGCGGTCGGCGGCTCGGTTGGCGTCAACTATCTTGATGTCGACACGCTGGCATCGGTCGGCGACAATGTCGATCTCGACGCCAACACCGGCAATATCGAGATCGGCGCCGTCAGTCTCAATGAAATGCAGAACCTGGCCGGCGGTGCGGCTTTGAGCACCGGCAGCGGCGGTGGCGGCGTGGGTATCGCGGTCACCGTCAACATCGTCAACGATCTCAACACCAAGGCGCAGACCGGCATCAATCTCGACGCTGAAGCGCAGGGCGCGATCAACGTCACCTCGCATGCCGAACTGCTGCCGATCTCGGAAGACCTGCCGGTCATCGGCTCGTTGGCCGTCACCAGCTTCGCCGCCGGCATCGCCGGTGCGTCGGGCGGCTTTGCCGTCGGCGGCTCGTCCAGCGTCAACGTGATCTTCATGGAGACGCACGCGTCGGTGAACGACAACTCCGACCTCGAAGCCGGAACCGGCATCAAGATCGAGGCGACGGACCTGCTGACCGTGGTCAGCGGGGCGGGCGGCATCGGCCTCACGCTGAACGGCAATGCCGGCGTCGGCATCGGCCTGGACGTGCAGGTGATCACGCGCAACACCAGCGCCTGGATGGGTGGTGGCGCGGATCTGGATACGACTGCCGGCAACATCATCATCAATGCCGACTCCTTCGACGACATCACCTCGATCGCGGCGACGTTCGGCGGCAGCGCCGGCGGCTCGGCCGGCGTCGCGGCATCGGTCGGCGTGCTTTACCTCGACACATCGACCCAGGCCTTCGTCGAGGCCGGCAGCACGCTGAACAAATCGCATCTGGGCGCCGGCGGAGATGTCTCCGTGACGGCGACCGGCGACGCGGACGTGTTCCTGCTGGCTGGCGCGGCGGCGTTCGGCCAAAGCGCCGGCATCGGTATTTCCGGAACGGTGTTTGTCCATCTCGACGATGTAAAGGCGGAGCTCTATGGCGACGCCGACGTGGTCACCGGTGGCGCAAACGGCCTCTCCGTATCGGCGATTTCCACCGATGACGTGCTGATCATCGCAGCCGCCGGCGCTGCTTCCGCGCAGGCGGCGGTCGCCGGTTCGGTCGCTGTGACGGTGCTGACCGAGACAACGACGGCTCGCATCGGTGCAAACAGCAAGGTTTCCGGCCAGACGCTCGCCAATGATCCCGGCGTTTCGGTCTTTGCAAGCGACGAAACCGATATCCTGACAATCGCGGGCTCGCTCGCGGTTTCCGCCGGCAGTGCCGGCGTCGGCGCCGGCGTCAATGTGTCGACGCTGACAAAGACGACGACTGCATCGATCGAAGCGGGCGCCGACATCGACGTCGACGGCAATGTGACGGTCGAAGCAACCGGCAACGAGGACATAGGTTCGTTCTCCGTGGCCGCGGGCGCGTCGAGCGGCGCTGGCGTCACGCTGACGGCTGACGTCTTCGTGCTGAATCTGAAGACCCGCGCCTTCATTGGCTCGGACCCGCTGGCGCCGATCGGCGGCCTGACGGATGTGCGGGCACGCGGCAGCGTGCTTGTCCAGGCACTCGACGAGACCGAGATGGACCTGATTGTTGGCGGCGTGGCGATTGGCGGCAGTGCCGGCGTCGGCGTCGCGGCCGGCGTTGCGGTTGTCGACAAGGTGACGGATGCCTTCATCGGCGCAGGCGCACGCGTCACCGGCGAGGGCCACGGCACGGTCGCGGCGAGAACCGGCCGCTACCAAATCGAGTATGCGGGCAGCCAGGCGATGTCGAGCTTCGACCCGCAGGGCGGCAACAAGCCGACCGCGAGCAGCCTGGAGGCTGGTACGCCGTCGGGCCTCACCCAGTTCAAGAACCTCGACCAGGAGGGTGGCGACGACGTCCAGCAGGATCCGGGCTTGACCCAGAACCGGGTTGCGACCGCGTCGGTCGATACCGGCTTCCGTGGCGTGGCCGTCTCCGCCTCGGCGAAGGATGATGTCGAGACTTTTGCGATTTCCGTCGGCGGCGGCGGTTCGGTCGGCGTGGCTGTCGGTGCGGCGGTCAACGTCGTCGATACCAAGACGAAGGCGTTCATCGGAGCCGATGCGCAGATCAACCAGGACATGGCCGGCCCCGGAAATGCAGGACAGTCCGTGCTGGTTGCGGCGGCGAGCGACTTCAGCCATGTCGGTGTCGGGGCCGGTGCGGCTTTCGGCGGTTCGGGCGCGGGCGCGCCCGGCGTCGACGTGTCGGTGATCAAGGTCGACACGGTCGCGACGATCAATGACGGCGCGGACGTGAAGGCGAACAACGACGTTGCGGTGATCGCCACATCCAAGGAAAAGGTCATCGTGGTCTCCGCCGGTCTTGCCTTCAGCGGCACGGTCAGCCTGGCGGGCGGCGTCTCGGTGCTGTCGTTCGACACCGAGACCTATGCCCGTGTCGGTGCCAACGCGACAATTGTCGCCGGCGGCGACGTCGCCGTCATGGCCAAGGACGATTCCGAGGTGGTGGTGGTCGCGGGTGCGGTCGCCATCGGCCTGTCGGGCGGCGGTGCCGCCGGATCGGTCGCGGTCGTCAATGTCGACAAGCTCACCGAAGCGACGATCGGCGACAATGCCAGCATCGACGCGTCCGGCAACGGTGCCGGCATCGGCGGCGTGCTGACCGGCACGATCGTCGGCGGCGGCGATCCGACTAGCTTCGGCGCGGCCGAGGCGCATGGCGTCATCGTGCAGGCCGAATCGTCGGAAGAGGTCACGAACGTCACGGTCGCCGGTGCAGCCGGCCTTTACGTCGGCCTGGCTGGCTCCGTCACCGTGACGCTGCTCAATTCCGACACCAAGGCGCTGATCGGGGTCGGCGCCGACATCAATCAGGGCGCTGCAGATTACCTCGCCCATCCAGGCACGGTGTCGGGCGCACAAGGCGTCTATGTCAACGCGGCCAACGAGGTCCGGGTCACGTCCTTCGCGGGCGCTCTCGGCGCCGGTTTCGTCGGTCTGGCCGGCGGTATCGACTTCGGCAGCATCAAGAACGATACGGTTGCCGCGATCAACGCCAACGCCATGGTGCGGGCGCGCGGTGACGTCTCGGTCAATGCGGTCGCAATCAAGGTTCTGCGTGGGTTCGCCTTCAGCGGCGGCGTCGGCGTCGCCGGGCTTGGCGCGTCCGTGTCGGTCTGGTCGATCGGCGAGGCGTTCACCGATTCCTACCAGGACAACCAGGGTGGCAGTGGCAACGCGACGAAGGACGACGGAAGCTCGAAGACCGCCAACGACGAGGCCGGCGAACAGGCCGACGGTGGCGTCGCAGGCATCACCGGGGAATTGGGCCGCTTCGGCAGCGGCGCCAACAGCAACACGGCCGACTCACGCGTCAAGGCTGGTGTTGAAGGCGCCCGCGACAAGGTCGGCGCCAACGCACTGACCTCAGGCGCCCTGACCAACAAGCTAACCGCCGCCGTCACCGACGAGCGTGGCACCACCGCCTCCGTCGAAGGCGGTGCGACGGTCGAGGCTGGTTACGACATCGTCGTGAACGCGCGTGAACAGATGAAAGCCAACATCCTGGTCGGCAGCCTGGGCGCCGGTCTTGTCGGCCTGGGCGCGTCGATTTCCGTCGTCAATGTCTCGGGCCAGGTGAGAGCGAAGGCCGGCGGAAACCTCAAGGCTGGCAATGCCATCCGCCTTGAAAGCCATTTCGGCCAGAATATCGATGTCACGACTGTCGCCTTGCAGGCCGGCTTCGTCGGCCTCGGTGCATCGGTCGCGGTGGTCAACGATACCAGCCGCGTACAGGCCGGCTTGCTCGACAACACGGTGGTCAACGACGCGGCCAGCCTCACGGTCTCGGCGACCAGCAACCAGACGTTTGACGTGCTGACCACCGGCATACAAGCCGGTGCGGTGGCCGTCGGCGCGTCCTACAGCGACGTCACCATCGGCGATGACGACGACAACACCAAGGAAGTCCTGGCCACGATCGGCACGGGCAGCCAGATCGGGCAGGTCGACGCCGTCGGGGCCATCACGGTCCATGCGGACTCGACGATCAACGTGGATTCCGACACCTTCGCGCTGGCTGCCGGGCTCGGTGCACTGACCTTCAATTTCGCCTTCATAGATGTTCAGCCGAACGTAGAGGCATCGATTGGCAGCGGCGCCAATATCAGCGCGACGGGCCTCCTCACGGTCGAGGCGTGGACGCTGCACGATGCGACCGGCGACATATTCGCGCTTTCAGTCGGCGCACTGGCGGCCGGCACCAGCTTGGCGACGGTCAATGTCGTCCCGACGGTGACTGCATCGATCGGTGGCAATTCGACGGTTCACGCCGGCGGCATCGTCATGCTGTCGTCGCACAATTACCAGGGCGAGACGGCGACCGACCGCGGGGCGAAGGCCTATGCGGAAGCCTCCGGCGGCGGCTTGTTCAGCGGCCAGGGCTCGGTGCCGACCGCGAGGTCCAATGCGGTTGCCAACACCACGATCGGCGCCGGCGGCGCATTCACCATCACCGGTGACATCAACATCAAGTCGCGCGTTCGCAACTATGCCGTCGCCAATGCCGAAGCGAATTCGTTCGGAGCGGCGGCGGTCGGTGCTTCCGTGGCTGAAGCCGAGGCCAATGGCCAGAGCAACGCCGCGATGAACGCCAACATCGTCTCGGTCACGGACATCATGATCGAAGCCCTCGCTGTCAATGGCGCGCTCGCCGTGGCGGAAGCCGCCGGTGGCGGCGTTCTTGGCGCACTGACCATCAACAGTGCGGTCGCAACAGCCAGCCCATCATCGGTCAGCGCCTCGATCGGCAACAACACCTCGATCCAGTCGGCGCGCAATGTGCGGCTGAAGGCACAGGCGCAAACCGAGGGCGACGCCAAGGTTGTCGGCATTTCGATAGGCGGCATTTTCGGCGCCGGTGCTTCGGATGCGACGACCCATGTCAGCCCGACGGTTGCGAGCTCGATCGGCGCTGGCGCGGTGATCAACGCGACCGGCGATATCCTGGTCGAAGCCTCCGCCTCGCCGATCCCCGGCGTGCAGCCGACCTACGAAATCGTCGATGTCGACGGCACCGCCAACACGATCACCGTGAACGGGCATGGATTGGTGACCGGCGATACGGTCGAATATGATGCCGGAAGCGGCGGCGCCGTCATTCCCGGCCTCAACTGGCCGGATCCGGACGATTCGGCCGTGAACCGTCAGTACAGCGTGATCAATGTCGTCAATGCAGGCGTGACAGATCCGAACACGCTCTATTTCGGCTCCGTCTTCAATGCCGCCGACATCGATCCAAACACCGAGATCATCGAGTTCGCGGGTGGCCATAATTTCCTGAGCGGCGATGCCGTCCGCTACTATCCGGGACCAGACGAAACAGTCGACAGCTTTGGGCTGACCGAGGGCAATCTCTATTATGTGCTGGTCATAGACGGGTCGCACATCAAGCTGGTGGGCACCTTCGACAAGGCGGTCAACCCACAGAATTACCTCAAGAATTTCCAACCGGACGATGTCGCGGGCAACAGCATAACCATCGCGGCGCATGGCTTCGTCAATGGGACGGCGGTGACCTATGAGGCGCCGGACGCGCGCACTTTCGTCAGTCGCCAGGTGGACGTCAATTCGAGCAGCCTCAACCCTGATGGCTCCCCAATCGCCGATGCCAACGCCGATGACATCCGTTTCTTCGACGATGACGGGAACGCGCTGGCGCATGGCTTCGTCGAGGGCGAACACGTCGTCTACGACGTCAAGAATGCGAGCGGAGGAACCGGTCTGGCGATCGGCGGCCTGGTCGACGGCCAGACCTACCGTGTGCATGTCGTCAACTCCTCGACGATCCAGCTCAAGCGTAACGACGCGATCACCGAAGAGGTGCAGTTCGTTCGCAATGCCGCTGGCGACCGCATCATCCGCACCGACGGCCTCAACTGGGCCGACAACGGCTTTGCCGCTGGCACGCTGTTCATCGGCGGCGGCGGCGCCAATTCTGGCACGTTCACGATCGCCAGTGTTTCCGGTAGCACGCTGATCCTTACTGTCGCGAACAGCGTCACGGCGGGAACGCAGACAAAGACCTTCGATCAGCCGATCATCGCACTGGCCCCGAACAAGGGCCTCAGTGCCAATCCGGCGCTCAACGTCGGCGCCAGCGATATACATTCGCTGGTCAATGCCAAGAATCTGCCGATCGGCGGGCTGGAAGACGGCAAGACCTATTATGTGCGCGGCGTCAGTGGCCCTGGCGACAACACGTTCGAACTGTGGAATGCACCGAGCGGGGGCAGTCAGATTGCTCTGACACCGACGGCGATTGCCGGCCCTTACGGCAATCACAGCCTCACTGCGCTGGCGGTTGACATCTCGGCGGCCGCCGATAGCGAGCAGCAACTGCGCATCGACATCAACGACAGCGCCACATCGGCGTCACCGGGGCAATTCCTGTTTGGCCCGGGCGAGGTTCCGCTCAGTGAGATCGCCCCGCAATCGGGCGACGGAGTCTCCTCGGCCTATGCCAAGGGTTCCGGCGGCGGCTTCGTCGGCGTGCAGATCAACGATGCCGACATCATCAGCAATCCGAACGTCTCGGCGACGATCTCCGCGACGCAGATCACGACCGTGGGCAACGTGACCGTCAGCACATCGGTGACGACCAACACCTCCTCCTACGCGGTCAATGGCACCGGCGGCTTCGTCGCCATCGGCGATGCCGATGCGCGCAGCTATCAGGACATCATCAGCGCGGCGACGATCAGCGATAACACACGTATCACCGCGGGCAAGAACTTCACGCTGGCCTCGGCAAGCAATGCCATTACCAGCGCCGCCTCGCAGTCGAGCGCTGGCGGTGCGGTCGGCCTGGCCGACCCGACCACCGATGTCCGCATCGAATACAATACGGTTTCGACGATCGGCTCCAATGCTATCGTTCTGGCTGGTCAGTTGGCCAAGGCCACGGCCAATGCATCCGTCGATGTGACGGCGAAATCGACCGCCTCCGGCATCGGCTTCGGCGGTGACGGCGACGCCATCACGCATGTCAATATTGGCTCGCCGGACGTCGATCCGGACGCCGACCAGGCCGACGCTATCGTCTCGCTGGCGGCCAACGCCGTGCTCAGCGCGCGGCGCACTTCGCTTGCGGCGCGGGTCGACAACTTCCATGTCTTCTCCGGCAGCGACGGACGCGGCGCCGGTTTCTATGGCGAGGGCGAGGCCGAAAGCACGATCACGGCACGGCCGGATGCGCAGGTGCGGATCAATGCGGGCGCCGACCTGACGGGTTGGGAAGGCGTTGACCTCATCACCCGCTACGACAATGTCGACACGCATGCGAAATCCTATGCCCGGTCGACGGGCCTGTTCGGCTTCGTCGATTCCGACGCCCATAACGACACCGACGTCTCGTCCGAGATTTTCGGCGCGGCAGGAGCGTTGGTGACGGCCGGTCCGCGCGACAATAGCGATGTCGTGCTCGGACACCCGGATTATCCGCAGGAGCCTGGGAGCTCGGCCGAGCACCTGGCCTTGTTTGCCTCGACCGTGAACGGCCCGAATATCGCGCAGACAGACAACGCCGACGACAGCAAGCGCTCGCTCGCCGCCGGCGGATCGAGCGGCAGCAGTCCAGATGACAGGCCGCAATCGATCAATTTCAATTCCGACGTGCTGATCCTTTCGGGCCGGTCACCCGAACTGGTCATCAAGCAACTGGTCGTCGGCGCCGAGGGCCAGATCGATGTCGCGGTCGAAGTGTCGGTCAACGACACCGCGGGCGGCGGCAGTGCGACCGAAGGCGAAGGCAGCACGATCCAAAGCAATGACATTGTCGTCAACAACATCGTCAATCCGGGTCCCGGCGACGTGGTGTTCGATTCGAACTCGATGATCGGCGCAGGCGGCACCTGGACGTTCCGCGATACGTTGCAGCGCGTGTCGATCCGCAACGAGTCCGACAAGGACATCATTATCAACAATATCGATGTCGTCACCGACGAGCAGCCGCTGGCATGGCTCAACCCGTCGCAGAGTGTGACGCTGACTTTCAAGGTGGTGCGCGAAGTCGCGCCGACGCTGGTCGAGATCACCGACACCGGAGGCCATTCCGATATCTACATCAACGGCACGATCGACAACCCGATCGGCACGACCTCGATCGTCAACACCGACGGATCGGTGTTCGCCACCAACGATCGCGGCGTCACAGGCAGTGACGGCCGCCAGTCGCTGATCCGTACCCACATCCTGAACATTCGCGCCGACGAAAACATCGGCGCGACCGGTGCGCGCGTGAACATCGACATCGTCGACAGCGCCGGCCTGCCGCTCGGCATAGGCTTCGACACCGGCCGCGTCGCCGGCTTGACGAACCAGGTATTCCTTGGGGTCGAGAACCGTTTCTATACCGGCCAGCTGGTGCGCTACGATGCCGTGACCACGGCCATCGGCGGGCTCACCGACGGCGGCTATTACTACATCATCGCTTCGCCCGACGGGCAGAGCGTCAAGTTGGCGACCACGTTGACAAACGCTCTGGCCGGCACGGCCATCGATCTGGCACCGGGTGGCGCGCTGACCGATCTGCATAGCCTGATTTCGGCTGAGACCTTCACCACCGATGCGCTCGGCAACATCAGCCTCGACCTCAAGGCGCTGCTGCGCGAGGCGCCGGCCGGGGGCTTCTACATCGTCGAGATCGACCGGATCAATGCCGGCAATACGGCGGACGTGCTGCTGCAAGCCAGCATTGAACAGTTCGGCGACGGTCTGTCCGGCGGCCTGCTGGTCAAGGCGCCGGCGTTGCCCGCGGGCGGACAGACCTACTACAATAAATTCCGGCCGGATGAGGGAGCTATCCCGTCGCTGAGCCGTGGCGTCTTCGCCACCGGTAACACGGAAATCGCGTCGACCTATGATTTCCGGGGCCTCGACCCGGCAACCGGCCTGCGCACGCTGCCCGGGCTGCAGGCAGGCTCGGTCGTCACGGGCGGCGACATCATCGTCGCGGCAGCCAATCCCGCACCCTCGGCGACCACCATCAACGTACTGGGCATCACCGAGATCGCCGGCAATGGCGACATCGACGTGCTGACCAATGGCTACATCGCGCTGACCGAAAAGACCGGTGACATGCGCATCGAGCGCATTCGCTCCAACGCCTCGGATGTGCTTTTGTATTCGCCGCGGCGCATCCTCGATGCGCGCAATGACAACGGCGACCCGACCTCGATCGAGGCCGATGTCTCCGGCCGCAACATCACCATGGCCGCTGGCGTGGGGCTGTTTAACCCGACCCATTTCCAGGTGGCTGCCGAGGTGCTCAACCCGACGCTGCTTGACATCAATTCGGCCCTGGGCGGCATTGGTGAACCGGGCAATTTCCTCGAGATCAACGTTGACAACCGCAATGGCGCCGGCGGGCTCGGTGTGCTGCGCGCCTTCGACATCAGCGCGGATGCGACTTTGGGCATCTTCCTCGACGAAGTCGTCGGCGACATGCATGTTCATACCGTCCACACGATCCGTGATGTGTCGCTAAGGACCGTCGCGGGCTCGATCCTGGATTCACGCAACAACGGCTTGGGCGACGATTTGGCCGACGTGATGGGGCAGACCATCGACCTCGACGCCAACGGCAATGGCTCCATCGGCGCCTTTACCAACGACCTCGAGATCGATTCATCGCGCGGTTCGAGCGATGACGACGTCGCACTTGAGGCCGGCAACAACATCTACCTGGCCGAAGCGCCGGAGGTTCCCGGCGGCACCGCCGGCAATCTGCGGCTGGTGCTGGCGCACACCTATGATGGCGACATCCGCATCACGGTGCGCGAGACCTCGGTTCAGGGCGAGAACCTCGACCTGCTGCACAGCGGCAGTGCCCGCTTCGGTGAAGATGGCACGACGTTCCCGACCTTCCAGCCCGATGCGTCACGTGCGATCCCACATGGCCAGATCTTCGCCGAAAAGGGTTCCGTGCTGCTGCGCGTCGGCGACAACGTAACGCTCGATTCCAACAGCGAAACGCTGGCGGCCAAGAGCATCGACATCTATGGCGACGTGTCGGCGACCAACGAGGTCATCCATGCGCTCGTCAACCTGGATTTCGCCTTCGGCACCGTGATGGTGCTGCGCGGCCGCATCATCGCCAACGCAACCGTGACGCCGGGCAACAAGACGATCGGCGCGCCGGTCGGCTCGGCAACGCCGACGCTGACAGCGAACCCGGTCACCGGACCGACCGTGCTGACCCGAATCTTCGGCAATACGGATGTCGACACGATCCAGTTCGGCGACACGTCCGGTGCCGGTGGCACCAACACGCAGGGCAGCGCCGGTTACGTCTTCCTCGGCTCGAAGACCCGCGCCTATGGCAGCCAGAACCTCGATGTGAACAACGTCGATGGCGAAGACCGCTTCCGCGTCTACTACCTCCAGGATACCACGACGCAAACCTCTCCGAACATGCAGACGGCGGCCGAGCACACGCTTACGCTCGACGGCGTGTCGGGCACCGATCTCTATGAGATCTACACGCTTGGCTCCAACAATCCGGGGCAGGGCACCGCGGGCACCGACTTCCAGCGCAATTACGTCATCAACATTCTCGACAGCGGGCGTCCTATCGACGGTGTCGATGAACTGACGATCTTCGGGTACGATTCGTCGCAGAATGGTCTGATCGGCGGCAACAAGCCGATCGACGACATCTTCCTGCTGCGCGGCGCCAACTATCTGCCGCACGAAGCCGCCGACCGTCCAGGCTACGTCGCCATGGTCTACGGACAGCCGAAGACCTATGCCGATACGATCGAGGACAATGAGCCTTCGAACGAAGTCGCGCGCATCAACTACGACACCGCGCTGAATGGCCGGATCACCATCGAGGGGCAGGGCGGCAACGACAATTTCTACTCCGACGACACCACGGCGATCGTTTCGCTGCAAGGCGGCGCCGGTGACGACTCCTTCAACATCGGCCAGATATTCGGCACCAAACGCACCGGCGATGCGGAAAACGGCGTCACGCCGTTCTTCGGCGGCAACCTGCTCGACCAGGACGTGTTCCCCGACATGGTGGCCACGACACGCGGCTGGCTGAGCCCGGGCATCAGTGCGCCGATGGTGGCGCAAGGCGGCACCGGCAACGACGAATTCCGGGTCTATGCCAACCAGGCCGAATTGCGGCTCGAAGGCGACGACAACAACGACCTGTTCATCGTCCGCGCGTTCGCCATTGCGGCGGTCGCCAACCAGGACTGGAATGGTGACGGCACGATCGATCAGGACGATTTGCCGGCGGTGACGCTCGACACCAATGGCGATGGCGTGATCAATTTCGCCGACGCTGACTCGACGCCTGACGACTATACCGACGACGTTATCGTGCTGGACGACTTCGGCGTCGCCAAGTCGATCATCGGGCTCGGCTTCTCGGTCGCGCGCGCGCCGGACATCCGCGCCGGCGGCGGCGAAGACGAAGTGCAATACAACGTCAACGCGCCGGTCTCGGTCGACGGCGGCACCGGCTTTGACAAGCTGGTTATCCTCGGCACGGAATTCGCCGACGATTTCGCCATCACCGATAAGGGTATCTTCGGCGCCGGCCTCAACGTTCGCTACACCACGATCGAAGTGGTCGAGGTCGACGGGCTTGAAGGCGACGATGAATTCTTCGTCCAATCGACGGCTTTCGGCGTAGCCTATCGCGTTATCGGCGGTCTGGGTTCAGACACGATCAATGTCGCGGGCGATGTCACGGAAGATATCATCACGCGCGAACTCGAAGGTGCCTCCGGCGCCGTTGACCACCTCGTCACTTCGGGCGATCCACTCTACGATGGCGTCCTCGTCGACGGCTTCGACTATCACGTGGCCGGCCCCCAGGAGGGCATCGTCCGCATCGACGAAACGGATGGCTTCACGGCTGTTCGCGAAGGCGGGCCGCGCAATGTCGACAGTTACACCGTCAGGCTGGCGGTGGCGCCGCTGGCCGGCCAGATCGTCTATGTGACGATCTCGGCGGCACGTTCGCCACAGCAGGAAGAAGACGGCACGCTGATCAATCCGGCACCGTTGCCGAATGGCATCGGCGATACGATCTGGCTATCGAAGCTGGATCCCGGCGCTGTCGGAACCGACGGCGAATTCCAGCATGTCATCACCATCAACGGCGTTCCGACGATCATCAACGACCGCTCGATCGTGCTGGCCTTCGACAGTACCAACTGGAACACGGCGCAGAACGTGTACCTCTATGCGCCCGACGATTTGCGCGCTGAGGGCGATCGAGTGGTCGTCGTCCAGCACAGTGTCATCTCCGACACCAGCGGTGTCGCACCGGCACTGCTGGCCGCGGCCTATCCGAACGGCGATCCCTTCGACGCGGCGGACGTGCGCAACGTCGAGGTCGACCTGCGTGACAACGACACGCCCGGAATCTATGTCACCGAGGTGACGCCCGGCACGAACACCGAAGATGGCCGCTCGCTGGTCATCGAAGGCAATGCCACGACCAAGCTGAATGACGAACTGCTGGTGCAGCTCGCCAAGGCGCCCGACGCGGGCGACACGATCGTCGTCAAGTTGTACGTCAACGAGTTCAGCGACGAAAACATCATGATCTACGACGTCGATGATCCGAACGGTCTCGACAACCGCATGTTCAAGGGTGCCGACGGCTACTGGCGCATCACTTTCGACAGCGGCAACTGGAACGATGCGGTGCGCGTCGGCATCGAAGCGCGCGACGACATCCCGCGTGAGGACCCGCACACGGCGGCGATCTTCTTCCAGCTCGACCAGGCGCTGACAGTCGACGCCAACCACAACTATGTCTTCCCGAACCTGCGCTCAGGCCCGGGCTATGTCGACATCGACGTGATCGACAATGACAGCGCCGGCGCGGTTGTGCTGGAGAGTGAAGGCAATACGCTGCTCAACGGCGATGGATCGGACACCGACGACTATACGATCCGGCTGACCAAGGCGCCGTCGACCAACGTCAGCGTCGCGGTACTAACGGACGGTCTGGCGGATGTCGTTAGTGTCAATGGCGTCGCGGTCACGCCCGGCTCCGGATACAGCATCATTGGCGGCCTCAGGCCAACGCAGATATTCGACGGCAATCTTGTCTTCTCCAACGAAGGTGGCTTGGGCAAGATCACGCGTAGCACCGGTGCCGATCTCGGCAGCTTCGTCGATGAAGGCTTCTTCGTCGGCCAGCAGATACGCATCGGCAATGCCGGCGCCGGCAGCGGCGACTATTTCATCACCTCGATCGATGCGGACGGAAAGTTCTTCAAGGTCGACAGGCTGTTGGCAGCGACAGGCGCGAAGGACGACGTCATCCTGTCCGATCTGGCGCGGGACGGCGAGTACACCGGCAATATCCGCTTCGAGCAGGTCATGGAAGGACTTGTGCCGACCTACCGGATCACCATCGCCGGACTTGGCGACAAGGACGATGGCTGGCTGTCATTCGGTTTCCTCGAAGGACAGTGGATCCGCGTGTTCGATACGGCCGACAATCTGATCGGCGACTTCAAGATCGCGATCATCCGCGGCGACAACGACACCAAGGACACCTCGATCCAGATCACCGGCACCAATGTCGCGCAGATCCTGCCGCATCTCGGCGCCACGCTGAACGATGTGCACGTGGTTCGCACCGCGGCCCTGGCCGTGTTCACGCCGGCCAACTACTACCAGCAGCAGACGGTCGAACTGCGCGCCGACACCGAATACGAAGTGCCGATCACCCGCGAAGGCGTCAAGGTTTTCCCGGTTTCCGGCCATTACCTGTCCAAGCTGCGCGGACCGTTGGCTGTCGAGGGCGGCGTCACCGGCGCCGACCGTTCACTCGAGAACGGCCTCAAGCTGCCAGGCGAAGCCGACGACTTCCTGATCGCGATCGGCCAGCAGCCGCCGGAATCGCAACAGATCGACGTGCTGAACATCTTCAACGACACCAGCAAGGAAGATGTCGGCGGCGTGATGACGGCGACGACGCTCACCGGCTTCAACATGGCTGACAATCTAAGCCTGGGGCTCGGTGTGACCGGCGATCCGACTTTCGGTGAATCCGGCTTCTTCCCGGGTGGCATCAGCTTCGGACGCATCAGCGTCGACCAGAACGGCGATTTCGGCACCGACAGCACCAAGAGCACCATCGAGGTGGTCAATCTGATGCTCGGTGAAGGCAACGACAAGCTCGTCATCGAGGGCACGCTCAATCCTGCGCCGCCGGTGCAGGTGACGAGCACGTTCGACATAACGCCATCCGGCGTCAACGGCGGCACCATCGTGCGCACCGGATTCGACTGGAAAGCGATGGGCTTCCTCGTCGGCCAAACGGTGAAGATCGACAACCTGCCGGGCGTCTGGACGATCGTCGCCATCAATGATGCGCTGATCAATCCGGCCAATCCGGCCGAAGGCGCGGATCCGAATGACAACTCGATCCTGGTTCTGAGCGGACCGACGCTGGCCAGCGTGGCGGACGGGCCGCACACCATCACCGCCTTCGATAAGGATGTGATCACGCTCAACAAGTCGGTGGATGTGGCCACGACGACGGCGGGCGGCATTATCACGCGCACCGACGGCGGCAACTGGGCCGGCTTTGCGGTCGGGGACTTCATCTCGATCGCCGAAGACTTTGCGCAGGGCGAGTATCAGATCGTGGCGATCGCCGGCGCGGTCATGCGCGTCATCGGCGGACAACTCGCGCCGGTCTCGGAAGCACCGCGCACCATCAATCGCATCAACCCCGTGACCAACGCCGTGCTGCAGACCGTGGTGGCCGAAGTCGATGTCGACCCAACTTATACCGGCGGCATCGTCACGCGCCACGACAACGTCAAATGGGCCGCTGAAGGCTACCTCGCCGGACATCTGGTGACGATGGTCGATGCCAGCGGCAAGCGTAACTTCCGCATCATCGAGATATCGGAAGACGGCTACTCGCTGACGCTCGAGGGCGCGCCGCTCGCGACGCAAAACAGCGCGGTGAAGAGCTTCTACGTGCAAGGCCAGCATGGCGCGCTGACGCTCGTTCATGGCGGCGGCAACATGTATCTGGAAAGCACCGGCCCGATGAACATCGCCGCCGGAACCGGTGGACAGATCATCGTCACCCGTCAGGACGGCCGCGACTGGTCGGAGGACCGCTATCAGGTTGGCCAGGTAATCCAGCTTGCGGGCGAAACCTACACGCGCACCATTCTGGCGATCGCCGATGCGACCCTGCCGGCGCCGAGCAACTCCGCGCTGACATGGGGTGACGGCAGCAAGCTGGTGCTCAGCGCACCGAACACACGCGCCGGCCAGCCAGCCGGCACGGTGCTCGCGCTCAACACGTTCAACAGCTATGCCGAGCGTTCACTGCACGTCGCGGAGCCGCGCGCCATCACCGGCACGGCGACCGTCAACATCACCACCAACAGCCTGACACGCAGTGTCGGCAGCTGGCTGGCGGATGGCTTCTATGTGGGCCAGAAGGTGCAGCTGAGCGGATTTGCCGGCACGTTCACCATCCAGGCGCTCACTGCGAGCGTGATAACGCTGCAGAGCGTTGCGCTGACGCCGAAAGCCGGTGTTGCGATGACCGTCTCCGGTGTCGATATAACGCTGGACGGTGGCAGGCGTGTCGGTGGCGACCATATTATCGTCACCGGCGGCGCCGGGCCGAACTCGCCACTGGTCATCTATGGCGACACCAGCCAGGACGGAATCTGGTATTCCGGCCAGGCGCACAATGTCTTGGGTATGGAATTCGGCGAGAAGCCGTTCGATCCGTTCCCGCAACTGCAGGACGGCGAGAACGAGGATGACGAGTGGGTGTTCCCGCTCGCCAATCCCTACAAGCTAGCCGGCAACGACATCATCGACGCCAGCGCCTTGTTCGCCGGCACGCTGTCGGCAAACCTGCCGAGCGTCGGTCTGACGATCTATGGCGGCGCGGGCAACGACACGATCTACGGCAGCCAGGCTGGCGATCATCTCGCCGGCGGTTCCGGCGACGACCTGATCATCGGCAATCGCGGCGCCGACCACATCTATGGCGATAGCGGCGTCAACGTGAATATCTTCACGCGCCAGCTGTTCATCGACACGGTCGACAACAGTCCGTTGCCTTCGGCCGATCCGAATGCCGACACCAACGGCACGACGATCAAGCCGGTCAAGTCGTCGGTTCGCGACCTGATGAATGCGGGCGACGACGTGATCTTCGGCGATGGCGCTTCGCATCTCGGCTATGGGCCGAGTTCGGTCGCGGCTGCCGGCCTGCTCGGCGACTTCGACGACATCATCTTCGCCGATCACGGCGTGATCGAAATGTTCGTCGACGATCCGAACTTCCCGTCAGCCTTGAAGCAGCGCATCCAGACGACCGAGCTGGCGTTGGTCACCGGCATCAAATCGGCCGAACTGCAAAATGGCGGCGACGACGTGGTGTTCGGCGGCCTCGACCGCGACGTCATCGTCGGCGGCGCCGGGCATGATCTGCTCGATGGTGACCAGCAGGACGATCGCGTCTTCGGCGACAACGTCTACCTGTCGCGCCAGGGCGGCGCTCACGGCAATCTGTACAATGACACGTTCAGTCTGCGCTTCCAGACGCTGGCCGGAACATTGATGTACAGCCGTACCGACCGGCCGATGCCGGCCGGCCTCGGCACAGTCAATGCCGACAACAGCGGCCTGCTGCTGGTCGACAGCATCGCGCGGCGGTATCGCGATCCGGACGGGGCTCCGTGGTGGAGCGAGTATTCGGTCGACTACGCGGCGCTGCACACCTTTGCCTTCGACGAGGGCGCGGCCGGCGTCGGCAGCTTCGGCAACGACTATATCGCCGGCAGCGAAGGCAATGACGAACTGTTAGGTCAGCTCGGCCATGACGTGGTGCAGGGCGACGGCGGCATCGAGCTTGCCTTTGCCGGTACCTCGCATGTCGGCGCATCGCGCACATCCGCCGGCGTCACCGATCCGATCGGTCCGCTGACGGTGATCGCCTCCTTCACGGCGGCGACCGACGGCCAGGACTATATCGAAGGCGGTGGCGGCGACGACCAGATATTCGGCGGTCTCGGCCAGGATGATCTGATCGGCGGTTCCTCGTCCTTCTTCAGCCTCATCGATCCGAATATGCGGCCTGACGGAGACGACTATATTTTCGGCGGCGCCGGCATCGAGATTGATCGCAATGACGATAATCTGCCGAATGACGGCACGCTGGCCAATTCGCGTTTTGCCCGCGATGCCGACTCGATGATCGGCGACAACGGCAACATCGTGCGGATCGTCGGCGTCAATCACACCGACATCAATCCGACCGGCGCAGCCGGGCAACAGCTCTATGTGCAGTTCAACTACGACGTGAATGACCCGGCGCGCGCTGGTGGCGAACGCCTCGTCGTGCGTGGCATCCATCTGCTCGACTACACGCCGGGCGGCCCGGACTTCCGTCCGGACCTGTTCTCCAAAACCAACCCGAACAATCCTGCCTATCGCAACGAGTTCGGCCTATGGGCCAAGCAGGACATCGGCGGCCATGATGAGTTCCATGGCGAAACCGGTGACGACACCGCCTATGGCGGCGGCGGCCATGACCGGATCTTCGGCGATGCCGAGAACGACGATCTGATCGGCGGCTGGGGCAATGATTGGATCTCCGGTGGTACCGGTGAGGACGGCATCCTGGGTGACGACGGCCGCATCTTCACCAGCCGCAACAGCGCGACCTACGGCGAAAGCCTGTTCGGCGTGCTGCCATTGCTGGCGACCGATCCGGATACGCGCACCAGCCAGGGCGATGTGCTCAACGAGTTCATCTCCACTCCGGGACAGGTGCAGACCGAGACGATCAATGTCGGTGGCAAGATGAAGAAGGCGGTCGACCTGACCCCTTACAATCTGACGCCGAACGCACAGGGCGGCGACAATCCGCTGTTTGACGCCAATGTCGTGGACGATATCATTTTCGGCGGCCTGGGTGACGACTTCATCCATGGCGGTTCCGGCGACGATGCGGTCGGCGGCGGGGAAGCTCTGCCAGATTCCTATACGCAGCGCTTCGATGCAGCGGGCAATGTCGTGGGCATCGTGCGCACCGACTTCTCGCGGCCATGGAACCCTGGCGACGTGCTGAGGTTTGGTCCCGACAGCGATCCGTGGAATGCGCCGAAGCCTGTGCAGAGCCGGCTCGGCGAGTTCTTCCTTTATGACGAGTACGATCCGCGCCGGACAATCATGTTCAACGCCGATGGTTCGGTATGGAAGACCGGTGCGGCGCCCATCACGCGCCAGTATTTCCTCAACCTCGTCGACAATGAAGGACCGCTGGTCAACGGTGCGATCGCTTTTGCGCCGAACGGCACGCCGACGGCGTTTGCGCAGCGCAACACCGACGGCAACGATGCGGTCTTCGGTGACCTGGGCAATGACTGGATCGTTGGTGGCACTGGCCGCGACCACATCTATGGCGGCTGGGGCAACGACCTCATGAATGCCGACGATGTGCTCTCGACCAACAACTGGCTGAACGACCAGCCAGAGACGCACCCAATGTATGAGGACCGCGTTTTCGGTGGGGCCGGGCTCGACATCCTGATCGGCAACACCGGTGGCGACCGCCTGATCGATTGGGTCGGGGAGTACAACAGCTACCTGGTGCCGTTCGCACCGTTCGGTATCGCGACGGTAAGCCGGCAGGTGCCGCCGCAACTGTTCGACTTCCTCTATGCGCAGGCATTCAGCGACGGTGTCGACATCACCCGCACCGCTGACACTGGCAGCATCAATGGAGACGACAAGTACAGCCACGTCCATATGTTCATGGGCGGCGTGGAAGGTGAAATCGGCCTGATCACCCAGAAGGATCATGGCTTCTGGCAGGATCAGACCGGCGGTCCGACGGATCCCCAGGCTGGCAACATTCCGGGCGGTAAGCGAGACGTGCTGCGCACGGCTGACTTCAACGACGGCAATGCCAAGGTCGTGGCGGTCGATGAGGGCAATTTCGCCGTCACCAGCGGCAAGCTCACCGTTCAGTCGGCAAGCACCTGGGATCAGGCAGCCGCGGTTCTCTATCTCGACGCCTATACGCCGATCTACTACGAGCTCGCGGCGACCTTGACGGCCGACAAGCCGACCGGCGGCTGGAAGGCCAACTCCTACATCATCTTCGACTATTATTCGCCGACCGATTTCAAATATGCCGGCATCAATATCTCGAACGACCAGATCGAGATGGGCTATCGCGACGCCAGCGGCTGGCATCAATTGGTCAAGTCCAACAAGCCGGTGCAGCTCAAAGCGAACCAGGCTTACGATGTCCTGCTCGCAGTCAACGGCACGAACGTGAGTTTGACCGTCGCCGGCGTGAATTGGTTCAGTTACACCTTCGCGCCGCGCATCGTCGATGGCCAGCCGGTGGCGCTGAACAAGGGCCTCGTCGGTGTCGGCAACAGCGGCTCGAAGGGTACGGTGGACAACTTCCGTGTCCAGGTCTTGCCACCACAGATCACGCTCGACTACGCAGCCGAGTTCAACGGGCCGCCGACCTATCCGATGTCGAAGACTGCGGCTCAAGGCTGGACGCTCTCGGGCGGCAGGCTGAATGCGGCGGCCAGCGCTGGCACCAATCTGCTGGATGTCGGCCCGGCGATCGGGGCGGACGCCTATCTGGAACTGACGGCGAAGTTGAAGACCGCCGGGACCGCTGGCATCGTCTTCGACTACTACGGCGCCAACGACTACAAGTTCGTCACCCTGGATGTGGTTGGCCAGAAGGTTTTGGTCGGACACGTGACGTCGAAGGGCGGCACGGTGATCGATCAGAGCTTCGCGCGCACGCTCAGTTCAACGACGGACTATGACGTCCAGTTGACCATACGAGGCGCAGCCCTCTCGATCACCGTCAACGGCGCATTCGTCGGCAGTTATGGCTTCAATGCAGCAATTGCCGATGGCGAGTTCGGTCTGGTGACAGGCAATGCAGGTGCGTCTTTCGACCGGCTGCAGATCCGCACCAATGCGTCGGCGTTCAGCACCAGCTCCAATCAGTTGGCGCTTGCTTCGCTCGGCCAGGCCGCGGACACGGCAACGGCGGTCGGCATCGATCAGGCCAAGGCGATGTTGGCGCAGGCGGTGGCGATCTGGTCGGGAAGCGGCCAACTCGACGCGACACAACTTGCCAAGCTGTCGAACCTGGATGTCCAGATCACCGATCTGCCTGGCTCGGCGCTGGCACAGTCGGTGTTCGGCGCGGTGATGATCGACCGCAATGCGGCCGGACAGGGCTGGTTCGTCGACCTGTCACCTCTCGACAGCAGCGAGTTCCAGCTCGATGCCTCCGGGCACCTGACGGCGTTGCCGGGCGGCGCCGCCGATGGACGGATGGACCTTCTGTCGGTGCTGATCCACGAGATCGGCCATCAGGCGGGCTTGGATCACGATGAGGGCGACGCGGGCGTGATGTCGGCTGAGTTGGCCGCCGGCGAGCGCCGGCTGCCGGAGGCCGGATCTGCCGGTCCGCTGACTGAAACGCAGCTCTTCCATGATGGCCTGGGCGTCTTTGTCGGCGCGCAGGAGCATGGATTGCTCCAGAGCGCAGGCATTGCCCGGGCTGAACCGATTGGCGAAGCCACGACGATATCGAGCGCAAGAGCTTCCGGCGGCACGGCGGCGGCACATTCCAAGTCAGAAGCCGATACAAGCGCCAAGACCGACGACATCGTGCTGACCGGGGCTACTTCTGGCTTGCAGGCAAGCGGCCAGCTCAACTGGGTGTTCGACGAAGCCAGCGGAACCTTTGTTGCCGCACAGGGTCGGCAGCAGGACCGTCCGCACGATGCAGCGCCCGATGCGGATCAGGACGATGGCGACGCAACTTCGGACGACCTCAACGGTCTCGCCGAATGGAGCAACCGCAAGGGACTGCTGTCGCGCCTGTCCAGTCTGTTTGGAGTGCGATGAGACAATGATGGCGGCGCAGTTCACACATCTCGCGAACTGCGCGCGCCGCCTCGAAACGGCTGTCCATGGCCGATAGCATCCTTGAAAGTGATACCCACAGGATGCTGGATGATGCCGGCATCGTCAGCTACAGCGTTCTGGACCAGGCGCTGTGGACACGCTTCCGCACTGCCGGGACATCGGATGAGTTCATTGGCGCGTGGCTGGGCCTCCTGTGCCGCCAGATTGCCGATGCCTCGGCAGCAGCCCTGGTGCTCGGGGAAGCCGATACCGGGCCTTATGTGCTGGCCGCCGCATGGCCGAACTCACAGTCGCCGGTCGGCGGACTTCTCGCCGCCACCGAAATGGCCACGGGAAAGCGTCAGGGCGTCAGTGTATCGGGTCCGACGGACAACACACAAATCATCGCGTCACCCATCCTCATCGACGGGCATCTGTTCGGAGCCTGTGCCGTTGCGGTGAAGCGAAACGACGCTGCCTTCACCGACATCATGCGTAAGATCCAGTGGGCCTGTGGCTGGGTGGAGGTGCATCTGCGCCGCGGCATGAGCGATCAGAGCGAACAGGCGGCGCAGCGCAGCCGCTTTGCGTTCGATATGTTGGCGGCAGTGATCGAGAAGAAGCGGTACAAGGGCGCTTGCACCGCCCTCGTCACCGAACTCGCCATGCGGCTGAACTGTGACCCGGTCGCCGTCGGCGTGATGCGCCGGCGCTGGACGCGCGTTGCGGCGGTGTCGCATTCGGCGGCATTCGACGGCAAGGTCAGCTTCATGCGCGACATCGCGGCGGCGATGGACGAGGCAATCGACCAGCGGGCCGTGGTCGTCGCGCCACCGCGCCAGGGTCAGGAATATCGGGTCAGCATCGCGCACGAAGCCTTGACGCGCCAGTACAAGAATGGCGCCGCCCTGACCGTGCCGCTGCAGAGCAACGGCACGATGACGGGCGCGCTTACCTTCCTGCGGCCCGCCGACGCGAGCTTTGACCAGGAGACGATCTACCTTTGCGATGCAGTCGCGGCCGTGGTCGGACCGGTGCTCGAGGAAAAACGCGGTAACGACCGGACGATCTTCACCAAGGCGATCGAAGCGGGCTGGATCCAGATCAAGAGGCTGCTTGGCCCGCGCTTCATCGGGCGCAAGATTGCGACGCTGGCCGCGGTGGCGATAGCGGCCTATCTGAGCGTCGCCACCTCACCCTATGCGGTAACGGCGCCCGCGGTCATTCGCGGTTCGGTGCAGCGAACCATCGTTGCCCCGTTCAGCGGCTATGTTCTGGCTGAATTCGCCAAGGCAGGCGAAACGGTGCGCAAGGATCAGGTGCTGGCGCAACTCGATGATCAGGATCTGAATTTCGAACGGCTGCGGCTGGTCACCACCAAGGCTCAGAAGGAGACGGAATTCGACCGCGCTCTGGCGCGTGGCGAGCGCGCCGAAAGCCAGATCATCGAGGCCCAGATCAAGCAGGCGGACGCGCAGCTGTCGCTGATCGACGAACAACTGCGGCGCACCCGACTGGTGGCGCCGTTTGACGGATTCATCGTCGCCGGCGATCTGTCGCAATCGGTCGGCGCGGCGGTCGAGCGTGGCCAGGAATTGTTTCACATCGCGCCACTCGATTCTTACCGCGTTGTCCTGGAAGTCGACGAAAGCGACATCGATGACATCAAGATCGGCCAGACCGGCCAGTTGCGGGTCAGCGCGTTGCCGAGGGAGCCGCTGCCATACAAGATCGAACAGATCACCTCTGTCTCGCGACAGGGCAACGGCCGCAACTCGTTCATGGTCGAGGCTTCGCTCGCCGGGTCCCTCGAGCGGCTGCGTCCTGGCATGGAGGGCGTCAGCAAGACCCATGTGGATGAACGGCTGCTGTTCTTCGTCTACACCCAGAAGATGATCGACTGGCTGCGCCTGACCCTCTGGCGCTGGGCGGGCTGACCATGGACGGGAGCTATTTCAGTTCGTCCTGGTATCGCGTTGCGCAATTGAAGCCGCGGCTGCGAAGCCAGGTGAGCATCCACCGCACGATCTTTCGCAACCAGGTCTGGTATGTGATGCAGGATCGGACCTCTGGCCGCTTCCATCGCTTCACGCCGGAGGCCTATTTCATCATCAGCCTGATGACGGGCCGACGTACCATGCAAGACGTGTGGGACAACGCCTGCGAACACCTCGACGAAAAGGTCATTACGCAAGACGCGGTGATCCGTCTTTTGGGGCAGCTTCACGCAGCGGATGTGCTGTTCGGCGACATTCCGCCCGACATCGAGGAAATCGCCGACCGCGCCAGCAAGCAGCACAACCGCAAGCTTCTGTCGAAATTCGCCAATCCGCTGGCTATCCGCGTCGGGCTGTTCGATCCGAACGAGTTCCTGAACGCGACCTATCCGCTGGTGCGGCCGTTCCTGTCCTGGTTCGGCGGCGTCGCCTTCCTCGCGCTGGTTGCCTATTCGATCTTCCTTGCCGCGATGAACTGGCAGGCGCTGACCGGCGATGTAACCGACCGGGTTCTGTCGGCCGAGAATATCGTGCTGATCCTGATCGCCTATCCCTTCATCAAGGCTTTGCATGAGCTGGGGCATGCCTTCGCCGTCAAACGTTGGGGCGGCGAGGTGCACGAGATCGGCGTGATGCTGCTCGTGTTCATGCCGGTGCCCTATGTCGACGCGTCGGAGAGCCTGGCATTCCGGGACAAATGGCAGCGCGCCCTGGTGGGTGCGGCAGGCATTATCGTCGAGGGGCTGTTAGCCTGTCTGGCGCTGATCGTCTGGCTGAACGCCGAGGCCGGACTGGTGCGCGCCTTCGCATTCAACGTGATGCTCATCGGCGGCGTCTCGACCTTGCTGTTCAACGGCAATCCACTGCTGCGCTTCGACGGCTATTACGTTCTGAGCGATATTCTCGAGATACCGAACCTTGGTCAGCGGGCGACCAAATATCTCGGCTATCTGGTGCAGCATTATCTGTTCGGCATCGAAAGCGCCGAAACGCCGGCGACCGCGCAGGGCGAAGAGTTCTGGCTGTTCAGCTACGGCGTCACGTCATTCTTCTACCGGATCGGCGTCATGGTGGCGATCGTCACGTTGGTCAGCCAGCGTTACTTTGTCGTCGGCATGATGATGGCTGGGTGGGCGCTGGTGCTGATGGTTGGCGTGCCGCTGGCGCGCCAATTGTGGTTTCTGTTCACGAGCCCATCCCTGAGAAAAACGAGGGGGAGGGCCTTCGCCGTCGTTGCAGCCAGCCTCGCACTGGTAGCCTCGCCGTTCTTTGTCATCCCGCTGCCTTACGCGACCGCCGCGCAAGGCGTCGTATGGCTGCCGGGCGACGGAGTCGTCAATGCCGGTGTCGATGGCGTGGTGGCGGAAATTGTCGCGACGCCCGGCGCCAGGATCGAGCGAGGCGACCCGATCCTGCGGCTGGAAGACCCGTTGCTGGAAGCGCGGACCGTCCTCTTGGATTTGAGGGTTGGGGAGCTTGAGCGCCGCCTCGAAAAACTCGATGTCTCGGAAAAGGTCAACGCCAAAGTGGTGGCCGAAGAACTCAGGCTGGCACGCGCCGACCTTGTCATCGCACGCGACCGTGCCGAAGCGCTGACGGTACGGGCGCAGGCAAGCGGAACTCTGATCGTTCCTTCGGCAAATGATCTCGAGGGCAAGTTCGTGCGCCGTGGCGAGACGCTGGCCTATGTGACGCGGTTCGACCAGCCGACACTGCGCGCCGTGATCCCGGAGGGCGACGCCGACCTGGTTCGCAACCATACGGAGTTCGTCGACGTGCGCTTCGTCGAAGATCCGTCGGTTTCGCATTCCGCCAAGATCATACGCGAAGTGCCGTCGCTGACCGCTACTTTGCCGAACGCCGCATTGAGCACGGTGGGCGGTGGCCAGTTCTCACTCGACCCGACCGATCATTCGCAGAAGCGGGTGCTTGCCAATTTGATGCATCTGGAACTGGCGCTGGCCAATCCAAGCAAGGTCGATCGCATCGGCGGGCGAATCTACGTCCGCTTTTTTCACGGCAATGTGCCGCTTTACGAACGGACCTATCGCTGGATCAGACAGGTGTTCTTGCGGGTCTACAAGGTATGACCTGCGTGTCGGAGGAATTGATATTTTTACTAAGTTAACTAGATCATCTAACGAGTGCGCAGAAACTAAATAAATCATTTACTTATACCAATAAATAAGAAATAGTAGTTTCAATTGAATGTCGATATAAACTATAGAAGCGATGATTTGGCCGTTTTAACCTCGAGGAGAGTTCTCATGACTACTCAGCTTCTTTTCTACCAGGACGCAAAGCCGGTGACCTCAGACCGTCACAGAGATGTTTCGATCAAGGCGGGTCACTCCTACAGCTTCGCCCGAAACGTGAATTCGGTGCCGGTGACGGCTGTCGAATTCGCGCAGGCAGCGGCGGAGTACCCAATCGTTTTCGCGGGCACCGATCACTCGATCATGCCGGCGGTCATTCTTGGCGTGAAGCAGACCGAAAACCTTTATGTCGACGATGCCGGCAACTGGAGCGGCAAGTATGTTCCGGCGTTCGTTCGGCGCTATCCGTTCGTTTTCTCTTCCGATGCCGGCGGTCGAACGTTCATCCTCAACATCGACGAGAGTTTTGAAGGCATCAACCGGGAGGGCCGCGGCGAGCGCCTGTTCGACAGCGACGGACAGCAGACGCGCTATCTGAAAGAGGTGCTCGGCTTCCTTCAGGATTATCAATCGCGCTTTCAGCGCACCAAGCAATATTGCGATCGTCTGAAGTCGCTCGGGTTGCTGCAGCCGATGCAGGCGCAATTCAATTTGAACAGCGGTGAGCGCCACTCTCTGGCCGGCTTCATGACGGTCGACCGCGAGAAGCTGAAGGCGATCGATGTCGCCGACCTGCAAGCGTTGTTCGGAAATGACGAATTGGAGTGCACCTATCTTCACCTCCACTCCTTGCGGCACTTCGCCAACATGCTGGAGCGGATGCCTGCCCCAGGCCTGGATGTCGGCGACAAACCGGAACCGGCACCAGAGGCCGCCAAAGCGAAACGGGAAAACGGCAAATCGCCGGCGCACAAAGGCGGTGGACGAAGCGCGGATGCCGGGCTGCAGGCCGAGGCCGAGGATAGTGGGCAGCAGGCTTGACCAGGTGACGACCGGAATATCAATCGAGCGTAGTAGGGTAGGAGCTTGACTGCGGCCGGGCAACCGGCCGGCGTATTGCTTCCGGCCCTCGATCTCGGCGCCGAGCGGGAAGACCCGGCGCCGAAATTCCTCGACTGGCTGGATCAGTGGCTGGTCGGCGTGACCTCGCCGCTACGGGAGCGGGCGAGGCTCAGGCGGATGTATCGCGCACTGCCTCGCATCGAGGTCCTGGGGCGTGACTATGCGGGTATAGCCGAAGTTGAGCTTGTCGAGCGGGTCGCGGCGTTCCGCGGGGTGATGCGTCGCGGCGGCCTGACCCAGGCGAACGTCGAACGATGCTTCGCGATCGTGCGCGAAATATCGTGGCGCAAGCTCGGACTGCGCCACCACAACGTTCAAATTCTGGGTGGCCTTGCAATGCTTGACGGGCGGGTGGCGGAAATGGCGACCGGCGAAGGGAAGACGATCACCGCCGGTCTCGCCGCATCGGCAGCGGCGCTGGCTGGCACGCCGGTTCACGTCATAACTGTGAACGACTATCTGGCGGAACGCGACCTTGCGACGCTCAAGCCCGTCTATGACTTTCTCGGCCTGACCACGGGCCTGATCCAGAGCGGCGACAGGGCAGGGCGGCCGCAAGTCTATGCGTCGGACATTGTCTATGCGAGCAACAAAGAGGTTACGTTCGACTACCTGCGCGATCGCATGGCTCTTGGCCAAAGGACCGGGCTGCTGCACCGCAAGCTCAGCGGCTTCGGCCAGGTCGGCAATGAGAATTCACAAACGGTCATGCGCGGTCTGCACCTGGCAATCGTCGACGAGGCCGACAGCGCGCTCGTCGACGAGGCCCGTACGCCGCTGATCATCTCCCAGGAAAGCAATTCCGTCGACGAACGCGACTGGGCGGAAAAGACCTTTCGCCTGATCGAAGACCTGCAGCAGGATGTCGACTACGTGCTGTTGCCGGATCGGCGCCGTATCGAACTGACGGAAGCTGGCAAGGACAGGCTCTGGGTGCGGGCCGAGGCGGCCGACGGGTTTTGGCGCAACCGTATCCGACGCGAGGAATCGGCCAGGCAGGCACTCTCAGCCTTGCTGCTTTTCCGACGCGGCGAACACTATCTGGTCGCCGACGAGACAGTTCAGATCGTCGACGAATTCACCGGTCGCATCATGGCCGACCGCACATGGAGCGACGGCCTTCATCAGTTGATCGAATTCAAGGAGGGCTGCAAGGTAACGCCGCGCAAACGCACCGCCGCTCGGATCACCTACCAGCGCTTCTATCGTCGTTATCTGCGCCTCGCCGGCATGTCCGGCACCGCCTACGAGGTCAAAGGCGAACTGGGCGCGGTGTACGGGCTGTCGGTTCTCGCGGTTCCGACCCATGTGCCGCCCCGGCGCGCGAAGCTCGCCCCAATCGTGTGCACGACGCGCGAGGAGAAATGGAACCGCATCGTGCAGGAGGTCGAGACGATGCGGACCCTCGGACGGCCGGTACTGATCGGCACGCGTTCGGTCTCCGCGTCGCAGGAACTCAGCGCGTGTCTCGACCGCGCCCGCATCGAGCATGCCGTGCTGAATGCCGAGCAGAGCGCGGACGAGGCGAATGTCATTGCGGGCGCGGGTCGTGTCGGAACGGTGACGGTCGCGACCAACATGGCCGGGCGCGGCGTGGACATCAAGGTCGATCCGGAGGCGCTGGCGATGGGTGGGCTTCATGTGGTGCTGAGCGAGCGCCACGATGCCCGTCGGATCGACCGGCAGATGGAGGGGCGGACGGCGCGCAAGGGGGATCGGGGGTCAACGCGCGACATTCTTTCGCTGGAAGATTCGATCCTCGATCTCGCGCCGCCGCGCCTTGTCGAGTGGGCTGGCCGACGTCAAAGCTGGTTCAGGCGTCGAGCCGCGCTCGTGCTGTTTCGGGTGGCGCAGATGCGTGCCGAACGCGCGCATGCATCGGAGCGCAAGGACTTGCTCGACCAGGACCGGAGGCTGGGCGTGCTGCTCGCCTTCTCCGGCAAATCCGAATAGACTTGGGGCCGGCGGCTGGACAGGCCGCGGCGGGCAGGGGAGCCACGTCAAATGCTGCGAGCCATCTTATCCATCGCCGCTCTGTTTCTGGGCCACGCAGTTCATGCGGCGTCGTTCGATTGCGTCGTCAACCCTTCGATCGTGGTGGGTGTCGGCGGCACAGTGCCTGGCCTCCTGGAGGAGGTGCTGATCGATCGTGGTGACATCGTCAAAAAAGGCCAAATCCTGGCCCGGCTGAACGCCAACACCGAGCTGTCAACCGTCGACTTGATGTCCGAGCAGGCGGCCAACACGTCGGAAATCGAGGCCCAGCAGACACGGCACCAACTGGCCTTGAACCGCATGGAGCGCTCCCAGCGATTGGCCAGTCTGAACGTCACCTCCAAGGACGCCGTCGAGGAAGCGATCGCGCAAATGGAAGTCTCCAAGCGCGAGCTGGCGCTCGCCCAGTCGCGCAAGCGCATTCTCGAACTCGAACTCGCCCGGGCAAGAACGGTGCTGGGCCAGAAAATTATCGTCAGTCCGATCGATGGTATTGTCATGGAGCGCAAGCTCTATGCCGGCGAGTATCTCGATCAGGACGGGAAACTGGCCACCATCGCACAGCTCGACCCGTTGAGCGTGGAAGCCTTCGTCGCCGACAGCGAATACAGCAAGTTCAGTGTCGGCCTCGCCGTCAAGGTGACCGTCAGCGAGCCGCGCGATGAAGTCCATGTCGGCACGGTTCAGGTGATCGACCGGGTGCTGGACGCGGCCAGCAGGACGTTCGGTGTGCGCATCATGCTGCCCAACGCCGGCAACCGCTTGCCCGCCGGCCAGCGATGCAAGGTCGAATTCGACACCAAATCGAACTGAAGCGTTCCGGCGACAGCCGAGTGCGTCACTCGCATCGGCTGGCGGCGAAGTTCCGATTATTGTCCATAAAAGATAATAAAATCAATAGAGTAGACGCACCTACAAGCCTGCCTGTGATCCATTGATTTCCAGCGAAAATACCTTTGTTGGAGTGGTGACGGTACTTTTCGAAACTCTGTGGGTCGCCGTCGGACTCTGCCAGGAGCAAAAAATCGCCCGATTGGTCCCGATAGTTGGTGAAACCTCAAAATATTTTTTGCAGCGATTTTCGCTTTAAAATCAACAGCGTAATTTTTTGACGGTTCTGGTGTCGGACTTTGTACGCCGCTGGGAAATATTTGACAATAATTTCAATGGGTTATATGCTTTTTAAACAATCGAGTGGGAGTGAGGGTACAAACGGCGGCAATAGCGTAGTTTCGGCGGCGAATTTCGCCGTCGCGCAGTGTTGTTGCAGTCCGTACCTTACTCCGCAGAGCTGGCGTTCTCCGTTTCTGCCTCGGTGGTTCGATCTGCGCCCAGTTTCCGGATGATGTAAAATCGCTTTAGAGGGCGGGAGTGCTCTAGCTGTTTAGTCCCGGCATTTGCTGGAGCGGATCGAGTTTGAAGCGTTCCGGTTGTGACGCCCACGCCTTGCAGATGAACTCGTAGGGCGTAAGGCCTTTGAGGGTCTTGAGCCTGCGACCGAAGTTGTAGGCCGAGATGAAGTCGGCAAGGTGCTGGCGGAGTTGGTCGTGGCTCTCGTAATAGAAACGCCTGACGGTTGCATCCTTGATAGTCCGGTTCATCCTCTCGACCTGGCCGTTGGTCCACGGATGCCTTGCCTTGGTCGTTCGGTGCTCGATGTCGTTCGTGGCGCAAGCCTATTCGAAGGCATGGGCCCAGAAGCGTTCGCCGTTTGCGATGGCCTCCTTGATCAATGGCACGGCCGAACCGCCGGCGCCGGGCGTCGTGAACTGGATACCGTTGTCGGTGAGGACAGTGTGGACCTTGTAGGGCACGGCCGCGATCAGGCGCAGTAGGAAGTCTCTCGATATGGCGGTGGTGGCCTTCTCATGCAGTTCGACGAAGGCGAATTTCGAGGTGCGGTCGATAGCGACGAACATGTGCAGCTTGCCCTGTTCTGTGCGCACCTCGGCGACGTCGATGTGGAAGTAGCCGATCGGATAGCTCTTGAACTTCTTCTTCGCCGGCTTGTCGCCTTCTACGTCCGGCAGGCGGCTGATGCCGTGGCGCTGCAGGCAGCGATGCAGTGATGAGCGCGTCAGGTGTGGGATCGTCGGTTGTAAGGCATAGAGGCAGTCATCGAGTGGCAACAGAGTGTAGCGCCGGAAGGCGACTATGACGGCCTCCTCCTCGGGCAAGAGCACTGTCGATCTAGGCTCTCTCGGACCGGTCGGCAAATCTGCCACCGAGGTCCGTTCCCGCCATTTGGCAACAGTCTTTTGGTTGACCCCGTAGCGCTTCGCCAGCGCCCTCAGGCTCTCTTGACTATGCTGTATCGCTCGACGGACCGCCTCTGTCGTCGTGGCGCTCCCATGAAGAACCTGGCCCATAGCGCATCCCTTGATTCGGAGGACAAGGATGCCCATCAAAATCTGGGATCAAACATCTAGTCCCTCATCGCTCACGCCTCGACGTAGAATGCCAACTGGGGCACGTATATCGGTCTGGTTGACCATGCTGCTTCAAAGCCTTGCTGCCGAGCAGCGTAGCGCCTCATATCAGCCGTTGCGCGATACTGTGCGCCGCCTGGAAGCAGACATCGTCCCGAGATTCGGGATGTTCGGAATTTTCAGGCCACGTCCCGCCGAACTGGCTTGCCGCCATCAGCCGCGAACACCGCGCTCGCCTCGCTGACGATAGAGACATGATCCCTGGCGGCCTTGCCCGCAGCAGCGCCGTCTCCGCGCATGATTGCGGTGACGATTAGCTCGTGTTCCTGCCAGGATTTGGCCAACCGTCCGGGCAGCATGAACTGAGCGCGCCGGAAGGGTGCCAACCGGCTGCGGGTCATCACGGTGAGATCGTGGATATGCGGGTTGTGGGCACCACGATAGAGCCGGGTGTGGAACTCGGTATTGAAATACTCGTAGTCCTCCTCGGCGCCCAGTTGCACCATCCGCGCCGAAGCCTGATGCTCGATTTCGAGCGAGCGGCGCTCGGCACTGGTCATGCGCTCGGCCGAGAAGCGCGCGCAGATCGCCTCCAGTTCGGCCATGCTCTCGAACATCGAGGCGAGATGCTCTTGCGTCACGACAGCCACGATAGCACCCCGGTTGGGCCGCCTTTCGACCAGCCCCATGGCGCTGAGGTGGCCGAGCGCCTCCCTGACCGGGGTGCGTGATACGTCGAAGCGGGCGGCGAGGGAGGTCTCGTCGAGCTTTTCGCCGGGGCGCAGGTAGCCGGTGACGATCCGGTCCCCGATCGCCCTCACCATCTGATCCACGGTCTTGCCCGACCTGATCAAGTTGCGCTTCCCCGACAAATCTCCTCCGCCCCGTCTTCTTGTGGAGGGTCGACGCACCGGCCCATCGACTCAACATACCCCTGTATGCCTCTATTTTAATCTGTCTGTCAAACTGGCTGTTTTAAAGGCAAAAAGTGCATGCAATTGCCCGCTACATGAGCAGGCTCTTTTAAAGGTACGATTGATTCCATTCATTAATTTCGCCAAAGAAATTGGCATGGCGATTGCATGCACTTTGTTGACGGCATGTTAACCGACCCGGAAAGGGTCCTACAGGGGAGCATTCACAATGACCGCGAGATTCACGCTTAACCGCCGCGAGCTACTCAAGACCTCCGCCGCTGGAGCCGCACTCGGGCTTGCCTCCGCTGCCTTCCCCATCAGCAGGGCCTTTGCCGCTGCCGCCACCGTCGGCTTCATCTATGTCGGGCCGAAGGACGACTACGGCTACAACCAGGCGCATGCCGAAGGGGCGGCGGCGTTGAAGGGTATCGATGGCATCTCCATCGTCGAGGAGGAGAACGTGCCGGAGACGGTCGACGTCCAGAAGACGATGGAATCGATGATCAATCTCGACGGCGCCTCGCTGATCGTCCCGACCTCGTTCGGCTATTTCGACCCCCACATGCTGGCCATGTGCACGAAATTCCCCGACGTGCAGTTCCGCCATTGCGGTGGCATGTGGGACAAGGCCAAGCACCCGATGAATGCCGGCTCCTATTTCGGCTATATCGGCATGGGCCAGTATCTCAACGGCGTTGTCGCCGGCCACACCTCCAAGACGAAGAAGCTCGGCTTCGTCGCCGCCAAGCCGATCCCGCAGGTGCTGCTCAACATCAATTCCTTCCTGCTCGGCGCGCGCTCGGTTGATCCGACCATCACTTGCCAGGTCATTTTCACCGGCGAATGGTCGCTGGCGGTCAAGGAAGCGGAAGCCACCAACGCACTGGTCGACCAGGGCGCCGACGTTATTAGCTGCCATGTCGATAGCCCGAAAGTGGTGGTTGAGACGACCGCCGGCCGTGGGGCCTTCGTGTGCGGCTATCACGCCAACCAGAGCCCGCTGGCGCCGGAAAAATACCTCACCGGGGCCGAGTGGAACTGGGCCAAGGTCTACAAGATGTTCGTCGACGACCTCATCGCCGGCACGCCACTGCCCAACTTCACGCGCGGTGGCCTGGCCGACGGCTTCGTCAAGATGAGCCCGCTCGGTCCCGCCGTCGGCGAGCCGGCGCGCAAGCAGTTCGACGCCACGCTGGCCGAAATGATGAACGGCGGCTTCGCCGTCATCAAGGGACCGCTGAAGAGCAACAAGGGGGCTGTCGTCGCCACCGCGAGCCAAGCATTCCCGGAGACCGCGATCGAGCTCGAAAGCATGGATTATCTGGTCGAGGGCGTCGTCGGTTCGACCGCCTGATCTGAGGGGGTGGGGCGATGACGGACACGATGACAGGGGCCGGCATGCCGGCACTCTTCAGCGCCAAGGCCTATTCGGCGGCGGTGGAATGGATTGCGCGGCGGGCGGAGGCTTTGGTCATTCCGCTCGCGGCGCTGATCGTCGGCATGGCGCTGTTCAGCCTGTTCATTGTGCTCGTCGGCAAGTCGCCGATCCTGCTCTACGAGACCATATGGCGCGGCGGCTTCGGCTCCTGGTTTTCGGTCCAGAACTCGCTGTCGCGCGCCGCTCCCCTGCTGCTGGCCGCGCTCTGCGTGGCCCTGCCGGCCCGGCTCGGCCTCGTCGTCATCGGCGGCGAGGGTGCAATCGTGCTCGGCGGCGTCGCCGCTGCGGCAGCCGGCACTGCGCTCAGCGGCGGGCCATCGTCAATCGTCATTCTTGCCATGGGCGTGGCGGGCATGGCCGCCGGCGGCATCTGGATCGGTGCCGTCGGCGCGCTGCGCCATTACCGGGCCGTCAACGAAACCATTTCCAGCCTGCTGATGGCCTACATCGCCATCGCGCTGATGAACCAGCTGGTGGAAGGGCCGTTGCGCGACCCGGCCTCGCTCAACAAGCCGTCAACGCAGCCGCTGGCGGACATCTACCGCATCGGCAACATTCCGGGCATGGACGTGCATTGGGGGCTGGTTGTCGGTGTCGTCGCCTGCATCCTCTCCTGGTTGCTCATCGAAAAGACCCGCTGGGGTTTTGCCGCGCGCATCGCCGGCGGCAATGTGCGGGCAGCACAGGTACAGGGGCTGGCCGTCGGGCCGCTGATCGCCGGCTTCACCGCGCTCGCTGGCGGCTTTGCCGGGCTTGCCGGCATGCTGGAGGTCGCCGCCGTGCAGGGGAGCGCCAACGCCTCGCTTTCCGCCGGCTATGGTTACACCGGCATCCTTGTCGCCTTCCTGGCCCGCCACAATCCGCTGGCCATCATTCCGTTCGCCATCCTGCTTGGCGGCATCGACGCCTCGGGCGGGCTGATACAGCGCCGCATGGACCTGCCCGACGCCACGGTGCTGGTGCTGCAAGGCATGATCTTCATCGTCATCCTGTTCAGCGAAACCCTCTACGGCCGCTTCAAGGCCTTCAATCCCGATCTTTGGAAAAGACCCGATCTCGTGAAGGGAGCCGCCTGATGGACGCGACCGAGATCGGCCTCTGGGGCGTGCCGCTGGCCGTGCTCGGCGGCGCCATCCGCGTGTCGACGCCCTTCATCTTCGTCTCGCTGGGCGAGGCGATCACCGAGCGTTCGGGTCGCATCAATCTGGGGCTCGAAGGCACGCTGGTCTTCGGTGCGATGACCGCCTATGCGGTGGCGGTGATGACGGGCTCGCCATGGCTCGGCCTCATCGCCGCCGCCTTCGCCGGCCTGTGCTTCGGCCTGTTCCATGGCTGGATCTGCAGATTCCCGAAAGTCAACGACATCGCCGTCGGCATCGCGCTGATGCTGTTCGGCTCGGGTCTCGCCTTCTTCTTCGGCAAGCCGTTTATCAAGCCGAAGGCGCCCAATCTGCCGGCCATTCCCTTCGGCGGCTGGTCCGACATTCCGCAGGTGCAAGCCGCACTCGACGTCAACGTGCTGTTCCTGATCGGCGCGGTGCTGTCGGTCATCCTGTGGTGGGCGTTCCGCAACACCCGCGCCGGCCTCATCGTGCGCGTCGTCGGCGACAGTTCGGACGCGGCACGCGCCATGGGCCTCAACCCCGATACGGTGCGGCTGCTCGCCACCGGTGTCGGTGGCGCGCTGGCCGGCATCGGCGGCGCCTACCTGTCGCTCTACTATCCCGGCAGCTGGACCGAACGCATCTCGTCGGGCCAGGGCCTGATGGCGGTGGCGCTGGTCATCTTCGCGCGCTGGAACCCGCTCGGCTGCTTTGCTGCAGCGCTTTTGTTCGGCGGGGCGGGAGCTCTCGGCCCGGCGCTTCAATCGGTCGGCGTCACGCAGGGCTACTACATGTTCTACGCCGCTCCCTACATCCTCACCCTCATCATCATGATCGCCACCTCGTCGCCGACACGAACGCTTGCGGGCGCGCCGGGCGAATTGTCGATCACCAAATGACTAGAGTTTTGCCGATGAACGCCAGAGCCGAAGTCACTCAGCATACGATCGACGCCGAGCCTTATCCTTGGCCCTACAATGGCGACCTGCGGCCCGACAACACGGCGCTGATCATCATCGACATGCAGACCGATTTCTGCGGGCCGGGCGGCTATGTCGACCATATGGGCTACGATCTGTCGCTGGTGCGCGCACCGATCGAGCCGATCAAGTTGGTGCTGTCGACGATGCGAGCCAAGGGCTACACCATCATCCACACGCGCGAGGGGCACAGGCCCGATCTCGCCGACCTGCCGGCCAACAAGCGCTGGCGCTCGCGCCGCATCAATGCCGGCATCGGCGACCCTGGCCCGTGCGGGCGCATCCTGGTGCGCGGCGAGCCGGGCTGGGACATCATCCCCGACCTTTACCCGACCGAGGGCGAGCCGATCATCGATAAGCCCGGCAAGGGCTCGTTCTGCGCCACCGACCTGGAGCTCATCCTCAATCAGCGCGGCATCGAGAACATCGTGCTGACCGGCATCACCACGGATGTCTGCGTGCACACCACCATGCGCGAGGCCAACGACCGCGGCTATGAATGCATGATGCTGGAGGATTGCTGCGGGGCGACCGACTACGACAACCATCTGGCGGCGATCAAGATGATCAAGATGCAGGGCGGCGTCTTCGGCACGGTGTCGAATTCCAAGGCGCTTGTCGCGCAGTTGCCATGAGGAGGCCGCGATGAATGACAGGAAAGCGGTCGGCGTCGAGACCATCGGCATGACCATGCGCTTCGGCGCCTTCACGGCGCTGGATGCCGTGTCGGTGAAGGTGCCGGCGGGCTCCTTCCACGCGCTGCTCGGCGAGAACGGCGCCGGCAAGTCGACGCTGGTCAAATGCATGATGGGTTTTTATCACCCGACATCAGGCGACCTGCTGGTCGATGGCCGCGAGGTGGCGATCGCTAGTCCGCGCGACGCCTCGGCGCTCGGGCTCGGTATGGTCTATCAGCATTTTACGCTGGTGCCGTCGCTGACCGGTGCGGAAAACCTCGTCATCTCGCGCGAGAAGGTTCCGGGCATTATCGATTGGCGTAGGGAACGAGCCGACCTTGCCGTGTTCATGGAGCGCATGCCGTTCAAGCTGCCGCTCGACGTTAAGGTGGCGGAACTCGCCGCCGGCGAAAAGCAGAAGCTCGAAATCATCAAGCAGCTCTATCTTGGCCGCAGCTTTCTAGTGCTGGACGAGCCAACCTCGGTGCTGACGCCCGGTGAGGCGCAGGAGGTGCTGGGGCTGGTGCGCGACATGACCAAGGCCGGCGACCTCACCGTGCTGATGATTTCGCACAAATTCCATGAGGTCACCGCCTTCGCCGACGATGTCAGCGTGCTGCGCAAGGGCAGGCTGACGGGAACCGGCCGCGTCGCCGACCTCGACCACAAGGCGATGGCGGCGATGATGATCGGCGACCAGCCGATCGCCGCGCTCGACAGTCGCGCGGCGCCGAAACCCGATGCCGAGATCGTGCTCAAGGTCAAATCGCTGAAGGCGCCGGACCGCACCGGGCTGAAGTCGATCCGCATCGAGAATCTCGGCGTGCGTTCGGGCGAGATCGTCGGCATCGCCGGCATTTCCGGCAATGGCCAGAAGGAATTCCTCGAGGTCCTGGCCGGCCAGCGGCCGCGCGACGGTGGCGAGGTGCTGGTACGCGGCTCCGCCTATGCGGCGACGCGGGCCGAGGCGCGCGCGCTCAATGTGCGGCTCATCCCGGAAGAGCCGCTGAAGAATGCCTGCGCGCCAAAAATGACGGTGGCCGAGAACATCTCCTTCCGCACCTTCGACATCGACGGCAACGGCAGGCCGGTGAACTGGATCAGCGCCAGCGCCATACGCGCGTTCAGCGCCAAGCTGGTCGAGCAGTTCAAGGTCAAGACCGCCTCGCTATCCTCGCCCATCGCCTCGCTGTCGGGCGGCAATGTGCAGCGCGCCGTGCTGGCGCGCGAACTGACCGGCGAGGTCGACCTGCTGATCGTCTCCAACCCGTGCTTCGGCCTCGACTTCTCGGCGGTGGCCGAAATCCGCGCCCGCATCATGAAGGCGCGCAATGCGGGTGCGGCAGTGCTGCTGATGTCGGAGGACCTCGACGAGCTTTTGGAACTGTCCGACCGCATTTTCGTCATGTCGGACGGCGCGCTGGTCTACGAGACGCCGATCGCGCAAGCGAGCGTGCAGACCATCGGCGAGCATATGGCGGGACATCACTGATGGCGGAGATTGATGCGCAGCCGTTCGCCTTCTCCTTCAAGCCGCAGACGATGGCGCTGGTCGTCATCGACATGCAGCGCGATTTCGCCGAGCCCGGCGGCTTCGGCGCCAGCCTTGGCAACGACGTCAGCCGGGTGGCCGCGATCGTGCCGACGGTGAAGAAACTGATCGAAGGTTTTCGCGCCGCCGGCCTGCCGGTGATCCACACCATGGAGTGCCACCGCGCCGACCTGTCGGACCTGCCGCCGGCCAAGCGCAATCGCGGCAATCCGGCGATCCGCATCGGCGATGTCGGGCCGATGGGCCGCGTGCTGATCGTCGGAGAGCCGGGCACCGCAATCCTCGACGAGCTTGCGCCGCTGCCGGGCGAGATCGTCATCGAAAAGCCCGGCAAGGGCGCCTTCTACGCGACCAGCTTCGGTGGCGAGCTGAAGCGGCTCGGCGCACAGCAGCTGGTTTTCGCCGGCGTCACCACCGAGGTCTGCGTGCAGACGACGATGCGCGAGGCCAATGATCGCGGCTATGAGTGCCTGCTCGCCGAAGACGCGACGGAAAGCTATTTTCCCGAATTCAAGGCGGCGGCACTAGCCATGATCCGGGCGCAGAGCGCCATCGTCGGCTGGACGGCAACGACCGACCAGGTGCTCGAGGGAATTGCCAATGCCTAATTTTGCCTTTGCCGGCCTGCTCGACGGCGGCTGGCGCGATCTCGCGTTCGAATATTTCCGCGACGGCATCAGCGTGCACTGGCTGCTGAAGGGCGGGCCGGTCGAGCCGTCGGTCGCGATCCTGAAATACCGGTCCGGCGCCAGCGTGCCGCGACACCGACATGTCGGGCTGGAAACCATCGTCGTGCTGGAAGGCACCCAGAGCGACGAGAACGGCGACTATCCCGCCGGCAGCGTCATCCTGAACCCGGTCGGCACCGAGCATTCGGTGTGGACGAAGGACGGTTGCGTCGTGCTGATCCAGTGGGACCTGCCGGTGATCATTCTGGAGGAGACGAAATGAGCGATATCCATTTCGACATAGCGAGCCTTCACGCAGCCTATCGGGGAGGCCTCGCCGTTGGCGATGTGATCGCGACGATCTTTACCCGCATCGAAGCGGCCGACGACCCGGGCATCTTCATCCATCTCGCCGCCAAGGCGGATTTCCTAGCCCAGGCCGCGGCACTCGGTCCGTTCGACCCGGCGACAAAGCCGCTCTGGGGCATTCCCTTCGCCGTCAAGGACAACATCGACGTCGCCGGCATGCCCACGACGGCCGCCTGCGCCGAATACACCTATTGGCCCGAGAAAGACGCCACCGTTGTGGCGCGGCTGAAAGCGGCCGGTGCGCTGGTCGTCGGCAAGACTAATCTCGACCAGTTCGCCACCGGCCTAGTCGGCGTGCGCACGCCCTGGCCGATCCCGCGCAATGCCATCGACGAGGCGCTTGTGCCAGGCGGCTCCTCCTCGGGGTCGGCGGTGGCGACGGCGCGCGGCATCGTCTCCTTCGCGCTTGGCACCGACACCGCCGGCTCCGGCCGCATTCCGGCCGGCCTCAACAACATCGTCGGGCTGAAGCCGACGGTCGGCGCGTTGTCGGCCGCCGGCGTCGTGCCGGCCTGCCGCACGCTCGATTGCGTCTCGGTGTTCGCGCTGACCGTCGATGATGCGTATAGGGTGTTCTCCGTTGCCGCCGCGCGCGACGCTGCCGATCCTTATTCGCGTGACATCGCCGTCCAGCCGCTCGCCGCGCGCCAACCGGTGCTGACCGTCGGCGTGCCTGTAAAAGCGGAGCTCAAATTCTTCGGCGATACGGCCATGCAGACTGGTTTCGAAGCTTCGCTTGCCATTCTGTCGCGGCTTGGCTGCCGGCTGGTCGAAATCCCCTTCGGCGATTTCTACGCCACCGCCAACCTACTCTATGAGGGTGCCTGGGTGGCCGAGCGCTATGCGGCGATCCGCGATTTCATGGAAGCCAACGAAGCCGCCTTGCATCCGGTGACGCGCAAGATCATCGGCGGCGCCAGTAACCTGTCGGCGGCAGACGCCTTCCGCGGCCTCTACGCCTTGCAGGCCTACAAGGCGAAGCTCGCCCCGGTCATCGCCTCGGTCGACCTGTTCTGCGTGCCGACCGCCCCAACGCACTATACCACTGCTACCGTGCTCACCGATCCCGTCGAGACCAACAGCCGGCTCGGCACCTACACCAATTTCGTCAATCTTCTGGACATGTGCGGCATCGCCGTGCCGACCGGCAAGCGCGACGACGGGCTGCCGATGAGCGTGACGCTGCTTGCGGCCGCCGGAGCGGACGGCCTTGTAGCATCCGTCGCGCGCGATCTCCATGCCGCGAGCAGTCTCACCCTCGGCGCGACTGGCTGGCGGCAGCCGAGCGCGCAGCCTGTCGGCGCATCAGTCGAAGATGGCACTATCGAGTTGGTGGTGGTCGGCGCTCACCTCTCGGGAATGCCGCTCAATGGCCATCTCAAGGAGGCTGGTGCCCGGTTCTGCCGGGCAATGAGGACGGCATCTTCATACAAGCTATATGAGCTCGCGGGCCAGACCACGCCCAAGCCGGGACTGGTCCGTGTTGAAAACGGCGGCACTGCGATCGAGGTAGAGGTTTGGCGGCTACCTGCCGACGCATTCGGCCACTTTGTGGCCGCCATCCCGTCGCCCCTGGGCATTGGCAATATAGAGCTTGATGATGGCAGCACCGCCAAAGGTTTTCTAGTGGAATCCGTGGGCTTGCTAGGCGCTTTTGATATCTCGTCATTTGGGGGCTGGCGCCGCTTTCTGTCAGATCGTTCCCGCTTGAACACTTCGTCAACGGAATATGCGGAGGCAAGAGCAGGTGGCGACACCGCCCGCGGCGGTTAAACTTGTGATGTCCTTGATCGCGAAGCCGGAAGCTGCCGTTTCGCTATCGGCCCCGCTTCTGCCTTCACCTCTCGTTTCTCGAGTGCCCAATCAAAACCGAGGAGTAACACGATGGGTTACTCGATTTGATCCCGCCACACACGGTCGCGCACCATGGAATATCGGAAAGACCGGTAGGACGAAGCGGCTAGCTCTGCCCGCGAAGATTCTTCGTCCCGTTTCGGCGATCAATCCCGGCGTGGGTCGTAAGGCTTGGCGGCCCGTTGAGCGACGCGCTCGCGGTACCTCGCGTCGGTTCCACTTCGGTTTTCCGGCTTGGTAAGCGTTTCGACAGGCTTCCCGAGGACGACCAGCAGCGTGTCCCATTCTTCCTGGCCGAGCGTCTTGTAGCGGTACTTCAGACCCGGCGAAGCCAAGAGCTGCTCGATCTCAGGCCGCGCGAAAGAGGCCGCAGGGCCAATGCGGCGAAAGCCGCTTCGCACGGCATCGGTAGCCGCGGTCAGGTCGCTGAAACCATACTTGTCCGGATCGTAGACGGAGTACTCGCGCAGCAGCCGCAACAGGTCGGGCACGGCATCGACGCCGCGGTCCCCCTGGCGCTTGATCAGGCCGGTGGCAAAGCGGCTGACCTCCGGATCTGCGAGAATCGCGCGCTCTTCGGGCAGAGGATCGGTGTATGCACCCACAGGGAGGCCGGCCAGGGCATTGATCCAGTGGCGCGCCTCCTTCTTGTCGGTGGCCGCGAGGTAGCGGCGGGCGGCGAGCCGCCGCAGATCGGCGGAGTCGCCATCGACCTGTTTGATGATCGCCCACAGCCCGTCTGGGGATCGCACCCGTGGGTCCTCCAAGACGCGAACCAGCAGGCGCCGGTCGCTTTCGCCGAGCGGCTGGTCGTTCGCGCGGAACGAGTCCATCCATTGATTGGCGAGCGCGAACACGGGACCGCTCACCGGCTTACGCGGATCGTCGAGCGCTCTGGCAAGTTCCTCGCGCGTTCTCGCTTTCGCCGCTTCCATATTCACGCCGCGCGAAACGCTGGTGTGGTCGAGCAGCAGCCGGTTGACCGGAACCTCGGCGTACATCCTTCCGTCACCGAGCCGCAGACGCGCCCAGCCGAACCGGAAGTTCTCGATCCCGCCCGAAGTCCCGATCAGCAACGGCGCCGCCGGGGCAAAGATCGACAGGATCGACTGCCGCAGCAGCACCTGTTCACCGGCGTCGGTGATGGTGAGCGCCTTGCGGTGGGGTGCGGAGGGTTCGAGCGACCAATCCAACCGTCCCGATCGGGGCTTGGAATCGGGCGCGGCAGGGCCGTCCTCGATAGCGATGGTGAAGTCGGGTTCGGGGGCGTCGTCGCTTTGCAGCAGCGCCTTGCCCTCTGACATCATCAGGTTCCATTCGGATTCCAGCGCGCGCTGAGGGGCGAGCGGATCGGAGGCATCGTAGCGCCGCTCTTCCAGCAGGCCATGCCCGATGACGGTGCTTCGTTTTCCGGGCGTCGAGTCCGGCACGACGCGGTAGGTATAGGAATGACCGCGAAGGGTCTGGACGCGGACCGAAGTGACGCCCGGGGTCTTGAGCAAGGCCGCGCACAATGCATCGCAACGGCCCTCGAACGGGCGGGCGAGGAGAATATCGCCCTTGAGCGCAATCGGTGCGTTCGACTGAATGTCCGGCTCCTCCAGGCTGGCCAGCATGCCCCTCGCCCAGGTGAGGCCTGGCTGGGGGATGGTCCAAAACAGTGCCAGCGTCGCGGCGCCCGACATGACGTTCAGAGGAACGCCTGAAAGGAAACTTCCGAGCAGCAAGCAGAACAGCGCGAAAGCGATGCCATACATGAAGGCCGTTGGCATCGACCCGAGGATGAGCCCCGGGATGATCAGGAAACTGCCGATGATGACCAGCCATGGCATTGTCAGCGCCACGAACGCGCCGACGCCGGTGATGATCAAGTAAGTCTTCAACCACATGCGCGGAACCTTACCGCGCAGAATTCAAAAAATGATAAAGCTACTGATCTCGGGTCGGTGCCGTCTTTCGGCATCCACCCGTTGACGGAATCTCGTTACGCTCACCTCAAAAGGCTGTCGACCGTCCGCCTTTGGGGGTTCTGGCGCCCACATCACATGACCGACTCGGGTCGCAAGGGGAACGCCAGCTTCTAGCCCATCGCGCCCAAACCGGAAGGACAGCAGACGGCCCCAAAGCTGCCGGACTCCAATGCGCCTCATGTCGGCCGTTGAAGTCCAACTTTGCCACGACCTGAAATGCCCAGGGTCGGAGGACGCGAAGACCGAAATCGCCTTTGGGCGGCAGCGGTCCGATGGCCGATTGTCCCGGAACCTCAGGCCGATCGAAGAGTTGCCATTGCTTCACAAAGGAGAGGCTGATGGTGGAAAAATCGGTCGACAAGAAAGTTGGCAAGCGCCCCGGCAAGGAGCTTGAAGCAGACGCGCGAGGCCAATCAGAAGAGCACCACAAAGGCGGAAAGAACGACGGTGTCTCAAGCGCCAATCCGCGCGTTTTATCAGGCGAGAAGGATGGCGACGCCACATTTCCTCTAAAGCGGGAACAGTGACAGCAGCGTCATTCCAGCGCTGACCGAACCAAATCTCGCCCACGGTTGTCTGCGACTGATTGCGCCCCAGCTGGCCTCGGGAACGAGGCTGGACCAGATAGCTCTGATGTCGCAGCCGATTCAGGGTACAATTGCCGCAATACAGAAACCCTGGCGCTGAAACCAGTGGTTCCAGGCCTAATGAAGAGGACGTCTCATCTCTGGCCTAAACGCGTTGTCGCGCGAAGGTGTTTGGGTGGTGATTATGTTGTTTTCTGTGGAAGAGGCCACCCTCAGTGGCGGTCGTTTTTGTGTGGATAAGACGTGCATGGCCTATTGGTTCTGCGCGTCATGCCGCGCACTCTCACGCAATGAAGGCGGAGTATGTTGAACTGGTTTTGTTCGAGCAGTCTTTCGCCAATATCAATCGGCCGTTTGCCGATCGAGTGGCTGACGTCGCGGAAAAGACTGGTGGCTCTGTTCTGTTCGATATTCGCGTCGAGGACGACACTCGCATTCAAAGGATGGCAGCTATCGGTTATGGCGCAAACGGAACCGTAGCGATCATGATGAACAAGCAGGGACAACTTAGCACCACGCCGGTGAATGGGAACGACGACATTCTCGTTGCCGAACTTACTGTTTGGTGTTCGCTACCGATGGCTAAACAGGTCTGCGTTAGTTACCATGGTGCAGCCGCGCGCCTGCTTGCTAACCTTCTTTGAAACGAAACGTGTTGGCGCGTTTGACACAAGGAGCCCACCTCAATGGGCGGGCCAGGCGCCGGGGCCTCAGCGTAAGGGTGTGGCCCTACGATATCTCCAGCGCACGTATGCGGGTTGGTACCCTACTCCGGCGCAATTTCAAATGTCGGGTTTTCTTTACTGGCGAATCGTCATTGCCGCACCAAAGACGCAGTTCCAAGAACAGATTTTGTACTCTTGGCGACAGTCTCTACCCCTGCTTGTATTACAAAGACTGTAGACTTGCGCACAATCCGAACCGCAGCTTTTATGCTCGCCTACGTCCGCTAGAGCGCTTTCATCGATGCTGTCCTTAGAGGTCACACCACATTGATGATTATAACCTGGCAGGCCAGATGACGCGGTCGCGTCGCCACATTGTTCGACGGCGATCGCCGATAAATTTGCAAGGGCGACAAGACCGAGAGAAGCTAATATTACAATTGATATGTGGCGCATGATTGCTCCATTCGATCGATGAATTAGTTGAAGAAAGTGGAACAAACATTATTCCATCTTTCATTGTCTTTAAAAAATCAATGTCGCTTGAAGATGCTTCTTCGACAGGATTAATTATCCTCGATGACGGCGCTGCTGTCTTGTGCTATGTTTTGTTCAGCCTGCTGCAAGAATTGCAGCGGTGATGCGGGGGGCTGCCGATGCGTTACCTGAACTCCGCTCACTATATCGATGTGGTGGCCAAGACCGGTTCGATCCGCGCCGCCGCGGAATTGCTCGCCATAACCTCGACGGCGCTCAATCGGCGTATATTGGCGATGGAGGCCGAACTCGGCGTTGCCATTTTCGAGCGACTGCCTCACGGCGTGCGATTGTCCAGCGCCGGCGAACTTCTAGTGCAGCACATGCGCAACCAGTTATCCGATATGGAGCACGTGAAATCGCAGATTGCAGACCTTGCTGGCGCCCGGCGCGGCCATGTGGCGATCGCCTGCAGCCAGGCGCTATTGCCCTACCATCTGCCGATGCAGATCTCACTCTACCGCAAGGAACATCCGAATGTGACCTTCGGAGTGCACCTGCGCGACCGGGAGGAGGCCGAGCGTGCCTTGGTCGATCACACGGCCGACATTGCCATCGTCTACGAGCCAACCCGGCTGGCTGCCTTCATGACACTAATACGGGTGCACCAGCCGGTGCATGCGGTTATGCGGCCCCATCATCCGCTGGCTTCTCACGAGACGGTGCGCTTGCGCGCTTGCCTCGACTATCCAATCGCGCTTCCCACATCAAGTTACGGTGTGCGCTACCTGCTCGACATCGGGGCGCAATCGTCATCGCTGCAGCTGGAGCCGGTGATTCAGTCAGACAGCTTCGAATTCCTGCGCAACCACGCTATCTCAGAGGATATCATCACCTTCCATTTCCCGATTGGCCTATCCCACCAGACGATGACCGGTGACATGATCTCCCGGCCGCTCGACTTGCGCGACGTGCCCGCTGGCATGCTCTATGTCGGCCAACTCAAGGGCCGCACCCTACCGGTGGCCGCTGCACGTTTCGCCGACCAGCTTTCCGCTTCGCTGGCGCAGCAGTATGAGGTCTCGTGATGGCGCCTATTAGGGGTCAGAACAAGAGCAGTGCCGGGCATCTTGCATCCTATCAAATGAATGCAATCGAAGGACGACCTATTCCCGGAACGCTCGGTGAACCTGGCCCGACAAGGCTTCAGCACGTAGGACCAAACGTTGCGATCGCCTGTCTGAATGTGGACCTCCGCAGGCATGCCAGGCTGTAGCCGCCTTCCACGCGGGCATGCTTTTGGTCGTCGAGCGTCGTCCTCCCACGAAATAGGAAATCTTGCGCTGTTGGTCCTTGATCAGATCGGCTGAGACTCTCTGCACGGTCCCCTTGCATTCCGGGTCGTATTTGCGTCGCACGCGGAGAAGCGCATGGAAACCGGCTGTCCGGGTTCGACGTCATCGATGCTGGCGGGCGCGACCATGCCTGTCGACCACGAACCTGTCCTGTTCAGGAACAATCAGCATGATGGTCTCGCGGGGACTGATCACGCCGCCGACGTATGGACGGCACGCTCCTGGACAAGTCCTGACTGGGGAGCGCGGATTTCGGTCCGCGCAAGCTGGTCCTGCGCCACTGTCTTCCGCTCGACGAGTTCGGCCTCCTTGCCATCGAGTTCGCGCAGTTCCTCGTTTGCCTCCGGTCTGGTGCTGCATCTTTTTGGGGTTGCTTTCGACGACCACGGTGCCCGATGCGATCACGGCCCCGGCGAGCGAGGTCGTTGCGGCCAAAGCGCCGACGCCGCCGACAAGCACAACGCAGACTGTCAGCCACAGCAGGACTTTGCCCGGATGCCTTCGCCGGATTTCTCCGGAGCGCACACCGAGCCGGAACCTGGAAGTCTGAACGGCGAGATCATTTCGGCCAAGGAAGACAGCATGTCTTCCCGCTATATGAGATTGTGCTTTTCCGGGGAGAGGACCAAGTTATCGGGAAAGGGCGTGGTCGGCTATCGAATCAGTGCTCAAACTGCGATGGAAATCCCGCAACTTCAGATGGCCGATGATCAGACCTCTCAAACGTTCTACGCAATCCCAACAAGTGCTGGTTACGGGAGGTTCCGGCTTCCTCGGTATGTACTGTATTTTGCAGCTGCTCGATCTTGGATACCGGGTTAGATGCACTGTACGCTCGCTGACACGCGAACCAGAAGTCGTCGTACACTCGAGCAGATGGGCGCATCATCAATTGGCGCTTCTCTTTCCTTCATCGAGGCAGATTTGAGTGCCGATCCCGGTTGGGATGATGCCGCCGCCGGTAGCTCCTATGTGCTACATGTCGCCTCTCCATTTGCCGTTGGACAAAAGGGTGGCAATATTGACACCATCGGCATCGCCAGATCTGGCACACTACGAGTGTTGCGAGCAGCACATGAAGCGAAGGTTAAACGGCTGGCGATCACATCGTCATTCGTTGCCTTGAGTTACGCTCGCGATATGGACACCGCTGAATTCACTGAGGCCGATTGGAGTGACTTGAGCATTCCCACTCTTACCGCCTACGTCAGATCGAAGACGTTAGCCGAAAAAGATGCCTGGGATTTTGTGAGGCAAAAAGGTGGGCCAGAGCTTACAGCAGTAAACCCGACGGTGATATTGGGGCCGGTCATGTGCCCCGACTATTCTCCGTCAATTTCACTCATCCAACGTATGCTGGACGGAAATCCGCCGTTAGCTCCGAAGCTTTCCTACGGGATCGTGGACGTCCGCGACGTCGCCGATCTACACATTCGCGCTATGACCGATCCTGCAGCAAATGGCGAGCGGTTCGTTGCAATAGCGGGTGAAACAATGAGCATATACGAGATAGCCCGGATGCTCAGGTCGCGGCTGGGTGCTCATGGAGCAAAAGCGCCGCGATTTGAGATGCCAAACTGGGCGATGCGACTTCTCGCTTTGGTCAGTCCTGCGGCAAGTGCTATCGCCGGCATGTCTGCTTTACGGGGACAAAGCTGCCTACGGCCTCCGATGACAAGCAAAACTGCTGCCACCTACGACTCGTCCCTCTCATCGCGCAAATTAGACACAACGCGGCGGTTCTGCGACCTGCAGGCGGCGTCGGGGCAGTCGCGGACGAGCCTGTCCTTGCCGTAGCCCTTGGCCCACATGCGATTGCGGTCTATGCCGCCCGCGGCGAGGTAGTCCATCACCGCATCGGCGCGCTGCTGCGACAGCGCCGTTTCACTTGCGCCGGGATCGTCGGCGAAACCCTGCAGCTTGAGCAGCCAGCGCGGATGCTTTGCTAACCAGGCGATCTGGGTGTCGAGGGTGGCCTTGGCGACAGAATCGAGCGCAACCGAACCTTGAGTGAAATAGGTGCGGCGGCCGACATTGAGGATAAAATCCTCCTCGCTGCCCGGCTGCACGTTCTGGAAGCCGGCAATCTTGGCGTTGGTGACGTCGGGTGTGGAAGGGGCCAGCGTGTTGCTGGTCGAGCAGGATGCGACAAGCACCAGCAGGCTGGCAGCGAGCAGCCGGCGCGTGTTTTCAATCATGCGGTTCATGAGGCGCCAATCATTCGACAGTTGTGGAAGCGGGCGCCTGGTCGGCTATGTGCGGCAGGACCTCCACCGCAGTGCCGATCGGGCACCGCTGGTAGAGGTCGATGATGTCTTCCGGGAACATGCGGATGCAGCCGCTGGAAGCGTCGGTGCCGATGCTCCATGGCTCCAGGGTGCCATGCAGGCGGTAGCCGATGTCGGCGCCGTCGCGGTACAGATAGAGCGCGCGCGGCCCGAGCGGATTGTTGGACGCGCCGCCTGCGACCATCGGCGGTAGATCCGGCTTGCGCTTACGCATTTCGGGGGGCGGGACCCATCGCGGCCACAGAGCGCGGCGGTCGATCGTCGCGCGGCCGTACCATTTGAAGCCGTCCTTGCCTACGCCGACGCCGTAGCGGATGGCGGTCTTGTTTTCCATGATGAGGTAGAGGAAGTGGTGGCGGGTATCGACCACAACGGTGCCGACCGGCTCGCTGCTGAAATATTTGACGATCTGGCGATGCCACCTTTTGTCGATCTTGGTGAAGTTGGTCTTGCGATAGACAAAATTGTTGTCGCTGGCGGTACCGGCGAAAAAGGATTTCTCCGTCGCGGCTCGAACAATATTGCCGGTTGCACCGACCGCGACCAGCGCCAGGCCGCCGAGCGCCACACCCCTGCGTGATAAAACCATCGGCAATCCCCCATGCCTTAAGTCTGGCGGACCTTAGTTGAGAATGATTTCGCCTCAAAGTGGAAAATGCTGCAGCGGGCCGGATGCGACCCGAAGCCGGACCTTCGATACGCTTCGGATTCACGGGCCGAAGCCAATCCTTGCGACTTCGAGCCTCGAACCTGCCACGCAGTCAGAAGCCGTATAAAGCGATGGCGATTCCGAAGACGATGACGACGAAAATGCCGATGAAGGTCGGTGCGGTTACGATGAAAGCTGCCGGGACCAGGTATAGGTTGCGCCAAGCTAGCGTTGCCGTAACGATCGCGATGATGGGGGAGACCACGAAATAGACCGGGGTACCCCAGTCGTCACCGCCAAAGTCGAGCCCTTGCTCAGCGACCGAAGGCAGCATCGAAAACCAGCCCAGCATGATGCTGCCGGCTAACGCTAGGTTAGTGCCGCGAAGATCGCCTCGAACAGCCAGCACAAAGGCCGCCATGGCCGCAATCGTCTGGAGCCCGCCTGTCATGGCCGCTGTCCATCCGGCAATCCCGGAGCCCGGGTTTGACACGCCCATGAACACATAGGCTACCAACGACAGACCCAGATACGCCTGCAGCGCCGCCGTTAGAAAGAGAAGCGGCCATACTGCCTTTTCCGCCGCTGATTTGTCTTGCTGCTCCCCGCTTGCCATATTCTGGTCTCCAAATTCTGGGGCTGCCTCGCCTATCCTGCGGCTTGGTCGGAGCCTGTCTGAAGAAGCGGCTTTCTGCGGGGAGTTGTCACTCGGAGGAGGCGTTTTGCAACCTCACTCCCACGCGAGTCTGGTTCACAGCGCCACGGCGTCTTCAGCAACTATGTCCACATATGGGATCGCAGGAGTTCGCCTCAACGACCGAAACAAGGCGCTTAGCATACGCGGCTCCACTCGGAAATGGAGCCGCATCTGTAGGTTTCCGTAGCCTCAGCAGTTCCAGGGCATCTTCTACCGCGTCGCTCCAGCCATGCGAGAAGGCTGGAGCGTGCGTCGCTCATCAACTCGAACTGAACAGGTCGGCCGGTGTTCTGTTGGACGACCGCTGCGCGCCGGCAGACGGTTGATGAGCGTGGGGCCGCAAATAGAATGGCAGCTTTCAGGAATAGATGGACTACTTTCAGCTCCGGTATTTTGCGGCCGCCCAAATTGGCCTAATCCTGCAGGCGTGCGAGACGCCCGCCGTCAAAAACAACGGCTGCGCAGGCCGGATGCCGCCTGATGGCACCTAGGCCTCCCCAGCGGTCTTAGTTCACGATGCAGGACGGCACCACTGCGATCGGCTGAATCCGGTCAGCGTGTGCTTCGGGTTCGGGGCGCAACATCAGGCGGTGTCATTTGCACGGATGGCGCCGAACCAACCACCGCGCCAGGGGCGCCAGATTGTTGGATCTCTACTTCGCGGCTCACACCTTGGTGAGCAGCTTGCATCTCCGGAACAGTGAAAACCGGCACCTCGCCCTTGAAACCCTGGAGCTCAAAGGCGCCCGCCTGGACGACCGGCATCGATGCTCCTGCCGCAAAGCCGGGTCCGAGCACCAGGGGGATGCCCAGCTTCTTGGTCGTGGACTCGAGACGTGCCACGCGGTTCACCGGGGAGCCGATTGCGGTGTAATCGAAGCGTCGTTCGGAGCCGAAATTGCCTACCGAGCAGATGCCGGTCTCGATGGCGACGCCGATTTCGATCGAGCGATGGCCATCCGCAGTGAAGGCGGCATCTTCGCGCTTCACCCGCTCGATCAGGGCAAGACCCGCGTCGAGCGCACGCTCGCGATGATCGGGTTGATCAAGCGGCGCGTTCCAGAAGGCCAGCACCGCATCGCCCATGAACTTGTCGATGGTGCCGTCGCGCTTGAGTATCTCATCGGTCGCAATACCAAGGAAATGGTTGACTACCTTGGCGATCTCATGGGTATCGAGCTGTTCGCTCATCGTCGTGAAGCCGCGTATGTCGCTGATCAGGATTGTGATCTCGCGCTTCTCGCCAGACAGGATTGCCTCGGTGTCCGAGCTTGCGAGGCGCTGCACCACGGAGGGCGACAGATATTGGGAGAACTGTCGCGCCAAGGTGGACCGGCGCTGCTCGCTGCGCCTGTAGAGGACATAGCCTTCGAAGCCCGCAACCATGATCGTTGCAAGCGCCGGCTGCAGCGGGTCATAGAGTGCACCCTGCATGCTGTACTCGAGAGCGCCGAACACAAACGGCGTGACGGCCAGCAGCGCCAGTGCGAGGGCGCCAAGCACGACACGCCCGGCGAGCACTCCGGACAGCCCGATGAAAACGACGGCACTGAGGAGAAACCAGAGCCGCTCAAGCATACGCGCGTGCGTTGGCTCGGCCAGGTAGCGCCCGGCAAGCATCTGGCCAACCGCATCGGCGTGGATGTCCGCTCCTGATCGTGCTGGACTCCTTGGCGTGGGCAGGTACTGCGTCAGTCCCACAGCCGACAGGTCGACAATGGCGATGGCGTCGCGCAGCCGCGGATCGCCATGGCGCGAAAGGATAGTGCTGGCAGACAGGCGGGGCGCATCGGTGGCGGTTTGCCAGAGGCGGATGCTCCCCTCCGGCTCGAGCGGCACAATGGCGCCGGCCATCCTGAGTGCGTCGAACCCGGCTGCATTCATCCGGGCTATGTACCCGTCCTGTCCAGCGTAAAGGCGCAGGAGCTCGAGTGCGAAGGACGGCCACAACTGCACGCCTTGAGCGGTGTTGCGAAGCCAGAGCAGCGGCACATGGCGCAGTACGCCGTCGGGATCAGGCAAGGTGCGAATCACGCCGAGGCCCGCGGCAGTGTTCGAGAATTCGGCAAGCGAGCCGGTCAAGCCGGTGAAGCCGGGAAGTGTATCGGGTACTTGCCCGACGATCGACCAGCCGGCTTTGGGTTCTGCTTCTGAAACTGTCGCCTCATTGCCTAGGCTGACGGCAAGCGCCGTTCGATTTTTGGCCAGCGCCGCTGCTAAGTGCTTGTCTCCGGCGATGCCTTCAGGCGAGTTGTCGGCCTCGGGGAGTACCAGCGCAAGCCCGACCACCGCCGCGCCGGATTCGGTGATGCCATTGACCAGATCGGCCAAGAGGCCACGATTCCAGGGCCATCGCCCATGTGCCTTGAGGCTGGCGTCATCTATCGAGACGATCACGACAGGATTGCTCGTCGTCTGGCGTGGGGCGAGAAACTGATAGAAGTCGTACGTCCGCTCACGCAGACGCGACAACGGTGCGTCAAAAGCCAAATGGCAAGCGAGCAGCAGGAGCACGACCACAAGGCCGGATATTTTGCGCCTGCCAGCTTGCCGCCAATCAGCCCAGGGACTACCGACCAAGCGGCTCATCGTGGGGCCAGTCTAATCGCAGTAGTAACAGCAACGCTCACCCTCACACTCGCCCCTCCGCCCCCCGCTGCCCGCAGGTGGCATTGGGCTGTCAGGGAATTCCAAGACCACTCCTGGCAATGCGCCGTCCGTGGACCCGCAGACTTCGAGCGAGTCGCCGAGTGCCGATGCACAAATTGCGCTTACGTCCAACCCAGGACCCGGTGCCCCTGGCAGGCCGGTGCCCGCTATCCGGTCAATACTGTCCAATATCGGGAAGGTGTCGATGCCACCGTAGCCGGTCAGCAGCTTGCCATCTGCCGACGTGCAGGCGTAGCCCGGGTTTGTGATGACCAGCCGTTTGCCACTGATCGTGCAGGTCATGCGGCCGGCGCGCAATATGCCGACAGTCTGGCCGGCTGCCACCAGCACTTCGATGATGCCGCCTCTCGCCCCGAGCACCATGTGCGGCGTCGCAACCTGCATGACGCCCCCTTTAGAAACCTGGCCGCCATAAAAACGTGCCAGGCCGCTGTTCATCCCGATATCGATCTTTCCGGAACCGGAGCCCGGATTGTAGACGAATTCATCGATTGTCAGGCTGGTGTTCGGACCAATCTTGGCGCTCGATTCATCCCGGAACACCAGCATTCCAAGACCGGTGGGGTCACTGCGCAACTGGTCGCCGAGTTCGACGCCAGCACCAACGTTCATTGTCCCACCGTTGTTGCGGACGATGTTGGTCTGATAGGCTATCATCGACCCGACTGTCTCAGCGGCGGATGGTACCGTGAAAGCAAGGCAGGCGATAAAAAGAGCGATCTGACGGTACCTCATCGAGGCCTCTTTCAATTGAGCGTCAACGTATAGCTCATGAGCATTTCGAACGATTTTCGGTCGCGGTTGGCGATGGCGAAAGTGGTTTCTCGATAGGCGAGATCAACGCTGATCTTCTGGGCTTCAGTCAGCTGAAAATCGCTTTCCGAGGCAATGCGCCAGAAGTCGCTCTTAATATTTGTGCCGATGCCGACCGAGAGATCGGGAATGTCGCTGTGGCCGGCCGAGAAGGCGATCTGGTGTGACCATGCGAAAAGATCCGGTACGTTCATCAACAGGCCGCCATAGCGGACCTCGCCTGAGTAGCTGCGGCCGATTTCTCCAGATCCGGAAGCGAAGTCGTTCGAGCCGACAAAGCGCAGTCCGAGCGCCTGGCCATTGCGGAAGCGGTAGCTGCCGCCTGCCTCATAGAAGACCCTGCTGTCGGCGAAAATGCCTTGCGAGGCGCTTAGATCGATGTAGCCGCCACCGGCGAAGAGCGTCGTTTCGACCGTCGGTCGAACGAGGAAACGTCCACCAAGGCCAATGCCGGTTTCCTGAATATCGCTGTCGAAACGGTCTGTAACGGTAAACGCGGAGAGCAGCAGGCGAAGCGAATCGATCCCACTATTGGGCAGCCCCTTGTCCCAGGTAATCGCTGCGTTGCCGTGGACAAAAGTCTTATCGCTACCCGGAACCGACAGGTCTTCCGTGAAAAAACGCTCTGTCGCCGTCAACGACCCTGAAAGCACCAGCGCGTCGGCACTTGGCGTGCCGAGGTCCCACCGGACAAAGCCTTCCGCCCGCCCGTAGGGCGAGACGAAGCTTTCCTCGTCCTGCGCCCCGCCCGGCGCAAAATTGGTGAATGCGCTGAGTACGCCGCCGGTCAGGGCGAGTTCCCAGGTGACGCCACGCAACGCACGATCGATCCGGCCGAGGAGGCGAACAGCTTCCTGCTGCTCACCCGCGGTCAGACCGCCGACTTCGATGCCGTACTGCACCTGCCGCCGGGCCAATTCATAGGAGCCGACATGATAGTACAACCGGCTGGCGGCAAGCCGGGCGCGCGCATCGCGGGGGTATTGGATCAGATACTGCTCGATTGAGGAGATCGCCTGATCGTATTGGCCCGCGTTGACCGCAACCGTGACGAATTGGGCGAGCGTTCCATTGTCGGCCGGACTGGCGATGCGGGCCGAAAACGCATCGTCATAGGCCGTAAAAAGACCTTGTGCGCCGGCCGGCAATACCCCGCTAAAAAGCAGCGCTGCGGCGAAGCCGAAAATCGTGCGAGACGAAGATTGCATGCCGAGAACCCACCCCGACCGGACTAGTGCGAAGGAATCGCATGACTACAAGAAAAAAGGCGACTGAACTGCCACCAGATCACGCGAGCCTCAGCAGCTGTTGCAGCTGCGCAACAAGCTAACAGGCTTATTCCTATTTTTGGCTGCGCTGGTCGCAAAAACGTCTGCTTGGAGTTGCTGGACGTAATTGAAGGATTCGGCACCAGTAGCAAACAACCAGATCCTGAGTGGCGGATCGCAAACCGACGAGGTTAATATTGCTTGCGCGATTCTGCGCGTGTTCTGGTCACTGAATAGGCTTCAAGGTCATCCACGGCCTATCCAAAGGTCTTCCGGCGCGTTGCGCAAGGGGTCAGAGAGCTGCCGGAGGGTGCTTCTCACGATGCGTGCGCGATGTGGCCTGGCTCTCGCAATTCGCTGAACGCGACGAGATCAGCTTGTTGCCTCAATTCCCAGGGACGTACCTCGCTACAGCACGAGTATGGTGGCCAGCCCCAGCATCAGGCCCATGCCTACAATATCGGTCAAGGTGGTGAGGAAGATCGCCGAAGCGACCGCCGGGTCGGCGCCGACCCGGCGCAGGCCCAACGGGATCAGCACGCCGGAGATTCCAGACATGAGGCACGATCCGGACATGGCAAGCAGGATCACAAGTGCTAACATGGGCGCTTGGGCCGCCGACTCCGGTTGCCTCGAGGCGTAGAACCACATCGCCGCAGCCGCAAGAAGGCCGACAAGCAAGCCGTTGGCGATCCCGAGCGCGCCCTCTCTCACCACCAAGTGCAGCTTCGGTCGTTTGTCCACATCCCCCAGCGCAAGGCCACGCAGCGTCATAGCCAGTGCTTGGCAGCCCGTGTTTCCGCTCTGCCCGGCCAAGACCGGGAGGAATGCCGCCAGCGTGACGATCTTCTCGATGGTTCCTGTGAACGAACTGACCACGAATGCGGCCATGAAGGCCGTCAGGAGGTTCAACTGCAGCCACGGATGACGCTTCAAGAAGGCTGAAAACAGCGGCGTGAAAGAGCGCTCCTCCTTCTGGACACCTACCATTTGGCCAGACTGAGCGGAAATCTCAATGACTTGCTGCTCGAACAAGCGCCAGCCGCGAACCTGCCCGAGCAGCCGGTTCTCCGCGTCCACCACCGGATAGACAGGGTAGTGACGCCGTACCGCTGCCTTGCAGGCGTTGCTCAAAGAGAGACCTACATCAAGAGCGAACGGCTTGGGCAGCATGATCTGGTCGACAATGGCGTCCGGTTCGCTCAGCATCAGATCGCGCAGGACCACCAGGCCAACCAGTTTATTGCCCTCGTCCGTGACGTAGAGATAAGTGAGTTCGGTCGGCACCTGGGCGCGTCTGACAGCTTCCACCGAGGCAGCAACCGTCGTCCCGACAGGAACGCTGGCGGAAATCGGGTCCATTACCTCGACAAGCGACTCGGGGATCGCGAAATCCTCGCCATCGTCAGGGGGCCTGATGGGCCGCATATGCGATGGCAAATGCTCGGCCACCTTGCGGGCGTGCCCCTCTGGCAACAGCTCTAGTGTGTCGCGGATGAACTCGGGAGACTCTCTGGCCAGCAATTCAGCTGCGTCGTCGGGTGCTCGGGCACGCAGTGTGCGCACCAACTTCTGAACGCCGGTCTCATCTTTCATTCGCTATAACCCCCAGTTGAAGGTCACATAATATGTTAAGTACCGGATCGCACCAGTGTGGAAATACCCAGCTTCTTCCTGCCCCAGCAGTCCGCCTTGGCTCTCGAAGTTACTGCGGCCTAAAACGAGTTGACATACGCCGCCTGACGCAAGCGTCGACCCGGCAGACGCCATCTCACCTGGGTGATCCGGACCGGTCCGGAATTCCTGCCTGAGCGATCAATGGCCGTCCTGGGAAATGCATGTGGGGCGGGTTGGAGAGTCTGATATCGTTGCGCATCGAGAGCTATGGCGCGGTCACTGTGATGTCTGCTTCTTGGAAGCGGCTGCTAATATCTCAATGACCGAGACGAAGCGCAAAGACGCCATTCGCAAAAGTCTGGTCAGACTGAATGTCTGAGATACGCTTAAGCCAACATCAGGATTCGGCGTGCCGAACGCTCGGCGGTAAGCTGCCGTTCTAGCTTGGCGTCCTCGGGCAAAGTTTCTCTCGTCAGCTCACGACTCCATCCCCCGTCGTTCGCGAGCGAACGGCACTATTCTGATACCCGCCGTCCACCAGGCGGACGACGAACTGGGCTCGAAGTCGACCTGGGACCTGTGCTGCGGTTAAGCATCCCACGTGATGATCGCGGTCGACAACTAGGTCGGCGAATTGGAAACGACCGCCACTCCAGCAAATCTGCTTTAGAGCAAAATTGCACGCCGGCTTACAGGCTGTGCGCAGCAGAGCCAATTCTCTTGCGATGCCGCTCCGCTTACGACAGGATTGCCGCAACTGGAGGTTAGCCTATGACGCCAGACCCCTTGCGGCCCGACCAGCTGCCACTCGACACTCCGCCTGTGCAATACCTGAACCTGGACCCGTCGCTTTATGTACGCGATGATATCTGGCAGCAGGAACGGTGCAGCATCTTCGCGCACACCTGGCAGTTCATGGGGCCTGTCGCCTCGGTCGCGACGTCCGGTCAATACCTTGCCATCGACATCGCCGGCACGCCGATCTTTGCCATCCGGGGCCGGGACGGGACCTTGCGCGGATTTAAGAACGTCTGCCGCCACCGGGGGGCGAAACTTCTGGCCGATGGCGCGGGTAAATGTGGGCTGATCGTTTGCCCCTATCACAAATGGTCCTTTGCCGACACCGGACGGCTGGTGCAGGCCCCAGGGTATGGCAAGGATCCCGCGATCATCGCCGAAGACTGGCCGCTGGAGACGGTGCACTTGTCGGAATGGCGCGGGCTGCTCTTCGCGGCACTCGACCCGAAGGAAAGTCTTCTGGATCAACTTGGCTCTCTGCCCGACGAACTGGCGGACGAGCCGTTGGAGACCTATGCCGCCACCGATCAGGCCACCGTCAGCTTTACGGCGAACTGGAAGATCTACACCGACAATTTCGTCGAAGGCTACCACATCCCTGGCACACATCCCTCGTTCTACGCTGCCATCGACTTCGAAGCTTTCCAGACCACCGCCCATCCCGGTTATGTCCGGATGACCGCACCGCCGAAAGACGGTCTGTTCTATCGCGGCAAATGGCTTTGGATGTGGCCGAATTGGACGCTATCGCTTTTCGATGGCGGCATGAACGTTAGCCGGATCAACCCGACCTCACCGCATCACACAGACCAGCATTACCATTTCTTCTTTGCCGATATCGCTGCAGAAGCATCCGAGAGCAGGGCGAAATCTGTGCAAGGCACTCTGGCCGTGGTACGCGAGGACTACGCCATCTGCGCCGATACGCATCGCAACTATGCCGCAGGAGCCTATAGCTCCGGCCCGCTCTCGGGGCGGCATGAGCGGGGAGTGCAGTATTTCCAGGAACGTGTCGCTGCGGCACTGGGGCTGTGAGCGCCCCTGGCGTCCTTGTCCGCCGGATAGCTCGGCGCCGGCACGAGAGCCCTCCGGCCAGTCGAATAGGGCGGGCACGGTAAGACGAGTTACGAGCGTCGTGGCAATCGGAGCTCGCTCAATGCGGAGAGCAGATCGGCGCACGCGGCTTTGACGACCAAGTTTAGCGGGCTGGAGCTGATTGGCCCGATCGGCACCGATTCCGTGAGGCGCGGCTGCTGTTCCGGCAACCCCTGCGTTAAACCAGTCGCACGGCCGGCCGAGCACAGCTATCCGGTGATCTTCTGGCCCGGGCGATCAAGGTTTCGTGGTAAGCGACCAAGGACTTGGCATGAAGTCGCGTGCGATAAGAATGGTAAGCTGGCCGGCCGTGCAACACACCCGAAAACGGCGACTTTGGAACGATACCGGCACAAGCTACGTTACAGCTGGTTGAATTGATATCGGGGCCAGAAATATGAATGAACTGCCGCAGGCGAACGTTGTCGCCTTCAAGAACCCGGAAATGTCCGGCACTGACAGTCCGAATTTTGATTATCAGGATTTTTTCGAGAACGGCGCGGTTGCTCTCCATCTGGTGAGCGAGGATGGCATCATTCTGCACGCCAACACAGCTGAGCTCGACCTCCTCGGTTATCCCGCAGAAGACTATGTCGGCCGGCACATCGCCGACTTCTACCCCGACCGGCCGGTCATCGAGGACATTCTGGAACGCCTCACCAAGGGCGAAAAGATCGCGAGATATCCGGCGCGTCTGAGAGCCCGCGACGGAGCCATCAAGCATGTCGAAATCACCTCGAGCGGCCATTTTCGTGACGGCAAGCTAATCAACACCAGATGCTTCACAGTCGATGTGACCGACTTGGAGCGAGCCCGCACCGAACTGAGGCATCAAGACAATACTTATCACCAGATCCTCGACGCCCTTCCGGTCGCCATCTACACAACTGACCAAGACGGTACGATAACCTATTATAATCGCGCTGCCGCCGAGCTGGCAGGACGGGAGCCTAACGTCGGCAAGGACAAATGGTGCGTGACGTTCAAGCTGTTCACTGCCGATGGCAAGGAACTGCCCCACGACGAGTGCCCAATGGCGATCGCTCTCAACGAAAACCGGCCGGTCCGCAACCAGGAGGCCGTGGCGCAGCGACCGGACGGATCTTTTTTCCCGTTCCTGCCCTATCCCACGCCGCTGCGGGATGAGCACGGCACCCTGATAGGTGCCGTGAACATGCTATTGGACCTGACGGACCGCCAACGTGCCGAAGAGGCCAAGCAGCATCTGTCAGCGATTGTGGAATCCTCGTTCGACGCTATTGTCAGCAAGGATCTCAACACCATCATCAAGAGCTGGAACCAGGGCGCCGAACGGCTGTTCGGCTATACCGCTGACGAAGCGATCGGTCAGTCGGTGACGATGCTGATTCCGGATAACCACCAGGACGAGGAACCTCGTATCCTCGAACGCATTCGGCGTGGCGAACGCGTCGAACCGTTCGAAACCACACGGCAGCGCAGGGATGGCAGCCTGGTTCCGGTTTCGCTGGCGATATCGCCCGTGCGTAACGCAGCCGGGCAAATCGTCGGCGCGTCGAAGATTGCCCGGGACATCACGTTGGCGAGGGAAAGCGAGCAACGCATCCACATGCTGATGCGCGAGGTCAATCACCGGGTGAAAAACCAGTATTCAGTCATCCTGTCGATGATCCGTGAGACCAACAAGCGATCGGAGACGCCAAAGCAATTTGAATACCAGGTGCGCGAGCGCATCATGGCGCTGTCGCGCTCCCACGACCTGCTGGTTGCGGCGGACTGGAAGGGCGCCACGATCAGTGACCTTTTGGCGGCGCAAGCCCAGCCATTCCCACGGGGAGACGTTATCGCCATGTCGGGCCCATTGTTGGTCCTCAATGCCAATGCGGTGCAGTATCTCGGGATCGCTTTCCATGAACTGGCTACCAACTCGGCCAAATATGGCGTCCTCTCAGCGGATAAGGGCCAGATCTCAGTCATATGGACCATTACCGGGTCCGGTGCTTCGAGGCTCCTCCATCTCACCTGGGCTGAAACCGATGGGCCGGAAGTTCAGAGCATCGGACAGGGCGGCTTTGGAACCGTGGTATTGAAGCGGGTGGCACCTGCGGCAGTGGGGGGACAGGGAAAGCTGGAGCACGGCCCGCATGGGGTCACCTGGAGCTTGGAAGCCCCGTTGACCGCCGTGGAGCCGGCCGTTGCAAACAGGGGCTAGCCGTCAACGTTTCGACCTCGGCCGCCTTTGCCTTCATCTGTGGCGCCCTGGTCGGGCGGTCACCAGTAGATTCGCTTGCTGCGACCTTTATCGAGGCGGGAAACCCCAGTGTTGCCGCCCTGACCTTCAAATCGGTCATGTCGTCCCATGCCTGAGGCGACTTGTCACAAAAAGCCGGCGTCACTTCCGATGTTAGATCAGTCACCTGAGCTCGTTGTCATGGGCCGCGGGCTGACGGTCAGCTTCTTGCTTACTAGAAAGTGACCTGTTATCGCAGGCAGGCGAATGGATCTCTGCCTCGCCTTAGGTCCCTCAAAACTTGACCATCAGATTTGCATCGAAGCCGTTTTGCTTCATGGCCGATGCGAACTGGCCCTGATAGGCGAAGCCAAGCTTCGCATAGGGGCTGAGTGCGACGTCGATGCCGGCCTCGATCAACGCTGCATTCCTTGCGATCGGGGCGCCGGCGATGGCAAACGTGTCGGAGCCAGCGAAGGCGAAGGTGGAGATCGGTGTAACGTCGCCAAATGCATGGCGCCAGGCAAGTGTACCGCGCGCCGTGACAGTGGTGCCGCCGAGATCGAAGTTGCTGGATGCCCTAAGGCCGAGGGTGGTGAACGTCACATCGGTGTTGGTGCTGGACGCCGTCAGGGCCGCGGCACCGCCTGTCTCGCTGAAGCCGTCGGTGTGGAGTGTCACGTAAGAAAGTCCGGCGAATGGTTCGAAACCGAACTGCCCGGCCTTCAGGTCATAGGCGATCTCAGCAAAGGCCTGTGCGGTGGCGGCATCATAATCGGCGCTCAGACTGTTATCCAAGCCGGCGAAGGCGACGTGGCGGCCCATTGAGATGTCGTGCCAGGTGTAGGCCGCGCCGGCGCGAAGGCCAAAAGCGCCCCATTGGCCACCGCCATAGAGGCCGAGATGCCAGTTCTGGCTGTCGCCCGAGGACGCGCGATCATCGACATTGAAGCTCGAATGGCTGAAGCCGGCGATGACGCCTGCCCGCCAGTTATCGCCGAAGGCGCTGTCGATGCCGGTGAGGAAACCGCCGGTGGAAGACGAGATCGGCGCAGCATTGCCATCGCCGTCATTGTCGCGCCATGAGCCGAAGGCGGTTGCCCAGGCGGCGGCGCGATCCGTGGTGGCCGGCAACAGCATGCCATGGATGGCTTCATTGGATTTGCTGCCTCCCTGCGGCACCTCGCCATAGGCGATGACAGGCGCATCGCTGGCCGCGACCGTGCCGAAGGCCGAACGGATGCGCGCATTGACGGCCTCGGCAACGTGCTGGCTATCCTCCACCAGGACGCCATTGGCACTGGGATATCCATCGCCCGACAACTGGTCGAAGATCTGGCGTACCGTTTCGTCGTCATTGGCTAGAACAACGACGGCCTGGTAGAGCGCGCTCAGCGATCCGAGCGTCTCGAGCACGCCGGCCGTGCTCTTCTGGTTGAATGTCTGGGCAAAGTCGGTGAAGGCAACGTTGTTGCGATTTAGGGTCAGATTCACGTCGTCGCCATCATAGGCCAGGAACGGATCAAGGAAGGCAAAGTCCGAAGTCACGCTGTCGAACTGACCCGAAACGCCACCGTCGGCCGTGAGGATCGTATAGGTCGAAGACGGCTTGTAGCCGCCGTCGACACCAATATGGGCAACAGAGCCGCCGCCGATGGTCGCCGCGCCGGTTACGTGAACCAGATCGCTGGAACTGCTGGCCGGATCGACCTCGACCTGCAAGCTGGCGCCAGCGTTGAAGACGAGATCCCCGTCAAGCGTTAGTGTGCCGATAGAGGCGCCTGGCGCCAGTGTGCCGCCACTTTGAACAGTCACCACGCTGCCAGCCCCGGAGCCGACCGTCCCGTGGCCGCCAAGCACGGCACCATTCGTCACATCAAGGTTGCCGCCGAGCCTTGCCCCGGAATGTACGTCGTCCGATCCGATGAGGAGGGTGCCGCCGGCCACGGAAGTGGTGCCGGTGAAGCCGGAACCGTCGCCATCATAGGAAAATGTCGCACCCGTCTTGATGAACGTGCCGGTGCCCGAAAGGATGCCGCCATAGCTGCCATCCTGGTCCTGGACAATCGTCAAGGCCTTGGTGCCCAGTTGGACAGTGCCGCCGGAGCCGCTAAGATTGTGGATCGTCATGTCGAGAGCGCCAATACCACTGATGTCGAATACGCCGGCATCGATCTGCAGCGAACCCGGTCCGATCGAGCCCGCTCCCGAGAGCGCAAGCGTGCCGGCCTCGATGGTAGTGCCGCCCGAATAGATGTTGGTTCCGGAAAGCACCAGCGTGCCCGCGCCGGTCTTGCGCAATCCATCGGTGCCCGCGATCACATTGGAGATGGTCGACACATAACCGTTGCTTGCGGCGCTGCCATCGCCGACGCGCACTTCGACCGGCGCCGGATGATCGGCGTCTGCCACCAGCGTCAGCGTGTCGCCGGTGAGCACGTAGCCGCCCGACGCGAACTGCATGCCGGTCGTCTGGACTGCGCCGGCGCTGCCGTCCACCGTTACGGTGCCTGCCTCGCCGCCGAAGACGGCGAAACCGGGCTGCGGCTGCATGGCCGCCGTGAGCGCACCCGTCGCATCGGTCCAATTCGGCGCCATGTTCGACCAACTGCCAGCGCCGCCGCCCATGTGGGTGGCGTCGGCCTGGCCGTTGGCGTTCCAAAGGTTCAGCGTCAGGCCGGTGGTGTTGATGAGATTGATCTGCTTGTCGGCCGTCAGCATTTGGATCGACAGCGTCGATGCGGGCGGAACGGCGCCCAGAGTGAGTCCGCCGTTGCTCTCGGTGAGTGTGCCCGTGTAGTCGACGATACGGTAAAGACCGGGGCCGAAGCCGCCAGCATTGGCGACATCGAGCACGGCTCCGTTGAGCGTCACGTTTCCGTTGACCATGACGCTATCCGCCTGACCGGTCGTAAAATCCGCGCCCGGTGCTGCCGCCTCGTAGGCCAGATGACTGCCCTGCTGCAAGGTCATGTCGCCGTTCACCGTCAGCGTGCCGATCGAGGTGCCCGGTGCGATCGTGCCACCCGAAACGACTGTCGTCGTGCCCACCGTGCCCGAGCCGCCGAGCGTGCCGCCCGTCAGGACGTCGATCGAGGAACTCGAATCGCCAAGCGTGCCGTTTACCAGCAGTTTGCCGCCCGAAATCGTCGTTGTCCCGGTGAAGCCGGAACTGTTTCCGGTCAGGATCGTCGTGCCGGCGACCTGGCCGATGGCCCCCGCACCGGTGATCGCCGGAGAGAACGTGTGGCCCGTCCCGGTATGGTTGAAGGTGAGAGTCCCCACGCCCGCGCCGAAGCGAACCTCAGCAGCCTGCAGCGTGCCTGGCGCAACGGCCGACTGCCCAGCGGCCGCGCCGATGTTGAGGGTGCCAGTCGAGCTACTCTGAACGGCGATATGGGCAATGCCTGCCCCATTGCCGGTGCTCACTGCGCCACCATCCGCGACGGTCAGCGTGCCAGTGCCCCCATAACCGACATAGAACGTGCCGCTGTTCTTCCAGGTGGAGCCGGCGCCCGTTACAATGGCCGTGCCGCTCGAGGTCACTCCGATAGCCCCTGTAGCATCGCTGACCAGGCCACCGTTCGCGACGGTCAGCGTGCCGGTGGCGAAATCGCCGACATAAAGGTCGCCGCTGTTGGTCCAGGTGGAGTTCGCGCCCGTTACCGTGGCCGTGCCCGTGGAACCCGGCTGAAATCCGAGGCGGCCGACCGTGTTGGTGACGGCGCCGCCATCCTCGACGTTCAGCGTCCCGTTGCCGGAACGACCGATAAGAAGCTCGCTGCTGTTCGCCCAGGTGGAGCCAGCGCCCGTCACAGTCACCGTGCCGGTGGAGCCAGCGAGGTATCCGATGTAGCCGACCGTGTTGGTCACGGCGCCGCCGTGCTCGACGTTGAGCGTACCATCACCGCTACTGCCTATGTAGAGTACGCCGCTATTCGACCATGTGGAGCCGGTACCCGTCACAGTCGCCGTGCCGGTGGAACCTGCGTTAAATCCGATGTAGGCAACCGTGTTGGTGACGGCGCCGCCATCCTCGACGTTGAGCGTGCCGGTGCCGGAACGGCCGACATAAAGTTCGCTGCTGTTCGTCCAGGCGGAGTCCGCGCCCGTCACCGTCGCCGTGCCGGTGGAGCCAGCGTCGTATCCGATGTAGCCGACCGCGTTGGTGACGGCGCCGCCCTCCTCGACGTCGAGCGTGCCGGTGCCGGAACGGCCGACATAAAGGTCGCCGCTGTTCGTCCAGCTGGAGTCCGCGCCCGTCACCGTCGCCGTCGCCGTGCCGGTAGAGCTTGCGAAAACCCCGATGTAGCCGTCCGTGTTGCTGACAGCGCCGCCGGCCTCCACGTTCAGCGTCGCGGTGCCGGAACTGCCGACATAAAGTGCACCGCTGTTCGTCCAGGTGGAGTCCGCGCCCGTCACCGTCGCCGTCGCCGTGCCGGTGAAGCTTGCGAAAGTACCGATATAGCCATTCGTGTTGCTGACAGCGCCGCCGTCCTCGACGCTCAGCGTCGCGCCGCCGTTAAAGCCGACATAAAGTTCGCCGCTGTTCGTCCAGGTGGAGCCGGTGCCCGTCACCGTCGCCGTGCCGGAGAAGTCCGAGCCATTGCCGATAAAGCCCTGCTTGTTGGTTACGGCACCACCGGCCGCGACGTTCAGCGTGCCGTTGACAGTAAGATCGAGGCTGCTCGTCCAGGTGGAGCCGGCGCCCGTCACCGTCGCCGTGCCGGAGTCGATGGAGCCCGCCGTGTTGGTGACCACACCGCCGGCCGCGATGGTCAGTGTGCCGGCGCCACCGGCATAGCCGATAAAGAGCCAGCCGCTGTTCGTCCAGGTGGAGCCCGCGCCGGTTACCGTCACCGTGCCGGTAGAACCCGAGTGATATCCGATGTAGCCGTTAAAGTCGGTGACCTTGCCTCCGTCCTCGACGTTCAGCGTGCCGTTGCCGAAAAGGCCGACAGTGAGCTCGCCGCTGTTTGTCCAGGTGGAGCCGGTGCCCGTCACAGTCGCCGTGCCGATGGAGCCAGGGTCACGACCGACAAAGCCGAATGTGCTGGCGACCGTGCCGCCGGCTTCGATGTCCAGCGTGCCGGTGCCGGATTTGCCGACAAACAGCTGGCCCCCTACGTTCCAATTGGGCGATGCGGCGGGGGTCGGATCCACGTCGCCGGAGATCGACACGGATTGGGCCGAAGCGGGAATGCCTGTCGCCAGCGTTGCGAGACTGGTCGCGACCGCCGTGGAAGCCAGAAGCATCCGGATCCGCCTGGTCGATGCCAGGCCGCCCAACAGGGTGACCTTCCTGGAACCGTATTCCATTTCACCCCACCCCTAAATTAGCTACAACTTACACGTTCGCATGGCCAACACAACCCAGGCCACAGGGCACAACATGGCTCAATTTAGCGGCGGGGAGGTGTCGCGATCCAGCTTGCCAAGCACCTCGGCGCAACCGTTGCGACTACGGCGAGCGCCGATTTGGTCAAAAGTCCGCGCGAGGCCGACATCGGACCCGAATTTGCCAACGGACCGATCCGTTGCCCAAGCTGATTCTGCTCTGCCGAAGGCTTGCAATGCTGTCTCTTGAGGCTGAAAGGCAGCGACAAGGTCTCTTTCTAAGGCCAAAGGCGCATGAGTGCGCTCACCGCATCAGGTATCGAGAAAGCCTATGGCACGGTCCGAGTTATTCATGGCGTGTCAGTCGACATGAGGTCAGGTGAATTCGTCATCCTGGTCGGCCCGTCGACGTTGCGCCGAAGTCGCGCGACCTCGCCATGGTGTTCCCGAACCATGAGCTCTACCCGCACATGCCAGCGCGCGAGACCGTGGTCTTCGCGCTGACGTTGAAGAAGACCGACAAAAGCGAGATCGGCGAAGTGGTGCTTGGCCACATTCGAGTGGCTTTAACACGATGCTAATCTAGGTGGCGGCGCTCGACGCCGAATCCTGCCGGACCGCTCGATGTTTTGGGCCACCATCTTTTCCGAGCGCTCAATCGCGAGTTCGTCCCGTTTGAGGCGCTGCTTGACACTTGCGACTTCGGCCGCCATCGCGATTCGGCTTTTCGTGATGTTTGTCATGAGATTGAAACACCGGGAGGGCGGAATCGTTCCTTGACGCCGGCCAGGTGGCGCTCCAGCGATTGCAGCCGCTGGATCAAGATGACGCTCCTCAATGTGCTCCGGAGCTGCCCAAGCGTCTGGTGCGTTCCTTTGCAACCACTTTAGCTTAATCTAATTTAAACTCGGTCAGTCCGAGTTTGCGTATGTTGAAGTTCATCCGGCCGATGTTCCCCACGCTTGTCGAGGTGCCGCCGACAGGGGACAACTGGATTCACGAAATCAAATATGACGGCTATCGTACCCAGGTGATTGTTGAGGACGGCAAGGCCAGAGCGATCACGCGAAGGGGCTACGACTGGTCATCGACGTACAAGACGATTGTCGAGGCGGCGGCAACCATTCCGAAGTCGGCAATCATCGACGGCGAGGCAATCGTCCTTAACGAGAAAGGCGTGTCGGATTTCCATTCGCTGCGGTCGGCGATGCGATGGGCGCCGGATCGGATCATCTTCGTTGCCTTCGATCTGCTGCACCATGACGGCATCGATCTGCGTCGCGAACCGTTGCTGGCACGTCGGGAAAAGCTGCTCGAACTCGTCGGCACCGCTAAAGGCGTGATCCAGTACAGCCACCATGTGCATGGCGGCGGGGCTGACTTTTATGCCGCGGTTGATCGGATTGGCCTAGAGGGCATGGTGTCGAAGCGGGAAGAGAGCAGCTATCGGTCAGGCGACACCGAAGCCTGGGTGAAAACGAAATGCTGTGAGGAAGTCGACTTTGAAGTTGCAGGCGTGCAGCGAACGCCCGGTTCGGCTCCACTCGCCTTGATGGCAACCCGCGATGCGGAACGCCGCTACGCCGGCTCGGCAAACATCGCCCTGACCAAAGCCATGCGGGAACGCCTCTATGCCAAGGTGCAAGAGGGGAAAGGCTCGCCACCGAGGGGCGCCGACAAGCCCGATGCCGAATGGATCAAACCTGGCCTTGTCGGACGCGTGAAGACCCTTAAGCGCGAAAATAAACTACGCCACGCCACGCTGCGGGCGATCCGGGAGGCAAAGGCATGACGCATCGCCCACGATGCACATCTCGGGATGGCGTGAGGGGCGCTGATGGCAAGCGCAGGCGCTTTGCTCGACACAACACGGCCGCCCGTCAGGCGATGTATCTTAGTGCCAGCGGGGTAGTTGGAGCGTTAGCATGCCTGGTCATCGGGCAAGTTTCCGTTCACTTGAACCCGGCGGGTGCTCCCGCAATAGCGGGTTGGCGATGCATATTCTCGCCATCGTGATTGTGTTCGCTGTGCGCGAACCGTTCCGTTTGCCATCTTGCAGCACTTCTCGCCCGCTCGCCAAGATGATTGCCGTTGGCTGCGTCCTCGTTCTCGCAGCCGCTCTTTATGTCATCGCGCTGGCAGACTTCCCCCACAGGGTTGATGGAGATGCAGCGGCGCAGGCGAACAACGCTATGGAATTTTTGGGCGCTTCGCCGCCACCCATTGTGGGTGTGGGCTGGTTTGGCCGCGCGAATCTCTACTACTTCCTTGACTCGATAGCATTAGCCATGTTCGGCCCCACGCTGTTCGGCATGCGCATTTTCGGTGCAATCGGAGGTATCCTCGCGGTTCTTTTTACCTTTCTATTTGCGCGATCAGTGATTGGCTTCCGCTACGCAATCCTCGCGCCGGGTCGAAATCTTGGAGGTGGCGTGGCCAGGCCATTGTGCACCGCTTTCACACGACAGCTGCTTAGAGTCTCGGATCACCGCTCCAGGCAGATCGCCACGCCTTGGCCGCCGCCGATGCAAAGTGAGGCCAGGCCTTTGCGGGCCTTGCGCCTCGTCATCTCGTGGAGCAGCGTCACTACGATGCGGCAGCCGGACCCGGCCAACGGATGGCCGAGCGCGATGGCGCCGCCGTTGATGTTGATGATCTCCTCGTTCCAGCCCATCTCGCGATTGACCGCGATGGCCTGTGCGGCGAAGGCTTCGTTGATCTCCATGGCGTCGAGGTCGGCCGCCTGCCAGCCGGCCTTCTGCAGCGCAAGGCGTGAGGCAGCGACTGGTCCCAGCCCCATATCCATCGGCTCGACCCCCGCTGAAGCATAGGACGCAACTCGGGCGAGGGGCGTTAGCCCGAGTTCGTTCATCCGTGTCTCCGACATAACCAACACGGCGGCAGCACCATCGTTGAGCCCGGAGGCGTTGCCGGCGGTGATTGTCCCCGCCGGATCGAAGACCGGCTTCAGCCGGCCAAGTCCTTCGAGGGTGGTCGAGGGGTTTGGATGCTCGTCACGGTCGATGACGACATCACCCTGCCTTGTCTTTACCGAGACAGGGACAATCTCATCGTCGAACCTTCCCGAGCGGATAGCGGCGTCGGCCTTCTCCTGCGAACGCAACGCGAAACGGTCCTGCTCATCGCGCGTGATCTGGCAACGCTGCGCCAGGGACTCGACCGTGACGCCCATATGGACCTGATGGAAGGCGTCCCACAGCCCGTCGGTGATCATCGAATCCTTGACGATCTGGTCGCCCATGCGCACGCCGCCGCGAATGCCTGGAATAAAATGCGGCGCGGACGTCATCGAGTCCTGGCCGCCGGCGATGATGCAATCGGCGTCGCCGCAGCGAATGGCCTGCGCGGCAAGATGGATCGATTTCTGGCCAGCGCCGCACACCTTGTTGATCGTCATCGCGGGTACGCTGACCGGCAGGCCGGCCCTGAGCGATGCCTGTCTTGCCGGGTTCTGCCCGGCGCCGCCGGTCAGCACCTGGCCCATGATCACCTCGCCGACGGCATCAGGCGCAAGCCCGGTTTCGGCCAGCATCGCTTGAATCAGCTGCCCACCCAGTTCCGCGGCGGAGAGGCCGGCGAGCGCGCCGTTGAGCTTGCCGATCGGCGTGCGTTTGGCGGCGACGATGTACACTGCATCCGGCAATTTCCTGTCCTCCATTGGTGCGGCACAAAGGGCGTGTTCGCCGCTTGACATTCTGGTTATAACCAATAATCTGAAAGTGACTTGCAGACAAGATGACGGCTTCGCGCCGGCCTGCATTCCGGGAGGAAATTCATGTCATCCGTGCTTTGGACGCCGGCACCGGCGGCGTTCCAATTCTCGAATCTTGCGCGCTTCGCGACAGCCAACGGCTTCAGCCCGCACGACTACGAGACGATGCATCGCTGGTCGATCAGTGACCTTGGCGCGTTCTGGCGGGCGGTGTGGGACTTTGCCGGCGTGACCGGCGATCCGGGCACGCGATCTTTCCTGCGCGACGACCAGGCGCCGATGACGCGGAGCCAATTCTTTCCCGACGCATCGCTTAATCTCGCGGAGAATCTGTTGCGGGGCGACGATGATCGGGTCGCGGTCATCGAGGCCGACGAGAGCGACCATTTCCGCACCGTCACCCTCTGTGAGTTGCGCGGGCGCGTCGCCAGGATAGCGCATGGCCTGCGCGCGGCCGGCGTGGCGAGGGGCGACAGCGTCGGTGGTATCCTGCCCAATCGTGTCGAAGGTCTCGTGGCGCTTCTGGCGACGCTTTCGGTCGGCGCCGTCTGGTCGTCTTGCTCGCCGGATTTCGGCGCTGCGGCGATCGTCGACCGCCTCGGCCAGATCGGCGTGAAGGTGTTGTTTGCAACACCGCGCTACCGCTATGCGGGCAAGAAGCACGACATCTCCGATCGGTTGGCCGAGATCGTTGCGGCGATGCCGACGGTGACCACGCTGGTGCTGACCGACGAGCCGCGCGCAGAGGCGGACTGCGCGGCGACCTGTCTCGCCTTCGACGATTTCGGCAGCGACGGTGCGCTGGAGTTCGAACGCGTGCCCTTCGATCATCCGGCCTATGTGCTCTACACCTCGGGCACCACGGGCGCGCCAAAGGCGATCGTCCATCGCACCGGGGGCGTGCTGCTCCAACATCTGAAGGAGCATCTGCTGCATGGCGAGGTCCGCCCCGGCGACGTGATGAGCTGGTACACCAACACGGCCTGGATGATGTACCATTGGTTGATCTCGGGCCTCGCCTGCGGCGCGGCTGTTGTGCTCTATGACGGCGCGCCGATCCTGAAGACCGCTGATGGCCTCGACGCCAGCCCGCTGTGGACAATGGCGGAGCGCGCACGCGTCACCCATTTCGGCACCAGCCCGAAATATCTGGCGACACTTGCCGCCGAAGGCTACGCGCCTGGGCGCTTGCACGACCTGTCATCGCTGCGCTCGCTGCTTTCGGCCGGCGCGCCGGTCTCTCCCGGCCAGTTCGACTGGGTCTACGAGAATGTGAAGCACGACATGATCTTCGCCTCGATCTCGGGCGGCACCGAGATCATCGGCTGTTTCCTGCTCGGTTCGCCGCTCCACGCCGTTCGCCGTGGCGAACTGACGGTGAAGGGGCTTGGCCTTGCGGTGGCGGTGATGGACGAGCGTAACGCGCCGGTCATCGGCCGGCAGGGCGATCTCGTCTGCACCGAACCGTTCCCGTCCATGCCGCTGACCTTCTGGGGCAAGGACGGCGACGCGCGCTACCACGCCACCTATTTCGCCGCACGCCGGGAAATCTGGACGCATGGCGATGTCGCCGAGATGAGCCTGCATGGCTCGGGGATCATCCATGGCCGCTCGGACACGACGTTGAAGCCCGGCGGCGTGCGCATCGGCACGGCCGAAATCTACGCCGCCTGCGAAACCTTTGCCGAGATCGAGGATTGCCTGGTATTCGGCGCGCCGGTCGAAGGCGATGAGGAGATCGTGCTTTGCGTCAAGCTCAGCGACGGTTTTGAGCTGACGCCTGAGTTCGCTGGGCAGATCCGCCGCGCCATTCGTGCGGGCGCATCGCCGCGCCACGTGCCGCACCGCATCCATGCGGTGCAGGCCGTGCCCTACACGCTCAACGGCAAGAGGGTGGAAGGGGCCGCCCGCACCACACTCGAGGGCAAGCCGGTGAAGAATATGGCTTCGCTCGCCAATCCCGCATGCCTCGAGGAATACCGCGCGCTCGACCGGAGCAAGGCGGCATGATCCGGGCCAAGGGAGCGATCGTCGGCATCGGCGAATTGAAACCGCAACGCCTGACCAGCGGCGTGGCGACGCTGGAGATGATCGCCGAGGTCTCCCGTCTGGCCGTGCTCGATGCCGGGCTGGAGCCGGCGGCGATCGATGGGCTGCTGGTCGGGCCGCAGGTCGGCGAGACGCCGCAGCATGTTCCGGCGACCGTCGCTGAGTATCTCGGGCTGGCGCCGGCCATGGCCAATGTCGTCGACCTCGGCGGCGCTTCGGGTGCCGGCATGGTCTGGCGCGCAGCGGCGGCGATCGAGGCCGGCATGTGCGAGACAGTGCTGTGCGTCCTCGCCAACAACCGCGAAGAGGTTGCACCGCGATCGCCCAACCGCAATCCGATCCGCGAGTTCGACGTGCCGTTCGGCGCTTCGGGCGCCAATATCTCCTACGCGCTGCTGATGCAGGCGCATATGGCGGCGCATGGCTCGACCGCCAGGGATTTCGCGCTGATTGCCGCGGCGGCACGGGCCAACGCACAGCTCAACCCAGACGCGATCTTCTTCGGCAAGCCGGCGGATGTGGAGATGGTGCTGGCCTCGCCGATGATCTCTTCGCCGCTGCATCTCTATGAAATCGTCATGCCAGTCGCCGGCGGCGAGGCAGTTGTCGTCACCTCGGCCGAGCGCGCGCGTTCGCTGCGCAAGCGTCCCGTGCATTTGCTGGGGGCCGGCGAGAAGGTCACGCATCGCGCGGTCAGCCAGGCGCCCTGCCTCACCTCCGGTCCGCTGAAGAGCGCCATGGCGCGGGCCTTCGCGCAGTCCGGCACCAGGGCCGATGACATGGATCTCCTGTCGCTCTACGACTGCTACACGATCATGGTCGCCACGACGATCGAGGACGCCGGTCTCTGTGCGCCGGGCCAGTTTGGCGCGTGGCTGCGCGACCACGATCTTTCGCACCAAGGCGACAAGCCGCTCAACACGCATGGCGGCCAGCTCGGCTTCGGCCAGCCCGACCTTGCCGGCGGCATGACGCATGTCGTCGAGGCGGTGCGTCAACTGCGCGGCGAGGCGGGCGAACGCCAGATCGGCAAGGCCGAGCTCGCGCTGGTCACCGGCAATGGCGCGACGATGAGCGAGGCGACCGCGCTCGTGCTGGGAGCCGCCTGATGTCCGTCGATCTCAGTGCACTCAAGACCCCCGGTCCGACGATCACCACGCTGACCCAGCCGTTCTGGGACGCGGCGGCGCAAGGGCAGCTTAAAATCCAGCACTGCGAGGACTGCGGCAAGGCCGTGTTCTATCCGCGCCCGATGTGCCCGCATTGCTGGGGCAAGCGCCTGGTCTGGAAAGAGGCGTCGGGCAAGGGCCGACTGAAATCCTTTTCGCAAGTGGGCAAGCCGGGCCATCCCGGCTGGCTGCCGGCCGCTCCCTATGTGGTCGGGCTGGTCGAATTGGCCGAAGGCCCGACCATGCTGAGCTTCATCCTGACCGGCGCGCAGCCACCACACGTCGGAGACGCGCTGCTGCTCGCACCGACAGCCATCGGCGGTCGCGTCCTGCCAGCCTTCAAATCAGTGGAAACCGCAACAGAGGAGAAGCCGCAATGAGCACCGAGACGAAAGATGGCTGGGTAGGTGTGGTCAAGGGTCGTCCGGAAGTCGGCGCCTTGGCCGAGCGCACGCGCCGCACGCGCGCCAGCGATATCGAGGCCTTCACCGACATCACCGGCGACCGCAATCCGCTGCACTATGACCGCGCGCTGGCCGAGAAATCGGTGTTCGGCAAATTGATCGTCCAGGGCGGCGTCACCTCAGGCATCCTCAATGCGCTGGTCGCCGAAGACCTGCCTGGACCAGGGACCGTGTTCCTTGAAGTCGCCTGGAAGTTCGTCAAGGCCGTAGGCGTTGACGAGGAGATCACCGGACGCGTCGAGGTCAAAGAGGTGCGCCCTGACAAGCCGATCTGCAAGATCGAGACATCAGTGCGCAACGGCCAGGGCGAGCTTTGTCTCACCGGCACGGCCACGGTGTTCACCGTTCCGCTGCTAGGCGCGTGAGTGCGGTGGACGACAGCCGTCCTGGCATGGCGGCCGACAGCGAACGCTGGCGCGTGCTGTCGCTGCTTTGCCTGGCTGTCGTTCTGTCGCTGACCACCTGGTTTTCGGCGACCGCCATCCTGCCCGAGCTGAAGCAGGAACTGGCTATCGGTTCTGGCGCCGAGGCGTGGCTGACCAACGGCGTCCAGGTCGGCTTCGTGATCGGCGCGCTGGCGGCGAGCCTGGTCAACCTTCCCGACCTGGTGCGGCTCAGCCGCCTTATGGCCGCCGCAGCTTTTGTTGCCGCGCTCGCCAATGCCAGCCTGCTGTTTCATCCCGACCCGGGCGGTGCCATCGCCGCGCGCATCGTCACCGGCGCAGCACTTGCCGGGGTCTATCCGCCGGCGTTGAAGCTGGTCGCAACCTGGTTCACGCGCGACAGGGGGCTGGCGCTCGGCGCGGTCATTGGCGCGCTGACCATTGGCTCGGCACTGCCGCATCTCTTTCGCGCCGCATCGAGCGCGCTCGACTGGCGGCCGGTGGTTGCGGCCGCCAGTCTGGCGACGGCCATCGGCGCGCTGCTGTTCCTGCAGTTCGCCAGGGAAGGGCCTTATCCCTTCGGCAAGGCGGTGTTCGAGCCGTCGCGCATCGGCCAGGTGTTTCGCGAAAAGCCGCTGCTGCTCGCCAATCTCGGCTATCTCGGACACATGTGGGAACTCTATGCCATGTGGGCGTGGCTGCTTGCCTATACGCGTGCCGCCTTCGAGGCGCAGGCCGTTGGGACGACGGCAGCCGCGTCGCTATCGACCTTCTTCATCATTGCGTCCGGAATTCTCGGCTGCCTGCTCGGAGGCTATCTGTCGGACCGGATCGGCCGAACGGCGACCACAGCCGGCATGATGATCGTCTCGGGAAGCTGCGCACTGCTCATGGGCTTCCTGTTCACCGGGCCGCTCTGGCTGTTCATGCTGGTTGCCATCGTCTGGGGCATTTCGGTGGTCGGCGATTCCGCGCAGTTTTCAGCTGCCGTCACCGAGCTTGCCGACCGCCGCTTCGTCGGCACGGCGCTGTCGGTGCAGCTCGGCGCCGGCTTCGCGCTGACGGTGCTGGCCATCTGGTTGACGCCGCGCTTCGCCGACCTTGTCGGCGGCTGGCGCTGGGCCTTCCTGCTGCTGGTTCCCGGGCCGCTTCTTGGAGCCGTGGCCATGCTGTGGTTGCGAAACTTGCCGGAGAGCGTGAATATGGCTGGCGGGCTCCGTTAGGGAGGACGCTGCCGCTTCTTGAGTCGCGGCAAATCATTTTGCGGCGGGACCGAAATGGAACAAACGACCAGAATGCGTGGGCGTCCTCGCTACGACTAGGAAGATGCCGGAGCGGCCGAGGCGTTCCGCTCGATCGGCTCCAAGGTCGAGCTCAACCGCGACGAGGCGGCACCGCTGTGGGTGCAATTGCGCAACCAGGTCGAGGAAGCCATCAACACCGGTCTGCTGGCGGCCAATTCGCGCATCCCTTCCGAGCAGGCGCTGTGCGACTTCTTCGGCGTCTCGCGTCCGGTCGTGCGTGCCGCGATCGGCTCGCTGTCCAGCGAAGGCCGCATCATCAAGATGCCGCGCAAGGGCATGTTCGTCGCCGCACCGCGCGAGCATGTCGACTTCATGACCGCCAATCTCGGCGTGTTCGACGACCTGACGGCGAAGGGCCACAAGGTCTCGACGCGCACGCTCGAAATCTACCGGTGCCCGCCGAGCGAGAAAGAGTCCAAAGTCTTCGGCATTCCCGCCAATGGCAGCGTGGTCCGCATCAGCCGCGTCTACATGACCGACGGCGCGCCGATCACCATGACACGCATCAGCCTGCCGGGGCACAGGGTGCCGGGGCTCGAAAACATCCTTTCGGAAAACCAGTCGATTTTCGGCACCATCCGCGCGGTGTTCGGCCTGACGGTGAAGCGCGCCGACCGTTGGCTGCGCGCGGCATTGCCCACCAAGGAAGAGGCCGAGGAGATGGGCGTCGCCGCCAACACACCGCTGATCGAAATCGAGTCGATCGCCTATGATGCCGACGGTGCGGCGCTCGAATATTACGAGGCCTTCTACAACTCTTCCGTCGCCCGCATCCACATGGCGGTCGAGCAGCCGTCGGCGACAGTGAACGGCGTCGATCGCACCTGAATATGATCCGTCAAAACATTCTGTTTTCTGGTTATAACCAGATTGACGAACCCGGGAAGCTTCTGTAACGTCCTTGCCATGGGTCGGGAGGAGCCTGACCCCTAACGCATTATCAGGATCGATCGGCTTGCGACGCCACGTTGGTGTCGAGGGGAAGGTTTTGCCCGCGTTCAAGCCTCGCCTGATGGAGGATTAGCATGGACTACCGGTCGCAATTCGACCTGACGGGCGAGGTTGCCGTCGTCACCGGCGGTGCCAGCGGCATCGGTCTGGAGGCCGCCAAGGCGCTCGGCACCTGCGGCGCGCGCATCGTCCTGCTCGACATGAATATGCAAGGCCTGGATGCAGCCGCCGAGGCGCTTAAGGGGGCCGGTGTCGCAAGCGTCGATGGCCGCGTGCTCGACGTCACCGATCCACGTGCCGTCGAGGCGATAGCCGCCCGGATCGTCAGCGATTTCGGCCAGGTCGACATACTGGTCAACAGCGCCGGCATCGCCCGCCTCAACACCGCGCTCGACACATCCGACGAGGAATGGCGCCAGGTGATGGATGTCAACGTCAACGGCGTCTACTGGGCCTCGCGTGCCTTCGGCCGCTCCATGGTCGCCCGCAAGAAGGGCTCGATCGTCAATCTCGGCTCGATGTCGGGCCTGATCATCAACCGTCCGCAGACCGCGCCCTCCTACATGGTGAGCAAGGGCGCCGTGCACATGATGACCAAGGCGCTTGCCGTCGAATGGGCAAAATCAGGTGTGCGCGTCAACGCGCTCGCGCCAGGTTATGTCGGGACGGAGATGACGCTGAAAATGCGCGAGCGCCCCGAACTCTTCAACACCTGGATCGACATGACGCCGATGGGCCGGCTCGGCGAGCCGCACGAGATCGCTTCGGCGATCCTGTTTCTCGCCTCGCCGGCGTCGAGCTACGTCACCGGCGCGATCCTGTCGATCGATGGCGGCTACACGGCCTGGTGACGGGCCGAGCAAGGATTGGAATATCGCATGATCGTTTCGGACCTAGAGGCACGCCAGGCAATCATCGACGCCTGCCTCGAGATGAATGCGCTGGGCATCAATCAGGGTACGTCAGGCAATGTCAGCCGGCGCCATGGCGAAGGCATGCTGATCTCGCCGACCAGCACGCCTTACGAGACACTGGTGCCCGAGGACATCGTCTTCATGGCCTGGGACGGCGAGGTCGACGGGCGCCTGCCGCCCTCGAGCGAATGGCGCTTCCATCTCGACATCATGAAGGCGCGGCCCGAGGTCAACGCGGTCGTCCACGCGCATCCGACCTACTGCACGACCATCGCCATCATGGGCCGGAAGATACCGGCGATCCACTACATGGTCGCGGTCGCCGGCGGCAGCGACATTCGCTGTGCGCCCTACGCCACCTTCGGCACGGCGGAGCTCTCGGCGCATGCGGTGGAGGCGCTGCGCGACCGCAAGGCCTGCCTGCTTGCACAGCACGGCATGATTTCGGTCGGCTCCAGCCTCAGCCAGGCGATGTGGCTGGCGGTCGAGGTGGAAACGCTGGCGCGCCAGTATCACGGCGCCCTTCAGATCGGCGAGCCGCCGATCCTGTCCGAGGAAGAGATCGAAAACGTCATCAGCCGCATGGCCAGCTACGGCCTGCGCGACAAGGAGGCTGCTGCCTGAGCGGCGGTCATCTGACAGAATCCTCCGGGAAGGTCCGGAGCGATCAACAAGGGAGGAAATGAAATGACCGGATCAATGAAAGGCCTCGTCAAAGCGCTCGCTTTGGGGTTGGCGGCGGCTTGCAGCCTGGCTGCCATCTCGAGCGTGAGTGCCGAGGAACTGTCGCTGAAGGGCAAGCGCATCGGCGTTTCCGCCATCGGCACGGACCATTACTGGGACCTGATGGCGTTTCGCGGCATCCAGGACCGCGTGAAGGAGCTCGGCGGCGAAGTCATCGCGCTCGATGCCGGCCGCAAGGACCAGCAGCAAATCGCGCAGCTGCAGACGCTGATCGCGCAGAAGCCCGACGCCATCATCGAGCAGCTCGGCAACCTCGAAGTGCTGAACCCGTGGCTGCAGAAGATCCGCGACGCCGGCATCCCGCTGTTCACCGTCGACACCGCGACGCCGCACGCGATCAACAACACCACGTCCAACAACTACAATATCGGCGCCGAGATCGCTCTGCAGATGGTCGCCGACATGGGCGGCAAGGGCAATGTGCTGGTCTTCAACGGCTTCTACAGCGTGCCGGTCTGCAAGATCCGCTACGACCAGCTGAAATATGTGCTGACCTCGTTCCCCGATGTGAAGATCGTCGAGCCGGAACTGCGCGACGTCATCCCGAACACCGTGCAGAGCGCCTATTCCAACGTCACCGACATGCTGACCAAGTCGCCCGAGAAGGGCTCGATCGGCGCGGTCTGGGCCTGCTGGGACGTGCCGCAGATCGGCGCCACGCAGGCGGTCGAAGCCGCCGGCCGCAACGAGGTCAAGACCTACGGCATCGACGGCAGCCCGGAAGTCATCAAGATGGTGATGGATCCGAAGTCGTCCGCCGGTGCCGTGGCAGCGCAGCAGCCCTATGAAATCGGCAAGACATCGGTCGACAATGCCGCCAGATATCTTGCCGGCCAGAAGGTCGCGCCCTTCACCTTCGTGCCCGCGGTGCTGATCAACAAGGAAAATGCCGCCGAAAAGGGAAAACCGTTCCTCGACGCGGCCGAGAAGGCTGGCGTTAAATAGGCTGAGCGAAACGGCGGGCGGGCATCCAGCGAAATGGCTGCCCGCCACCATCAACCAGGGTTGACGGCCATGCAGACAGCAAAGCGTGAAATTGCTGTATCGATGAGCAATATATCGAAGCGGTTCGGTCCGGTGCGAGCGCTGGAGAACGCGAACCTCGAGATCGTGCGCGGTTCGATCCTCGGCCTTGTCGGCCAGAACGGCGCCGGCAAGTCGACGATCATCAAGGTGCTGGCCGGTATCATCAAACCGGACAGCGGAACTATTGTCATCAATGGCGAGACCGTTACCGCCCTTTCGCCGGCATCGGTCGAAAAACTCGGCGTGCATTTCATCCATCAGGACAGGCTGCTGGTGCCGACCGCAACCGTCGGCGAGGCGGTGTTCCTCGGCCACGAAATCGGCTTCGGCCCCTTCGTCAGCCGCCGCGCCATGGAGCGCAAGGCAGCCGATCTGTTGCAGCGGTTCTTCGGCATGGAATTGCCGGCGGGAACCCTGGTCAAGGACCTGACGACGGCACAGCAGAAAGTGGTGCAGATCACGCGGGCGCTGGCGCAGAAAGCCTCGGTGCTGGTGCTCGACGAACCGACGGCGGCCCTGGTCAAGCGCGAGGTGGACAGTCTGTTCGACGTGCTGCGGCGGCTGCGCGACGACGGCATCGCGGTGGTCTTCATTTCCCACTACATGCAGGAAATCGAGAAGCTCTGCGACCGCGTCACCGTGATGCGCAATGGCACCGACGTCGGCATGGTCGACCCGCGCGAGACATCGATCGACGAGATCATCTCGATGATGATCGCCCGCGATGTCGGCGAGATGTTTCCCAAGCGTTCCGTCGTCTTGGGCGCGCCGGTGCTCGAAGTCGCCAATCTGCGTCTCGGCGGCGGTTTCGAAAACATCGGCTTCAACATTCGCGCCGGCGAGATCGTCGGCCTCACCGGCCTGCTCGGATCCGGCGCCAAGGAAATCGTGCAGTGCCTGTTCGGCCTCAAGACCGCCGAGGGCGGCTCGATCAAGGTCGAGGGGAAGGCGCTGTCGCTGTCGACGCCGGTCAAGGCGGTGCGCAGCGGCATCGCCATGCTGCCCGAGGATCGCCGCGCCCATGGCGTGGCGCTCGGCCTGTCGGTGCGCGAGAATGTTTCGCTGGCCAGCCTGCGCCGCTATTCGAGAAACGGTCTGGTCAGCCGCGGCAACGAGAACCAGGCGGTCGATGGGCTGATCAAGGAGCTGTCGATCAAGACGCCGCATCGCGATGCGCTGGTGCGCGAACTCTCCGGGGGCAACCAGCAGAAGGTGGCGATCGCCAAGTGGCTCAGCTGTCAGTCGCGGGTCTATGTGCTGGACGAGCCGACGGTGGCCGTCGATGTCGGCGCCAAGGTCGAGATTTACAATCTGTTGAACCGGCTGGCGGGCGAGGGTGCGGCGATCCTACTTCTATCGTCCGACCTGCTCGAGCTGGTCGGCGTCTGCGACCGCGCGCTGGTCGTCTATCGCGGCCGGCTTGCCGGCACCTTCTCCGGCCCGTCAATGAACAGCGACGCGCTGCTCGCGGCCTCGTCAGGCGCCCGCTCGAATGCTGATGGGTTGGCGGCATGAGCGCGACAACTCTCCACACCGAGGCCGGCGCGTCCGACGAAACCCGCGCCACCGGCAAAAGTGCTGGCCGGCGCTTCGCCACCATCGTCGTGCGTCTCGGCGCGATTGCCGCCTTTGCTGCGATCATGGCCTATTTCGTCGTCTTCGCGCCGGGCTTCACCTCGACCTTCAACCTCATCAACGTGGTCGAGCAGTCGGCGATCCTGGGCGTACTCGCCTATGGCATGACGACCGTCATCATCGGCGGCGGCTCCGATGTCACCGAAGGCGGTATCGACCTGTCGATCGCCGCCAATATGGGGCTGTGCGCCGCCGTCTACGCGACGCTGTTGTCGATGGGCTATGGCGACTTCCTGTCGGTCCTCGCGGCCATCGCCGTCGGCATGGCCGTCGGGGCGCTGAACGCCCTTGCCGTGGTCGGTCTCGGCATCCTGCCGCTGCTGGCGACGCTTGCCGTGCTCAACGTCGCCGCCGGCATGGAACTCACGCTCACCCAGAACACTGTCGTCGGCGCATCCTCCCCGCTGCTCGGCTTCCTGGTCTCTGGGAGCTTCCTCGGCATCTCGGCGCTCGCCTGGGCGCTGATCGTGTTCTCCGCGATCATCATCGCTATCATCCATGTCACGGCGTTCGGGCTGCGGCTCTACGCGGTCGGCGGGCACCCCGAGGCTGCACGAGCGGCCGGTCTCAGCGTGCCGTTCTACGTGTCCTTCACCTATGTGCTGAGCGGCTTCTGCGCGGCGGTGGCGAGCATACTCACCGTTTCGCGGCTCTCGGCCAGCACGCCCGGCTCCGGCGAACTGCTTTTGTCGGTGCTGGCGGCCGCCCTGCTCGGCACTGTCTTCTCCCGCCGCTTCGTGCCGACCATGGGCGGCACGCTGCTCAGCGTGTTGTTCATCGGCCTGCTCGCCAACGGCTTCCAACTGCTCAACGTTTCAAGTTACTGGGTAAACGGCGTGCAGGGCGCGCTGATCCTGCTGGTGGTGGCCATCACATCCTTTGCCCGCGGCTCGGAGGGTTCACGATGAGCAACTCGGCCAATGACCGCGCCAAGATGGGCCTGCGCGCCTTCCTTGCCAAATACAGCATGCTCGTCGCTTTCGCGGCGATCGTCGTCTTCTTCGCGGTGGCGAGCCCGACCTTCCTGACGCCGGCGAACCTCTTCAACGTGCTGGTCAACAATGTCGTCATGCTGGCGATCGTGGCGCTCGGGCTCACCATTGTCATCTCGTCCGGCGGCATCGATCTGTCCATCGGCGTGTCCGTCGACATGGCAAGCATGGTCTTCGTCATGCTGCTCGCCGCCGGCTATGGCGGGATGGTCGGCGTGGGCGGCGGGCTGGGTGCCGCGCTGGTCGTCGGCATCCTCAACGCAATTCTCATCACCAGGCTCAACATCAGCCCGTTCCTGGCGACGCTTGGCGTGCTGTTCATCGGCCAGAGCACGCAGCAGCTTGCCACCAGCGGCGGCCAGCCGATCTACCTCACCAGCGGCTATGCCGGCGACCAGTTCAACGCCATCGCCCGCACCGCTCTGTTCGGCGTGCCGACACCGGTGATCGTGCTGATCTTATCAGCCATCGCGGTCCACGTGCTGCTGCACCGCTCCGTTTTCGGCCGCTATGTGCAGGCGATGGGCGCGCAGCCCGGCGTCGCCTGGTATTCCGGCATCCGCGTGCCGCGCGAATTGTCGATGGTGCATGTGCTTTGTGCGCTGCTGGCGGGCGTGACCGGCATCCTGCTGTCAGCGACGGTGAAGTCCTACGTGCCCCTGTCGGGCAACGCCTTCCTGCTCGACGCCATCGGCGCCACCTTCATAGGCACGACGCTCAGCCGCGAGCGCAAGCCCTCGGTGGTCGGAACGCTGCTCGGCGTGCTGTTGCTTGCCATCGTCAAGAACGGGCTGCTGCTCGTCGGCTGGAATTTTTACTGGCAGCAGGTCGGCATCGGCGTGCTGGTCTTCCTGGTGCTGGCCGTGAGCTTCGGCCTGCGCCGCGCCACCCATTGAGTTCGAAAGGTCAAGTCAGCCATGCCACAATTCGACATCAGCTCGATCGGCTTCTATGTCCTCGACATTCTGGGACGCCCGGTTTCGCGCATCCCCGAAGGTGGCCGCGCCGACTATATCGAGGAGATCCGCATGACCGTCGCCGGCACGGCCGGCGCGACCGGCATGGACTGCGCCATCCTTGGCCTGAAGACGCGGGCCGTCACCACGCTCGGCACCGACGACATGGGCGACTGGTTCCTCGCCAAGCTCAAGAAATATGGCCTCGAGTGCGGCCTGGTACGCCGCGACGGCAGCCTCCAGACGTCCTCCACCATCCTGCCGGTGCGGCCGAATGGCGAGCGGCCGGCATTGCATGTGCCGGGCACCGCCACTTTGTTCGAGGTCGCCGATGCCGATCTTGATGCCGCACTCGACGCCACCGTCGTCCATGTCGGCGGCACCGGCCTGCTGAAGCGCTTCGACGGCGAGCCCACCGTCAGGCTGCTGAGGCGGGCCAAGGAGCTTGGCCGCGTCACCACCTTCGATCTCATCCAGGCGACGCCGGAAACGTGGCGGCTGGTCGAACCGTGCCTGCCCTATATCGACTATTTCGTGCCGAGCATCGACGAGGCCGGCGAGATGGCGCATGACCGAGATCCGGCCCGCGTCGCAGCCTTCTTCAAGGCCAGGGGCGTGAGGAACTGCATCCTCACGCTTGGCGCCGACGGTGTCCATGTCTCGCCCGAGCATGGCGAGGATTTTCATCTGCCGGCCTTCGAGGTCGAGGTCTTCGACACCACGGGCTGCGGCGACTCCTTCACCGCGGGCATCATCGTCGGCATCGTCAAGGGTTGGGACCTCAGGCAGTCCGCACGCTTTGCCAGCGCCGTCGCCGCCAAGGTGGCGATGGGGCTCGGTTCCGACGGCAAACTCGTTTCATTCGACGACACGATCGCGGCGATGAACTCGCTCCCGGTCAAGACATCAAAGGTAGAAGCAGCATGACCATCCTTCCTGAAGCCAAGGGCAAGACGGCCCTCGTCACTGGCGCCAGCCGCGGTATCGGCAGAGCACTGGCCAAGGGGCTCGCCGAGGCGGGCTTTGATGTCGCCATCACCGACCTGCCATCGCAGGCAGCGGAGCTTGCCGTCACCAAAAGCGAGATCGAGGCGGCTGGCCGCAAAGCCTATGTCTACACGATGGATGTCAGCAAGAAGCGCGAGATCGAGGCGACGGCGCAGGCTCTGCTTGCAGCAGCCGGCAGCATCGATGTGCTGGTCAACAATGCCGGCATCCTCAAACCAAGCCTGCTCCAGGATCTCGATGAGGCCAACTGGGACGCGCATTTCGATGTCAACGCCAAGGGCGTGCTGATGATGTGCCAGGCCGTGCTGCCGCATATGCGCGCCAGGAAATCGGGCCGGGTGATCAACATCGCCTCCATCGCCGGCCGCCAGGGCGTGCCGACGCAGGGCCACTACGCGGCGACGAAATCGGTGGTGATCACGCTGACCCGTGTGCTGGCGCAGGAAGTCGGCATGGACGGTGTCACCGTCAACGCCATCTGCCCCGGCATCATCCTGACCGAGATGGGCAAGAACAACCTCGGCAGCGAGGCGGCCATCCACCATTGGGAAGACGTCGCGGCGCTGAAGCGTCTCGGCGCGCCAGAGGATGTCGTCGGGCCGGTACTGTTCTTCGCTTCGGACCTGTCGGCGTTCGTCACCGGACAATCGCTCAATGTCGACGGTGGCATTTACTACCACTGATCCTCGCAGGGCTGGCCTACGTGGTCGCCATGCCGGCCCTGGCGTGACGCGAACGAGACTATGTTGATGTAAGGTCGGTTTTCTGCCCAGATCATCCTGGAAGCTGCCAGTCCGCTCCACGGCCCAAAGGCGTCGGACCGCAATGCGCCTCATTGCAGCCGTTCCGCTGATCCGCGCCATCCTCCAAAAGCGGACGTCGATTGTTTCAATGCACGGACAAGTGTGGAAACTTGTTCATACGAGATCTCTTGGTTGTCCAAAATCTGTGGGATGTGCCGCAGAGACCTCTTGCCACGGCAACGCGTCAGCCTTTGGGTCGGTTTAACGCAACAATGTCCTCGACATCCTGACGGGTGCGCGCGAAGCGCTTTAGCACTAGCGGGTCGTGTCCAGGAACAATGTGAGCAGGCGAACTGGCGAGTTGTTTCATACGCTCGACCCCGAAGACTACATCGCTTAGCCGGTCGAAGACGGGAAAGGGCTTTTCGCGTTCCATATTGGCGTAGAAATGGGCTGCGTCGGACGCGATCACGACCGCGCCATTGTCGGTTTCCACCCGCACGACCTGCAATCCACGCGAGTGGCCGCCAACCTTGTGGAGCGTTATGCCGGGCGCGATCTGCGACTCCGGGTCATGAAAGCAGATCTTCCCCGCATACAGTCGCCGCACCATGGTGGTGACGTCTTCGGCCTCGAAGGGATGACGCATCGCATGGTGGCACATGCAGCGGCCGGTCGCGAATTCCATTTCGGCGTCCTGAAGGTGGAAGGTCGCGTTCGGGAACAGGTGATGGTTCCCGCAATGGTCGTAATGCATGTGGGAGATGATGACGTCGCTGACATCCGCATGATTGATGCCGATTGCCGCCAGGCCGTCATCGACGGGTCTGACGACGCTGCGGCCCCGTCTGTCGCCGGTCGGCTTGTCGAAGCCGGTGTCGACGATGAAAGTGCGCTTCTCCCCGACGATCGCCCAGACGAAGTAGTCAAGTGGCATAGGAACATCATGCGTGTCGCCGCCCAGGAAATTCTCGCCTGAGCGGCGCTCGAAATGGCCGTAGCGAACGGCATGAATTTCGTAGCGTCCGGGGTCACCCATCATCAGCTCGCTTTGGCGACATCTGTGGTCTGGGCCGAGCCGACTTCCACATGCGCCCATGTCTCGACCGTCTTGACCATACAGGTAAAATCGGATTCAGGCCCGTAGAGTTGGTTCGTCACGCTGAGCAGCTGGCGCACGGCACTGCCCACCACCATCGGCACGCCCATCGCCTCCGCCTCGTCCACGCACAGCCGGACATCCTTGAAGGACAGGCCTGTCGCGAAACCGAAATCGAAGGTGCGCGGCAGGACGGATTTTGGGAACTTGTCCTCGGTGGCGCTGTTGCGGCCGCTCGAGGCGTTGATGACGTCGATCATCACCTTGGGATCGAGGCCTGCCTTGACGCCCATTACGACTGCTTCGGAGGAGATCGCAAGTGCCGCCGCCGCAAGCAGGTTGTTGGCAAGCTTCATGGTCTGGGCGGAGCCCTGAACCTCGCCCATGAAGAATATCCGGCCGAAATTCTCGATCACCGGCCTCGCCGTTTCAAACGCAGCCTTCGGCCCCGACACCATGACGGCGAGCGTGCCGTTGCGCGCGCCCTTCAATCCACCACTGACGGGCGCGTCGATCATGGCGATGCTCCTGGCTGAAAGGCCTTCGGCAACCTTGGCGGCCATTCGCGGACCCGTCGTCGAGATATCAACGAAGATGCGAACCGCCTTGCCCTCGGCGATGCCGCCTTCGCCGAGCACGACCTTTTCCAGGATCTGCGGGCTGGGCAGGCTGGCAAAAACGATCTCCGCAATATCGGCGACATCGCGCGCGCCGGCGGCGGCTTTCGCGCCCTCGTTAGTCAATTCCGCCACGGCTTTGCTGTCGACGTCGTAGACCGTCACTTCGTAACCAGCCTTGATGAGACGGGTCGCCATCGGCGTGCCCATTTTTCCGATGCCAACAAAGCCGATTTTCAGGGTCGACATGATCGCTCTCTCCTCTTTCAGGGCCGATGCCCATGCATGGTGTTTGGTCTCGATCTCTGGATCGCATTCTGTCAGGTCGTTTCCACCGTGGGTATTTCGAGCGCCTGGCTTGTACGCGGCACAAGAAGTTCCGCTATGTCCACGACCTTCAAGCTGTCGCCCACGTCGAGCGCATCGATCGCGGCGGTGTACATCACCTTGTCCTTCGGGCAGGCGACGACGAAGTACGCGACGTCGCCCAGGCTCAGCGCTTCACGGATACGGTTCTCGCTCGGACGCTCGGTCACGCCGTCGTCGCCCTGCCAGATGCGGCCGCCGCCGGCGCCGCAGCAAAAGGAATTCTCGCGGCAGCGCGGCATGTCATGAAGCGTGTAGCCGGCGGCGCGGATCAGATCGCGCGGCGCATCGAAGCCACCATTGTAGCGTCCAAGATAGCAGGGATCATGATAGGTGACCCTGGCGCCATCGGCGACATGCAGGTCGAGTTTTCCCGCCCCGATGAGTTCCGCCAGCAGCGCCGTATAGTGCAGCACCTCGAACGCCGCGCCGAAATGCTGATAGTCGTTCTTCAGCGCATTCAGGCTATGCGGATCGGTGGTCATGATCCGGTTGAAGCTGCACGCCTTGATCTCATCGATGTTGGACTGCGCGAGCGTTTCGAACAGACCTTCTTCGCCGGCACGCCGCACATCATTGCCGCTGTTGCGCTCGGCATCGAAGAGAATGCCGAAGTCGACACCGGCTGCGGTCAGCAGTTCGGCAACCTTGCGGGTGATTTCCTGAACGCGCGGATCGTAGGAGGCGTAGTCCCCGACGAACCACAGAACGTCGACGGGTTCCTCGCGCGCGTCCTTGACCTGAAAGCCGAGCTCCCTGGTCCAGCGGGCCCGCATCTTGGAAGGCTTGCCCATGGAATTGCCGAGACGGGTCAGGTTCGATAACGCCTCCTGCAGACCGGGGCCGACACGGCCTTCGTCGACCAGATGACGGCGCATGTCGATGATCTTGGGTAGATGCTCGATCTCGACCGGGCATGCCTCCATGCAGGCACGGCAGGTGGTGCAAGCCCACAGCGTCTCCTCGGAAATCACGCCGCCGACCAGTGGGGCCGCCGAAGATCCCGCGGCAAGCGCGTCACGCATGTCGGTGATCAGCAATTTTGGGCTGAGCGGCAGACCGGCCGCATAGGCTGGACAGACCGCCTGACAACGGCCGCATTCGGTGCAGGACAGAAGGTCGAGCTGCTGTTTCCAGTCGAACTGTCCCAGGCTGTCGATGCCCGGAGCCTCGCGCGCTTCCGGGACCGCGGGCGCCAGGCCGCGCGGTTCGAGGCTGCGGAAGTAGATATTGGGTGCAGCAAGAAACATGTGCCGATGTTTCGAACCGGGGATATAGACAAGGAATGCCAGAATGGCGCCGACGTGAGCCCAGTAGAACAGCTCTTCGCCCTGATGTGCCGGTATGCCGGCACGATCGAGCAATCCAGCCAGTGCCGATGCGACCGGCCGCCACGAGCCGTCTGCGCCACCGGCTATGCGTGCCGCCGCCTCAAGCAACAGGGACGCCACGATCAGGACGATCAACACATAGATGATTGCCGCATCACTGCCGCTCGAGCCGTCGAAGCGGGCAGGCCGCAGCACGTAACGCTGATAGAGCGCAAGTCCGACGCCGACCAGCATCAGCACCGAAAAGATATCCTGCAGAGCGGCAATCCAGGTTTCGCCACCGATGGGCGCAAGTGAGAACCCTGGAAACAGCCGCGAGCCGAAGGCATCGATCGTGGCGGTGAACAGCACCAAGAACGAAATGAAGATGATTGCGTGAAGCACGCCGGAAAGCGGCTTGCGGAGCATTTTCCGGTGCATGCCGATGGCGACCATCACACCCTGGAGGCGCAGCATCGGGCGGTCGAAGCGGGCCGCTGCCGGTGCATTGGCAAGAGCGACCGCGTAACGGCGCGAGCGCCAGGCCGTTAAAGCGAGTGCTGTGATGACCAGGATCCAGAGTGGCAGGGTCGATGCCATCTCAACGGCCAGAGCCGGCCCGCAGCCTGTCGCTCAGATTGGCGACGAGATCGAACAGGTCACAGGTCGCACCGTAATGCGCGACATTGAAGATAGGGGCCTTCGGATCAGTGTTGACGGCAATGATGAGCTCGGCCTGCGCCATGCCCTCGAGATGTTCGGGCGCACCGGACACGCCGAGCGCCAGATAGAGCTTCGGCTTCACCTTCTGGCCGGATTTGCCGACCTGGCGCAGCTTAGGCAGCCAGCCATTGTCGACGACAGGACGGCTGCCGGCGATCTCCGCCCCCAGCATCGTCGCCAGATTGCGCGCAAGGTCGATGCTTGCCTCGTCGCCGATGCCGCGGCCCACGCACACGATCCTCTCGGCTGTCGTCAGATCGACGTCGGCATAATCCGGCACGTCGATGGCCACCATTCTCACCTTGCCGCTGGCGAGCGTGGGTTCGGCATCGATCGTCTGCACGCTCGCGGCGGCGATCGGGCCCGGCGCTGCCTCCGCGAAGGCGCCTGGGTTGATCATCAGAATGGCGGGCAGTTGCACCTCGCAGTCGGCGAGTATCTTGCCGCCATACATCTGCGCGACAACCGTCAGGTTTTCACCGTGCCGCTTGATTTCGTTGACATAGGAGATGAGCGGCCAGCCGGTTCGCGCCGAAATGTCGGCTGCCACGTCCAGCCCGTTTGCCGAATAGGGAACCAGGACCAGGCCGGGGCTCTCGGCGGTGACGACTTCGCGCAGAAGCACCGCATAGGTCTCGGCGGGAATAACATCCGCTTTTGTCGCGCGGGCCACTATCAGGCGATCGGCGGCACCGAAGAGAGAGGATGCGGCTTCCGCTTTACCGCCGGCGAAAAAAGCGACAACCTCGTCGCCGGCCTGGGCGATCGAACGCGCCGCGGCGATCATTTCGAGGGAGAAGGCTTCGATCTTGCTGGAGTGGCCTTCGGTACAGGCAATCAATTTCATGGCTTAGTTCCTCGCCAGGCCCTTGGCTGCCAGGATGCTGACCAGCCGATCCGCGACTGTCTCGGCATCGCCGCCGAGATTCTCGCCGGAGCCGCCCTGGACTGGCAGGCGCAATGTGATGATCTCGGCGGAACGCTCGAAGCCTGACGATTCGGGCGCGGCGCGGCCAATGGGCGTCTTGGATGCTTCGCGAAGCTTGCTGCCGGAGACATAGCGTGGCGCCTTCGACGCTGTCTGAACGCCCAGCACCGCCGGCGTGGCCAACTCATAGGTGACGGCGACACCGGCGCCGCGCTCTTGCGTGACCCGAAGCACGGCGCCGTTCGCAACGATACGGTTGGTTCCCGACACATGCGGCCAGTCGAGCAGCGCGCCGACATAGGGCGCGAGCTGGCCGAAGACATCCTCGCTCGATTGAACGCCGCACAGAACCAGGTCGGCCGACTTTGCCCGCGCCATCGCCGCGATGGAAGCCGCGATCTCACGTGAGGAGATCATGGCGTCCTCCTCGGCCTGAAGCGCCACGACTTCGTCGGCGCCGCGTGCGGCAGCCATCTGCAGGACACGGTTGGCGCCTTCGCCAACGGCCACCGCCGTTACCTTCGCGCCGCCGGTTTCCTTGAGCAGGATTGCTTCCTCCAGCGCATGATCGTCGAAATCGTTGAGCTGAAAATCCAGCCATTCCCGATCGATGCTGCGGCCGTCCTCGGCGAGCTGCAGCTCGCCCGCGGAATCCGGGATCATGCGCAAGACAACAAGAATATTCACGGCCTCTCCTCCGACGGAACGCACCTCAAGCGCCCGGCACCGGCTGCTAGATAAGTCGTATTCCTTGCCGCCCCCAATGGCGAAAAAGGTAATAGCAGCTATTACAAGACGGCAGATTGACGATCGTGGGTAATCGACTGCTAATTTGCGTCAAATCGCTTTCAGTCGAATTTTTCTGAATTGGAGGTTGTCAGGAAAATAGTCGTGCGATTTGCCCGGGATATAGACATCTATTGTTTGTTTATACTGTCTCGCGTGCGAGAATGTCTGAGGAGAATTTAGACGCTCTGTCGAGCGTTCAGGAGGAGGAACCAATGTCAATAAAGAGCATATTAGACCACAAGATCTCGCGTAAGAGCTTTATACGGGGAATGCCAGCCGTGGCGGCAGCCATGGCCGCCGCACCGGCCATCCAGCTCGCCCAGACCAGCGCAGCCGTCGCCGCAGAGCCGGAAACGAAGCCCGGCTACTATGGCGCGCCGCGCACCTGGATGTGGAACCCTAATGCGAACACCATGGTCGACACCTCGAAATGGAAGAAGGCGGGTCCCTATACGATCGGGTTCTCCAATGCTTCGATTTCCAATGCTTGGCGCGTCGCCTTCCAGCATGGCGTGCTCTGGTCCGCCGGCCAGCATCGCGACGAGATCGCCCATCTTCTCGTCACCGACGCCAATGACGACCCCTCCAAGCAGATCGCGGATATCCAGGATCTGATCAGCCAGGGCGTCGACATTTTGCTCATTGCCGCCTCGACTGAGGACGCGCTCGATTCCGTCGTCGGACGCGCAACCGAACAAGGCATCCCCGTTGTCATGGTCGATCGCAAGGTGAAGACGCCGGCCAACTACATCACCTACGTCACGGCATCCGACTGGGCATTGGGCCGTCTCGAGGCGCAGTGGTTGTGCGAGACGCTGGGCGGCAAGGGCAACATCGTTATGCTGCCCGGCATCGCCGGGTCAAGCGTCGCGGAAATCCGCATCAAGGCGAACGAGGAAGTGTTCTCGAAATTTCCCGACATCAAGGTGCTGGAGAAGCAGTATTGCGACTGGAATCCGGCAACAGGCAAGTCGGTGATGGCCGCGCTGATCCAGAAGCACGGCAAGGCCATCAACGGCGTCCTGGCCGACAGTGCGCTTCAGGGCTACGGCGCGATCGAAGCGTTTCTTGACGCCGGCTACAAGGACGGCGAATTTCCACCGATGACCGGCGGCGACGTTGCCCGGATGTATCAGCTGGCCAACCAGCACAACATCAAGATGGTCGGCATCGATTATCCGACGTCGATGGGCATCACCGGCATCGAGACCGCGCTTGACGTGCTCAAGGGCATCTCGGTCCCGGACAAGGTCGAGGTCAGCTTCCAGGTCGTCACGTCGCCGGGTGCGGATACGATCTCGGTCAAGGGCGACAGGCATCTGCTCGACCATGTCAGCATGAGCGATCCGGGCGATCTGTCGCCAAGCAACGGGCTGCCCGCCGGCTATAATCCGAGTACATTCAATCCCGACTATCCGAAGTAAGCTTCCCAAGCGAGCCGGTGCGCGCCCATCCTGGACGCGCACCGGACGTGCATTGAACAGTTCGAGCACCGGATATGTCAGCGTCTGTTATTGAGCTCAGCCAGATCGAGAAGGACTATCCTGGAGTCAAACCCCTGGACAAGGTCAATTTCGCCGTGCAGCCAGGCGAAATTCACGCCCTTCTCGGCGAAAATGGCGCAGGCAAGTCGACGCTGATCCGCGTTATGGGCGGCGTGACCAAACCGAATTCCGGGACCATGACCTATCTCGGCAAGCCGGTTTCCTGGCAGTCGCCGAAGGAAGCACGCGCTGCCGGCATCCACGCGATCCATCAAGAGCTTGCGCTTTTTCCCGAACTTTCGGTCGCCGAGAACATTCTGGTCGATACGCAGCCCCGCGGCAGGTTTGGTCTCATTTCGAACCGCGCCCGCCACGTCCGCGCCGCTGAAATACTCGCACAACTCGGCGTAGATATTCCAACCCACGCCAGGATTGACGAATTGCCGCTTGCCGATCAGCAAATGGTCGAGATCGCGAAAGCCCTGGTCGGCAGGGTGCGGCTTCTCATCCTGGACGAACCGACAGCGGTCATCGCTGGCCGCGAGGTCGATCTTTTGTTCGAGAACATGCGCAGGCTGCGCAACGAAGGCGTCGGCATCGTCTACGTCTCCCACAGGCTTGAGGAGATATTCGAAATCGCCGACACGGTGACCATACTCAAGGACGGCCAACTCGTCGGCACCAGCTCGGTAAGCGCGCTCACGCGTGAAGAGATGATCACTCGAATGGTTGGCCGCCGGCTCAGCCAGATCTATCCGCCGCGGCGTATGGCACCGGCGGGCGGTCCGGATGTGCTCACAGTTCGCAATCTCAAGGCCGGTCCGCGCGTCCGCGACGTCAGCCTCAACGTCAAGGTTGGCGAAATCGTCGGCGTGGCCGGCATGGTCGGTTCGGGGCGCACAGAGGTTGCCGAGGCTATCTTCGGCACGCGAGCCGTCGAGAGCGGGGTGATCGAATTTGATGGCAAGCCATTTGAGACAATGCTTCCGAAGGGTTCGATAAGGCATGGGCTCGGTTTCCTAACCGAGAGCCGCAAGGACGACGGCCTGTTTCTCGGTCTGCCGATTTCCGCCAATATCGTGGCGCCCGACCTCGACGGCATAACGAAACATGGCCTGATCGACAGGAAGCAGGAACGTGCTGTGGCGATGCAGCAGATCCAGGATTTTTCGGTAGCGACGCCGTCGCCTGACGTGAAGATCGGCAATCTCTCTGGGGGAAACCAGCAGAAGGTGCTGTTCAGCCGCTGGTCGCGGATCGCCAGCAGGCTGCTTATCCTCGACGAACCGACGCGCGGGGTTGATATCGGGGCCAAGGTGGAGATTTACCGCATCGTGCGACGGCTGGCGGATTCTGGCGTCGGTGTGCTGATGATCAGTTCAGAACTGCCCGAAATCGTCGGTCTCTCCGACAGGGTCTTCGTCATGGCGCAAGGCCATGTCGTCGGCGAAATCAAAGGCGATGCACTCGGCGAGGAGGCGATCATGGATCTCGCCGTGCGATCTGTCGGGCACCGCGAGGCGGAAACGGATCAGCGAGCGGAGCCGGTCGGATGAGCGCGATCACGGTGGATCTTCGCCGCAACCGGCTGTTGCTTTCCTATCTGATCGTGGCAGTGCTGCTGGTGCTGCTTGCTGTCGTCGGCGGCTTGTTGTCCGATCGGTTTCTGACCTGGCGCAACATCGGCAATCTGTTCCAGCAGCTCATCGTGCTGGGCATGGTCAGCCTGGGTCAGACGTTCGTCGTGCTGATGGGCGGCATTGATCTGGCGATCGGTTCGCTGGTCGGTGCGCTCACCGTCTTTCTGGCGAACTTCCTCGAATGGCGTCCGGATCTGGTCTGGCTTGCACTGCCGCTGGCATTGCTCGCCGCGACCGCTGTCGGCGCGCTCAACGGATTGCTGACGGTCGTGCTGCGCGTCCATCCCCTGATCGTCACGCTCGGCATGTCCTCGATCATCTTTGGCGCAACGCTGATGTACCGCAAGGAGCCCGGCGGCTCCGTACCGCGCGCCTTCGCGGATATTGCCTATGCAAAGGTCGGCGGTATTCCGTTCAGCGCCATCGTGCTCGTGGTGATTTTCGCGCTCGCCGGGCTTTGGCTGCAGCGCACGCGCACGGGCCGCAGCATCTACTTCGTCGGCGGCGATCGGGAAGCGGCGCGGCTGAATGGGTTGCCGGTCGATCGTATCGTGGTGCTTGCCTACGCGCTGTCGGGCCTGTGCGCCGGCATAGCGGCGATTTTCCTGACCGCCCGCACCGGCGTTGGCGACCCGCGCATCGGCGCCGCGCTGACGCTGCAGTCGGTCACGCCAGTCGTGGTCGGAGGCACCATTCTGGCCGGCGGCAGAGGCGGCGTGCTCGGTACTTTCCTCGGCGTGCTGCTCGTCACCATGCTCAACAGCCTGCTGAACTTCGTCAATGTCTCGTCCTACTATCAGTGGGTCATCCAAGGTCTCATCATCATCATCGCGGTCGGCATCCACACCACAAGGCGGAGATAGTGATGGCGCCTCTTGATACCCCGATGCCGCGATCGCAAGGCATGTCCCTGGCCTCAGTCTTCGAGCGCTACGGGCTGATGATCTTCCTGGCCGTGCTGATGACCGTTGCGGCTCTCGCTTCACCAACCTTTCTGCGGCCGGCCAACCTGGTCAATGTGCTGACGATCGCGGCACCGCTTGGCATGGTCGTCGTCGGCCAGACCTTTGTCATCCTGGTGCGCGGATTGGACCTCTCCGTGGCCTCGCTGATGGCAACGGTGGCCGTGCTGGCGACCGCTTTCAAAGCCACGACCAATGAGGCGATTCCGATGATCTTCATCGCCGCGATCGCCCTGTCGGCCGCGGTGGGTCTGGTGAACGGCTGGCTCGTCGCCAAACGCAATGTCAGCCCGTTTCTCGCAACGCTGGCGATGATGATCATCCTGCAAGGCATTCGTTTCGCCTATACTGGCGGCGCACCGATCAGCACCTTGCCGCCGGGCATGGGCTTTCTGGCCTCCGGACGGATTTTTGGCGTGCCCGTCAATCTGATCACCCTGGCATTTCTGGCAATTGCGTTCGGCATCGTGCTGCACCGGTCACGCCTCGGCCGTGAGATTTTCATGGTCGGAAGCAATCCGAAGGCCGCGTTCCTCAACGGCGTCGCGCCCGATCGCGTGGTCATCCTCTGCTACGTCATCTGCTCGGTCTGCGCGGGAATAGGCGGACTGTTCCTGCTCGGTTATGTCGGCACCGTTTCGAACTGGGTTGGCCAAGGCTACGAACTGGACTCCATCGTTGCCGCCGTGATGGGCGGGGTCGCGCTTACCGGTGGGCGCGGCAACATCTTTGCGGCGCTGCTTGGCGTGGCCGTTCTGGTGGTGATCAACAATCTCGTGCTGCTGCTCGGATTTCCGATCGAGATGCAGCTCATCATCAAGGGTGTCATCATCATCGGCGCGGCGGCGTTTTACCGGACGCGGCTCGCCTGACCCGATGCTGCCATTGGACCCCAAGGGAGGAAGAAAATGACCGTTGAAGTTCTGGCGGATCGCAATGCACGGGCAAGGCGCGACGAGGAAGTGGATGTCGTGATCGTCGGGGCCGGCCCATCCGGCTCGGTCGCCGCACTTCATCTGGCGCGCGCCGGCATTTCCGTCGTCGTGCTCGAGCAGGGCGAATGGCCGGACTATGCCGCCTATACCGGCGCGCGTCCGGAACACGAGCTTGTCAGCACCAAGCTCTGGCATCCCAATCCCAACGTCCGCGACAATCCCAACGACTATCCCGTCGACACGTCGACGACGGATATCAACCCGTTGATGTTTGCCGGCGTCGGTGGCAGCGCGACCCTCTACGGCGCGCAATGGATGCATTTCCTGCCGTCCGACTTCCGCGTGCGCTCGATGGATGGCGTGGCCGAGGACTGGCCGTTCACCTACGAAGACCTGTTGCCCTACCAGCTCGAGATCGAACGCGAAGTGGGCGTTTCCGGTCTAGCCGGCGATCCGGCCTACCCGCCGCGCGGCGCCTATCCCTTTCCGGCGCTCCCCATGGGCTCCGTCGGCCAGCGCGGTGCGCTGGGTATGGAGAAGATGGGCTGGCACTGGTGGCCCGGCAGCAACGCCATCCCGTCGGAGAAGTTCGGCGAACTCAATCCCTGTGTGCGTCGCGGAACCTGTCTGACGGGCTGTCCGGAGGGCGCGAAATCGACGACCGACCGGTCGCATTGGCCACTGGCCCTGAAGGCCGGCGCGCGGCTCGTCACCCGTGCACGCGTGAAAGAAATCGAGACCAACGACCAGGGGCTGGCGACCGGTGTCGTCTATGTCGATGCAAACGGTCGCGACCGGCGCCAGCGCGCCAAGGTGGTCATCCTGTGCGCCAATGGCGTCGGCACGCCACGGCTGCTGCTGATGTCGGGAGGAGCCGGGAAACCGGACGGCCTTGCCAACTCGTCGGGCATGGTCGGCAAGCGGCTGATGATGCATCCCTTTGCAAGCGTACTGGCCTCTTACCAGGATCCGCTGGATTCCTGGCGCGGTCCCTTCGGCCAGCAGGTCTATTCGCTGGAATTCTACGAGACCGACGAAAGCCGCGGCTTTGTACGCGGCTCGAAATGGAACTGCATGCCGTCGGGCGGACCGGTCGGTGTATCCGGCGCGACCGGGTCCAAGGTCTATGTCGCCGAAAGCGGCCGGTTCCAGGATTTCTGGGGCGCCAACCTGCATGAAAATGTAGCGCGCCGCTTCGGCCACTCGCTGATCTGGGGCATTGTCGGCGAGGATCTTCCGGAGGAGAGCAACCAGGTGGTGCTGTCGAAGGATCTGGTGGATTCCGATGGGCTGCCGGCGCCGCAGATCGTCTACAAGGTCAACGAGAATTCCAACCGGCTGCTGAAGTTCAACATCGACCGCTGCCTGGAATCGGTGCGCGCCGCCGGCGCCATCGAGACGCTGGTTTCGACGCCGGTGCGTGAATCCGGTTGGCATCTCATAGGCACCACCGTCATGGGCGACGACCCGAAGCGCTCGGTCGTCGATCAATGGGGCGCCTGCCACGACGTGCCGAACCTCTATGTCATGGATGCGTCGACCTTCCCGACCTCGGGCGCTACCAACCCGACGGCGACCATCATGGCCGTCGCGCTGCGCAATACGCGCCGCATGATCGCCGAGCGCCGCAACCAGAAGGTGGCCTGACATGTCGAACGAAAACACCTTCTTCGCGCTCGCAGACTTCCTGATCCCCGCGCATGGCAAGATGCCGAAGTTCAGCGACGTCTGCCGCTACGCCGATGTCGAGAAGTCGCTGGATTTTCGTGTTGATCTGAAGCCGGGCTTTGCGCGCGGCATCGCGGTCGGTCCGGCCAACGGCGCCGAGGCTCGTCTGGAAAGCCTCAACAAGGAGGATGGCGAAGCCTTCTCGGCGATCACCACGATTGCCATTGCCACCTACTACATGAGCCCGCGCGTGCGCGAACTGATAGGCTATCCCGGCCAGGAGAACGTCCCCTACGATTCCAAGGCGACGCAGATCTACCTGACCAACGGCTCGCTCGGCCACGTCATCGCGCGGGGCCGCAAATATCGGCCGACACCCGGCCTTTGATCTCCCAAGCAACTGGAAAGGACCATCCAATGGGCAAAGACGTGTTCGACAAGGGTTTTGAAATCCGCAAATCGGTTCTGGGCGCCGAATTCGTCGAGAAATCCTTCGCCAGCGCCGACGATTTCAATCGTCCGTTGCAGGAACTCGTGACGGAATATTGCTGGGGCGCTGTCTGGGGCCGTGACACGCTCGACAAGAAGACCCGCAGCATGCTGAACCTCGCCATGCTTTCCGCGCTCAATCGTCCGCACGAACTGAAGATGCATGTGAAGGGCGCGCTGACCAACGGCGTGACCAAAGACGAGATCCGCGAAGTCCTTCTACAGGTCGTGATCTATGCCGGCGTGCCCGCAGGCGTCGATTCCTTCCGGGTGGCGCGCGAAGCCATGCAGGAAGTCGGAGCATGACAACCCGTCCGCCGCTGGCCACGGAAAAGCTCTCGATGCTGATCGGCGGCCGCGCGGCCGCCGCGCAGTCGGGCGATTTTTTCGAATCCTTCGATCCCTTCACCGGCAAGGCCTGGGCGCTTGTTCCGCGCGCTGGCGTAGCCGATGTCGATGCGGCCGTGCAGGCAGCAGCGGCCGCGTTTCGCGGCGAGTGGCGGACGATGATCCCAAGCGCGCGTGGGCAGATCATGACGCGCTTTGCCGACCTCGTGGCGGAGGAGGCCGAAAACCTGGCCGTTCTCGAAACCCGCGACAACGGCAAGCTGATCAATGAAATGCGGATGCAGTGCAAATACATCCCGCAATGGTTCCGCTTCTTTGGCGGGCTCGCAGACAAGATCGAGGGACGGGTCATCCCGATCGATAAGCCGGGCGTGTTCAACTACACGCGCCGCGAGCCGCTCGGGGTGGTGGCCGCGATCACACCGTGGAACTCACCCTTGATGCTGGCGACGTGGAAGCTTGCTCCAGCGCTCGCGGCCGGCAACACGATCGTCTGGAAGCCGTCGGAATTCTCGTCGGTCTCGGCGTTGTTCTTCGGCCGGCTTTTCGAGAAAGCGGGCTTTCCCAAGGGCGTCGTCAACATCGTCACCGGCTTCGGCCATGAAATCGGTGACCGCCTCGTCACCCATCCAGATGTCGCGAAAGTGGCATTCACCGGTGGTGATGCAACCGGCCGCCGCGTCTATCAGGCTGCCGCCGGCGGCCTCAAGAAGGTCACGCTCGAACTCGGCGGTAAATCCGCCAACATCGTTTTCGCCGACGCCAAGATGGAGGCAGCCATTCCCGGCCTCGTTTCCGGAATCTTTGCCGCGACGGGGCAGACCTGCATTGCAGGTTCTCGCGCGCTTGTGCAGCGCTCCGTCTACGACCAGGTGACGGAAAAGCTGGTCGCCTTCGCAAAGACCGCGAGGATTGGCGATCCGCTCGATCCCGAGACCCAGGTCGGTCCGATCACCACCTTGCCCCAGCGCGCGAAAGTGCTCGACTACATCAGCATCGCCAACGGTGAGGGCGCTGCGCAATTGCTCGGCGGCAAGATACCCGAGGACAAATCGATTGCCGATGGCTGGTTCGTGGAGCCGACGATCTTCGGCAACGTGAAGCAGTCCATGCGCATCGCCCAGGAAGAGGTCTTCGGACCGGTGCTGTCGGTCATTCCCTTCGAGGACGAGGACGAGGCGATGGCCATTGCCAACGACACCATCTACGGGCTCGCGGCCGGGATGTGGACGCAGGACCTAGGTGTGGAGCTTCAACAGGTTGTCCTCGATCAGGGCGAGGCGACTGATAGGCGTTTTTGACTTTAGGCTGCCATGTGGACGATGCCAATTGTATCTGTGCAGCCAGACAGGCAGTTCGGCGGCACGATG
>NZ_JANIFC010000017.1:0-132935 GCF_024518615.1 Mesorhizobium sp. SEMIA396
GGAGTTGAGCATCGAGACGACGACCGGCATGTCGGCGCCGCCGATCGGGATGATCAGCAGGATGCCGAGCACCAGCGAGGCCGCAACGATCAACCAGAAGACCAGTTTGGACTCGGTGGTGACCAGCCTATTTGTATCACAATAAGAAACACATTAGGTATCACAAAATCGGAAATAGCCGCAAGGCTAATCACTAGCTGTCGAAACTTCTATAGTAAATTCAATAGCTTAGCGAGGAAAGTCGATGGTACCGTTGGCTGGGATCGAACCAGCGACCTCCGGATCCACAATCCGGCGCTCTAACCATCTGAGCTACAACGGCACGTTGCCTGAGCGGATCGAAACAGAAACTCATCCGCCCGCTCTGTCGTTCGGCGATGCGTCCTTACGGGCTTATGGATTCTAATTCAAGGCTTTTGGAAAGCAAAGGTCACTTCCCCACATCGACGCGGCATTTGCCCAGCAAGAAGGCGCAGGCAAGGGCCGGGCGACGGACAAAGAAAAAGGCCGGCGGGAGGAGGTGCCGGCCTTTTCCTGTTACGAGCCAGCGGGAGGAGGTGCTGGCTGGTCACCCGGGGAGCAGAGGGAGGAGGTTCCACTCACCGGGTATTCCTTGATGGCTGCTATCATACACCTGATCGTTTTTAAGAAAATGCGACCTTTTGTTGCATCTTCAGATCATGCGCAAATGTTAGGCAACCTTGATTTCCTTCATCGCCTTCTCGAAGGCGGTCTTGATCGGCTTGGAGACGTCCTCGGCCGCCTTGGAGGCAACGGCCTGGAAGTCCTTGGCCTGCTCGACGGTCGATTCGACGCGCTTGCGCAGGAAGGCGGTCTGCAGCTCGACGACTTCCGACAGCGACTTGGCGCCGATCAGGGCTTCGAGGTGGGAAAAGCCGGCCTCGGCATTGGCACGCAAAGCGGAGATGGTCTTGAGCGACAGGTCGTTGGAAACGGTCTTGGCGTTCTCGTAGGTCGACTCCAGAGCCTTCTGGGTCTCCTCGGCGCCGGTCTTCAGCTTGGCATAGGCCTCTTTCGACTGCTCAACGCCCTTTTCGGCGAAGGCGCGCATCTGGTCGGTGGCCTTGGAAGCGTCGAAGCTCGGGAATTCAACGTTTTCGATCGTCTCGGCGGTCTTGGTCCTGGACATTTTCCATCCTTTTCAGCGGCAGCGGCTTTGACAGAAAGCCGTCTCGTTCCTGTATGATGGCAATATAAAGGCAAATTTTGTGCGTTGCAATATCTTTGTTGCAGTGCACCATAAATTTCTTTTGGGCCGTTAACCAAGAGCCCAGATTCCAGCCTTTGCACGTTCTGGCTTGTGGACCTTCGCGCCTCCGGCTTTTATTAACAAAGCGTTAACTGCAAAATCGCCGCTCCGTGAGGTCCGCCAAGCGCATGCCGTCCGAATATTCCTTCCTCGATGTCGCCGTGCTCGACGCGGTCCGCCAGCGCTTTGCGGCAGGCGACGCGATCGCGATCCTGTCGGCGGATCTGGAGCAGGTGATCTGGGCCAACGGGCCAGGAGCCGCGATGTTCGGTTATCCCGACATCGAGGCGATCATCGGCGCCTCGGCGCAGTTGCCCGTGATCGCCAGGCGCCAGATCATGGCGACCAGCGGATTTCCCGAGATTGGCAGTGACCGCGCCATCATGGTGCGGCTGGCGACCGGCATGACCAGCCGCGCCGTCGGCTTCCTGGCCAGTGCGGTGACCATGCCGGACGCCGAAAAGGCGATCATGCTGGCAGTGCCGGCGGCTCAGACCGGGTCACGCAGTGCCGGCGAAATCGCCGCGCGCGCCATTAGCGGCCTCACCGAGGATGGTCATTTCATCGCCTTTGTCGATGCCGGGGGCAACGTCGAGGCGGCCTCGGAAGGATTTTCGGCACTGGGCATCCTGCCGGAGACGCTGGCGGCACTGGTTGCCGACGTCGCAGCCGAGAGCGACCGCATCGTCAAGCGCCTTGTCCCCGGCGGCACGGCCTCCTACCCGGCAGGGCTGGCAAGATTGACCGAGGAGCGGCATCTGCTGGTGGTGATCGACGAGGACCAGCTCGACGACACAGCCCCTGCGGGCGAACATCCTACGCAAACCATTGCCGAGACGGCACCTGCTGGCGACGCGGCTTCCCAGCCGGAACAGGGCCGCGAGGCACCGACCGACGAACCGAGCGCCTCGCAGCCGGCCGGCGACATCGCCGCATCGCAGCATGAGATCGCCGATGCGATCGGGCAGGCGCCGACGGCGGCTAACAGCGATCAGCCGGCAGCAGAGCGCATGCCCGCGCAGCACGACCATTGGTACTTCAACGCCGGCGAGGACGGAGGGCAACAGGCGCCGCGACCTGCCGCGTCCGGACCTGAAGCGCCTCAAGAGCCGGCCGCCCTGGAAGTCCAGTCCACGGCCACGCCGACGACCGTCTCGGCGATAGACCGCGCCGCGGCGCCGGTGCGCTTCGTCTGGCGCACCGATGCCGAAGGCAAGTTCAGCGCGCTGTCGCCGGAATTCGCCGACATCGTCGGCAAGCCGGCGGCCGACGTGATCGGCCGCCGCTTCCGGGATGTCGCCGCTACATTCGGCCTCGACCCCTCCGGCGAGATATCAGGGCTCCTCGAACGGCGCGATACCTGGTCCGGGCGCTCCGTGCTGTGGCCGGTCGTCGGCACCGATCTGAAGATACCGGTCGACCTGGCGGCGCTGCCTGTCTATGGCCGCAGCCGCGCCTTCGAGGGTTTCCGCGGCTTCGGCGTCGCCCGCGCCAGCGACGCGGTCGTCGATCCGGAGGCCATCGGCATGGCGCTGGTGCCCAATAGCCAGGCGCCGGCAACGCCGGAACCGCAAGTCATCCAACCCGCGCCCGAACAGCCGAACGCCGAAGAGCCCAAGACCGAGGACACGCAGGCATCGGATCCGTTCAAGGGCGAGGTGCCGGCGTTGACCATCGTGCCGAAACAGGAGCGGCGCTTTGCCGATAAGGTGATCCGGCTCGCCGAACATCGCCAGCCTGCCAACGACAAGGGCCTGTCGACCCTGGAACGCAGCGCGTTCCGCGAAATCGGCGAGCGGCTGAAGAAGGATAGCGCTCCGGTCGGGCCGCCAGAGACCGAGACTGTGGAGGCATCGGCAGCGGAGACCGAGGCTCCGGTCAATGCGTCCGACGACCCGATGCGCACCGACGGCATCCCTGCGTCAGGGCCAGAGAACGAACCGGTCGAGGCATCCGATGTCGATGCCGAAGACGACCGGGATCTGGCACGGCTTGACGGTCACGCGGACGAAGCCCCTCGTGACGCCCGCTCGGGGGTGAATGTGACGGGCTCGTTGCTCGACTATGCCGGCCAAGATGACGAACGTGGCCCCGTGGCGGCGGAACCAGAGAACACAGCTGCCGTTTCGCCCGGCGAAGAGCCTGAATCCACTGACGCGACACATGATGGCCTCGATGACGACAGCATGACGTCGGCGGATTTTCGCGATGCCGAAGACAATGAGGATTGGGCGCAGCCCGACGAGGAAGCCGCGTCGCCCGACGAGCAGACGGTTGGCGAGGAAACCGCAGGCGTCTCTGCGGAAATACCCCTCGAGCGCCCTCGCCTGCAGGTTCCGCCGCTCAAGGCCGAAGGGTTCGTGCCGTCGGCGTTTTCCGCCGGAGATGAACACAAGGCTCCGGACACGTCGCTGCTCGGCAAGCTGCCCGTGCCGCTGCTCATCCATTCCGGGGACCGGTTGCACTATGCGAATGAGGAATTCCTCAGCCTGACGGGTTACGAGGCGCTTGACGATCTGGCGGATGCCGGCGGCCTCGGCGCGTTGTTTGCCGACCCCTATGCCGACGACGGCGTTTCCGACGGCACCGATCGCGCGCTGCGGCTGAAAACGCGTGACGGACAGGAATTCCCGATCGAGGCCATTTTGCGCTCGGTCCCCTGGCGCGACGGCAAGGCGCTGATGCTGGTCGTGCGACGCTCCGGCGAGGATGATGCGCCGGCGAGCCTGCATGTGGTTGGCGACGAGCAGACGCAGCCGGATATTTCCGAACTCAAGGCGCGCATCGCCGAGATGCGCACCATTATCGACACCGCCACCGACGGCGTCGTGTTGATCGGCCGTGACGGCACCATCCGATCGATTAGCCGGCCTGCGGAAGCGCTGTTCGGCTTCGACAGCGACGATGTGACCGGCAAGCCGTTCGCCTCGCTGTTTGCGATCGAAAGCCAGCGCGCGGCGCGCGACTATCTCAACGGACTGTCCGAACCCGGCGTGGCGAGTGTCATGAACGACGGCCGCGAGGTGATCGGGCGCGAGTCGCAAGGACGCTTCATTCCGCTGTTCATGACCATCGGCCGGCTGCCCAACGACAGCGGCTTCTGCGCCGTCGTTCGCGACATCACGCAGTGGAAGCGGGCCGAAGAGGACTTGACGCAGGCACGTGCGGTGGCCGAGCGCGCGTCCTCGCAGAAGACCGATTTCCTGGCCCGCATCAGCCACGAGATCCGCACCCCGCTCAATGCCATCATCGGTTTTTCGGAATTGATGGTCGACGAGAAGTTCGGACCTGTCGCCAACGACCGCTACCGCGACTATCTGCGCGATATCAACCGCTCGGGCAATCATGTGCTCGACCTGGTCAACGACCTGCTCGACATCTCCAAGATCGAGGCTGGCCAGCAGGAGATGGCCTATGAGGCGGTGTCGCTCAACGACACGCTGGCCGAGACGGTGGCGATGATGCAGCCGCAGGCCAACCGCGAACGGGTCATCATCCGCTCCAGCTTCGCTTCGCGGCTGCCGGAAGTGGTGGCCGACCTGCGCAGCGTGCGCCAGATCGCGCTCAACATCCTGTCGAATGCCATCCGTTACACTCAGGCCGGCGGCCAGGTGATCGTCTCGACCGCCTATGAGACCTCGGGCGACGTCGTCATGCGGGTGCGCGACACCGGCATCGGCATGAGCCATGCCGAGATCGAGCAGGCGCTGAAGCCGTTCAAGCAGATCAACGCGCTGAAGCGCGGACGCGGCGACGGGACCGGGCTTGGACTGCCGTTGACCAAAGCGATGGTGGAAGCCAACCGTGCCCGGTTCACCATCAATTCGACACCGGGCGAAGGCACTCTGGTCGAGGTCGCTTTTCCGTCGACCCGTGTGCTCGCGGAATAGGTCAGCCCTCTCCGCGGTTCGGTCCCGATAAAAAGAAAAGGCGCCCAAAGGACGCCTTAAGAGATGGGATTGCTGTCACAACGGGGGCTTGAGCGAATTCGGATCCTCGGGGCTGAGGAACGGGATTTCTCCCTCAAGTTACCTGCGACTATCGACGCCGGACCTTAACAACTCCTTACCGGGGCTCCGGAAAATTTACGAATGTGTACCACTCATGAAATCTAGGTAAATTCTAGCGTGATATTTCGTTAACCATGCTGGAAAGGCCTTTTTCACCCATCTCGTTGCCTCCAACAGTGGCTCCTCTGGAGCGACATCCATTGGCGGTCACTCGGCCAGCTGTGGCAGGTTCTTGAACAGGTCGAGCGCTTCCGGGTTGGCGAGCGCTTCCTTGTTCTTGATGGCGCGGCCGTGCACCACGTCGCGCACAGCAAGCTCGGTGATCTTGCCCGACTTGGTGCGGGGAATATCCGACACGGCAACGATCCTGGCCGGGACATGGCGGGGACTGGCGCCACTGCGGATCTTAGCGCGTATGCGTTTTTCCAGATTCTCGTCGAGCTGCGCGCCGGCGGCCAGGCGCACGAACAGTACGACGCGCACGTCGTTGTCGAAGTCCTGGCCGATGCACAGCGCTTCCAGAATCTCCGGCATCTGTTCGACCTGGTTGTAGATCTCCGCCGTGCCGATGCGCACGCCGCCCGGGTTGAGCGTGGCGTCGGAGCGGCCATGGATGATCAGGCCGCCATGCGCGGTCCATTCGGCGAAATCGCCGTGACACCAGACATTGTCGAAGCGCTCGAAATAGGCCGCCCGGTACTTCTTGCCCTCGGGGTCATTCCAAAAGCCGATCGGCATCGCCGGAAAAGCCTTGGTGCAGACCAACTCGCCCTTCTCCTGCCGGACCGGCCTGCCGTCATCGTCCCAGACATCGACCGCAAGGCCAAGGCCGGGTCCCTGGATCTCGCCGGTCCAGACAGGCTGCGTCGGCACGCCGAGCACGAAGCAGGAGACGATGTCGGTGCCGCCGGAGACCGAAGCCAGATGCACGTCCTTCTTGATGCCGTCATAAACGAAGCGGAAATCTTCCGGCGATAGCGGCGAGCCGGTGGAGGAGATTGCCCGCACAGTGGCCAGATCATGCGTGCGGATCGGCTTGAGGCCAGCCTTGCGCACGGAATCGATGAACTTGGCCGAGGTGCCGAGGAACGTCATCTTCTCGGCATCGGCGAAATCGAACAGCACACTGCCGTCGGGGTAGAAGGGCGAACCGTCATAGAGCAGCAACGTGGCCCCCGAAGCGAGCCCCGACACCAGCCAGTTCCACATCATCCAGCCGCAGGTGGTGAAGTAGAAGAAGCGGTCGCCATCGGTGAGACCAGCATGCAGCCGGTGTTCCTTGACATGCTGGATCAGCGTGCCGCCGGCCGAATGGACGATGCATTTGGGAATGCCGGTCGTTCCCGACGAAAACAGGATGTAGAGCGGATGCGAAAACGGCAGCGGCTCGAAGGCAACGGGCTTGCCGACGAAGGGCGACAGCGCCTCTTCCAGCGCTACCGCCTTGTCGATGGTCCCGGCGACATCAGTCGATGTGCCGAGATAATCGACGACCAGAATCTTGCGGACAGTGCCGAGCTTGGCCGCGACCGCGGCGATCTTGTCGGCGACTTCGATCGCCTTGCCATTGTACCAATAGCCATCCGGCGCGATGAAGACGACGGGCTCGATCTGGCCGAACCTGTCGAGCACGCCCTGCTCGCCGAAGTCGGGAGAGCAAGACGACCAGACGGCACCGATCGAGGCCGCGGCCAGCATGGCGGCGACGGTCTCCGGCATGTTGGGCATCATGGCGGCAATGCGGTCGCCCTTCTTCACCTTGAGCGACAGGAAAAGCTGCTGCAGCCGCGAGGTCAGCGCGTGCAACGCGTTCCAGGACAGCCGGCGCTCGACCTTGTCTTCGCCGCGAAACACGATTGCGTCGCCTGAGCCGGTCTTCTTCAGCAGATTCTCAGCGAAATTCAGTGTCGCATCGGGAAAGAAAGAAGCGCCGGGCATCTTGTCGCCGTCGACGAGCAGGTTATCGCCCCTGTCGCCGACGATGCCGCAGAAATCCCAGATCAGGCTCCAGAACCCCTCACGGTCCTCGACCGACCAGGCATGAAGCTGCGAATACGAGGAAAACGCTACGCCGGCTTTCACTCCGGCGGCCTTGGTGAAGGCGGTCAAGGGTGCTGCGTCAATCTGGTCTTGCGTCGGGGTCCAGAGCGGTTGTCCGGCAGCCATGATCGTTCCTCCACGGTCGCCATCGCTTATGCATATCGCAGCGCAGCAGAGCAAGATTTTGTTCGGCTGATGCGACCAGATGTGCGCAAATGCCATCGCCGGGCCATAAAGACTTGAAATGCCTCAGCCCTAAGTCGTAGTGACAACTTGAAGTCGTGGTGGCGGCCGGAAGTCGTGGTCATGACTGGGGGTCGTGGTGACGACCGGGGTCGTGGTGACGATCGGGGTTACACCCGCCGGGCGATTTGTCGGAATGGAAGCATACGGGGCCATATGCCATCATCTATGATCCGGCGCGGAATATGGGCGATCGGCGCTGCCGTGATCGTCGTCGCGCTGGTCGTTGCCGCCCTGCCGCTGATTGCCTCCACCCGTATCGTGCGCGACCGCATCGCCTGGGAAATGAGCGCGTGGAGCGGCTTCCGGGTCGCCATCGACGGTTCGCCGCGCATCGAGGTCTGGCCGACATTCCGGGCAATCCTGACCGATGTGACGCTTTCACAATGGACCGACACCGAGGCGCCGCCTGTGGTCGAGGCAGAACGGGTCGAGGTCGACCTTTCCGCCATGGCGGCGCTGCGCGGCGACGTGGTGTTTTCGACGGCGCGGCTGGTGCGGCCGACGATCCGGGTCCAGCGCACGCCTGCCGGCCTTTTCCTGCCCGCTGTCCCCACCGGCGGGCGCATCACGCGTTCCATCGACACGGCGCGCGGCGTGGTCAATGCCGACCCCGCCAAGCCGGACCTCGACAAGCTGCCTACCGACACCTTCGGCACGGTCGAGTTTCGCGACGGCCGAATGGTAGCGTCCATCGGCGGCAAGGACGTCGAGATCCTGAGCAGTTTAAACGGTCAGGCGAATTGGGCGGCGATGAACAGCAATGCGACGCTGTCGGCAACAGGGATCTGGCGGGGCGAAAGCGTCGCGCTGGACGTCGCCTCGGCCAGACCGCTTGTGCTGTTTGCCGGCGGCACGGCGCCGCTGACGCTGTCCTTTAAGGCGGCGCCCGCCACCTTCTCGTTCGACGGCACGGCCAGCATGTCTGAAAATACCTATTTCGACGGTCAGGCGAAGTTCTCGGCACCCTCGCTGCGGCGTGTCCTGGAATGGTCGCAGGCCGGCATCGCTCCGGGTGCAGCGATCGGCTCGGTCAGCATTTCGAGCAAGATCACCGCGACCGGCGGGCGCGTCAAGTTCGACAACACGGCAATTGCACTCGACAACAATCCGGGGATGGGTGCACTGGACCTCTCGCTTGGCGAAGCACAACCTGTGATCTCCGGCACGCTCGCCTTCGACACGCTCGACCTCAGATCGTTTCTGTCAGCCTTCACCCCGCTGGTGCCGACCGGAGGGGCGGGACCCGGCGAAATCGACACAAGTTTCGCCGACAAGATCAATCTCGATCTGAGGCTGTCGGCAGCCCACGCCACGGCGGGACCTATCCAGCTCGCCGATGTCGCCGCCACGGCCCAGGTCAAGGATGGTCTGTCCGTCTTCGACATCTCCGATGCCTCGGCCTTCGGCGGCAACATCCAGACCAGCCTTCGCTTCGATCGCAAGCCGGAAGGCTCACAGGTCGAAATCCGCCTTCTGGCGTCCGACATCGACGGCGGTGCATTCGGCACGGCGGCAGGGATGACGCGGCTGGTGCCGGTCGGCACGGGCACCGTCTCGGTGATCCTCAAGGGGCCGGGCAGAACCTGGGATTCCATCTTCGACAATGCCGACGGCTCGGTCTCGGCGACCTTCGGGCCGGGTGCGTTGAGCAAGCTCAACCTGCCGGCCTTCCTCAAACATACCGAACAGGGCGGCTTCTTCGCGCTCGACGATGTCTCTGACGGAACATTGCCGATCGACGGTGCCGAGATCAAGGCCACCATTTCGAAGGGCGTGGCGCGGATCGACAAGGCCGAGGCCAATTCAGCGAAGTACAAGATCTGGCTGTCCGGCATCGCGTCCTACGCCGGGCGCGGACTGGCCTTGTCCGGCGGCGTCATTCAGCCTGACCAGGCGGCAACGCAGGCCAACGGCCAGCAAGGTCCCAACCAGTCATCATTCTTCGTCGGCGGAACCTGGAGCACGCCGTTCATTTCCCCGATCAGCCGCGGCGTTTCGGGGGAATAGGCGACACTGCGCCTTCTGTCTTTCACCCGCGCTGCGCCACCTGCTCGTCGAGCTGGCGCTGCACCTCACGCCGCTTGTTGGCAAGCGAGGCGATGATGACGCCCATCGCCACGACGGCGATCAAAATGGTACAGGCGGCGTTGATTTCCGGCGTCACGCCGAGGCGAACCTGGCTGTAGATCTTCATCGGCAGCGTCGTCGCGCCCGGCCCGGAGGTGAAGCTTGCGATGACCAGATCGTCGAGCGAAAGCGTGAAAGCCAGCATCCAGCCGGAGACGATCGCCGGCATGATGACCGGCAATGTGATCTGGAAGAAGGTCTTCACCGGCGTTGCGCCAAGATCCATCGCGGCTTCTTCCAGCGAGCGGTCGAAAGTCATGAGCCGCGACTGCACGACCACGGCGACGAAGCACATGGTCAGCGTGATATGGGCGAGCGTCACGGTGAGAAAGCCACGGTCGAGCCCGACCGCGACGAAGAGCAGCAGCAGCGACAGGCCGGTGATCACTTCCGGCATGACCAGCGGCGCAAAGACCATGCCGGAGAACAGCACCCTGCCCTTGAAGCGCGTGTAGCGGGTCAAGGTGAGTGCCGCCAGCGTGCCGAGAACGGTCGCTACCGTGGCCGAGATCAGGCCAACGCGCGCCGTCACCCAGGTCGCGTCCATGAGGCCCTGATTGTGGAACAGCGAGACGTACCATTTGGTCGAGAAACCGCCCCAGACCGTAACCAGTTTCGACTCGTTGAACGAGAAGACGATGAGCAGCACGATCGGCAGATAGAGAAAGGCAAAGCCAAGCACGATCGAAGTGATGTTGAAGCGGCTCCAGGTGGCGTTCATGAGGTCACCTGTCCATTTCCTGAGCGCGCGCCTGGGCCCGCTGGAAGAGCATGATCGGCACGATCAGCAGCAACAGCAGGATGACGGCAACGGCCGACGATACCGGCCAGTCGCGATTGGCGAAGAACTCGTTCCACAACGTCTTGCCGATCATCAGCGTCTGCGAGCCGCCGAGCAGATCGGGAATGACGAACTCGCCGACGGCCGGAATGAACACCAGCAGACAGCCGGCGATGACGCCGGGCAGCGACAGCGGGAAGGTGATCTTCCAGAACGCACTTGTCGGCGGACAGCCGAGATCCTTGGCTGCCTCGATCAGCGAATAGTCCATCTTCTCAAGCGCGGAATAGAGCGGCAACACCATGAACGGCAGGTAGGAATAGACGATGCCGATGAAGATCGCCGTATAGGTGTTGAGGATGATCAGCGGCTGGTGGATGACGCCGGTGGCGAGCAGCAGCTGATTGAGCAGCCCTTCGGGCTTGAGAATGCCGATCCAGGCGTAGACCCGGATCAGGAACGAGGTCCAGAACGGTAGGATCACCAGCATCAGCAAGGTCGGGCGGATCGTCGCCGGCGCGCGCGCCATGCCATAGGCGATGGGGTAGCCGACGAGCAATGTCAGGACCGTCGAGACCGCGGCGATGATGACGCTGGTTACATAGGCGTTGAAGTAGAGGGCGTCCTGCGTCAGCCAGGCGTAATTGTCGAGGCTGAGTTGCTTCAGCTGAGCCAGGAACCCGGAAATGCCGCCGCTGAAATCGAGCGCCGGCGTATAGGGCGGAATGGCGATTGCCGTCTGCGACAGCGAGATCTTGAAGACGATGACGAACGGAATGAGGAAGAAAAACAGCAGCCAGACATACGGGATGATGATGACCAGTCGGCCAACGAAGGCAGCACCCAGCCTGGCAAGGATGGATTTGCCGGCATTGGATGCCGGAGAGGCTGATGAGGTGGTGACGGCGGCGCTCGACATGGTCGCCCCTACCGCGTCAGCACGACGCCGGCATCGGGCCGGAAGGAAACCCAGGCGCGGTCGTTCCAGCTCAACGGATCCTCGGTGATACGGGCCGCGTTCATGGTGCTCGCGCGCACCACCTGGCCGTCGTCCAGCCTGACATGGTAGACGGTCATGTCGCCGAGATAGGCGATGTCGTAGACCTCGCCCTCGATGGCGTTGACCGCCTCGGCCGGCTTTTTCGACGACACCTTGATCTTTTCGGGCCTGATGGCGAAGGTGACGGCCGTCCCGGCGCCGGCGGTGCCGGCATTGTCGGTGCGGATGGTGAGGCCGTTGCCGGCATCGATGCTGGCGCTGCCGGCCTCGCCACGCGCGATCTTGCCCTCGAACATGTTCACATTGCCGACGAAGCCGGCGACGAAGCGCGATCCCGGCGCCTCGTAGACTTCGGCCGGCGTTGCCACCTGCATCACCTCGCCCTTGTCGATGATGGCGATGCGATCGGCCATGGTCATCGCCTCTTCCTGGTCGTGGGTGACGACGACGAAGGTCAGGCCGAGGTTCTGCTGCAAATCCATCAGTTCGAACTGCGTCTCTTCGCGCAGCTTCTTGTCCAACGCGCCGAGCGGCTCGTCGAGCAGCAGCACCTTCGGCCGCTTGGCGACCGAGCGGGCGAGCGCGACGCGCTGGCGCTGGCCGCCGGATAGTTGGTGCGGCTTGCGCTTGGCGAACTGCTCGAGTTTGACCAGCTTCAGCATCTCGGCAACGCGCGATGCGATTTCGGGCTTCGGCATGCCGTCCTGCTTGAGACCGAAGGCGATGTTGTTCTCGACCGTCATATGCGGGAACAGCGCATAGGACTGGAACATCATGTTGACAGGCCGCCGGTAGGGCGGGATGCCACGCAGATCCTGGCCGTCAAGCAGAATGCGGCCGGCTGTCGGCTCCTCGAAGCCGGCGAGCATCCTGAGCAGCGTCGACTTTCCGCAACCGGAGGCGCCGAGCAGCGCGAAGAACTCGCGCTCGAAGATGGTCAGAGACAGATTGTTGACGGCGGTGAAGTCACCGAACTTCTTGGTGACGTTGTCGAACTGGATGTACGGCTTGGCATTCGGGTCGTTCCACGGTGCAAAATCCCTGCGGATGCTGCCAAGCGATTTCATATCCCACTCCGTCCTGATTTTCTTGCTTCTTGCCCCAGGTAGAAACGGTCCCGGCAGGTGGCTGCCGGGACCGTGTCGGATTGCTTACTGGCCAGTGACGATCTTGGTCCAGGTGCGCGTGATGACGCGCTGGGTCTTGGGATCGTATGGCGAGACGGTGTAGAGCTTCTTTATGGTCTCGGCATCGGGATAAACCGAAGGATCCTCCAACAATGCCTTGTCGACGAATTGCTGCGAAGCCTTGTTGCCGTTTGCGTAGAGCACGTAGTTCGACGACTTGGCGATAACTTCCGGCTTCATCATGTAGTTGATGAACTCGAGCGCCTCCGCCACATGCGGCGCGTCGGCGGGGATTGCCATCTGGTCGAACCACATCTGCGCGCCCTCCTTCGGCACGGAATAGCCGATTTCGACGCCCTGCTTGGCCTCGACCGCGCGGTTGCGGGCCTGGAACACGTCACCCGACCAGCCGACCGCCAGGCAGATATCACCGTTGGCGAGCGCGTTGATGTATTCGGAGGAATGGAACTTCCTGATGTAAGGCCGCACCTTGAGCAAGGTCTCCTCGGCCTTGGCGATATCATCGGGTGACGTGCTGTTCGGGTCGAGGTTGAGATATTTCAACGCCGCCGGGATGATATCTGCCGGCGAGTCCAGCACGTAGACGCCGCAGTCCTTCAATTTGGCCAGGCTATCGGGATTGAAGAAGACGTCCCAGCTGTCGATCTTGTCAGTGCCAAGCGCCGCCTGCACCTTCTTGATGTTGTAGCCGATGCCAACCGTGCCCCACATGTAGTTGACCGAGTATTCGTTGCCGGGGTCATATTTGGCGGTTCGCTCGGTAACCGTGTCCCACATGTTGGAAATGTTGGGCAGTTTCGACTTGTCGAGCTTCTGGAACACGCCGGCCTGGATCTGGCGCGCAAGGAAATTGCCGCTGGGCACGACGACGTCATAGCCGCTGCCGCCGGCAAGCAGCTTGGTCTCAAGGATTTCGTTGGAATCGAAGGTGTCATAGACGACCTTGATGCCGGTTTCCTTGGTGAAATCGTCGATGATCGAACTGTCGATATAGTCCGACCAGTTGAAGACGTTGACGACACGATCCGCGGCGTGACCGCCGACGGTGAACAATGTCAGGAATGCCGAGGTTGCCGAAAGCCAGAGCGCTTTGCGGATCATGCTATTCTCCTTTGATGAGTGTTCCTTCACCGGCTCGTCGCGATATCAGCGCGACCGGCATTTTCTTCAGACTATTGAGCTTTCCAAGGGGCGACAAGCGCGAACTGCCGAGACCATGCAGGCGGTTCGATGAGATGGCTGGATGCCCCTGAGGCGGCCTGGGAGGCGTGCCAATACCGTCATAGGCTTTCGCCGTGGCGCGGGCAGAGATACGACGATATGGTCCGGTCCCGATCGGACCGGCTGGGAGACTTGGCAAGATACGCCTGTCTTGTTGTTGCCGTATTCCCAGCCTGCCCGTGCTGCAGCGACGTTGTCAATGGCAAAGCTGCAGGCCGCTTCAATTAGGCGACGGCACCCCGGTGACCCCTGCGCGTTCGGGCCGTGCCTGGCGCTTGAATTCGAGCCCGATATGGACGAGCAGCGCCGTGACCACCACCGCGCCACCGATGATGGTGCGCCCCGACGGCACCTCGGAATGGATGAGCCAGACCCATATCGGGCCGAGGATCGGCTCGAACGTGCCGAGCAGAGCCGCGATGGCCGCCGGGATCAACCGTGCGCCGGTGGCGAAGAAGGCGAGACCGAGGCCGAGATTGACCACGCCGAAGGCAAACAGAAAGCCCATGTCGCTGACTGACACGGTGAAGGTCGATGCCTGCGAGACGGCAAAGCCGGCCGCGAGCATGGTGCCGAGGCACGTCGCCGGCGTCATGCGCACGCCGGAAAACCGCCGGGTGATGACGGTGGCGACCGAGAACATGACCGCGATCAACAGCGCCAGCCCATCGCCTATGGGCGAGACGGCGCCATCCAGCGATTCCGACACCATGATGGCGACGCCGGTGATGACGGCGGCGATTGCCACCCAGGTGGCGACACCGACCCTTTCGCGAAACAACGCCCAGGCAAACAGCGCCGCCAGCAACGGCACGCCTGCCTGCATCAAAAGGATGTTGGCGACGGTGGTGTAGGCCAGCGCCACGACGAAGGCGGTCGATGCGGTGGCAAAGCAGATCCCGACGGCAAGGCCGGGCAGACCCATGTCGTGGAACAGCTTCAACGTGCCACGCCAGCCGTCACGCCAGACCATGAAGCAGACCAGGAAGGCGGCTGCCCAGACGGATCGCCAGAAAATGACCGTCCAGCTGTCACCGACAGTGATGAAGCGGGCGATGGTGCCGCCGAAGCTCCACATCAGCGCCGACAGGAAGACCAAAAGCATGCCGACGCGCTCCTCGCGCGGCGAGACGGCTGGCGATGCGACGATCGGCGATGCGGTATCGATCATGAGCGCGACTGTCGGGCTTTTGTGGACGGGACGATGCGCAAGGGACGACAAAAAGATGCTCTGTTCGCGTAACGCAAAGGCGCAGGCCGGAACTGAGCCAGCGGCCGGCGACAATTATGGCACCTTGCCCCCATTTCAGAGGACACGGCGTTACTGGAAATCGAAGGCACTCAGGCCCGTCACCATCTCGTCAAGGCCGAGCGGGCGCGTCACCGGCGGCTCGGCCCGCGCCAGGCAGCCGACGCGTTCGCAAAGCCGGCAGGCAGGCCCGACCGGCGTCGCCGCAATACTGCCGGCCTTTGCGGTGATTGCCGCACCGGGCAATGCCGCGCCATAGACGATCTCGTCCCGAAAGCCGATGTCGCAACCGAGCAGCAGCGCGGTGCGGCGCGGACGTTCCGAGAATGCGCCTTGCGGCCCTTCCAGTGTGCGGGCGATGCACAGGAACTCGGCGCCGTCGGGCATTTCCACTGCCTCGACGAAGACCTGGCCGGGTTGGGTGAAGGCAACATGCACGGGCAGCTTGGGACAGCCGCCGCCAAAGCGGCTTTGTGGAAAGCCCTGGCTGCCGGCCTTGCGGAAGCGGTTGCCTGCATTGTCGACCTCCAGCATGAAGAACGGCACCCCCGAGGCACCCTGCCGCTGCAGCATGGTCAGCCGGTTGGCTGCCTGTTCGAAGGAGACGCCGAAGCGCGAACGCAGGACATCGATGTCATAGCGGGCGCGCACGGCAGCCGCGTGAAAGGCCTGATAGGGCATCATCAGCGCATGCGCCGCATAACGGCCAAGTTCGAAGCGGGCCAGGCGGCGCGCCTCGTCGGTGCTCAGCTTGAGCGCCTGGATCTCGCCGGCGACCGCGACCGTCATGCGGATCAGGCAGGCCTCCATCGCGACTTCGCGCAACTGGTCGAACGGCGACAGGCGTTCGGACAGGAACAGGCGCTGCGAATGACGATCATAACGGCGGCGCCAGTTCGGCATGGTGGCGACCGGCAGCACCTTGACCACGATGCCATATTCGCGCTTCAGCCAGGCCTTCAGCGCGCCGAACAGATCGTCGCCGGGATCGAGCACCGAGGTGAACGCCGCGGCCTCCCCCTCGAGGGCAGCGAAATGGTTCGGCCGGCGCTCGAAAATCTCGTGCACCTCGTCGATCGGCAGGCGGGCGCCGGAAAGCGCCGTCGCCCGACCTTCGCGCGCCAATAGCTCGTTTAGGTCGGACAGGCGCTCGGCCTGCTCGCGATAGGCGCGGAACAGTTTTATCACCGCCGCGGACGCGTTGGGCGCGGCCTCGGCAAGCTCGATCAGTTCCTGATCTCCCGGCAACTCGCCGACCAGCAGGGGATCGGTGAACACTTCCTTCAAGGCAGCGACCGACCCCCTCGCCTCGCCCTGCAGCTCGTGCGGATCGACCTTGTAGACGGAGGCCAGTCTGAGGATCAGCTGCACCGTCAGCGGCCGCTGGTTGCGCTCGATCAGATTGAGATAGGAGGGCGAAATGCCAAGACCCTCGGCCATCGCCGTCTGCGTCAGGCCCTTGGCGTTGCGGATGCGGCGGATGCGCGGCCCGGCGAAAATCTTCTGGTCAGCCACGGACTGTCCTTTACAGCATTTACACGAATTTCTGGGCTCGGTCCTTTTACAATAATGACAAATTTACAACGCACCTCTGTCAAACGCAACACAGGTTTTCTCTTATATTCCGTCGGTTTCCCTGATTTTTGTGGCTGATGTCGCGCAGAAATGTAAATCCAGTCATAACCCAACGACCCCAAATTCTTGAAGCCTTGACACAGTTCAGCAATTCCTCGGAGTGACCAATGACTGATTTTTACAACCTCGTGCCATCGGCCCCGGAAGGTCGTTTCGACGGTATCGAACGGCCCTACTCCGCGGCGGATGTGAAGCGTCTGCGCGGTTCGGTGCAGATCCGTCAGAGCCTCGCCGAAATGGGTGCCAACCGGCTGTGGAAGCTCATCCATGAGGAGGACTTCGTCAACGCGCTCGGTGCCATGTCCGGCAATCAGGCGATGCAGCAGGTGCGCGCCGGGCTGAAAGCGATCTACCTGTCGGGCTGGCAGGTTGCCGCCGACGCCAACACGGCTGGCGCGATGTATCCGGACCAGTCGCTCTATCCGGCCAATGCAGCGCCCGAACTGGTCAAGCGCATCAACCGGACGCTGCAGCGCGCCGACCAGATCGAAACGTCCGAAGGCAACGGGCTTTCGGTCGAGACATGGTTCGCGCCAATCGTCGCCGACGCGGAAGCCGGTTTCGGCGGACCGCTCAACGCCTTCGAAATCATGAAGGCCTTCATCGAGGCGGGCGCCGCCGGCGTCCATTATGAGGACCAGTTGGCGTCGGAAAAGAAATGCGGCCATCTCGGCGGCAAGGTGCTGATCCCGACCGCGGCGCACATCCGCAACCTCAACGCCGCGCGCCTGGCGGCGGACGTGATGGGCACGCCGACCCTGGTCGTCGCGCGCACCGATGCGGAAGCCGCCAAGCTGCTCACCTCCGACATCGACGAACGCGACCAGCCTTTCGTCGACTACGACGCCGGCCGCACGGTGGAAGGCTTCTACCATGTCAGGAACGGCATCGAGCCCTGCATCGCCCGCGCCATTGCCTATGCGCCTTACGCGGATCTGATCTGGTGCGAGACCTCGAAGCCGGACCTGACGCAGGCCAGGAAATTCGCCGAGGGCGTGCGCAAGCATCATCCCGACAAGCTGCTCGCCTACAATTGCTCGCCCTCGTTCAACTGGAAGAAGAACCTCGACGACGCGACGATCGCCAGGTTCCAGAAGGAGCTCGGCGCCATGGGCTACAAGTTCCAGTTCATCACGCTCGCCGGCTTTCACCAGCTCAACTACGGCATGTTCGAACTGGCGCGCGGCTACAAGGCGCGGCAGATGGCGGCCTATTCCGAGTTGCAGGAAGCGGAGTTCGCGGCCGAGGCCGATGGCTACACCGCGACCAAACATCAGCGCGAAGTCGGCACCGGTTATTTCGACGCCGTGTCGATGGCGATCACCGGTGGCCAGTCATCGACCACCGCCATGCATGAATCGACAGAGCACGCGCAGTTCAAACCGGCCGCCGAATAGCGAACAGAAGAACTCAGAGGAAACGCCCAACAGGGCTTGGAAGGAGAAGACCAATGGCATCGATAAGCCGTGTCAAGGAACGCGCCGAGGAACAGTCGACGACGATGAACGTCGACCAGCAGGCGACGATCCGCATGCTGGCCAACGACCTGCACCGCCTCAACCAGTCGGTGATGAAGGCGGTCGAGGCGGGCGTCTCGGTGGAGCTCGTGCGCTCGGCACGACATCATGGCGGCGACGGCAACTGGGGCGATCTGCTGATCCCGGTGATCGTCACACAGCAGCGCCACGGCTGACCGGAATCCATGCAACCGGCCCTTCACCTGCGCAGCCCCTGCGCAGGTGAATTTTCTTTTTATGAAACGCACTTGTGGACAGTTGAGTACAGTAGCGTTGCTTGAAATTCACTGCTCCGGCGATGATTTCAGGCACTTTTATTTCAACTTGACATAGGCTCCGATCTCACGCCAATTGCGCTCCGGATTCAACTCTGCATTGAAATAGGGGCGAGCTTCTTGGCCGACTTGTGTGCCCGGTGAATGGCGAAGGCGAGACTCCAAGACATCCGAATCCGGTGACCCGCGGTTCAACCACCGAGGCGGTCCGCGATCCGTCGCAGGTGCTTGTCGTCGGCAAATCGCCAATCAATCGCGTGGTGATTTCAAAGATCGTCGAGCGATCCGGGCTCAAGCCGATTTCCGAATCTCCCGACACGGCGGCAAGGATCTTGCGGTCGCTCATTCCCGGCGCGGTTGTCCTTGACGGCGGCGCCGACAACAAGGACTGCGACAATCTGATGTCCAGCATCGACGCGTTGCGCCGCGCCTCGGGCAAATCGCTGCCACCAGTAATCCTGCTGTCAACCAAGAATGGCACCAGGGAAAGTCTGGGCCTGTCTGGTATCATCGACGTGGTGGTCGCCAAGCCGATCACGCCCGAACGGTTGCAACCGGTGATCGATCGCCTGATTGGCCGCTAGAGCAGCCAGAAAAAGTGCGCGGAGTTTCCGTCCGGGAATCAGAAAACAAACAGCTGGATCCTGTGATCAACCTGCATTCACGATGCTTTCGATCAGTCCGGGCAGTTGTCCGAGATCGGATATCTGGCGGTATCTCGTTTCAGCCACCGGCGCCTCGACATGCTCCAGCACCCAGGTCAGTTCATGCGGCACGTGGACGCCCCAACCGCCGGCCTCGATGGCCGGTACCACATCCGACTTCAGCGAGTTGCCGACCATCATGCTCTTCGCGGCACCATCGCCGTGGCGGCTGAAGATCCTGCTATAGGTGGCAGCATTCTTGTCACTGACGATCTCGACCGCGTCGAACAGATCGCCAAGGCCAGAGCCAGCCAGCTTGCGCTCCTGATCGAAGAGGTCGCCCTTGGTGATCAGCACGAGGCGGAATGCGCCGGCAAGCTTTTCGACCGTCTCGCGGGCATGCGGCAAGGCCTCGATCGGATGGTTCAGCATTTCGCGGCCGGCATCGAGAATCTCCGCTATGACCGAGGCCGGTACGCGGCCTTGCGTGACCTCGATCGCCGTCTCGATCATCGACAGGGTAAATCCCTTGATGCCGAAGCCATAGACGGCGAGGTTGCGCCTTTCGGCCTCCAGCAATCGTGCCGAGATGTGCTCCGCTTCGCCATGGTCGACGAGCATGGCGGCAAAGCGCTTTTCCGTCAGCCGGAAGAACTGCTCGTTCTGCCACAGCGTGTCGTCGGCATCGAATCCGATCGTTGTCAGTTTGCCGTTGGGCCGCATTCAATTTCTCGATTAAGATTTGGGGGCCTCGATTGAAGTGGGACGGCCGAAACTAAGCCGATTGGCGTGATTTTCAACCGCGCCGGCCAATGCCCGACGCGGCTCCCCTTCCCTTCCATAGGAGGGCACGGCTATACTCCACAATCCGCAACCCAATCTGGTGAATGATGCCGCCTGCAAAAAAGGAAGTCCGTCCGTCGAGCCGCGGAGGACGCGCCCGCACGCCTGCCTTCGTGAAAAACCAACGAGGCGTCAAGAACTGGAAGGAAGTCAGCGCCTGGCTGGAGTGGCGCGGCATCGAGGACATCGAGTGCATCACGCCCGATCAGGCAGGCGTTGCGCGTGGCAAGATGATGCCATCGAAGAAATTCACCTCCAACACCTCGCTGGCGCTGCCGTCGGCAGTCTTCATGACGACGATTTCCGGCGGCTACCCCGAGGATGGCAACGGCTTCCATTACCCGGAAGATGACGGCGACCTCAAGCTCATGCCCGACCTGTCGACGCTGACGGTGGTGCCTTGGGAAGAAGACCCGACGGCCGCGGTCATCTGCGACCTCGTCCACCAGGACGGACGCTCGGTCGAGTTCACGCCGCGCAATGTGTTGAAACGTGTGGTGGCCGCCTATGACAAGCTCGGCCTGAAGCCAGTGGTGGCGCCCGAGATCGAGTTCTACCTGGTGCGCAAGAATCCCGATCCGGACTATCCGCTGACCCCGCCGGTCGGCCGGTCGGGACGCGCGATCGGTGGCGGCGCCGGCTATTCGATCGCCGGCGTCAACGAATTCGACGAACTGATCGACGACATCTACCATTTCTCCGAAAGCCAGGGCCTGGAGATCGATACGCTGATCCACGAGGAGGGCGCCGGGCAGTTGGAGATCAACCTGCGCCACGGCGACCCGATCGAACTGGCCGACCAGGTGTTCATGTTCAAGCGCACCATTCGCGAGGCAGCACTCAAGCACGAGATCTATGCCACCTTCATGGCCAAACCGATCCAGGGGCAACCCGGCTCCGCCATGCACATCCATCAGTCGATCATCGACAAGAAGACCGGACGGAACATCTTTTCGGCCGCTGACGGCTCGGAAACCGACGACTTTTTCCACTTCATCGGCGGCATGCAGAAGCATGTGCCGAACGCACTTGTGATGTTCGCGCCCTATGTCAATTCTTACCGCCGGCTGACGCAGGCGGCGTCGGCGCCGGTCAACAACAAATGGGGCTATGACAACCGCACCACGGCGTTTCGTGTGCCGCGCTCGGATCCCGCGGCGCGGCGCGTCGAAAACCGCATCCCGTCCTCCGATGCCAACCCCTATCTGGCGCTGGCGGCATCGCTTGCCTGCGGGCTGATCGGCATCACCAACAAGATCAAGGCCGAGCCTCCCGTCCTGACCACCGCCAATGCCGACGAAATCGACCTGCCGCGTGGCCTGCTCGAAGCCGTCGACCTGTTCGAGGGCGACGAGGAACTCTGCGCGCATCTGGGCAAGTCCTTCGCCGCCACCTATGCGGCGATCAAGCGGGCGGAGTTCGAGACCTTCATGGAAGTGATCAGCCCGTGGGAGCGGGAGTATTTGTTGCTGAATGTTTAGGGGAGTAGGGGAGTAGGGGAGTAGGGGAGTAGGGGAGTAGGGACGGATGACCGAAAAAACAGGGTCCTACAAGGACTTGCTTGTTTGGGAGCAGGCGATGGATCTTGCGGTGGCGGTCTACGGTGCTACTAAATCCTGGCCCAAAGAAGAGCTTTATGGGCTGACCAGCCAAGTGCGGCGCTCTGCAACGTCGGTGCCGGCAAACATAGCCGAGGGGTATGGCAGGGAAATTCGAGGCTCCTATTTGCAATTTCTCCGTATTGCCCAAGGATCATTGAAGGAACTGGAAACTCAGCTTCTGATTGCTGAACGTATTGGCATCGCGCCGAAAGCGACGTCCGGCCCATTGTTGGCGAGTACCGAAAGTGTGGGAAAGCTTCTTCGGCTTCTCATCCGTAAACTTGCAGCCGAATAGCCTCCCTATTCCCCTATTCCCCTATTCCCCTATTCCCCTATTCCCCTATTCCCCTACTCCCCTATTCCCCTATTCCCCTACTCCCCTACTCCCTGCGAGCATCATGCCTTACCAATCCCCAATTTCCCCCGGCCGTTCCTGGTACGAGGACACGGCGGGACCGAGGCCCGAATATCCCGGACTGGATGGCGACCGGACATGCGATGTCGTCATCATTGGTGGCGGCTTCACCGGGCTGTCGGCGGCGGCGCATCTGGCCAAGGCAGGCACCAATGTCGTGCTGATCGACGCGTACCGCTTCGGCGATGGCGCCTCCGGGCGCAATGGCGGGCAGCTCGGCACCGGCCAGCGCGCCTGGGCCGAGGACCTGGAATCCGAGTATGGCTTGGCCCGCGCCAAGGCGCTGTTTGATCTTGCCGAAGAGGCCAAGGCGCATCTCCTCGAATTCACTGCCGCCAACCAGATCGATATCGACTATATGCCGGGCCAGCTCTCGGTGGCGCACAAGCCCCGCTATGTCGACGACTACAAGGCGCATGCCGAGATCATGGCGAGCCGTTTTGCCTACCCGCATATCTCGTTCATGGATGCCAGGGAGACGGCGGAGCGGTTGGGCTCGACCGCCTATTTCGGCGGCACGCGCGACACCGGCACCGGCCACATCCATCCGATGAAGCTGGTGATCGGCACGGCGCGGGTGGCAGCGCTTGCAGGCGCGCAGCTGTTCGAGGGGACGCCGTCGACCGGCATCATGTCCAGTGGCGGCAAGGTCAAGGTTTCGACACCGAGAGGGACGGTGATGGCCCAGAAATGCCTGATAGCGGTCAACGCCTATGGCGGCACGCTCGAGCCGGTGAGTGCGGCGCACATCATGCCGATCGGTTCCTTCATCGGTGCGACCGTGCCTCTGGGAGCGCACTCGAACGTTTTGCCGGGCGGCGAGGCGGTCGACGATTCCCGCTTCGTCGTGCGCTATTTCCGCAGATCGAAGGACGGGCGGCTGCTGTTTGGCGGACGCGAGGTCTATGGCGTCAACGATCCCTGGGATATCCACATTCACATCCGCCGCCAGATCGCGGAACTCTATCCGGCGCTCGGGGATGTCGAGATCACGCATGGGTGGGGCGGCTATGTCGGCATCACTGTGCCGAGAAAGCCTTTCGTGCGCGAAGTGATGCCCAATGTGATCTCGGCCGGCGGCTATTCCGGCCACGGCGTCATGCTGTCGAACTATTTCGGTAAACTCTATGCTGAAACCGTTGCCGGCAACCGCGACCGGCTGAAGCTGATCGAGGATCTGAAAATCCCGCCGTTCCCCGGCGGTCGGCGCTTCCGCACGCCGCTGCTGTTCCTGGCGCTCAACTGGTTTGCGTTGAGGGACAGGATCTAGCCGACCGACCTGATGTAATATTGTAATATTCATTGTAACATTTGTTGCCCGTGCGACGCATTGCGCAATTTCCCGCAAAGGCGCAGAATCCCCTATAATGGCGTACTGATGCCACAATCGCAGGCGAAAGCTGCCGGTTCTGGGCGATTGTTCGGGGATTGTTGCGGGACTGCCCGCGTTGTTTTTGGGACCTATGCGGATCAGACGCCGGACTTCCGGCACCGACCGAGAGAACGTCGGCCCGCTTATGGAGGTGGCAAGAGTGAGAGAGCCCTTCAGTTTCGGTACGCCGGAACGTCGGCGCTTTGCCATGCAGTTCGGATACGATATGCGGCCGTCCTTCTGGCAGGAAGTCCGTTCGAACTCGCATCTGGTGATCGCCGCGATCGGCACCGCCGCGCTGCTTGGCGTCGCCGCCGTGGCGCTGTGGCTGGCATTGCCGGCCAGCGACAGACAAGCGGCAGCGAGCCCCGAGCAGACAATTCCAACGGTTCCGGTGAAGACGACGAAAATAACCCCGGTTGGGGCCGCGGTCGCCGCGGCAGCCGTGCCGCAGGCGCGCAAGTCCGACGCAATTCCAACAACCGTGGCGGCCGCGCAGGCCAACATCCCCGCACTCGCCGCCAATGACCCGCGCTGGACCGGTTCCCAGCCGAAGGACGCATCCGCGTCCGATTCGACCGCTCCCAAGGCAGCGGACAAGCAAGCGGCGGCATTCGCACAGCCGGCAGCCGCTACCGATGCTGCCACCGAACTTGCCAAGGTAGCCGCGCCCAACGCAGCCGCGGGCAACCACCCCGACGGCGCACAAACCGCCGCCATCCCCGCGGTGCAGCCGCAAGAGCCAGCGGCAGAGGGGGATGACAGCCAAGCCAAGGCGAAGCCGAGGAAAGCCGCAGCCGCCGGAACAGGGCGCATCCTGAGGGCCGTGACCATGCGAAGCGGCCCGAAGAAAAATGCCGCCGCCATCGGTACGGTGCCAGCCAAAACCTCGGTGCAGGTGAAGAGCTGCAAGCAATGGTGCCAGATCACCTACAACGGCAAGACCGGCTGGATCTACAAGAGTTACATCAAGACCGGCGCGTGACGCCTGGCACTTTCAGATGCAGCGGCCGCCATCGACCTCCAGCGCCACGCCGGTGATGAAGGCGGCCTCGTCCGAGGCCAGCCAGAGTGCGGCGTTGGCGATGTCGAGCGGCGTCGAAAGCCGGCCGAGCGGGATCGATGCGCGGAACTTCTCGCGGATTTCGGGCGTATCGGCGCCCATGAATTTCTCCAGCATGCCGGTCTCGCCGGCAACCGGGCAGAGGCAGTTGACGCGGATGTTCTTCGGCGCCAGTTCGACCGCCATCGACTTGGTGGCGGTGATCGCCCAGCCTTTCGACGCATTGTACCAGGTGAGGCCGGGGCGCGGCCGCAGACCCGCGGTGGAGGCCGTGGTCAGGATGACGCCGCCGCCCTGCCGCTCCATGATCGGCACCACGGCGAGTGCCGCGTGATAGATCGCCTTCATGTTGACTGATGTTATCAGGTCGAAGGTCTCCTCGTCGACATTGAGCATATCGCCGTTGCGATGGGTGTAGCCGGCATTGTTGACCATGATGTCGATGCGGCCGAAGGCGCTTTTGGCGGCATAGACCATCTCGTCGAATTCGGAGCGTAGCGAGACATCGGTCTGGGTCCAGATCGCCGCTTCTCCGATCTCGCCGGCGACGCGTTCCGCGCCCCTGGCGTTGAGGTCGGCGACAACGACCCTGGCACCCTCCTGCGCAAAGCGCCTGGCGATGCCCTCGCCAAAACCCGACGCAGCACCGGTGATGATCGCAACCTTGTTTTCCAGACGCATGTTTTTTCCGCTCACTATTGGTGACGATCAACGGGCACGTCATTGGCGCTCATCCGCGCAAAGCCACGGCTTCTGACTGGATTGGCCGAAAGATGTGGAGCCATCGCCGATTTCTCCTTTGGCTTTCGCGTCAATCCCGCTCTATGCTGCAACTGCGAAGGCTTCCGGAGCCGCGCCTTCGACAAGCCTCCGGGTCATCGGACTGTCAAGGGGCAGGCGCATACACCCAGATGTGACACCATGGCACTGGAAAATTTAAATCGATTAGATTATATCAGCCGCGTCACAGCGACCGGCGTCAAAGCGGACAGACCATGACCAGCCAGATCATCCCCGTCGAGCCTTTCGACTTCATCATTTTCGGCGGCACCGGCGATCTGTCGGAACGCAAGCTTCTGCCGTCGCTCTATTATCGCCAGCGCGACCATCAGTTTTCGGAGCCGACACGCATCATCGGCACATCGCGCTCGAAAATGAGCGACGAAGAATTCCAGGCCTTCGCCAAACAGGCGATCTCCGAGCACGTCAAACCGGCCGACATCGACGCCAAGGAACTGAAGACTTTCCTGGCGCGGCTGTCCTACGTCTCGGCCGATGCGACGAGCGGCGCCGGATTCGACAAGCTCAAGAAGGCGATCGGCGACAGCGACCGCATTCGAGCCTTCTACCTGGCGGTGGCGCCGGCGCTGTTCGGCGACATCTCGCACAAGCTGAAAGAGCACAATCTGATCACGCCGAACTCGCGCATCGTGCTGGAAAAGCCGATCGGCCGCGACCTCGATTCGGCACGCAAGCTCAACGACCTGGTCGGCGACGACTTCCACGAAAGCCAGATCTTCCGCATCGACCATTATCTCGGCAAGGAGACGGTGCAGAACCTGATGGCGCTGCGCTTCGCCAACGCGCTCTACGAGCCGTTGTGGAATTCAGCCCACATCGACCATGTCCAGATCACCGTGGCCGAGACCGTCGGCCTGGAAGACCGCGTCACCTATTACGACAAGGCCGGCGCGCTGCGCGACATGGTGCAGAACCATATGCTGCAGCTGCTGTGCCTCGTCGCCATGGAAGCGCCATCGTCGATGGATGCCGACGCCGTGCGCGACGAAAAGCTGAAGGTGCTGCGGGCACTGAAGCGCATCAACGGCAACGAGGCGCCAAAGCACACCGTGCGCGGGCAGTATCGCGCCGGGGCTTCGGCCGGCGGACCGGTGAAAGGCTATGTCGAGGAACTCGGCAAGGACAGCAACACCGAAACCTTCGTCGCCATCAAGGCCGAGATCGGCAATTGGCGCTGGTCGGGCGTTCCGTTCTATCTCCGCACCGGCAAGCGGCTGGCGACGCGGGTTTCGGAAATCATCATCGAATTCAAGCCGATCCCGCATTCGATCTTCGGCGACAGCGCCGGACCGATCTTCGCCAACCAGCTGGTCATCCGGCTACAGCCCGACGAAGGCGTCAAGCAGTTCATCATGATCAAGGATCCGGGTCCGGGCGGCATGCGGCTGCGCCAGATCTCGCTCGACATGAGTTTTGCGCAGTCCTTCGACGGCCGCGCACCGGACGCCTATGAGCGGCTGATCATGGACGTCATCCGTGGCAACCAGACCCTGTTCATGCGCCGTGACGAAGTCGAGGCGGCGTGGAAATGGATCGACCCGATCCAGAATGCCTGGGAAAGTGCCAGGCAGGAGGCGCAGGGCTACACGGCGGGCACCTGGGGGCCATCGGCCTCGATAGCACTGATCGAGCGTGACGGGCGGACATGGCACGAGAGCAATTGAACAGCGCCGCCTACAGCTGGAACGGCTTCGCCGGGCGCCAGGAACTGGCGGCCGCCCTTGCAGATCATGCTGCAGGCAGACTGACCAAGGCGATCGCCGAGCGCGGCACGGGGTTGCTCGCCGTCTCCGGCGGCACCACGCCGGCAAAATTCTTCGCCGCCCTTTCAGCGATACCCATCGCCTGGGACAAGGTGATCGTGACGCTGGTCGACGAGCGTTTCGTGCCGGCCTCCTCGCCACGCTCCAATGCCGGGCTGGTGACCGCCAATCTGTTGCAGAACGCGGCCAAGGCGGCTCGTTTCGTGCCGCTCTATCACGAAGCCACCAGCATCGAGGATGCGGCCTCGTCCGATGATGCAGCGCTCCGGTCCTTGCCATGGCCGCTCGATGTCGTCGTGCTCGGCATGGGGCCGGACGGCCACACCGCCTCGTTCTTTCCCGATGCCGACGATCTGGCGACGCTGCTCGACCCGTCTTCCGACAGGATCGTGCTGCCGGTTCATGCGGCAAGTGCGGGCGAGCCGCGGCTGACCCTGTCGCTGGCGCGCATCGTCGAAGCCGGCTTCATCGCGCTGCACATAGAGGGTGAGGACAAGCGTATCGCCTTCGACGGCGCGGTGGCGCCCGGGCCGCGAAAGCCAATCCGTGCCGTGCTCGACGCAGCGCATAAGCCCGTAGAGGTTTTCTGGGCCCCCTGAATCTCGATTTACTCTGGTCCCGGCAAACGGCGGGAGGATGTTTCCGGGACCTCGCCTGAAAGGACCGACCGCCATGACCGCCAGACGCGACATCGAAGCCATCACCGAACGCATCCGCCAGCGCTCAAAGCCAGGCCGCGAGCGTTATCTCGGCCGCATCGCCGAGGCATCGAACCGCACCGCCAACCGGGCTGTGCTGTCGTGCGGCAATCTCGCCCACGGCTTTGCGGTGTGCAGCCCCTCGGAAAAGCTCGCGCTGGGCGCCGACAAGGTGCCGAACCTCGGCATCATCACCTCCTACAACGACATGCTGTCGGCGCATCAGCCGTTCGAGACCTTCCCCGCGCTGATCAAGGACGCGGCGCGCGAAGCCGGCGGCATTGCCCAGGTGGCCGGCGGCGTGCCGGCCATGTGCGACGGCGTCACCCAGGGCCAGCCCGGCATGGAGTTGTCGCTGTTTTCGCGCGACGTGATCGCCATGGCCGCCGCGATCGGCCTGTCGCACAACATGTTCGACGCCGCCGTCTATCTCGGCGTCTGCGACAAGATCGTGCCGGGGCTGGTCATCGCGGCACTCACCTTCGGCCATCTGCCGGCGGTGTTCATTCCGGCCGGACCGATGACGACCGGCCTGCCCAATGACGAGAAGGCCAAGGTCCGCCAGCTCTACGCCGAGGGCAAGGCCGGGCGCGCCGAACTGCTGGAAGCCGAGTCCAAATCCTATCATGGGCCGGGCACCTGCACCTTCTACGGCACGGCGAATTCCAACCAGATGCTGATGGAGATCATGGGCCTGCACACGCCGGGCGCTTCCTTCGTCAACCCCGGCACGCCGCTGCGCGAGGCGCTGACCCGCGAGGCGACGAAGCGGGCGCTGGCGATCACCGCGCTCGGCAACGCCTATACGCCTGTCGGCCGGATGATCGACGAGCGCTCGATCGTCAACGGCATCGTCGGCCTGCACGCCACCGGCGGCTCGACCAATCACACCATCCACCTGATCGCCATGGCGGCGGCGGCCGGCATAGCCATCACCTGGCAGGATATTTCCGACCTTTCGGAAGCCGTGCCGCTGCTGGCGCGGGTCTATCCGAACGGCCTCGCCGACGTGAACCATTTCCACGCCGCCGGCGGGCTCGGCTTCCTGATCCGCGAACTGCTCGACGAAGGCATCCTGCATGAGGATGTGCAGACGGTGTGGGGCGAAGGCCTGCGGCCCTATGCGGTCGAGGCAAAGCTCGGCGCCGACGGCAGCGTGGTGCGCGAGGCCTCGCCGAAGGCAAGCGGCGACGAAAAAGTGCTGGCGCCGTTCAACAAGGCATTCCAGGCGACCGGCGGCCTGAAGGTGCTGTCAGGCAATCTCGGCCACGCCGTCATCAAGACTTCCGCGGTGAAGCCGGAGCGGCGTATCATCGAGGCGCCGGCCAGGGTCTTCGACAGCCAGCAAGGGCTGAACGATGCGTTCAAGGCAGGCACGCTGACCGGTGATTTCATCGCCGTCATCCGCTTCCAGGGGCCGAAGGCCAATGGCATGCCGGAACTGCACAAGCTGACCACCGTGCTCGGCATCCTGCAGGATCGCGGCCAGCGCGTCGCGCTGGTCACCGACGGGCGCATGTCGGGCGCCTCCGGCAAGGTGCCGGCGGCGATCCATGTGACGCCGGAAGCGGTCGAGGAGGGTCCTATCGCCAGGATCCACGAAGGCGACATCATCCGGCTCGACGCCGAAGCCGGCACACTCGAAGTCCTGGTGCCGGCCGGGGAGTTCGCCTTGCGCCGGACGGCGGATGCCGATCTTATCGGCAACGAGTTCGGCTTCGGCCGCGAACTGTTTGCCGGCTTCCGGCAATTGGTCGGCCGCGCCGACCATGGCGCCAGCGCCTTCGGCACCGCTTGACGGCAGTTCTGCGTCGTTCATGAAAAAGGGCGGCACATGGCCGCCCTCTTGCGGTTGTGCATACGATTCTATTGCACGGTTAGCTCGGCTCGCTCGCCGGCCTTGACCGTCACGTTGCCTTCTTTCGAACTGTTGTCGGATTTCTCCGAAACCACGGCGTAGTCGCCCGCCGGGATCGCTGCCTGATACTTCTGGTCGAATGCATAGCCAAGCGACTTGCGGTTGCCGTTGATGTCCTTCTTGGCCTCGAAAATCTCGATCTTCGAGGCTCCGGGCGCGGTGATCGCCAGCACGCCGGCATTCATTGCGACCTTCAGATCCTGAAATTCGCCCACCTTGACGGTGAACGGCTGCTCGACGACGGCGAGATCAACCGTCGCAATCAACACATAGTCATCGGGCGGCAGATCGAATTTGCTGTCGGGTCCGTAGGCATAGGTCACCTCGTCCCTGGTTCCATCGATCTTCTTTTTTGCCTTGAGCACCTTGAAGCCGATGCCTGAACCGTCCGCCTTGTCGCCGCCCGCAGCATAGTAAGCATTGGCAACGACATGGCCAACACCGGCAACCATGTCCTTTTCCACGGTCTTGCCGGCAGCCAGCGGAATCGTCTCGGTAGCCACGCCCTGCCCGATCGTGACAGTCACCTTCTGGTCGCCGGCCGGCAACACGGCTTTCGTCGTCCCATAGAAGGTGGCGGGCATGTCGGCACCAGGATAGTCGATGACGACAGCCGCGCCATCGACGACATCCGCCCCCTCGCTCGGTCGCGGATGGATGATGAGCGTGCCGGCATTCAAGTTGAAGAGAGGCTTGTAGACCTGGCCTGCCTCGATCTTGACCTTCTGCTCGGTCTTCGCCTGGCCGTCACTGGCCACGACGATATAGTCGCCCAGTTCCAGATTGGCCTTGTAGGCGCCGTATTCGGTGCTGACGTAGTCGCCGCGCGTACCGTCGGGTTTCGCCTTGTAGATTTCCCAGGCGTTGCCGTCGGTGACGGGATCGCCGCCCTCGGCAAGCACTGCTATCGGCTGGAAATTGAAGTCCGGTTTGGCCAGCTCCGGTGCGGGCGCTGGCTCCGGTGCCGGAGCGGGTGCCGGTTCCGGCACCGGCGCCGCCACGGTCTCGGCAAGCGCCTCCTGCAGCGCCTTCTCGTCGGAGGCCTGGATGTATTTGCCGCCGGTGTTGTCGGCGAGGCAGGCGATCTGCCGGCCCTCATCGGCGGTCAGGCCGAAACCGACGACATCGGCGGTGAAGTCGACGCCGGATGCCTCGAGCTCCTTGCCAAGCGCGCAAGGGTCGCCGCCGCATGTTTCGAGCCCGTCGGTGATGAGCACGACGGTCGCCTTGTCCTCGGTGTATTTCAGCGCCTCGGCCGCCTGTTTGACCGCCGCCGTCAGCGGCGTCTTGCCGAGGAATTTCAGGCTGTCGGCAGCGGCCGAAATGGCGCTGCCCGAACCTGCCTGCGGCGGCACGATCAGCTGGATGTCGTCGCAGCTGCCCTTTTCACGGTGGCCATAGGCCATAAAGCCGATGTCGTCGTCGGTGGGGACCGATTGAAGCACGGTTCGAAGCGACTCTCGGGCGATTTCGAGCTTGGGCTTGCCGTCGATCTGCGCCCACATCGAGCCGGACGCATCGAGAATGATGATGACCTTGTTTGCGGCGAAGCCGAAGGTCGTCATCGACAAAAGGAGGATCGCCGCAGCGACGCCCCGTGCAAGTCCCGCCATCGAAATCTCCTAAATCCGCCCCTGATCCGGGCGGCAAGCTATTTGACGCGGCGCCGGGACACAAGTCCGGGCAGCCAGGTGCGTCGGGCCCGAACCCAGCTTAACAAAAGTCGTGATGACAGCCAGTTCGGGGTGTCGGCAGTGCCGATGGCTTTCCATGATAGGAATTTTTTCTTGACTGGATGCACTCAGCTATGGTACATTTTTGCCCATGGTGCTGATTTGCGCCGGTGACCCGCCGCTCAGGCGGGTTTTTCGTTTGATGCACCCAGCCTACGCGCCGGCGAAGGCTCCGAAGGAACCCGTTACCCGAATTCGCTACCCTGGCCCGATGCGCCGGGGCGCCGAACTTTTCAGCGGAAGCGGAATTCAGTAAGTCGTGCGGCGCTCTTCCGAGGGCGGCCTGCCGAATTGCAGCCGGTAGCTTTGGGCGAAGTAGGAATGCGAGGTGAAGCCGGTCGCTATCGCCACATCGAGGATCGGCATGTTGGTCTGGCGCAGCAGTTCGCGCGCCCGCTCCAGCCGCAACCGCATGTAATAACGGCCGGGCGTGACGCTGAGATGGCGCAGAAACAGGCGCTCGACCTGACGCACCGACAGACCGGCGGATTTGGCCAGCTGCACCGCCGACAGCGGCTCGTCGAGGTGGTCGGCCATCAGTTCGACGATGCGTCTGAGCTTCTCCGACTTGCCGGTCAGGTCGCGTTCCGGGCCGACGCGCTGGCGGTCGCCGGCCGAGCGGATGCGTTCGTGCTGGAACTGGTTGGCGACGCCATTGGCGAGGTTCGAGCCGAAATCGCCGCGCACGATCTCCAGCATCAGGTCGATCGAAGTGGTGCCGCCGGCGCAGGTGTAGCGCTTGCGGTCGATCTCGAAGACATTGCCGGTGCAGTTGATATCGGGGAAGCGTTCGACGAAGCCGGCGCGATTTTCCCAATGGATGGTGCAGCGATAGCCTTCGAGCTGGCCGGCCTCGGCCAGCAGGTAGGAGCCGACCGACAGGGCACCCAGCGCATTGCCGCGCCGGCCCCAGCTGCGCAGTGCCGCCAGCACCTTGCTCTTGCCGGGAAATTCCGTCGTCAGCCCGACCGAGACGAAAAGGATATCGACCGGCGGCAGGTCGGCAACGGCGTAGTCGATCTTGAGCGGCAGGCCATTGGAAGCCATCACCGGATCGCCATCGGCCGACACCGTCGTCCAACCGTAGAAGTCGCGGCCAAGCAACCGGTTCGCCGACCGGAACGTATCGATCGCGGCAGCCAGCGAGAACATGGAGAACTTGTCTACCAGCAGGAATGCGAACTGCCGCCCGCCTTGAACGGGGTCCGTGATGACCGGCCGTTCTGAGGGAACACTGGGGTTCGGCAAAGCTGCGGCTTTCTGGCGGGTCAGAAGGACGGCCGTTTCAATCCGGCCGCTAGGTAGGCCGAGGCTAACGTATTGGCCATCAGCATGGCAATGGTCATCGGCCCGACACCGCCGGGAACCGGCGTGATGGCGCCGGCGGCCTTAGCCGCTTCGGCATAGGCGACATCGCCGACGAGGCGGGACTTGCCCTCGCCCTTTTCCGGCGCCGGAATGCGGTTGATGCCGACATCGATGACGGTGGCGCCGGGCTTCACCCAATCACCCCTGATCATCTCCGGCCTGCCGACGGCCGCGACAAGGATATCGGCGGTGCGGGCCAAGGCGGGCAGATCCCTGGTGCGGCTGTGGGCGATGGTGACGGTGCAGTTGGCGGCAAGCAGCAGGTTGGCCATCGGCTTGCCGACGATGTTGGAGCGGCCGACGACGACGGCGTTGAGGCCGGACAGGTCCTTGCCGCGCACCCGCTCGATCAGAAGCATAGAGCCGGCCGGCGTGCAAGGCACGAAGGCTGTCTCGAGTTCACCGGTGCCGAGCTTGCCGACATTGATGAAATGGAAGCCGTCGACATCCTTTTCCGGCGCGATGGTCTGGATGATCTTGCCGGCGTCGATATGGGCCGGCAGCGGAAGCTGCACGAGGATGCCGTTGATGGCCGGATCGGCGTTGAGATCGCCGATGATCTTCAGCAACGCCGGTTCCGAGGTTTCGGCCGGCAGCGTGTGCTGGACGGAATGAAAGCCGCATTCCTTGGCGGTGCGCGACTTGGACGCGACATAGACCTGGCTGGCCGGGTCCTCGCCGACGATAACCACGGCAAGACCCGGCTTGGCCTGGCCCTTGGCGACAAGCTCAGCCGTCAGGGTCTTGACCGACCCCACAACGTCGCCGGCAACGCTCTTGCCATCAATCACTTCGGCCATGGACTACCCTCAACACCAGAATGCCCAAGCGCGTCGCTTGCGGAAGCGACGCGCTTTTCGATCTTTCACAGCGTGGCATTTTCACGAAAATTCCAACATGCAATCCCGCCAAAGCGCCGTCCCATGCCGTTTACGCGAAACCGGCATGTTTTTGTACGGCACAGCGCAGATTTTTGTGGCTCAGAAGTAGCGACGCCGCACGCGGCTCTCGGTCAGTTCGCGAACCGCTTCGCGGAATTCGCGCAGGCTGGCGCGGATTTCCTCGATTGGCGCTTGCTGCTCGGCATCCTCCGCGGCCCGCGACGGCTCCGCCGATCGCTGATGAGGCTGAGGCGCCTGCTGCTGCGGGAGGGACGGCTGTGGATAGGACTCGGAAGCAGGCTGAGCCGGATCGGGCTGCAGCCCGGCATTGGCGGCCGGCATCGATTGCGGATAGGGATAGGCCGGCGGCTGTGCGTAGCCCAATGGCTGCGCGTAGGGATAGAGCTGCGGCCCGGAATATGGCCGCTGCTGCACCATGGGAGGCGGCAGTGGCGGCTGCGCCGTCTGCTGCGGATGGCCGCCGGGCTGGAAAGGCCGCGACGGGTATGCTGCCGCGGCCGCCTGCCGAGGCTCGAAGGCCGGCGCCGACTGGGGGTAAGCGGAGTATTGCGGATCCTGCATCGGCTTCGCGTTTTCGGCAGAGGCCCATTCAACGGTATCGAACGGCTCCTCCCGGGACGGCCTGCGTGAGACGGACTTGTGCAGCCTCGACAGCAAGGCACCGATCCGGCCGGAACCTTCGGCCGGCGAGACCTCGGCTTGCTGGACAGGCGATGGCGAGCCAGGCGGTGGTGATGCAGGCGGGGGTGTCGATGGCTGCGGCGCTGGTGGTTGTGGCGGCGCCGGCGGCGGCGCTGACCGATATGCCTTGTCTTCGTAAGGCGTCCGGTGTTCGTCCGTGCCATGGTCGCGACGCGAGCGCGAATTGGCAGTGTCACGCAGGCTCTCATAGGCGCCACGCATGGCTCCGAGGCCAATGCCGGAGGCGAAACCCAGCAACAGGCCGGCGAGCGCGACCACGACCCGCGACGGCCCGTTCGGCTCGAGCGGCGCGAAGGCCTTCGAGATCACATTGATGTTGGCTGTGTTGATGTCCTTCTGCTCGCCGGTCTCCTTGGCGCGCAGCAGATACTGTTCGTAGACGGAACGCTTGGCGGTCGCCTCGCGCTCCAGTTCGCGCATCGACACAAGGTCGCTGTTGACGTCACCGCTGCGGACCTTCAGCTGCGCCAGGCGAGAGGCAAGATCCTGTTCGAGCTGGACCGCGCGCTTGAGGTCGACCTGCAGCGACGAGCCGATGCGGCGCAGCTCCGAGGCGATGCGGTCGCGTGCGCCGGCAAGCTGGGCATTGAGCGCCTGGAGTTCGGGATGACGCGGGCCGAACCGAATGGCAGCGCGGTCAGCCTCCTGCTTGAGCGATGCATATTGCGAACGCAGATCGCTCATCGAGTTGGAGTTGATCTCCTCCGGCAAGGTACCGGTGAGAACCGAATTGACGTCGACCGAACGCGCCGAGGCCGCCCGGGCATTCAGCTCCAGCGTGCGGGCGCGGGCAACCGACAGCTGCTCGTTGAGTTTCAGCATTTCGTCATCGCTGATGAGGTGGCCCTGCGCATCGACGAGATCATGGGTAGCCCTGAAATCCTCGACCTTGCGCTCGGCCGCCTCGACCCCTTTGCGCAACTCGTCAAGCCTGGCCGTCAGTTCGTCGGTGGCGCGGCCTGCCGTGTCCGACTGTATCTGGCCGAAGGTCTGCAGGAAGACATCCGTCATCGTGTTGGCGATGAGGGCCGATTTCTCGCCATTCTGCGTGGTGGCGCTGACGGTGATGACGAAGGTCTTGCCGCCGCGCTCGACCGAAAGGCTCTCGGCCAGATTGCCGACAGCAAGTGCACGGCGGCGGGTGTCGTCGACACCCCCCGGCCCGTCATTGCGCGACAGGACGGAGCGGATGAGCGACATGACGCTGAGGCCGCCGCCGCCTTGCCCATTGAATTCCGGATCGTTGACCAGATTGAGCTTGTCGACGACCTTGTTGAGAACGGTGCCTGAGGTCAGCACCCGAACCTGGTTCTCGACGATGGCCAGCGTGGCATCGGAAGCGACGACCGACTGGGTGAGGTCACGATCGGTGAGCTTCAGGTCGCGCGGGTCGACGATCAGTTCGGTGGTGGCCTCATATTTCTTCGGCGTCGACAGCGCGATGGCAAGGCCGAGCGCGGCACCCAGTATTGTCGTCGTCACGATCAGCAGCTTCGACTTGCCGACACCGCGCACGACCTGCATCGGATCGATCAGCGGCTTCCACTGCTGGCTGTCCCTGCCGTCGTTTCGGGATACCGACGCGTCGCCTGCAGCGTAAGGTTCCGATGCATGATCGGCGCGCCGGGCGCCGGCGGTTTCGGCGGCACCAATTTGTGTCCGTGGCGTCGTTTGCGCGCGATATGATGACGAAGCTTGCTCATGATCCCCGTCGGTCACGACCGGATCCGACAGTTTCGGGTTGCGCGCCTCGCGCTGCGAACGGGCGAGGCGATGACGCGTGGCGGCATCCTCGCGCCATGACGGGTCTGCCCGGTCGCCTATCGAGACCAGGGACGCGTCGGGTTCGTCGCCGCGCACAGCCTGGCCAAGCGCCAGCAATGAGCGCTCGCGCTTCCAGTCCTCGCGGTTTTCCCTGTCGACCATCGTCTTGAACTTTACCTTTGGCGACCTGCAAACGGCGCTTGGCCATTCGTTAAGCCACGCTAAACAGGCATGGAAAACAAAAGGTTAATTTTCCCGCACCGAAGCGTCGGTTTCTCGCTTCGGTTGCATCTATTTTCGACACAGGCTTAAGCCTCCAGAACGGCACGTTAAGTTTTCCCGCCTAGGCTCTCCTTGAGAAATGACGCAGGCCAGTGACATACCGCAAAGGCGGCCCCTCGCCCGGATCGGCAGCTTTTTGGCCGAACGACGGGGGCTGCTTCGCGACTATTTCTCGGCGATCAGCGGCGCCGGCGGGCGACTGGTGTTTTCGCTGGCCTATTTCATCGCGCTGGCCAACACGCTGTCCATTTCCGAATTCGGCATGTTCGCCACCGCTTCGGCGGCCGGTGTCATGCTGTCGCGCATCCTCGCCTTCGGTTTCATCTCGGCGCTCTACCGCACCGCCACCATCCGCCCCAATCTGATCGGCACCTTTTCCGCCGGCTTCCTGCTGCTCGGCGTGCTGTCGCTGCCGCTGCTGGCCGCGGCCTCGTTCGGCGTCTACCTGCTTTTCTTCGCCGACACCGTGCCGCTGTCGGTGTTTGCGGCAATCGTCTTTGCCGAAGCGCTGCTGTGGCGGCCGGTCGAGGTGGCGCTGATCGTCAACAATGGCCTGGGCAAATTCGGCCGCGCCGCGCTGCTGGCTATCCTGGCGACCGCGTTGCGGGCGCTTGGCGCGGTGCTGTTCATGTTCTCTGCGCATCACAGCGTCTGGATATGGTCGTGGTTCTATATCGGCGCCAATGCCGCCTCGCTGCTGATTGCCTTCGGCTTCTTCTACCCCCGCCAGCGGTTGCGGCTGCGCATCGAGCTCTATCTCAGGCGATTGGCCGATTCTGTCTACGTGGCCGGCGCCGAAGTGCTGTTCTACCTGCAGATGGAGTTCGACAAGCTGCTGGTGCTGGCGATCGGCGGCCCGCATCTGGCTGGCATCTACGCCATCATTATGCGGCTGGTAGACCTGACCGCCATTCCGATCCGCACCTTCTCGATGATGCTGGTGCAGCGCATGATGCGCGCACCGGAACTGTTGTCACGGCTGGCGGTCAAGAGCGGCATCGAAGGCGGTGTGTTCGCGGTCTCCACGGCAGCGCTGCTGACGCTTGGCATCGTGCTGCATTTCTTCCCCAATGCGCTCGGCAAGAATGTCGCCGAGGCCGCGCCGCTGGTCGTGCTGGCGATCTGCGTGCCTGGCTTGCGCAATCTGGTCGAATATCAGGCCGAGCTTTTGTTCGCGCGCGGCCAGACGCTGGTGCGGGCGCTCAATCTCGGTCTGCTCGCCGCACTGAAGGCGCTGCTTTTGACCTATGTGCTGACGACCATCCTCGACACGCCGAACCTGGTGCTGTCGCTCAATGTCGTCTTCCTGCTTTTGTATCTCGCCTCGACGCTGCTCACCTATTCGGCGATGCGTAAACCGGCAAAGCCCATCTAATCCAGCCCGGTCAAACGGCGGATACGGCCGATATCGGTGCCGATGAAGGATTGCATGCCGATCGCCACCTGCTCCGGCGCCATGGCGGCAACGAAGCGGCGGAACTCGTCGTCCGACAGCGCCTCGCCGGTCCAGTGCACCCGGCAGAACTCCTCCGAACCGTGGAAGTGGCCGGCACCCTGTAGCAAATCGTCGACATAGCGGCCGTAGATCATGCATTCGGAGAATTTGCGCGCCGAGCCGACGACCTCGACCCAGTTGCGACCATGGACCTTCTCGATCTCGCCGCACATGGCCAGCACGGTGTCGCGCCGCCAGGCGATCAGCGTCGAGATGTAGTCGTGGACCGATGTCCGGGACGGATCGATGCCGAGTGCCGACCCCGCGTTGCGCGACCAGATGCGATGCTCCTCATGACCTTCGTCCGCCAGCACGCCGTCGCGGCGGAACAGCCGCGCCTTGCCGTCGCGCCAGAAGGCGGCGCAGTCGAAAGGTTTGAGGAAGGCAACATCGGAATCGCAGAAGATCAGCACATCTTGAGATGCATGCGCCGAGATGGCGATGCGACGCAATTGCTGCACGTGCCAGCCACGCAGCGGCTGGGTCTTCAGGCTGAGCCAGACGCGCCGGCGAAACAGGCTGAGCGGATCATCAAATGCGTGCAGCCAGCGCGGCAGCAATTCACGCTCGTCGACGACCGTGCGGCGGCCGGTTTCCAATTGGCGAAACAGCCTGACGTCGCGATGTTCGACCAGGATGTAATGGTGCGCCGCGCCCGAAACGTGGCGATCAAGTGTCTCGCACAGCAGGCGGCAGCGCTCGAAGTCGGGCGCGTAGCTTGCCGTCACGATGGCCGCCGTCGGTGTCTGCCGCAGCGGGCCTGGCTCGACAGCGGTGCCTGGCACGAACCTGCTGTTCACTTGACATCCTCCGCGGCTTCGGGCGCAAGCGAGAATTTCTGCCTGACGACGCGCAGCAGGAACAGTGGGTTGCCGACCACATAACGGCGCCACAGGCGGCTCGGTTCGACAGCCAACCGGAACAGCCATTCGAGCCGCAGCCGGCGCATCCACAAGGGCGCGCGGGGCACCGCGCCGCTCAGGAAATCAAGCAACGCGCCGACGGCGATCGGCAGCGTGCAGTGGCGCGCGTCGATGTGGCGTTCGATCCACAATTCCTGGCGCGGCACGCCCATGGCGACGAGCAGCACGTCGGGCCGAAGCGCGGCGATCCGGTCGACGATTTCCTGCTCCTGCGAAGCGGGGAAATAGCCGTCATGGATCACCACGAACCGGTGCTGCACCGCCAAGGCGGCCAGCTTGACCGACGCCGCTTCGGCATTGACACGCGTCGCGCCGAGCAGCCCAACGGTCAGCGGCGTCGTCGAGGCCTGCAGGAAGGCCGGGACGAAATCGGTGCCGTTGAGATTGTCGGGAAACGGCGCCCCGTAGAGGAGCCTCGCCGCCAGATCGATACCGATGCCGTCGGGCAGGATGAGGAAATCATCGAGTGCCCCGGCGAACACCGGGTCGGTATAGGCGATGTTGGCGTTGTGGGCGTTGAGGAAACTGACCTTGGTGAAGCGCCGCTCGGCAATCAACCGGTTCAGCAGGGCGATGGCATCGTTCCAGCGGACCGCAACCACCGGGATGCCAAGGATCGTCATCAGCTTGTCGAGCCCGAACGCAGCGCGGGCGGAATGCATGTTCATGCAAACGCCTCCTGCCTGGCAGGCTCAAGCTCTTCGAGGCCGAGCCGGATGGCAGCGTCGAGCGCCTTGACCTGCGAGCCCCGGAACGCGCTGCCGTCGACGTCGCGGATGTCGGCCGCCGCAGCCTCGAGAGCCCTGGCGAAGGCGACGGGATCGTCGGTGACGACGCAGTTGGCCGGACGGTGGTCGATGCCGCGCAGCGAACGGCTCGTGGCGACCGAAGGCAGGCCGAGTTCGAACGTTTCGATGGTCTTCAACTGGACGCCGCTGCCCGCGGTGCTGATCAGCGGAATGACGGCAGCACCGCGCACGAAAGCCTGCGCGTCGGGCACGCGGCCGACAAGTTCGACACCCGGATGCTTCGAGGCGACGCCCGAAGGCATGTGGCCTGCGATGCGGATGCGGAAATCGGGCCGCAGATGCGGCACCACCTTGTCCAGGAACCAGTCGAGGCCGATGCGGTTCGGCTGCCAGGTCCAGGTGCCGATCAGGGCCGCGTCGCAGTCGATGCGGCGCGGGCCTTTCAGGGTTGGCGCCTGGGCACCGGTCACCAGCGGCAGCACCGCCGAGCGGTTGTCGGAGGCGACACCGAGTGCGGCGCGGTCTTCCTCGGCCAGGGTGAAGACGAAGCGCGCCCGGCGGCAGACACGCTCTTCGACGGCCTTGAGCAACCTCGCCTCACGACGAAACAGCAGGCGCTGGAAGAGGCTGCCGGCGGCAGCGGCGTTCTCCCGCGCCGAAAGATACTCGACATTGTGGGCAACGAAGATCGAAGGCCGCTCGGTGAACAGCTTTTCGAAGGCGCCGGCGAACTGCACGGAATTCAGCACGTAGCCGTCAACCGGTCCAGCTTGCTCGATGGCAGCGAGAACATCGCTGTCGGACACGGCGCGCAGCTTGACCGAGGCGAAGGTGAGGCCCGAAAGCAGCGCCTTGCCGACCCAGGCCAGCTTCTGCCGCGCGGAGGCATTGTCCGTGCGCACGTCGATGGCACCCAGCACCACGGTGTTTTCGGGGTCGGCCGCGGGTTTCCCCGGCCAGGTGAAACCAATGACGGTTACGCGCACGCCAGCGCGCCGCAGGGCGGCGATGATCGCAGCGTTTGCGATCTCGTAGCCCGAGGCGAGAGCACCGTCGGGCACGATCGATGTGGCGAACAGTAGATGCATCTCACCTATCCAGTGGTGTAGCCGGTAGCAAAGCGCGGTGAACCCTTGATTAAGCGAGCACATTCGACGGCCGAAAGCCTCTGCTTGCAGGCGTTCTCCGTGCAAGGTGATTAACGAAACCTTATCAACCGCGGTGCTACCAGAGCCCAACTCACCATGTGGCTGGACACGGATGATCCCTTTGCCATCGGACGGTTCGGTATCGGTCGCGGGACGCACGCCGCGGCTTGACGTCGAGGCCGTCGAAGCCGTCGTCACCTTGCCGACCTTCAAGCGTCCCGAGCAGGTGCTGGAAACGCTGGCGTCGCTGCGAGCGCAGCAAACCGGCAGGCGCTTTGCCGTGATCGTCATGGAGAACGAAGCCGAGGCGCGGGCCGGCGCCAAGGCAGCGCTGCCGCTGTTCGAGCGGGGCGAAATGTCGGGCCTGGTCATCATCGCGCATGAGCGCGGCAATTGCAGCGCCTACAATGCCGGCTGGCAGACAGCCATCCTGCAATTCCCGAACTTCAGGCATCTGCTGGTCATCGACGATGACGAGATCGCCGATCCGCAGTGGCTGGAACGGATGTGCCGGGCTGCCGAAACGCTCAGTGCCGATATTGTCGGCGGCCCGCAGGTGCCCGTGTTTGCCGACCCCGCCCATGCGCGATGGGCCGAGCATCCGGTGTTCGCGCCGCCTTATCGGGCAACCGGGCGGGTGCCGGCGCTCTATTCGTCCGGCAATCTTCTGGTCGGGCGCAACGTGCTGATCGCCATGGGTCCACCCTTTCTCGATCTCAGATTCAACTTCATGGGCGGCGGCGATTCCGACTTTCTCAGCCGGTCGGCGCAAAAGGGCTTTGTGCTGGGCTGGTGCGCCGAGGCCAAGGTGCATGAAACCGTCCCGGCCCGGCGTATCGAAGCCGACTGGATCCGGGCCCGCAGCCTGCGCAACGGTGTCATCTCGACACTGGTCGAAAAGAAGAAGCGCGCCGGCACACCGCTGGCCGGCGCCAAGGTGTTGCTGAAGAGCCTGGCACTGCTTGCCGCCTCGCCGCTTCGCGGCCTGATCCGGCTGGCGCGGACCGGATCGCCTGATATCGCCATCTACCCTGTCCATGTGGCGCTGGGCCGCGTGCTGGCCGAATTCGGATATGCCAATGAGCAATATCGCCAGCCTGAGAAAAACTGAGCGCGCGCCGCTCAGCGCCGCGTTCACGCGCGAAGGCGTGGCCACCGCCATTGCCGCGCTGCTGTTGACCGTCATCATGGTGTCCTTCCGGCCGTTCCAGCCGGGCGGCGCAGAACTCGCCGGTCAAGGCGGCGACATCGTCAACCAGCTTGGCTTCGGTTCGCTCGGCGCCATGTCGATCTTCTCGCTGATGGCCTTTGCCGATCCGCGTGTGGTGCGCTCGCTGCTCAGCCCGTCCTGGATGCTGATGCTGGGCTTCTTTTTCCTCTCGGTGATCCTGTCGACCGATCCGCCTTCGGCCATGCGCGCCGCCTCCTTCACCCTGATCGGCATCCTGACGATGGCGACGATCCTGGTGCTGCCTCGCGACGCCGAAGCCTTCTCGAAGGTGATCATCTTCACCGCCGTCGTGGTCATGGGCCTTTCCTATCTCGGGCTCATCGTTTTTCCGCATGAGGCGATGCACACCGCCGACTCGCAGGAGCCTGAGCATGCCGGCCTGTGGCGCGGCGTGTTCACCCACAAGAACATCGCCGGGCCGATCATGGCCTGCCTCAGCTTCGCGGGCCTCTATCTCTACCGGCGCGGACAGCGCTACTGGGGTGCCGGGATCTTCTTCGCTGCGATGATCTTCATGCTGCACACCGGCTCCAAGACGACAGCCGGCCTGGTGCCGTTCTCGATCCTGATCGTCATGTTCCCGAGCCTGATCGGCATGCGGCTCGGCACGCCGATCCTGTTTGCGCTGGCGATCGTCGCGACAGCGGTCGGCACGCTGGGCATCGTATTCCTGCCGCCGATAAAACATCTCGCGGCGATCTATTTCCCGGACATGACCTATACGGGCCGCACGACGCTGTGGGAGTTCGCCGGCAGCATGCTCGCGAAGAAGCCATGGACCGGTTACGGCTATGAGAGCTTCTGGGGCACGCCCTTGCTGCTCAACCAGGACCAGCCCTTCGACCGGCCGTGGGACATCCGGACCATCGTGCACGGCCATGACGGCTACCTCGACATCGCCGTGCTGATGGGCATTCCGGCACTCTGCGTGGCGGTCTACACTTTCCTCATCGCGCCGCTGCGCGACTACATGCGCATTCCGTTGCGCAGGGAAAACATTTTTCTCGGTGACTTCTTCATGATGGTGGTGCTGTTCACGGCGCTGAACGCTTTTCTCGAAAGCTTCTTCTTCCATCGCGGCGACCCGGTCTGGCTGTTCTTCGTGCTCGGCGTATTTGGCCTCAGGCAAGTCTCGCTGCGGCCGATGGCAGTGCGCGATCCCGATCGCGGCTCGCGATCTTTCCGTTCCTCCTGACGGGGGCTTCCCCGGGGAAGCGCCAGCGTCTATGTGAAAGCCTTCCTTCGGAGGGCTTTTGATGACGATCAGGCTTGTTCTCGCCGGCTGCGGCAATATGGGTTACGCCATGCTCTCAGGCTGGCTGAAATCCGGTAAGCTTGCGCCATCGGCGGTTTTCGTGGTCGAGCCCAATGCCGATCTGCGCAATCGCGCGGCCACGCTGGGCTGCGCGACATCAGCCGATGCCGGCAGCATCCCGGCCGATGCCGTGCCCGATCTCGTCGTCATCGCGGTGAAGCCGCAGGTGATCCGCGATGTCACCTCCGCCTACAAGCGTTTCGGCGATGGCCGCACCACCTTCGTCAGCATCGCCGCCGGCACGCCGGCCAACACCTTCGAGGAAATCCTCGGCAGCCGCGCGCCGATCGTGCGCTGCATGCCCAACACACCCGCGGCAATCGGCAAGGGCATGATGGTGGTGTTCTCCAACAAGCTCGTGTCGGATGACACCAAGCGTTTCGTCGCCGATCTTTTGTCGGCGAGCGGCGAAGTGGCCACCATCGACGACGAGGGCCTGATGGATGCGGTGACCGCCGTCTCCGGATCTGGGCCGGCCTACATCTTCCATTTCATCGAAGCGCTGACCGTGGCCGCCGAGAAGGCCGGGCTGCCAACGGCGACCGCCAAGCTGCTCGCCATGCAGACAGTCTATGGCGCCGCCTCGCTCGCCGCCGAAAGCGGCGAGGAACCGGGCGTGCTGCGCCAGCAGGTCACCAGCCCCAACGGCACGACGGCCGCGGCGCTGGCCGTGCTGATGGGCGAGCACCGGCTGACGCGCCTTCTCACAGAGGCGGTGGAGGCTGCGCGGCTGCGGTCGGTCGAGCTGGGGAAGTAATCGTCAACTCCTCCGCTGCCGAAGTTTTGATGGGTCGGACGTGCTTGCGTTGATGGCTTGGCGGAAATGCACATCGCTTCGTCATCCTGGGGCGAAGCAAGGAGCGCAGCGACGCGGCGCAGACCCCAGGATCCATGCCGCGACTTCAAAGCGCTGCTGCGGTGCAGAATTCTGCTCCGCTGCATTCCTCGACCAAGATCACGGCATGGATCCTCGGGTCTCCGCGACGTCGCTTCGCTCCTGCTCCGCCCGTGGATGACGAAGTTGGGAAGGCTCCGGTCAATCCCGAATGTCTACGATGATCCATCGAAACGAACGACGAAATCCGAGCTGCCAGCAGGCCTTCCAACGTGACAACCCCTGTGCACCTGTCAGGCGTCATTCTGGCCGCCACCCCACATGGCATCGATCTCATTCTTGCTCACGACCCGGCCAGCCTTGCCCGCTTTGGACCTCAAATCACCGGCGATTGCAGCCAGCCGTTCCGCCAGAGGCATACGGGCGTTTTTCAGTTCACTTTCAAGCGCTTCGATAACCGCTCTGGTCATGGAAACCTTGCGCTTGGCGGCAAGCTGGCGAGCCAGTTCGCGGGCAAGCGGATTCCTGATTCGAAGGTTCATGTGACCGACCTTGGCGACATTTGCCCCACAATCTATCATTTGTCGTAGCAGCGCCAGCGTGGTCCTTTCAGGCCCCGTAGAGCATCTCGTCCTGCAGCCGGCGCAAGGCGAACAGCCTTGTCGTCTGGTCGGGCGACGCATTGTCTGACGTCAGCAATTCGCCTTTCCTGACCGGTTTCAGCACCTTGCCGCCCTCGAGCAGGCCGACCGGCACGGCGCGCTGGGCACGGGCTTCGCCGACGGTCATCGTCCAGGAGCGGTAACAGGTCTCGCCGATCGCATCGAAGGTCTCGCCGGCGGCGAGATCCCGCTTGGCGACCGCACAGACTTCGGCAACGGGTTGCGGCAGCGGCACCATGTCGGGCTTGCCGAAAAGCATGATGCGGGCGGCGGTCAGCGGCACCTCCAGTGAGGTCAGATGATAGGGCCTAAACAGGCTGTAGTAGGGGCCGTGGCCGATATGCAGGTCGTCCATGCGCTCGATGATGCGCGGATGCGTCGCCTCGACGATGACGAACACGCCAGGCGCGACGCCCTTGCCGACCGTGTAGTCGACGACGCCTTTCCTGAGCAACAGACCGCCATCCTCGCGCGGGATCAGCACCTTGGCGAGGTCATCGCGGTCGGCCTTGGGGCCGTGCATGCCGGGCACGTCGGGCACCAGCCCGGTGGCGTTGGCGATGGCACACATCTCGACCATGGTCTTGGAACCGTCGACGAACTCGACCAGCATGCGCGGGTTCATGTTGCGGCGGATGGCTTCGGCGCGATAGTCGTCCGGTACGGCATCGTGGTTGAGCGGGTTGTTCTTGCCCTTGCCGGCCGAGACGATGGTCAGCCCGAGCGCCGACGCGAATTCGATCAGTTCCATGCAGCTCGACGGCTCGTCGCCCGCACCCACCGAATAGACGACGCCAAGCCGGTCGGCCTGCTGCTTGAGGTAGCAGCCGATGGTGACGTCGGCCTCGACGTTCATCATCACCAGATGCTTGCCGTGCTCCATCGCCATGAGGTCGAAATCGGCGGCGACGCCCGGCTTGCCGGTGGCGTCGATGACGACGTCGATCAGCGGATTGGTGACCAGCATCTCGTTCGAAGTGACGGCGATCTTGCCGCTCTCGATAGCGCCGGTGACTTTCGACGCGGTGTCGGCTTCGACGGCCATGGCTTCGTCGCCATAGGCGATACGGATGGCATCGCGCGCGGTGTGCGGGCGGCGCGTCGAGACGGCGCAGATCGAAATGCCTGGCATCAGCATGCCTTGGGTGACCAGATCGGTGCCCATTTCGCCCGAACCGATGACACCGATGCGCACCGGGCGGCCCTCGGCGGCACGCCTGGCGAGATCGCGGGCAAGGCCGGTCAGGGCGACGTTGGTCATGCAGGAATGTCCACAGCTTCGTGATTTGAGGTCGGATAGCAGGGAACGGGTTCTATTTGCCAACGAAACCCGGTCGCGACCGGCAATTTCCCGCGAAATCGTCTCGGAAGGGACGACCGCCGAGGCTCGATTGGCCGAAGCGCAACCAATTGACATCGCAGCTGACAACCCCAATAAAACATTCGTTTGTCAACAAAGGCAAATGTTCACCGACGCGACAGTCGGAAAGCATTCGCCTCTGGGGCAAATTGGGGAGTGTCTTTGCGCCGGGGCGTCAAAGGCTGGATGGAGCATCATTGCGAGGCGTCGAGCGAAGGCTCGCGGCTCCAGGGGAGGAAAAATGGATACTGTTCTCGCGGGCCTAAAAGGGGCCATCGATACGCTTGGCCCGACGATCCTGCTGCCAATTGTCATTTTCATCATCGCCGTGGTTCTGGGCGCCAAGGTCAGCAAGGCTTTTCGCGCCGCCGTCACCATCGGCGTCGCCTTCATCGGCATCAATCTGGTGCTTGGCCTCATGTTCACGTCGATTGGCGACGTCGCCAAGGCCATCGTCACCAACACCGGCATTCATCGCGACATCATCGATGTCGGCTGGCCCTCCGCGGCCGCGATCGCCTTCGGCTCGTCGGTCGGCCTTTGGGTCATTCCGGTCGGCATCCTCGTCAACATCGTGCTGTTGCTGACACGCATGACGCGCACGCTCAATGTCGACGTCTGGAATTTCTGGCACTTCGCCTTTGTCGGCTCGCTGGTGGTCGCCGCAACCGACAATCTGGCCTATGGCATCGCGGTCGCAGCACTTGTCGCAGCACTCTCGCTGCTGTTCGCCGACTGGTCGGCGCGCGCGGTACAGCAGTTCTACGGCGTGCCCGGCATTTCGGTGCCGCATCTCGCCTCGGCACAGATCCTGCCGATCGCCATTGTGCTCAACTGGATCATGGACCGCATTCCCGGGATCAACCGCATCAACATCAACACCGATACGATCGAGCGCAGGTTCGGCGTGTTCGGCGAACCTGTCGTGATGGGCCTCATCATCGGCCTCGTGCTTGGTGCAATCGCGTTCTACAATGCGGGTGATCTCAGCGTGGTGCTGGCCAAGGTTCTGGGCACCGGCATGACACTGGCCGCGGTGATGCTGCTGCTGCCGCGCATGGTCAAGATCCTGATGGAGGGGCTGATCCCCGTCTCCGACGCCGCACAGGCGTTCGTGCGCAAGCGCACCGGTGACCGAGAGCTTCTCGTTGGCCTCGATTCGGCGATCCTGATCGGCCATCCGGCCGCGATCTCGTCGTCGCTGATCCTGGTGCCGATCGCGATCATCCTGTCCATCATCCTGCCGGGCAACCGCGTCATCCTGTTCGCCGACCTCGCGGTCATCCCCTTCATCGTCGCCATGACCGCGCCGCTGGTCAAAGGCAACGTGTTCCGCATGGTGGTGATCGGCACGGTGACGCTGGCCATCGGCTTCTACGTCGCCAACGCGCTGGCGCCGCTGTTCACCAGCGCAGCAGTCTCGTCGGGCTTCAAGCTGCCGGCGGACGCGCTGCAGATCACCTCGGTGGTCGACGGCTTCCTGTGGGTGCCTTACGTGGTCATCGAGGCGATCCAGGGGATGGGGCTTGTCGGCATCATCGTGATCGCAGTGGTCATCGCGGCATTGTTTGTCCTCTACCGCCGCAATCCGCTCGGCTGGGAGCGGGCCGCGGGCGCCGAGGACGAGCCGGCCGAAGAGACGGCCTGAACCTGATAGCGTCCACCCTCAAACCGATCGTGCGCCCTTCCCGCGGCGCACGATTTCATAGACGGAGCAAAGAATGTCCGACGGACTCATGCAGCTTCTGGACCCTGACGCGATCGTGCTCGGATCCGATGCCTCGACCAATGAGGAGATCATCCGCATCCTGGCGGGCCGGCTGGAGAGACTTGGCTATGTCAAAAGCAGCTATGCCGACGCGGTCGTGCGCCGCGAATTGACCATCCCGACCGGACTGCCGCTGGAACGCTCCGATAATGTCGCGGTGCCGCACACCGATCCGGAGCATGTGCTGAAGCCTGGCATCGCGATGGGCACATTGAAGCAACCAGTGACCTTCGCCAACATGGAGGATCCCGACGAGATGCTGCCGGTCGGCTTCGTCTTCCTGCTTGCCATCAACGACAAGGACAAGCAGATTGAGGCGCTGCAGGCCGTCATGGCCACCATCCAGAACCCGCAAGCCTTGGATGATTTGAGGTCGGCCAGAACCCTCGAAGACGTGCGAGCCGTACTCGGCTGAAACAAGGAGAAGCAGAGATGTCGAGACAGAAAACCATTCTCTTTGCCTGCGGCACGGGCATCGCCACCTCGACCGCGGTCAATGTCGCCGTCACCGAGGAAATGAAGAAACGCGGCCTCACCTTCAATGCCCAGCAGGCGAAGGCCACCGAAGTGCCCGGACTGGCCGACAATGTCGACTTCATCGTCGCAACCACCCCGATCTCCGCTTCGGTCACCAAGCCGGTGATCAAGGGCCTCGCCTTCCTCACCGGCATCGGCAAGGACAAGGTGCTCGACGAGATCGAGGCGCAGTTGCGCAAATGACGGCACAGACGCTACGCGCAGGCTGACGCGGCTTCACACCACCCTGACATAGCTCGTCATTCCCGATTTCTGGTGCTCGATGATGTGGCAGTGCAGCAGCCAATCGCCGGGATTGTCGGCGACGAAGCCGAGCTGAACCTTCTCGTTGGGCTGGATGAGATAGGTGTCGGAAATCACAGGCTGAACCTGGCGCGTCGAGGATGACAGCACTTTGAAGCTCATACCGTGCAGATGCATCGGATGAGATTGCGGCGTCAGGTTCTCCATGTCGATGACGTAGCTTTGGCCAAGCTTCAATTCGGCCAGTGGCGCGGTCGGGTCCTTGGTGTCGCCTGGCCACGGCACTTTGTTGAGGGCCCAGAAACTATAGCCAAGCGAACCGCAGATGCCATCGCTCGGGACGTTTTCCGCCGTGGCGCTTAGTGCCAGGGAAATATGCCTGGCACTGGCGAGATCCACTTCCGCCACCGGATTGAGCTCCAGCGGAGCAACATCGCGAATGTCCCGTTTGAGGGATTTTCCTGTCGCGCGCAGGGTCGCCAGGATTTTTGGCTTGGTGCCCCTGACGTCCCTCAAGCTGACCATCGCGCCTTCATTGTCGGGCATGCGTATGGCCAGCTCCATGCGCTGGCCGGGTCCGAGCAGCAAGGCGTCGGGCGAAAAACGCTCAGGCACCGGATTGCCGTCGAGCGCCATGACACTCGCCTCCGCACCGTCGACGCGGAAAGCGTAGATGCGCGTCACGTCGGTGATGGCGACACGCAGCCGCGCAAGTCCGCCGGCCGGCGCATCATATTGCGGCTGGTCGAGCCAGTTGGCGGTGCGTACCGTGCCGTAAGTGCCGGTTCTCGCGGCATCGCGCGGCCGGAACTGGTCGATGAACTGACCGTCGTCGCCGAGGCGCCAGTCGCGCAAATTGAGGACGATTTCGGCATCGAATTTCGGATCGTTGGGATTCTCGACCACGATCACGCCGGTCAGGCCATGGCCCATCTGCTCCAGCGTGTTGCAATGCGGGTGGTACCAGAAGGTGCCGGCATCGGGCGACGTGAAGGCGTAGTCGAAATGATCGCCGGTGTAGACGTAGGGCTGTACCAGAAACGGCACGCCGTCCATCTTGTTGGGAACGCGAATACCGTGCCAGTGGATCGTCGTCGGATCGTCGATCGCGTTGACAAGGCGTGCTGCGAAGGGCTCGCCCTTTTTCATCCTGAGCACGGGCGGCATTCCGGCGTTGCCATAGGTCAGCACATCCCTGGTCTGGCCGACATCCATCAGCTTCGCCTGGATCTTTGCCGTCTGCAAAACCACCGGCTCAGGCGTCGCGGCGGCCCAGCCACCAAGCCGGCCCATCGCCGAAAGCCCGATCCCGCCCGCGCCGGCAACCGCAGCCGTCTTCAAAAGCCTGCGGCGTGTGAGTAAGGTCATTCGGCGCTCCAACTATAAAGACGGCTGCCCGCGCAGGTGTAACCGCCGCGCCACGGATCACAAGCCGGCAACCAGCGCAAATTCTGTTGAACGCATGGCGCCGCTATTCAGCCGCCTCGGCATAGTGTGCCGGTACGTAGTTGAGGATGGGGCCAAGCCAGCGCTCTACCTCGGCCAATGGCATCGCCTTGCGGCGTGCGTAATCCTCGACCTGGTCGCGTTCGACCTTGGCGACGCCGAAATAATAGCTTTCGGGATGCGCCAGATAGATGCCTGATACCGAGGAACCCGGCCACATTGCATAGCTTTCGGTCAGGCTCACGCCTGCATTGCGCTCACCGTCGAGCAGCCGGAACAAAGTCGCCTTCTCGGTGTGATCGGGCTGCGCCGGATAGCCGGGCGCCGGACGAATGCCGCGATAGGGTTCGCCGATCAGTTCGTCCGGCGCCAGCGCTTCATCTGAAGCATAGCCCCAGAATTCCTTGCGCACCTTCTCATGCATCCGCTCGGCAAAGGCTTCGGCGAAGCGGTCTGCCAGCGCCTTGACCATGATCGACGAATAATCATCATTCGCTCGCTCGAACCGTTCGGCGATAGCCACCTCCTCGATGCCGGCGGTGACGATAAAGCCGCCGATGTAATCCGGCTTGCCGCACTCCGCTGGCGCGACGAAGTCCGCCAGTGCGACATTGGCCTTGCCGTCGCGCTTGGTCAGCTGCTGGCGCAAGGTAAAGAAGGTCGCCAGTTCCTGCGACCGCTTTTCGTCCGTGAACAGCCTGATGTCGTCGCCGACGGCATTGGCCGGCCAGAAACCGACGACGCCGCGCGGCGCGAACCATTTCTCGGCGATGATCTGCTTCAGCATCGCCTGCGCATCCTCGAACAGCTGGCGCGCGGCGGCGCCTTGCGCCTCGTCTTCGAGAATTTTGGGATAACGGCCCTTCAGCTCCCAAGTCTGGAAGAACGGCGTCCAATCGATGTAGCGCGCGAGTTCGGTGAGATCCCAGTTCACGAATACCTTGACGCCGGTAAAGGACGGCTTCGGCGGCTCGTAGGCAGACCAGTCGATCCGGTGCGCATTGGCCCTCGCCTTGGCCAGCGGCAGCCGTTGCTTGTCGGCTTCGGAGCGGGCATGCGCATCGGCGACCTTCTTGTATTCGGTGCGCACCGTGTCGACATAGCCGCCCTTGGTCTCGTTCGACAGCAAGGACGACACGACACCCACCGCCCGGCTGGCGTCGGTGACGTAGACCGTCTGGCCCTTGGTGTAGCGCGGGTGGATCTTCACCGCCGTGTGCACACGGCTGGTCGTCGCGCCGCCGATCAGCAGCGGAATGTCGAAGCCTTCACGCTCCATTTCCGAAGCCATGTGCACCATCTCATCGAGAGACGGCGTGATCAGGCCGGAAAGGCCGATGACATCGACATTTTGCTCACGGGCCGTCTGCAGGATCTTGGCCGCCGGCACCATGACGCCGAGATCGACGATCTCGTAGTTGTTGCAGGCGAGCACGACGCCGACGATGTTCTTGCCGATGTCATGGACATCGCCCTTGACCGTCGCCATCAGGATCTTGCCCGCTGTCTGGCGTTCGCCATTGTCGATGCCGTTGGCGGCGTTGGCCAGCTTCTCGGCCTCCATATGCGGCAGCAATCCGGCGACGGCCTGCTTCATCACCCGCGCCGATTTCACCACTTGCGGCAGGAACATCTTGCCCGCGCCGAACAGGTCGCCGACGACGTTCATGCCGGCCATCAGCGGGCCTTCGATGACATGCAGCGGCCGCTCGGCGGCAAGCCGCGCTTCCTCGGTGTCGGCGTCGATGAATTCGGTGATGCCGTTGACCAGTGCATGGCTGATCCGCTGTTCGACAGTCCATTCGCGCCAGGCGAGATCGCGCTCCTGCGCTTCCTTCCCGGCCGTGCCTTTGAAGCGTTCGGCAATCTCCAGCATGCGTTCGGTGGCGGTGCCGCCGGCCCTGGGCGCGCGGTTGAGCACGACGTCCTCGCAGGCCTCGCGCAGATCAGGCTCGATCGTATCGTAGACGGCAAGCTGACCGGCATTGACGATGCCCATGTCCATGCCGCGCTGGATGGCATGGTAGAGGAACACGGCATGCATGGCCTCGCGCACCGGCTCGTTGCCGCGGAACGAGAAGGACAGGTTCGACACGCCGCCGGAGATATGAACATGCAGCAGCGTCGCGGTGATCTCGCCGGCCGCCTCGATGAAGTCGACACCGTAATTGTCGTGCTCCTCGATGCCGGTGGCAATGGCGAAGACATTGGGATCGAAGACGATGTCCTCGGGCGGGAAGCCGGCCTGCTCGGTCAGGAGCTTGTAGGCGCGCGTGCAGATCTCGACCTTGCGCGCCTTGGTGTCGGCCTGGCCGTCCTCATCGAAAGCCATGACGACCACGGCGGCGCCATAGGCCCGCACCAGCCTGGCATGATGCAGGAATGCCTCTTCGCCCTCCTTCATCGAAATGGAGTTGACCAGCGGCTTGCCCTGCACGCATTTCAAGCCGGCTTCGATGATCTCCCATTTCGAACTGTCGACCATGACGGGAACGCGGGCTATGTCCGGCTCGGCGGCGATCAGGTTGAGATAGTCGACCATCGCCTTCTTCGAATCGATCAGCCCCTCGTCCATGTTGATGTCGATGATCTGCGCGCCATTGGCGACCTGGTCGCGCGCGACGTCGAGCGCGGCGACATAGTCGCCTGCCGTGATCAGTTTCCTGAACTTGGCCGAGCCGGTGACGTTAGTGCGCTCGCCTACATTGACGAACGGAATCTCGTCGGTGAGCGTGAACGGCTCCAGCCCGGACAGGCGCATCTTGGGCTCGATGTCTGGAATGGCACGTGGCGGATATTTCTTCACCGCTTCGGCGATGGCGCGGATGTGCTCGGGCGTCGAACCGCAGCAGCCGCCGACGACATTGACCAGTCCCTCGCGGGCAAACTCCTCGATCTGCGCGGCCATGAAGTCCGGGCTCTCGTCATACCGACCGAATTCATTGGGCAGGCCGGCATTCGGATAGGCGCAGGTGAAGGTGTTGGCGACGCCTGAAATCTCGGCCAGATGCGCCCGCATCGCATTGGCGCCGAGCGCGCAGTTGAGGCCGATGGTGAAGGGGCTGGCATGGCGCACCGAATGCCAGAAGGCGGTCGGCGTCTGGCCCGACAGCGTGCGGCCGGAGAGGTCCGTGATGGTGCCCGAAATCATCACCGGCAGGCGCACGCCCTTTTCGATGAAGATCTCTTCCGCTGCGAAGATCGCCGCCTTGGCATTCAGCGTGTCGAAGATCGTCTCGATCAGGATGATGTCGGCGCCGCCATCGATCAACCCGCGCAGCTGCTCGCCATAGGCGAGGCGCAGGTCGTCGAAGGTCACGGCGCGGTAGCCGGGATTGTTGACGTCGGGCGACATCGAGGCGGTGCGGTTGGTCGGCCCGAGTGCGCCGGCGACAAAGCGGCGCTTACCGTCCTGCTGCTCGGCACGAACAGCAGCGCGGTGTACCAGCCGCGCGCCATCGCGGTTCAGCGCGTAGACGGCATCTTCCATGCCGTAGTCGGCCTGTGCGATCGAGGTCGAGGAGAAAGTGTTGGTTTCGAGGATGTCGGCGCCCGCGATGGCGTATTGATAGTGGATCTCCTCGATCGCCCCGGGCTGCGTCAGGATCAGAAGATCGTTGTTGCCTTGCTGATGGCAGGCGCAGCCGGCGAAGGCCTCGCCGCGAAACTGGTCCTCGTCAAAGCCGAGGCCCTGGATCTGTGTGCCCATGGCGCCGTCGAGGATGAGAATGCGCTCGCGTGCTGCCGCAGTGAGCGCCGCAAGCACTTCCGAACCGTCGGGTTTTGCCGCTACGGGGCCGAACAATGCGTCCAGCGATGCAGAATTCTGCGACATTTTTTATCCCTTTGGCGACAGACCTTTTCATGTCACATAAGGATATCTTTATGTCAATATACGACAGATGCTCGCCATTGTCACCCCACCCATCACGAAGTGGGGTCTGAGGCGCGGTTTACTACGAACCTACGCTCTGTCGACGCTTGCCAGGAAGCGGGCGAAGATCGGATCAAAACGATCCGGCGAATCCCAGAACGGCGCGTGGCCGGATTTGTCGAGCAGATGGGCCTTGCCTTCCCATAGATTGGAGAATTTCACAGCGGAGACGAAATCGGTGTTGACGAATGGCTCGTCGATGCCGTTCAGAACGGCGATCGGCGGCGTCTTGCCGGCCACGATTTCGCGCTGGTTCCGGCCGGTGCCGGCCGCGAACTTTTCGAACATCAGGCGCCGCGCCCGCCCATCGGTGCGCGCCACCGTGTCGATGAGAAACGGCTCGAACGGCTCGCCGCAAGTGCTGCGCGCATAGGCCTCGACATCGGCGCCGCTGAAGGTTTCCTGCCCCGCGAGGTGCATATGCGGGCTCGGCTTGAATCCGTTGCCGACCTCCTCGGGCGAGACGGGCGGCGTGCCGGTGATCATCAGGCCAAGCAGGCCGGGAAAGCGGTCGATCATCTCAAGCCCGATATGGCCGCCGAGCGACCAGCCGAAGACGATGGCCTTGTCGATGCCGAGCAGCCCAAGCACTTCGGTCATGGCATCGGCATAGCCTTCCATGCTGTAGGAACGCTCAGGATCGATCGCATCGCCGGACGCTCCGTGGCCGGGCAGGTCGGGAGCGATCAGGTGGTAGCGCTCGCCCAACGGGCCGTCCAACTGGTTGCGGAAAACGGCGCTGGAAGATGAATTGCCGTGGATCAGCATGACAGCGGTGCCCTGGCCACTGGTCTGGCGCACCGCGATCTTGCCGTGGCTGGTGTCAAGGGTCTTCTGCGCGATCGTCATTGTCCGCTCCGTTATAATTGCCTTGTTTTAGTGCAGTTGCGCAGCAAAGCGCCACGGCTTCCATACCTTTGCGGGAACCATCTTCCCGGCCAGGTTGCGTTGAAAAATCCTTTTCAAATAAGAACAATTATGCGTAGATTGTCAATTATCCAACTCCCGATGAACGGGAGGAAACAGGGAACAGCACGATGAAGCCCAAATCCGCCGCAAGTCGAATCCGCCATATGCTGATGAGCACCACGCTGATCGGCATGTTTGCCGCATCAGCCGCCCCCGCCTTTGCCGACGTCGTCAAGATCGGCCTGCTTGCGCCGCTGACCGGCCCTGCCGCGGCGGACGGCCAGGAATTCCAGCGCGGCGTGCAGATGGCCATCGACGAGGCCAACGCAGCCGGCGGCGTTGCCGGGGATACGTTCGAACTGGTGGTCGGCGACGTCAAGGATCAGTCCGCCGGCAACGTCACCAGCGCGGTCGAGCGCCTGCTTGGCGATCCGGGCGTGCACTTCATGCTGACCGGCTATGCCAGCCTGACCAATTTCGAGATCGACAACATGGCCGAGGCGGAAATGCCCTACATGCTGGCGGCCACCTCGCAGCAGACCAGGGACATCATCGCGCCGAGCCCCGACAAATATATGTGCTGCTGGTCGCTGACCCCTTCCTTCGACGCCTACAACACCGACGTAACCCTGTTCGTCGAGAAGCTCGCGGCCGATGGCAAGATCACCCTGCCGACCAAGAAGGTCGCCATCATCTCGTCCGACAACGCCTATTCGAAGACCATCTCCGAAGGCATGAAGAAGACCTTCAAGGAGAAGGGCTGGACCATCACCGTCGACGAGATCGTGCCATTCGGCGAAGTGACCGACTGGCGTTCGATCCTCGCCAAGGTGCGCGAGAACGTTCCCGATGTCGTCATCAACACCGACTATCTGCCCGGCAATTCGGCGTCGTTCCTGAACCAGTTCCTCGAGCAGCCGACCAAGAGCCTCGTCTTCCTGCAATACGCACCGAGCGTTCCGGAATTCGTCGAGCTGACCGGCAAGAAGTCGGATGGTGTCATCTACAACCTGCTCGGCGGCGCGCTGACGACGCCGAAGAACCCGCGCGCCGATGAGGTGGCGGCCAAGTTCAAGGCAAAATACGGCGTCGAGAGCGGCACCTACGGCGTCGGCCTCTACGAAATGACCAATGTCTATTTCGACGCGGTCAAGAAGGTCGGCGGCGCATCCGACCATGCGGCGATCATGAAGGCGCTGTCGGAGACCGACAAGCAGGTCGCGGAAGGGCGGCTGAAATTCGATCCCGCCACCCACCTTGCCACGCAGGGCGACGACTATATTCCAATCACCTTCTTCCAGATCTGGGATGGCCAGCGCACGCTGATCTCGCCGGAAAAATACGCCACCGGCGCCTTCAAGCTCCAGCCCTGGATGAAGTAGGGAATGGCCCTGCTTGAACTGGACGACGTGTCGAAGGCCTTCGGTTCGCTGAAGGCCGTCGACGGCGTGTCGTTCAAGGTCGAAGCCGGCGAGATCTTCGGCATCGCCGGCCCGAACGGCAGCGGCAAGAGCACGCTGTTCAACATCATCACCGGCATCCCGTTCGGCCCCGACCGGGGCCAGATCCGCTTTGACGGTCTTGCCATAAACGGCAAATCGGGACACGCGATCGCGCGCCTCGGCCTTGCCCGCACGTTTCAGCGCGAGACCAGCTTCGACGGGCTGACCGTGTTCGAGAACGCGCTGATCGGCGCCAGCTACGGCAAGCAGGAAAAAACGGCCGTGGCAGCTCGCGATGCCGCCGCCGAGGCGCTGGAATTCGTCGGGCTCGGGTCCGCGTCCTTCGGGCGGCTGGCCGGAGAGTTGTCCGTCTTCGAGCGCAAATGCCTGATGCTGGCCACCGCGATCGCCATGAAGCCACGCATGCTCTTGCTCGACGAGCCGGCATCGAGCCTGACCAAGCCCGAGATCGAGACGTCTATCGGCCTGATCCGCCGCACCGCCGAACGCGGCATCACCATCCTTCTGATCGAGCACGTGCTGACCTTCCTGATGAGCCTTTCGCAACATCTGCTGGTGCTCAACAATGGCCGCGTCCTGGCCGCTGGCGACCCGGCCGGCGTGATCGCCGACCCGCGCGTCATCGAAGCCTATCTCGGCACCAGGAGATCGGCGGCGTGAACCCCATTCTCAGCGTCGAAGGCGTCACCGCCGGCTATGGCCGCGTCACCGTGCTGCACGATATCTCGCTGGAGGCCGGCCGTTTCGGCAATGTCGGCCTGTTCGGCCCCAACGGCCATGGCAAGACGACGCTGCTGCGCGCAGTCTCCGGGCTGCTGCAGCCGAAGAGCGGCCGCATTCTGTTCGACGGGCAAGACATTGCCGGCCGCAGCGCACGCGCCATCGTCGGCGCCGGTCTGATCCATGTGCCGCAAGGCAACCGGCTGTTTCCCGATCTCTCGATCGCCGACTGCATGGCGCTCGGCGCCTATTCGCCAAGGGCCCGGCCGCATGAGGCGGAGAACCGTGAGAAGGTGATCAAGCTGTTTCCGAAACTGGCGGAACGCTGGCGCCAGCGCGTGCGCACATTGTCGGGCGGCGAGCGCCAGATGGTGTCGATCGGCACCGCGCTGATGAGCCATCCGCGCCTGCTGATCCTGGACGAGCCGACGCTGGGGCTGGCGCCCAAGATCAAGGACGAACTCTGCGCCTCCGTCATGGACATTTCGCGCGGCGGCGTGCCGCTGATCGTCGTCGAGCAGGATATCGAATTCCTGCTGGAGCTGACGCAGCAACTCTACCTCGTCAACCATGGCGCGGTGGCGACCGAGATCAAGCCGGGCGAAAGCCTCGACCACGGCGAGATCATGTCGATGTATTTTGGCCATTAGGAAAATCCGAAGATGAGCGCATTGGCGGAAATCCTGTTCGGCGGCCTGTTCCAGGGCTCGCTCTACGCCATGATGGCGGTCGGGCTGGCTCTGGTCTGGACGACGATCGGCGTGTTCAATTTCAGCCATGGCGTGTTCATGATGCTGGGCGCCTACATCGCCTGGCAGCTGGTCGAACTCGGCCTGCCGGCGGCGGTCGCCTTTCCGATCGCCGTCGTCGTCATGGCCGGCGTCGGCTGGATCCTGCAGGCGAGCGTCGTGCGGCCGCTGATCGGCCGACCCAACATCGTGCTGGTCGTCGTCATCACCACGCTGGCGGCCGGGTCGCTGATCGAGAACGGCGCGCTGACCATCTGGGGACCGCGCTCGAAACAGATCCCGGCGCTGATCGCCGGCAACGCCACCATCGGGGGCGTCGGCGTCTCCCTGCACCAGATCGCCATCATCGTGATCACGCCGCTGATCCTGGCCGCACTTTGGGTGTTCCTCAACCGCACGCGGCTGGGGCTGGCGCTCCGCGCCGTGGCGCAAAATGAAGATGCCAGCCACCTTGTCGGGCTGAACGTCACCGCGCTCTATGGGCTGGCCTTCGCCATTGCCGCTTCGCTGGCCGGGCTCGCCGGCATCTTCATGGGCGGCTACCGTTTCATGTCGCCGGTGATGGGCAGCGACCCGCTGCTCAAGGCGCTGATCGTCGTCGTTTTCGGCGGCATATCGAGCGTATCGGGTCCGATCTTCGCCGCCTATCTGATCGGCTTCTTCGAGGCAGCCTGCAGCTATTATTTCGGCTTGTACTGGACGCCGGCACTGCTGTTCGGCGTGCTCATCCTGACCCTGATGGTGCGCCCCGAGGGCATCTTTGCCAGCCGCTCCCGAGGCCTAGCATGACCGACACGACATCGCTGATCGCGCCTGGCCACGCCGAGGCGGCAACCCCGATCGCTCCAGGCCGCACGCCGTGGAAGCAGGAGGCCATCGGCTTCGTGCTCGGCTTCGCCCTGCTGGCGCTGCTGCCGCTGATCTTCGGTGACACCTATGCCCGCCACATCCTGATCATGGCCTTCATCTATGCGATCGTCGCCTCGAACTGGGACCTCAGCCTCGGTTATGGCGGCGTCTTCAATTTCGGCCATCTGGCGCTGTTCGGCATCGGCGTCTATGCCTACAGCCTGCTGACCAAGCTGGCCGAATTCGACCCGTGGATCGCGCTGTTTGCCAGCGGTGTCATCGCAACCCTGGCGGCGATCCTGGTGACCATCCCGATCCTGCGGCTGAAGGGCATCTACATCATCCTGGTCACTTTCGGCTTCGCGCAGCTGGTGATGCAGGTGATCATCAGCCAGTCGGCCATCACCGGCGGCACGCAAGGGCTGGTGCGCATTCCCGGACTCTATATCTTCGACCATAACATGGTCCGCGACGGCAAATCAGCCTATTTCTACATCGCGCTGGCACTGCTGGTGGCAAGTACGCTGTTCCTGCGCGTGTTTGTGCGCTCACGCGCCGGGGCCAGTATCGTCGCCTTGCGCGACAATGAGGAATACGCCATCAGCCGCGGCGTCTCGATCGTGCGCCAGCGCATGCTGACGCTTGCCGCGAGCGCCTTCTTCACCGGCATCGCCGGCGCCTTTTACGCCGCCTACCAGCGCAATGCCTCGATCGACGTCTTCGGCATGAGCCTGGCGACCATCATCCTGTCGATGGTGCTGCTTGGCGGCACCAGCACCATCTACGGCGCCATCGTCGCCTCCTTCGTGCTGACGATCTTCGCCGAATGGATGGCCGATTTCGGCGCGTGGCGGCCGATGATCACGGCGATGCTGATCATCGGCGTGATGCTGGCCTACCCGAGCGGCCTGGTCGGCATGATCAAGGCTTCATGGGGCGCCGTCGCCGGACGCCTGAAACGCCCGGGCTGATCGTTTCGGAATAGCGGCTGCGCCTCAGCGGATGCCGCACCAGTCGATGGCCGAAGCGGCGATCACCTTGGCGGTCTCGACCACCGATTCGACCTCGACATATTCGTCGGAACCGTGAAACCCGTCGCCTGAGGGGCCGAAGATGACACCGTCGACGCCGGCGCCGGCATAGTGCGCGGCATCGCACACGGCGACGAAGCCGCGAGCCTGCGGCGCCTTGCCGACCATGGCCTTGCGCTTCATCAGCGATGTCACCAGCGGATGATCGACCGGCGTGTTCATCGGCGGGAAATACAGCCCGCCGAGCTCCCATTGGATCGCAGGCGGGTTGTCGCGCAGCCACGCATCGGTCTGGGCGAAATGGTGGACGAACGTCTCGAAATCGCGGCGGTAGTCGGCCGAGTTCTCATCGGGCAGGAATTTCATGTCGAGATCGAGCACCGCGACGTCGGGAATGATGGCCGGGTTGGTCATGACGGTCGGCAGGCCATGCTGGCCAAGGCCGGTTCCGCCATGCATGACGCCGATGTTGATGGTGTTCATACCGAGCGGCAGCAATGGATGCGATTTCGCCCGCGTCCGGTCCAGCTCATACTGGCGCACGGCGGCGATGAAACGGGCGGCGATCTCGATGGCGTTGACGCCCGGCTCGAGCCGCTCCTTGTCGTGGCGCTGCGGATAGATCTCGTTGTAGCGCAGCGCCGAATGGGCGTTGCGCCCGCGGATCGTCACCCGCGCCCATTCAAGCCCGCCTTCGACCGGCAGGACATCACCCCAGGTCGGTTCGGCGACCAGCACCGCCTTGGCGAGCTTGCCCTTCTTCACCGCGTCCATGGCGCCGAAGCCGCCGGCTTCCTCGTCGACGACCGAGTGGATGGCGAGCCGGCCCTGCAGCGTGATGCCCGCCTTGCGGATCGCGCGCGCGGCGGCGATGCAGGCGGCGACGCCGCCCTTCATGTCGACGGCGCCACGGCCATAGAGGCGGCCATTGGTGATCTCGCCGCCGAACGGATCGACCGACCAATCCTTCATCGCGCCGACCGGCACGACGTCGATATGGCCGCACAGGATCAGGCTGCGATCCTCGTCTCCCGCCCATTCGCCGACCAGATTGGGCCGACCGGGCAAGACATCCCATTGCTCGGTCCTGAACCCGTCCTGCTTGAGGATCGGTTCGAGCAGCGCCTGGACATCCGCCTCGCGGTTGATCGCCGGATTGGGCTCGAATTTGGGGTTGACCGAAGGGATGCGGACCATGTCGCGGGTCAGCCCGATCAACCAGTCGCGATCGGTCTCGATCTCAGCCTGCACGGCATCGATGATGGTCTGGTTGTCGGGCATCGTCGCTTCCTTCTCTGCGTCGCGGCGCTTTGCATCGCTGCACTGGGCGCAACGACACTATTTCCTTGTGGTTTTGGATTTGGCGGCGTCGTCGGCCGATGACGACAGGGCGGTATCGAGCGTGACCGCATTGGCACTGCGGATCTTCTCGATGTCCTCGATGCGCTTGCGCACCCCGGCGCCGTGGCCTTCCAGCGCGTGGGCGAACACGGTTTCCATCTGGGCAACGGCCGTTGCCAGCGTGTCGAACGGCGAGTTGGCGTCGATCGCCGCGACCATGGTCAGGTCCGCTATGTCAGATATCGGCGACAGCCAGACATCGGTGAACAGCAGGATGGAGACGCCGCGCTCCTTGGCCTGCTGGGCAAAGCTCACCACGTCCGACTGATAGCGCCGGTAGTCGAACACGACGAGGAGGTCGCGCTTGCCAAGGTCGATCAACAGGTCGAAATCGGCGGGGCTCAACGAACCGATGTCGCGCACGCCGGAGCGGAACTGCAGGAGGTAGCCGGCCAGCATGGAGGCGATATGCCGGCTGAACCGGCCGCCCAGCAGCACGACCTGCCCCTTGCTCTCCAGCAGCAGGTTGACGGCGCGCGTGTAGGCCTGCACCGGCACTGCCGTGCGCGTGCGCTCCAGGCTGTCGGAAACCGAATGGAAATAGGCAAGTGCGGTGCCTTCGCTGGAGCCGCCCGGGCGCTTGGCCTCCATCATCAAAAGCGGCGAATGCAGCCTGGATTCAACTTCGGTGAGCAGGCGTGCCTGGAAATCGGCAAAGCCGACATAGCCAAGCTTGCTCATCAGCCGCGTCACGCTCGGGTCACTGACGCCAGCGCGCCGTGCCAGCCGGGTCGCGGTGCCCAGCCCCGACATCGGATAATCAGCGAGCAGGACCTGGACGATCTTCTCTTCCGCGGAGGTGAACGCCACGGTCGTATTGGCCAGTTCTTCGCGGATCGACATTGTCATCGCCCATCGCCGACGGAAAGACGATTATCTTACAATTTCACACATGTTTGTCAAATTTGGAACTTCTCTTACAGAGCCATCGAGAGTTCGGCATGACTTGCTATCCCATGGCAGCCAAGCCAGTCGTGCAACACATCCACGTCGGCTCGAACGAGGGCTGGCGTCTATTTGAAGCTGGCGATGGGCAGGAACTTGACCGCGGAACCGGTGAAGCGCCGGTGATCGGAGGTCCGTCCTCGCGGCTGGAATCCATCGAGATAGATGTGCTCCGGCGCTGTGCGGATGAGATTGGCGGCAATGACGGGCGCCGCAGGGCTAGCTCCGCCGGCGATGCCACGACCTGTCTCAATCGGCCGGGACAACGCTGCCGGCACGATGACCGCGGTGGCTTCGGGATCGAGATTTGGCTGGACACGGTCGGCCTTCGGGCTGGTCCTGACGCGATCTTCGGGCTTCGATTGGGCAACCGAGACCCGCTGGCCGGCCAACCCATTGTGGCCGTCATCGGCGTGGTTCAAGGCCAGCAAGGCAGCGACCGCATCGCCGGATTTGTCTGCTTCAAGCTGGCGCGTCGGGCTTTCCGGTCGCCATGTCGGCAACGGGATGTTGAACGCCACCATGTCCGGCGCGCCGCCCGCGGGACCGGCCGACTTGCCCGAGGGAATTTCAGCATCGGTTGCTGTTGGATTGGCCAGTTCGGCCCGCGCGGTGGAAGCGTTGGCTGCTGCAAGCGGCGCGAGTTGCGGGGTCGGAATGCTGGTCGTGGACCCGCTGCGCGGGGCGAAGGCTGGCAGCGGCACCGAGCCCGGCGCCATGGCCATGACGATCGCTTCAGGCGTCTTCCCCTCCGGTCCAATCGGCGATTCTTCGGCCCTATCGACGGAAGCCATCTGGATGTCGGCGCGCTGGGCATCCTGCGGCGGCACGATTGCGATGCCGGCGGGCCTGGGTTCAACGGACTTGGCCGGCTTGCGTGGCGCCGGCACCGCTTCGGCGACATCATCGGTCTCGTCCGCGCCGCGCCCACCCAGAAGCGTCGCCAGCAGGCCGCGCGCCGGCCTGCGTTGGCCGCCGTCGGCACTTGCCAGGTCGATGTTGGGCGTGCCGGCGCCCTTGCGCGACTTGTAGGCGGCAAACGCCTGCCCATAACCGGGCAGCGGTTTGCCGTCGCTCGGCACATGCAGCGTATTGCCGTTCGGGAATACCCTTGCGAGTTCCTGGCGGCTGATGCCCGGCCAATGCCGCACATTGCCGACATCCATATGTATGAAAGGCGAACCGGAGGTCGGGTAATAGCCTACGCCGCCGCCCTGCATCTTGAGGCCGATGTCGCGCAGCTTCTTCAGCGGCACATCCGGCAGGAAGAAGTCCATCGCGCGGCCAACCATGTGTTGGCTTTCCCGAGCCACGCCCTTCGAGCGGCTGCGCAGCATGGCGTTCGTCGCTGGCGACCGATAGGCGCTGACCACGTGGATATAGGCTCTCGAGCCGCTGGCGCGATAGGCCTGCCAGACAAGATCGAGCAGGCGCGGATCCATCTTCGTCGGTTCGTTGCGACGCCAGTCGCGCAGCATGAGATTGATCTTCTTCAATCCCGCCGGATCATAGCGCCCATTGCGCTTGAAGACGATTTCAGCCTTCTCGCCCGTATGGAGATGTTGAATCTTCAAAGCACGCGTCTCCGCGAACGCGCCGGTGACACACAGGCAAAGGAACGCTGCGATGATGGCAGGCAGTGTCCAAAGACGGGAAGCACGGGGGGCGTTTTGCACGTTTTCGCTCACGTTCATGCCTTGCACGTTCTTTTGTTTCGGGCGATTTCAGGTTCCCGCCCAGATGAAGAGCCTTTCAGCCCTCTTCCTGACAAGCATGGACTTGACCGACGCAGACAGGCGTCCATGCCACAACACGTCATGTTGATGAACAGCATCTTGGTTAACGAATCGTGTCGCTTCCGAGAACGCGTTTCGGCTGGAGTTGCCTGTGGCAGCCATTTTCTGGAGCAATGCACGGCTGATGAGGTCCGCCAGCACGACGGCCGCGCCGTTCCCATGTAGCCGCCTCGCCCTCGCAAATGCAGAGAACGAATGTGCGGCAACAAGGATGTTGGAAACTGGTGCTGCGAGAGAGGATTGAACTCTCGACCTCTCCCTTACCAAGGGAGTGCTCTACCACTGAGCTACCGCAGCCGCTGATGGCGGGGCTTCTGCCATATCGAACCGGCAAGCGCAAGGCCAAGCGCAACGCTTCTGTGAAAGCCTTTGCCGGATAGCTTTTAATGACATGGCAGTGCCACAATGTTGGCTATCCCTGAACAGCAAGCTGGTGGGTCGCCGGCGGGGACGGGGCGATGGACGACAAGGCAATTCCAGTGAAAAAGGATGGTCCACCGAAAAACAGCGCAACAATCCGCAAGGATCGGCTGGCCGAGCAATTGCGCGCCAATCTGCAGAAGCGCAAGGCGCAGTCACGCTCGCGGCGGACCGGCGATGCCGACGAGCGGCCGGACGGGCTCGCTGCATCGAAGGAAATACAAAAAGATTAACTCAAATCGGCCACTCTTGGCCCGGGGTGGGCGAAATCCCATTTCTTGAACCAGCGTAATTCTTGAACCAGATTGGCCAATGGTCTAGACGGGCCGCTACTCAAACGATTGAACCGGCCCTTTTTGGCCGAGAGGGACGTTCTTCCATGGATCGCATCAGAATTGTCGGGGGCAACAAGCTCTCCGGAAGCATTCCGATCTCGGGCGCGAAAAACGCGGCGCTGCCTTTGATGATCGCCTCGCTTTTGACCGACGACACGCTGACGCTGGAAAACGTGCCGCATCTGGCCGATGTCGAGCAACTGATCCGCATCCTGGGCAACCACGGCGTCGATTATTCGGTCAATGGCCGCCGCGAGAAGCAGAATGAGGGCTATTCGCGCACCATCAACTTCTCCGCCCGCAACATCGTCGACACCACAGCGCCCTACGAACTGGTGTCGAAGATGCGCGCCTCGTTCTGGGTGATCGGCCCGCTGCTGGCCCGCATGGGCGAAGCCAAAGTGTCGCTGCCGGGCGGTTGCGCCATCGGCACGCGGCCGGTCGATCTGTTCCTCGAGGGCCTGCAGGCGCTGGGCGCCGATATCGACGTCGACACCGGCTATGTCATCGCCAAGACAAGGAATGGCCGGCTTGTCGGCAACCGCTACATCTTCCCGAAAGTCTCGGTCGGCGCCACCCATGTGCTGATGATGGCCGCGGCGCTCGCCAAGGGCGAGACGGTGCTGGAAAATGCGGCTTGCGAGCCCGAGATCGTCAACCTCGCCGAGTGCCTCAACGCCATGGGCGCGAAGATTTCCGGCGCCGGCACGCCAACCATCACCATCGACGGCGTCGAATCGCTGTCGGGTGCGCGCGTGCGCGTCATCCCCGACCGCATCGAGACCGGCACCTATGCCATGGCCGTCGCCATGACCGGCGGCGACGTCGTGCTCGAAGGCGCGCGGCCGGACCTGCTGCAGACGGCACTGGACGTGATCGCCCAGACGGGTGCGGAGATCACCCCGACCAATTCCGGCATTCGTGTGAGGCGCAACGGCGCCGGCATTTCGCCGGTCGACGTGACGACAGCGCCGTTTCCGGCCTTCCCGACCGATTTGCAGGCGCAGTTCATGGGCCTGATGACGATGGCCAAGGGCAAGTCGCGGATCACCGAGACGATCTTCGAGAACCGCTTCATGCATGTGCAGGAACTGGCGCGGCTCGGCGCTCATATCACGCTTTCGGGCCAGACGGCGATCGTCGACGGCGTGCCGAAACTGAAGGGCGCGCCGGTCATGGCAACCGATCTTCGCGCCTCGGTGTCGCTGGTCATCGCCGGCCTGGCGGCGGAAGGCGAGACCACGGTCAACCGCGTCTACCATCTCGACCGCGGCTTCGAGCGGCTGGAAGAAAAGCTGTCCAACTGCGGCGCGGTGATCGAACGGATTTCGGCGTAGCCCGCGACCTCGGCTCCTCTCCAGCAACGCAGGAGATTGGCGAGATCCTTCGCGGCAGCGTCCTTCTCCCCGTCACTATATGGGGAGAAGTGCCCGGCAGGGCGATGAGGGGCAGCGCAGACCTGCAGCTGTTGGTGCGGTTGCACCGATCGCCAAGACCGCCTAACAGAAGGCTGAACAATCAACCTTCAGGTGCGAAATCCGCATGACCGGCCTTAAGCTTATCGCGCTAGACGACCAGGACCTGAGCATCGTTTCGGCTCATGTCCAGGATGCCGTGCTGAAAGTCAGCGACCTCGAATTCCTGCCTGCGGCCAAGCGTTTCCTGCTGACCATGAACCGTTTCGTCTGGGAAGCAAAATCCGGCCTGTTTCGCCAGCACAATGAGCGACGGCAGGCCGTGCTGCATTTCGACCGCGTGCTCGGCGCCAAGACCAGCGGCATCGACCGCGACAAGCCTGCGGAAGTCTTGTCGCTGCTGGCGATCAGCTTCATCGAGATCAGCAAGCCGGCCGGCATCGTCGAGCTGATCTTCTCGGGCGGCGGTGCGATCATGCTCGACGTCGAATGCATCGAGGCCCGCCTTGCCGACATCGGCGGGGCGTGGGAAGCCACCTCGCGCCCCATCCACAAGGCCTGAGCGTCCGATGGCCATCACGCTTCGTCAGTCCGACGCCGATTTCGAGCAGCGTTTCGCCGCCTTCCTGTTGACCAAGCGGGAAGTGTCCGCCGACGTCGATGCAGCGGTGGGCGCCATCATCGCGCGCGTGCGCGCCGAGGGCGACGCGGCGCTGATCGACTATTCACGGAAATTCGATCGCGCCGATCTGGCTGGACTGGGCATTGCCGTTTCGAAGGACGACATCGCCCAGGCCTACAAGGCCGCCGACCCAAAGACGATCGAGGCGCTGGAATTCGCGCGCGACCGCATCCGCTCGCATCATGAGCGGCAGCGACCAAAGGATGACCGCTATACGGATGCCGCCGGCGTCGAGCTCGGCTGGCGCTGGACGGCGGTCGAGGCGGTTGGGCTCTATGTGCCGGGCGGCACGGCGAGCTATCCAAGCTCGGTGCTGATGAACGCCGTGCCGGCCAAAGTGGCCGGCGTCGAGCGCATCGTCATGGTCGTACCGGCGCCGGGCGGCATCATCAATCCGCTGGTGCTGGTGGCGGCCGACATATCAGGCGTGTCGGAAATCTACCGTGTCGGCGGCGCGCAGGCGATCGCCGCCCTTGCCTACGGCACCGAAACGATCAGGCCGGTCGCCAAGATCGTCGGCCCGGGCAATGCCTATGTCGCGGCGGCCAAGCGCCAGGTGTTCGGCGCCGTCGGCATCGACATGATCGCCGGGCCGTCGGAAGTGCTCGTCGTGGCCGACGGCAGCAACGATCCGGACTGGATCGCGGCCGACCTGCTGGCCCAGGCCGAGCACGATGCATCGGCGCAATCGATCCTGGTCACCGACGATCCAGCCTTCGGCATCGCTGTCGAACAAGCCGTCGAGCGCCAGTTGCAGAGCCTGCCACGCGCCGAGACGGCGGCGGCGAGCTGGCGTGATTTTGGTGCGGTGATCCAGGTGTCGACCATCGACGCCGCGCTGCCGCTGGTCGACCGCATCGCCGCCGAACATGTCGAACTGGCCATCGACGACGCCGAGGGCTTCCTGTCGCGGATGCGCAACGCGGGTGCGGTCTTTCTCGGCCGCCACACGCCGGAAGCCATCGGCGACTATGTCGGCGGCTCCAACCATGTGCTGCCTACGGCGCGCTCGGCGCGCTTCTCGTCCGGTCTGTCGGTGCTCGATTTCGTCAAGCGCACGTCGATCCTCAAGCTTGGACCGGAACAGTTGCGGATCTTGGCGCCGGCGGCGATTGCGCTGGCCAAGGCGGAAGGCCTTGACGCGCATGGACGCTCCGTCGCCATACGGTTGAACATGTAGGCGGCGATGTCTGGCCCCGATCAAACCCGCGCCAGGCTGATCGATGTCGAACTCGATGAATCGATCGGCCGGTCGACACCCGATGTCGAGCATGAACGCGCGGTGGCGATCTTCGACCTGATCGAGGAGAACAGTTTTCAGCCCGTCAGTGACAGCGGCGACGGCCCTTACCGGCTGAAACTGTCGCTGGCCGAGCAGCGCCTGGTGTTTGCCGTGGCGCGCGAGGATGGCACCGCCGTCGTCACCCATATCCTGTCGCTGACGCCGCTCAGGCGCATCGTCAAGGACTATTATATGATCTGCGAAAGCTACTACGACGCCATCCGTTCCTCGACGCCGAGCCACATCGAAGCGATCGACATGGGCCGCCGCGGCCTGCACAATGAAGGTTCGCAGACGCTGATGGACCGGCTGTCCGGCAAGATCGACATCGACTTCGATACGGCGCGCCGGCTGTTCACGCTGGTCTGCGTACTGCACTGGCGGGGCTAGCCCTGGCACCCGGCGCCCTGCCCCGTTCGATCCTGTTCCTGTGCGGCATGAATGCCGTGCGCTCGCCCATGGCGGAGCAACTGGCGCGCCGCATGCTGCCCGCCACCGTCTTTGTCGCTTCGGCAGGCGTTCGCGCCGGCGAGCGCGATCCATTCGTCGATGCGGTGCTTGCCGAAGACGGTCTCACGCTGGGCGGGCGTCACCCAAGGACGATGGACGATCTCGAGGACGACTATTTCGACCTCATCGTCACGCTGGCGCCGGAAGCGCACCACGCCGCACTTGAACTCACCCGCTCGCTCGCTGTCGAGGTCGAATACTGGCCGACGCCGGACCCGACCGACGCCAGCGGCACCCGCGAACAGATCATGGCTAGTTATCGCGACGTGCGCGAGCGGCTGAAGGTGCGCATAGGCCGACGTTTTCTGCTTCCAGGAGCAAAAAACGCGACGGATTAAGCGTGTTCACAAGCGGACGATTATCATATAGGTTCCGCCGAAATTCCGGCCAGGGTGCTGGAACTACCATCCAAGCAAAGGTATCGAATGCCGAAGGAAGAAGTCCTCGAGTTTCCGGGTGTCGTGACGGAATTGTTGCCGAACGCGATGTTCCGGGTAAAGCTCGAAAACGAACACGAAATCATCGCCCATACGGCCGGCCGCATGCGCAAGAACCGCATCCGCGTGCTGACCGGCGACAAGGTTCTGGTCGAGATGACGCCATACGACCTGACCAAGGGCCGCATCACCTATCGTTTCAAGTAAGCAAAGCCCGACTGGTCCGCGATGAGCATTTTGCAGAAGCTGGTGCTTGCCTCGGGTTCGCCGCGCCGGATCGAGCTCTTGCAGCAGGCCGGCATCGAGCCGGACCGCGTGCTGCCGGCCGATGTCGACGAAACGCCGTTGCGTGCCGAGCATCCGCGCTCGCTGGCCAAGCGGCTGTCGAGGGAAAAGGCCGAGAAGGCGTTCGCCTCGCTGCAGACCGAAGCCGACTACGCGCCAGGTTTCGTGCTGGCCGCCGACACGGTGGTTGCCGTCGGACGGCGCATCCTGCCCAAGGCGGAAACCCTCGACGACGCTGCCAACTGCCTCGGGCTGTTGTCGGGCCGTTCGCACCGGGTCTATTCCGGCATCTGCCTGATCACCCCGGGTGGCAAGCTGCGCCAACGGCTGGTCGAGACGCGGGTGCGTTTCAAGCGGCTGCCGCGCGAAGAGATTGACGCCTATGTCGCCTCGGGCGAATGGCGCGGCAAAGCGGGTGGTTACGCGGTCCAGGGCCTCGCCGGCGCCTTCGTCGTCAAGCTGGTCGGCTCCTACACCAATGTCGTCGGGCTGCCGCTCTATGAGACCGTCGCGCTGTTGAGCGGCGAAGGCTTCAAGGTGCATGGCGGCTGGCTGGCGGGACCCCGGCTGTGAATTCCGATCCCAAAGTCACGCCCTTGCGCCCGAAGCGCCCCTGCCCCGAATGCGGCAAGCCCTCGGCGCGCGACACCTTCCCGTTCTGCTCGACGCGCTGCAAGGACATCGACCTCAATCGCTGGCTGAAGGGCGCTTACGTCATCAAGGCTCGCGACGACGAGGAAGAAACGGACCCCGACGATTCGAAATGAGCCGGGCGCCCAGTGACCAGATCTGGTCGTGATCGAGCTCGGCTGATGTGTGCGGGCCGGCGGCGCAGCCGGCGATCGACTTGTCGTAAGTCGGCTGGTTGCCGAGATCCTGGACCGTGACCTTGACGTCGGGAAATTGCTTGTTGAAACCGGCAATCGTCGCCTTCAGCGATGAAGCCGCGACATTCCGGCTCCAGATGGTGATTTCGCCGGATTGCGCGAAGGCCGGGGCTGAGCCCAGGGCAAGCGCGAGCGCGGCGCAGGTGATGCATCAGGACGCCAATGTGCTGCGCGTCGCCATGGATTCGGGCTTCGGCTCGCTCAGCGCCTTCAACAAGTCGTTCCGCAAGCTCGCCGGCATGTCGCCCTCCGATTTTCGTAGAGGCGTGACCGGCGCCAGATAGGTGGCGGCGACCAATGCGGGTCTGAGCCGCGAAGCATTGTGCGCCTCGATCGTCGGCTAAAGGCAGTGCCACGGCATGTCAGCCGGCAATAGCGGCACGGACAGGGATGGCGAAGGCCGCATCGTGCCATGCCGTGCCCGATTCCCGCCCGCAAGCGGCATGGAAACCGGGGCACCGCACGGCGTCGCTTTTCCTGCCTGAAATCGCCCACTAGGCGCTGGACAGGCCGAATTCCCGTGCTATAACCCACGCGCTTTCAAGGGGCGCCCCACGGCGCCTCGATGAATTCCGGCCAACGAGTTTTCGTTTGCCGGAACAGGCCCAGATAGCTCAGTTGGTAGAGCAGCGGACTGAAAATCCGCGTGTCGGTGGTTCGAATCCGCCTCTGGGCACCACTACTCCCCGGTCCGTTTTGGACACACCCCATCGCGTCGCCGCCTGCATCGCCAAGTGGAATCACTTTGCGCACATTAGCCCGCAGACGGATTTAATTTGCTTGGCCACCCCTCAACCCTAGGGCAAACTGCCTGCCGGGGCTGCAGGAGGTGAAATGAGAGCACGCGCAGCGACGCTTGGGGATCTGGAGGATGTCTTTCGCGGTCTGTCCAAGCGGATGTCGGACGAATACGTGGCGGCCGGCAAGGACAGCAAGATCGCCTACGACAATCTGATGATGAATTTGAAGGAGGGCCGCGCGCACGCGCTTGTCGAGGGCGACAAGGCCGTGGCGATCATCGCCTGGCACGAGAACAGCGACGCCGCCGACACGCTGTTCGCCGCACGGGAGGACTTCTTCCGCGCCGCGACCGTTCGCTTCTGCAAGCGGCATATCAGGCACATCCAGGCGCTCGCCGGCAACCTCGCCATCCACTCGCGCAGTTGGCTCCAGGGGCCGGATGTCGCAAGATGGTTCGGCGTTATCGGCTATGTCGAGCGCGGCCGGGAGAACGGCGCCACTTTGTTCGAGCTGCCGCCGGCTCGCGGATAGGCAATCGCGGGATATTGCCTGGCAAGCTTGCAGTTTCGAGCGCTCTCCCAGGAGGGCGCGAAGAGACTCTGCCACCAGCCGTCCTGGCAGAAGCTGTGAGACGTGCTGCCGTTGATTTCCAGATGTTTCCTGCGACTATCGGCACGCACGCTTGCGGTGGATAAGGTCGAAACAATGCATCTGGACTACTCCGATCACGTCTTCGTCGACCTCGTGCCCGAGCAGTTCGGCGCGTCGGAAACCATCGTCGCGCGTTATCGCGGGCTTGTCGCCACCGCCTTTCGCTACCGATCCGGCGTTGCCGGGCTTCGGATCAGCAACGCGAAGGGCGAAATCGTCATGCTGCCGTTCCAAGGACAGCAGATTTGGGACGCGACCTTCCTCGGCCGCTCCCGGACCATGCGCTCGATGTTCGATGAGCCGGTCGCGACCCGCGACTATCTTTCCAACTACGGCGCGTTCTTCATCCACTGCGGCGCCACCGCAATGGGAAATCCGGGGCCGGATGACCGCCACCCGCTTCACGGCGACCTGCCCAATGCGCCCTATCAGGATGTGCAACTGATCGCCGGCAGCAATTCCGAAGGGCCTTTCATGGCGCTGACGGGGCGCTGTCGACAGACCGTCGCTTTCAGCCATATGTGATGGAGCCCACCGTACGGCTGCAACTCGACGCCAGCAGCCTCGCCGTCGACATCGTGATCGAGAACCTGAAACGCTCGGCCATGGAGTTGATGTACCTGGCGCACATCAATTTCAAACCGGCCGATGGCGGGCGCCTGGTCGACACCGTAGCGGATGATTCCGCGGACATTGTCGTGCGCCAGACGCTGCCGCCCTTTTTCACGCCGAGCGAAAGCTACCTTGCCTACCGCGATGCCGTTGTCGCCAATCCTTCGCGGCATCGCCTGCTGACCAAGGGCGAGCCGATCGACCCAGAACTCGTGCTGACGATGAGGGCTAAGGCGGACCCCCAGGGCTGGGCGCACGCCTTGCAGGTCCATCCGGACCGTACTGCGGATTTCGTCAGCTTTCGCCCCGACGAGCTCAATTATGCCGTCCGCTGGATCACACGCGGCGCCGACCAGGACGCGCTTGGCCTCGTGCTGCCGGCCACCGCCGAACCAGACGGCTATCTTGCGGCCAAGGAAAGAGGCCGCCTGGTTCGCGTCGCACCCGGGGAAAAATTCCGCTGTGCCCTGCGTTTTGGCGCTATGGACGCGGACGCAGCCACACAACGAGAACAAGCCATTGCAGCGTTGAGAGGTGAAGGCCGTTAGTCGCAAGCCCTGACCGCAAACGCTGCCTGAACCGCACGATTGACCGTGACCGGCAGGATCGACATGTGGTTCTCGCCGGCGTGCAGCTCGAAGCGCGCACGCACGCCCGGGAGAGCATCAAGCCGCTGCGCCATTGCCCGCGCGAATTCGTCGGTGCATGTCACCTTCTTCTGCTGGAGGCGCTTTTCCTCGTCCTCGGCGCCAATCTGAAACGGCGCCAGCTTCTCGGTCTCGTACTCGCCGGCCGACAGGATCACGGTCGTCGCCAAACCAGCGGGGATGGCGGCCTCGAAGGTTTCGAGAAAGCGATCGATGGCACGGTCTTCCCAATAGATGGCGGGGCTCGCCGCGATCCAGGTCTGGAAGGCCGAGGGCCGCGTGAACAGGGCATAGAGCGCAAACAAGCCACCGAAGGAATGGCCATAAAGCGCCTGGCGGCTAGCGTCGACCGTGATCCGACTGGCGACCCACGGCTTCAACTCGTCCTCGATGAAGGCAAGGAACTCCCCTGCCCCACCGGTCCGGACTTCGGGCGTGCCCTCATAGAAGGGCGGATAGGTCTTGCCCGGCGGCGGGCCGAGATCCCATGAGCGGCGCAGCGGGTCATAGGCGCCCTCGACGGGATAGCCGATGGCGACGATGACGCCCCAGCCGACATTGGTGCCCGTTGGATAGAAGGCCTGCGCGCGCATGGCGTCGACCGCCGTGCCGATGACGGCGTTGCCGTCGGTCATGTAGAGCACAGGCCAGCCGGCCTCGGGCACCGGCCCGGACGGCACATGCAGGAATATCCGCCAGGGGGCGCCGCCCTGCGCCGGGACAAGATCGTGGACCGTGGTGTCGGCGATCAAGGCTGGCATCGACTTGGACATCGATATCTCCACAAGGGCTAAAGGTCAGCGGCGGCGCAGCAGCCACATCAGCACCGGGCCGCCGATCAGTGTGGCGACGAGACCGGCCGGGACCTGGCGCGGGAAGATGGCGGTGCGGCCCACCCAGTCGGCGGCGACCATGATCAGCGCGCCGGCGAGCACCGCGCCAACGGCCTGCGGCAGCGCACGGGAGAGGCCAAGGCGACGGGCAAGGTGCGGCGCCATCAGGCCGATGAAGGTCAGCGGACCGACGATCAGCGTCGAGGCTGCGGTGAGTGCCGCGACCACCAGCAGCACGAGAAGCCGCGTCCTCTTCAGGTCAATGCCAAGGCCTTGCACAGCGGCGGGGCCAAGCGGCAGGATGTCGAGCCAACGCATGAAGAAAGGCGCGAGTGCGAAGAGGCAGACGGCGATGCCACCGGTGAGCAAGGCGTCACCGACATCGACGCCATAGGTCGAACCGGTCAGCCAGTTGAGCAGCAGCATGGCACGCGGATCGCCGGTGGCGGTGAGCACCAGGATCAGCGCGTCGAACAAGGCCGTCAGAGCAACGCCGGCAAGCAGCAGCCGCTCCGGCGCATAGGCGGCACGGCGGCCGATCGCCAGCGTCACCAGCAAAGCGGCGAAGGCGCCGATGGTTGCCGCCGCCGTCTGAACCGGGCGTCCGGCATCCGAGAGCGCAAACAGCGCCACCATCATGCCGAGCGCAGCACCGGCGCTGATGCCAAGCACTTCCGGGCTGGCCATCGGATTGCCGGTCAGCCGCTGCATCATCAGCCCGGCAAGCGCCAGCATCGCCCCGGCGCTCAGCGCGGCAAGCACGCGGGGCCACCGCCACGACAGCAAAGGCTGCAGCTCGTCGCCGAAGGCGAAGTTCCAGCCATGCGGGCCCGGTCCATAGAGCAGGGCCAGCCCGAGCAGCAAAAGCAAGGCCAGGCCGATCGCCGTCAGCATAAGGCCGGGCCGGCTTGCGCGCGGCAGGCGCGCGGCCATCAAGGTCGGGGCTTCCGAGCCAAGAGCAAGGCGCGGCAGCAGCCAGAGAAGCAGCGGCGCGCCGAGAAGTGCTGTAATCGCTCCGGTCGGCAGCAGGTCGCCTTGCGGCCCGGTGGCGATCTGCACGGCCTGGTCGGCAGCCCACAACAGCGCCCCGCCGATCAGCGGCGCCATCACCAGTTGCTGGCCCAGCCGCCGGGCACCGCCGATGCGCGCGAGCGTCGCCGCGGCCAGGCCGACGAAACCGATGACGCCGACAGCGGCAACGACAAACGCGATCAGCGCGACGGCGGCCGCCAGTCCGGCGAAGCGATAGGCGCCGAGCGGCACGCCAAGACTGCGCGCGCCTTCATCGTCGAGGCCAAGCAAGGTCAGTGGCCGCACCATGAAGAAGATCGCAAGCGCAGCAGTGCCGATGCGCGGCAACAGCCACAGCGTCGTCGACCAGTCCTGCTGGCCGAGCGAACCGGCGCCCCAGATGAACAGGCTGGCCAGCCATTCATGCCGCAGCACAATGAGAGCGGCACCGATGGCGCCGGCATAAAGGCTGACCACAAGCCCCGCCAGCACCACCGAAAGCGGCGACAGGCCCTTGTGCCAGGACAGAGCGAAAACGGCGGCAAGGGCGACGAATGCGCCAGCCAGCGCCACCCATTCGCGCCCGAAGGCAAGCAGCGACGGTGACAGAAGCGTCGTCAGCGCCAGCGCCAGATAGGCACCGGCCGAGACGCCGACCGTTTCGGGCGAGGCAAGCGGGTTGCGCAGAACCTGCTGCAGGACGGTTCCGGCAAGCCCGAGCGCCGCACCGCACAGAAGGCTGACGGCAAGCCGAGGCAGGAAAGCATAGTGGACGAGCACCTGCCGCATGTCGGCGATGTCGGGGGCGGCGAGCGATTGGAGCCAGAGCGCCGATGGTAGCTGCACGGTGAGGTTTGAGACGGTTGCCGCTGACGCTGCCGCGAGCAGCACCGCGCAAAGCAGGATCGCGCCTACCGGCTGATTGCTGAAAAAGCTCCACGCGGAGGCCCGGCCGGCCGACGCATGCTTCCCCCCTTGGGCAATGGCCGCAGCATCCTCAGCCACGGGCGGCCTCCACAGTCATCGCAGACGCCAGGACCCGAGCAAAACGGGTGGCGGACGGAAGGGCGCCGAACATATGGACGGCGGGAAGACGCATGATCGAGCGGTTGCGCACGAAAGGCATGGCGTTCCAGACCGGACTTTCGGTCAGCGTGCCGCCCGCGCCCTCGGGCAAGGGTTCAAGATAGGCGAGGCGAGCGTCGCTGGATGTCGCCAGCCCGTCGATACCAATGGTCGAAAACCCCCAATAATTGGTCTCGGCCGTCCAGGCGTTGGCGAGCCCGATGCGATCGAACACCTCCTGAAACAGACTCTTCTTGCCGTAGACGCGCACATTGCGCGGGTCCATGAAGCTGACGACATAGATCGGCCGCGCCGAAAGCGGCGCCAGTTGCCGGCGAACTTCCGAAAAATACGCATCTGTCGCCGCGATCAGCGCCTCGCCTTCGCTTTCCTTGCCGACAAGCCCGGCAAGCTGGCGCGTCGCCTCGAGCGCGCGCTGATAGGGCTGCCCGGCCTCGGTATAGAGCCCGATCGTCGTCACCGGCGCCACGCGTTCGAGCAGCGGCTTGATGCCGTCGAGATACGGCATGGACAGGATGATGTCGGGCCTGAGTTGCTGCAGCAATTCGAGATTGGGTTCGAGCAGCGTTCCGACATCGGCGATCTCAGGCGGCAGCGGCGGTTCGACCACCCAGGTCTCCCAGATGTCGCGACCGGCAATGGCAACCGGGCTGACACCGAGCATGAGCAAGGTCTCGGCCAGGCCGTCATCCAGGCAGACGATGCGCAACGGTTTCGCCGTGGCAGATGGCGATGCAATTGCGGCAAAGGGCAGAACGAAAAGTCCCAGCGCGCCGCGCCGGGTGATCCGACCGCGGAGACGGTCGGCCCTGTGGGATTCAAGGGCTGCCATCATCGCGCAGCGCCTGTGCGGAAAGCCGGCTGGGCGTGGATTTCAGGCACGGGTTTTCTCCAAAACGACGCATTCAAAAATCTGGCTGCCGGCAGCCGATGGTCGGTTGACTATGAAACATGACTTCCATAGTCAACATTGAAGATGACTAACCGAGTCAACAAATTTAAATTGGCGCAAGGCGGACCGGTCCTGCGCGCATTGCGGGCAGTGAGGGTATCAAGATGGGGTTGAGTGCATATCGTGCGGCGCGGCGGCGAAGCCGGACCCGGAGCCTCGTGGTCGCATCGCTTTCGACCCTGCTTTGCACCCAGGTCCTTGCGCAGGAAGCCGCGACCGAGCTCAACCCGATCAATGTCGAGGGACAGAGCGACAGCCCGGTCGGACCGGATGACGGCTACATCGCCAAAAACACCACCACCGGCTCGAAAACCGACACGCCGCTGAAGGAAATTCCGCGCTCGATTTCGGTGGTGACCCGCAAGCAGCTCGACGATCGCCAGCCGGGGCAGCTTGAGGACGCCTTGTCCTATCTCGCCGGCGTCACCATCTCGCCATGGGGCGTCGACGATCGCTTCGACCAATGCCTGATTCGTGGGTTCGACCTCTGCACGTCGGCGATCTATCGCGACGGGCTGCCGCAGAAAGTGATCGATTTCTCAGGCTTCAAGATCGAGCCCTACGGGCTGGAGCGAATCGAAGTCTTGAAGGGGCCATCCTCGGTGCTCTACGGCGAGAACGAGGCTGGCGGCATGGTCAATGCCGTCACCAAGCGGCCGACTGACAAGCCGATCTATGACGGCTTCCTCAGCTATGGCAGCTTCAACACCGTCGAGGCCGGGCTGGATATAGGCGGCCCGATCGACGATGCCGGCGTGTGGTCCTACCGGCTGACCGGCCTGGTTCGCAACGGCGCGCTCGAAACCGACTATTCCCGCAACGACCGCATCTTCGTCGCGCCGGCGCTCAAGTGGCAGCCGGATGCGCAGACCTCGCTGACCGTCCTGGCCAACTACCAGTGGGACAGGCTGACGACGAATCAGTTTCTGCCGGCGCAGTATGGCAATCTGCCGCGCAATTTCTTCACCGGCTCGCCTGACTTCGACCGCTTCGATGCCAACCATGGTTCGATCGGCTACCAGTTCAGCCATGAGTTCGACGACCATTGGACGGTGCGGCAAAACCTGCGCTACTCGCAGCAGGAAACCGACTACCGGCAGCTCTATTTTGGCGAGTGGCTTGGCGGCCCATACATCGGCGCAGACGAACATACGGTGCAGCGCACGCTGTTCACCGTGGATGAGACGGCAAGGCTGTTCAACGTCGACAACCAGGCCGAGTACAAGGCTGACTTCGGCGTGGTCGAAAACAAGCTGCTGTTCGGTCTGGATTACAGCAGACAATCGGTCGACGGGCGCAACGGCTACGGGGCGGGTCCGCCGCTGGACACCCAGAACCCGGACTACTCGATCCCTGTCACGCCGCCGAGCCTCATCATTACGGATCGCGTGGAGACGATCGGCCAGGTCGGCCTCTATGCACAAAACCAGTCCAAGATCGCCGACCACTGGGTCCTGACAATCGGCGGCCGGCAGGCCTGGATCGACCACACCAATTTCAACCGACTCGACGGTGCAGGCAGCTACGATCAGAAGGACCATGCCTTCACCGGCAATATCGGCATCGGCTATCTCTTCGACAACGGCCTGACGCCCTACGCCAGCTATGCCGAATCCTTCACCACCAATATCGGCCCGACCCAGTCCGGAGACGCGCTGCTGCCGTCGTTGGGCAAGCAGTATGAAGTCGGCTTGAAATACGAGCCGACCTTCTTCCCCGGCTTCATCACCGCTTCGCTGTTCGACCTGCGCAAGACCAATGTGCCGACGGCAGCAGCCAATCCCGTCTACCAGGTCCAGACCGGAGAAGTCCGCCATCGCGGCCTGGAGATCGAGGCCAACGCAGATCTGGCTTCCGGCCTCAGCATGACGGCGGCCTACACCTATCTCGACGCGGAGATAACCAGCGATGCCGCCGCCGTCGTCGGTAACCGCCCGGCCAGGGTGCCGGAACACCAGGCATCGCTGTGGGCCAACTATGAGGTTGGCAGCGGCGTGCTCGAGGGCCTGAGTGTCGGCGCCGGCGTGCGCTATATCGGCGCCAGCTTCGGTGACAGTACGAACACGGTTAACGTGCCCGGCCACACGCTGGTCGACGCGGCACTGCGCTACAAGAAGAATGGCTGGCAGGCAGCGCTCAATGTCTCCAACCTGTTCGACAAGACCTACTATTCGACCTGCTATGAGGCCGGCAGCAATGCCGACCTCAGCTGCATCTATGGCGAAGGCCGCGTCATCAAGGGCAGCCTCAGCATGAAGTTCTGATGCATGCCGCTCGGCTGCCTCGGCTGGCAGTGATCTGGCATGCGGGATCTGAAGCGCGCCGCATGAACCTGTGATGACGCGCGTCCAGAGCCGCGATTCGACGCGGCCCTGTCCTCCGTCCGGATGGCGGCAAGACGATTCGCACCGTCACGGTGGGCGTGCGACGTCCCGCTCGCCGAAAATCGCTGCCCGCGAAGCGCAATCCACGTCCCGCATCATTTTTCCTCCACGAATGCATTCCAGGATGGATGGTCCCACGACCGCCTCCGGGCGGCGCGCTCTGGATTGGATTGCCTGAAAAAGGCAACGAATCAAAAAACCGGCGGCGGTCGTCGCCAGAAGGTGTAGAAGACCGTACCAAACGCATTGAAGGGAGTGCGATCGGGTTGCGCTCGGCAAGGCTTGATGGTTTGTTGCCGCTATACGGAGAATGAATGATGCGAGAGCCTGCCGGTCAAGACGAATACGGGTCGACGAACCCTTTCGATCCGGACGACCTGCCGACGTTGAACGCAATCGGCCCGAGCATGGGTAGCGGCAATGATTTCGAGAGATATGCCGTTGCCGTGATCATCGTGTTCGGTGCGCTGATCATTGGCGGGCTGATGGCCGCATCGATGGTCTTCGGGCACCGCAACGGCTTCCTCTTCGCGCTTGGCGGCGCCACGTCCGCCTGGATATCCGGAAACGCGCTGCTGCTCGACCGGCCGCGTATCTATGCGCTGTTCGTCGGCATTGCCGCCTTGATGCTGGTTGCGTCCACTCTCACGCTGGTCTTGTGACGGCCAAATCGGTGTGAGCCGATCCACTTGAGCAGCGGGCGATCAACCCGAATCGCCACGCTGCACCAGGTTTTTCCTCCGAGCTGTCAGTATCCGAGCGCCTCGCCAGAGGCCGCGCGGCTGTCGATGGCGCCGTTGTAGCGCGCGCCGCCGCCCTTCTCGATTTCCGCCAGGCTCTTGCCGCCGACCAGGATGCCGGCCGCCTGCCCCCAGGTCTGGTCAGCGAGATCGAGGTGATATCCCATGCCGGCCAGCAGCTTTTCTGTGTCCGGCGACAGGCCGAACGGCTCGACATAAACCTTGTCGGGCAGCCATTGATGGTGGATGCGAGGCGCGTCGATCGCCTCCTGGATGTTCATGCCGTGGTCGATGACATTGACGATCGCTTCCAGCGTGATCGTGATGATGCGCGAGCCACCCGGGCTGCCGATGACCATGAACGGTTTGCCGTCCTTGGCGACCACGGTCGGGCTCATCGACGACAGCGGCGTCTTCTTCGGCTGGATGGCGTTGGCCTCGCCCTGGACAAGGCCGTAGAGATTGGGCACGCCGGGTTTCTGGGTGAAATCGTCCATTTCGTTGTTGAGCAGGATGCCGGTGCCGTCGGCGACGACGCCGGCTCCGAAGGAGCCATTCAGCGTGTAGGTGACCGCGACCGCATTGCCTTCATCGTCGATGATCGAATAATGCGTCGTCTCCTTGCTCTCGCCAAAGCCCTTCGGCATCAGATCCTGCGACACGCCGGCCCGGAACGGGTCGATCTTGTCGCGGATATCCTTGGCATAGGCCTTATCAAGCAATTTCGAGACCGGATTGTCGACGAAATCGGGATCGCCGAGCGCGGAATTGCGGTCAACATAGGCATAGCGCATCGCTTCGACCATGACATGGATGGACTCGGCCGATCCGGCACCGAGATAGGATAAGGGATAGCCCTCCAGAACGTTGAGGATTTCGCAGATGATGACGCCGCCGGAGCTGGGCGGCGGCGAGGAGGTGATCTCGTAGCCGCGATAGGTGCAGGTCACGGGCTTGAGTTCGCGCACCGCATATTGCTCGAAGTCGGGCTTGGCGAGAATGCCGCCCTTGGCGCCGCTCGCCTTGACGATGGCATCGGCGATGGCGCCTTTGTAAAAGGCATCCGCACCCTCTTCGGAAATGGCGGCGAGCGACGCCGCGAGGTCGGGCTGGACCAGCCGCTCGCCGATGCCATAGGGCTTGCCGTCGGGTTTCAGGAATATGGCGGCGGCCGCGGGGTCCTTCGCCAGCCTGTCGGCGCTGCCGGCAAACGAGGCGGCGTCGCCCTGGTTGAGGATGAAGCCGTCCCTGGCATAGCCGATTGCCGGCGCCATCAAATCCTGGCGGGACAATTTGCCGTATTTTTCGCGGGCCATCTCCAGACCGGCCACCGAACCCGGCACGCCGACCGCAAGATAGCCGTCGAGACTGGCCCCCTTCACCGGGTTGCCGTCCTTGTCGAGATACATGGTTTTTGTCGCCGCCAGCGGCGCCCGCTCGCGAAAATCGAGAAAGGTCGATTTGCCGTCCTTGAAGCGGATGGTCATGAAGCCGCCGCCGCCGATATTGCCGGCATTGGGGTAGACGACCGCGAGCGCATAGCCGACGGCAACCGCCGCATCGACAGCATTGCCGCCCTTTTTCAGCACCTCGATACCGACTTCGGACGCCAGATGCTGGGCCGTCACCACCATGCCGTGCTCGCCCTTGGCCGGCGCAGGCGATGCGGCGAAGACGCCCGTCAACGGCGCGAGGGCGAAGGTGATGGAAAGACTGGCGGCGATCAGTGTCCGACGGTTGAGAGGCATGGCGGTTCTCCGGGCGGGGGGACGCCTAGAAGACCGTGTTGGACTGATCGAGTCCACTAACAATTAAGGGAGCGTGAGAAGAGCCCCCTCACCCGGATTGCCAACTGAATTGCGAAGCGCAATTCGAGGCAATCCGACCTCTCCCCGAGGGGAGAGGAGGTTGTCAGCGCTGACGTCAGTCTCTTCTCCCCAGCGGGGGTGAGGCGTGGTCCGCGCAGCGGGCCAAAAGCCAACTGCTTGGCTTTTCGAACAACGAACGCCCGGAGGGTCGGTGGCCGCAAAACGGCCGGATGAGGGGGCCGGCTCGGCCTCAGACAATGCCGCCAGAGCCACCCACAACCGCCGGCCGTTCCGCAGCGACCTTGGCGCGGTAACCCGCCGCCCTATAGGCCGCGACCGGATCAATGGCGCCACCAGTCTTCAGCCGCGCCATGGCGAGGATCGGCTCGACATCGGTGCGGTAGGCGGCTTTCAGCGTCTGCGTCGCCATCAGCGCATCATTACTGTCCTGAAAACCTTCCAGCGCCTTGCGATCGACGAGCAGCGCCTGCGCATAGGCGCGCTGCACCTCGACCGCCGACAGCATCAGGCTTTCGATCGGATCGGTGACGTTGTGACTCTGGTCGAGCATGTGCGCCGGATCGAAACCCTCGGTGCCGGACAGTTCGGCATCGACCAGTTCGTTGAAGACGAGGAACAGCCGGTAGGGGTCGATCGAACCGGCATCGAGATCATCGTCGCCATACTTCGAATCGTTGAAATGGAAGCCGCCGAGCTTCTTGAATTGGATCAGCCGCGAGACGATCATCTCGATGTTGACGTTGGGGGCATGGTGGCCGAGGTCGACGAGACAGAACGCCTTGTCGCCCAATTCCCTGGCGATCATGTAGTTGGTGCCCCAGTCCTGCACGACGGTGGAATAGAAGGCCGGCTCGTACATCTTGTGCTCGCTGAACAGCTTCCAGCCGGCGGGCAGTCCGGCGTAAACCTCTTTCATGGCGTCGAGATAGCGCTCGAACGCCTTGGCGAAATTGACCTGGCCCGGGAAGTTCGAACCGTCGCCGATCCACACCGTCAGGGCCTTGGAGCCGAGCGTCTTGCCGATCTCGATACATTCGAGATTGTGCTCGACCGCTTGCCGGCGCGTGCCGGCATCGGCATGCGACAGCGAGCCGAATTTGTAGGAAAGCGCCTGGTCCTTCGCGTCGGAAAAAGTGTTGGAGTTCATGGCGTCGAAGCCGAGGCCAAAGCGCGAAGCCGCCTGCTTCAGCCGGTTCGGGTCGGCCTTGTCCCACGGAATGTGCAGGGAGACGGTCGGCGTCGCTTGCGTCAATTGCTGGATGACGGCGCAGTCCTCGATCTTGTCGAAGATATCGCGCGGCTCGCCGGCGCCGGGAAAGCGGGCAAAGCGCGTGCCGCCGGTGCCGACACCCCAGGACGGGATCGCCACCGCGAATTTCTCGACCTTGTCTCTGATAGCGTCGATGGCGATGCCGCGACGGTCGAGCCGCTCGCCGAGCGAGGCGTAGTCGCGCTCGAGGTTGGGCTTGCGCGCGGCGTTGTCCTTGTCGACGAGGTCGGCGGAGATGATGGATTCGGACAAGTGCTGGTTCCTCCCAAAATATATGCGGGCAGCGCTGCCCCTCATCCGCCTGCCGACACCTTCTCCCCGTATAGTGATGGGGAGAAGGGCGAAGCGGCTAGCGCGTAAAGCTCTGGGCGTTGCCCGCGTCGACATTGATGATGTTGCCGGTCGACTTGGCCGACATGTCGGACGCCAGGAAATAGATCGCTTCGGCGATGTCTTCCGGGAAGACCGAGCGCTTCAGCATCGAACGCGAGCGATAGTGCTCCTCCAGATCGTCGGTCGACATCTTGTAGGCGGCGGCGCGCTGTTCCTTCCACTCGCCGGTCCAGATCTTCGAGCCGCGCAGCACCGCGTCCGGGTTGACGACATTGACCCTGATCTGCGCCTCCGCGCCCTCAAGCGCCAAGCAGCGGGCGAGATGGATCTCGGCGGCCTTGGCGGTGCAATAGGCGGCGGCGTTGGGTGATGCGGCAAGGCCGTTCTTGGAGGCGACGAAGACGACGTTGCCACCAATCATCTGCGCGCGGAACAGCCGGAACGCTTCCCGCGAGACCAGGAAATAGCCGGTCGACAGGATGTCCATGTTCTTGTTCCACAGCGCCAGCGTCGTCTCCTCGATCGGCGCCGAGGAGGCGAGGCCAGCATTCGACACCAGAATGTCGATGCCGCCGAACTCGACCGCTGTCTCGGCAAAGCCGGAGATAACCTGGTCCTCCGAGGTGACGTTGATCAGCACCGGGCGGACGAAATCCTTGCCATAGACCTTGGCCAGTTCGTCATTGGCGCTGGCCAGCGCTGTCTCGTCGATGTCGGCCAGCACCACGCAGGCGCCTTCGCGCAGCAGCCGGTTGGCCGTGGCGCGGCCGATGCCGCCGGCGCCACCCGTGACCAGGGCGATCTGGCCGGCAAGCGACTTCGGCTTCGGCATGCGCTGCAGCTTCAGATCCTCGAGCAGCCAGTACTCGATGTCGAAGGCTTCCTGTGCAGGCAGCCCGACATAGGACGAGACGGTGGAGGCGCCGCGCATGACGTTGATGGCGTTGACATAGAATTCTCCCGAAATGCGCGCCGTCGCCTTGTCGCCGGCGAAGGTGAACATGCCGACGCCGGGCATCAGGTAGACGACGGCATTGGGATCGCGGATGGCGGGCGAGTCCGGATGCTTGCAGCTGTCGTAGTAGGCCTGGTAGCCGACGCGATAGGCTGCGATGTCGTCGGCAAGCCGCGCAATCACCGCATCGACATCGGGCTTGGCCGGATCGAATTCGATGACCAGCGGGCGGATCTTGGTGCGCAGGAAATGGTCGGGGCACGAGGTGCCGAGTGCCGCCAGCGGGCGCAGATCCCTGGAATTGACGAATTCGAGCACGGCGGCGGAATCGTCGAAATGGCCTGTTTTGTGGCTCTTCTCCGAGATCAGGCCCCGAATCCTCGGCATCAGTTTGGCCGCGATGGCACGGCGCTCGGTGGCGTCGAGTGCCTTGACCACTTCACCGCCGAAGATAGCGACACCTTCGGAGCGGCGCTCGAACCATTCGATCGCCTGGTTGATCACCGAGATCGTCGTCTCGTAGCATTCCCTGGGGGTGTCGCCCCAGGTGAACAGGCCGTGGCTTTCCAGGATGACACCCTTGGCATCGGGGTGTTCGAGGCAGAATTTCTCCAGCCACAGGCCAAGCTCGAACCCGGGACGCTTCCACGGCAACCAGCCGATGGCGTCGCCGAAGATTTCTTTGGTCAGCGCCTTCGAATCCTTCGCGGCGGCAATGGCGATGATGGCATCGGGATGCATGTGGTCGACAAAAGGCTTCGGCACGTAGGCGTGCAACGGCGTGTCGATAGAGGCCGCGCGTGGATTGAGGTTGAAGGTGCAGTGCGGCAGGAAGCCGACCATTTCATCTTCGTGCTCGACGCCGCGATAGAGACCTTTGAGCGCGCGCAGCTTGTCCATGTAGAGCGTAGCAAAGCCGTCCAGCTTGATCGAGGCGCTGTCGCCGCCCGATCCCTTGACCCACAGCACTTCGACATCCTCGCCGGTGAGCGGGTCTCTCTCCCAGATCTTCGACGACGTGTTGCCGCCGCCATAGTTGGTGACGCGCTTGTCGGAACCAAGTGTGTTCGAGCGGTAGACCAGAAGTTCCGGCCCGCTCATAGCGTGAGCCTTGGCCTCGTCCCACAGATTGGCGAGGCGCGCGCCGGTGCGCTTGTCGAGCATAAGAAATCCTCCCGAAGGCACGCAAAAGGCGCGGCCATTTGGCCCCGAATTTCCACGGAAGCAGCCGGCTTGTCAATCACAAACGATCAATATCGATCATATTGCACTGCACAATGAAATTATATGATCGGAAATGATTGACACTGCGCGTTTTGGGTGCCTAGATGCTCAGGCAGGGAGGAACCATGCACGAAAAAGAGCGCCACAGGATCATTCTGTCCGCTGTCCAGGAAAAGCCTGTGGTGACGGTGCAGGAGATGGTCGACCTGACGGAGTCGTCCGAGGCGACGATCCGGCGCGATATCGCGGCCCTCCACGTCCAGAAGCGGCTGCGCCGTGTGCGCGGCGGCGCCGAGGCAATCTCGCCGCCGCAGTTCATCGGGCTGGCCGGCCGGCCCTTTTCCGTCAACGAAACGATCAACGCCTCGCAGAAGCGGGCGATTGCACGCGAAGCCGTGGAACTGTGCAAGGACGGCGAACCGATCATCATCAATGGCGGCACCACCACCTTTCAGATGGTGCATTTCCTGACCGGCCGCCGCATGCCGATCTTCACCAATTCGTTCCCGATCGCCGAGCACCTGCTCAAGCACTCCAAGAACACGGTGATGCTGTCGGGCGGCACCATTTATCGCGAGCAGAACATCATCCTGTCGCCCTTCGACAATGACGTGACGCGCAATTTCTATGCGCGCCGCATGTTCATGGGCGCGCAGGGTCTGGGGCCGCTCGGCCTGATGGAGGGCGATCCGCTTTTGATCCAGGCGGAGCAGAAACTGATCGACCAAGCCGACGAGTTGGTGGTGCTGGTCGATTCCTCGAAATTCCGCAAACGCTCCAGCCTGATCCTGTGCGGCCTGTCGCGCATCGCCACCGTCATCACCGATGACGGCATCGAGGATCGCGAAGCCAAGATGCTGGAGACCGCGGGGGTGACGCTGATCGTCGCCCGCACATCCGCGACCAACAAGGAAGAATCTTCACTGCAGGCCTGAGGCCAACTCGCGCTCGCAGCGACGATGGAATGCAACGCTCAAGGGAGGAAATTCGATGAGCTTCTTGAAGAAATTGATGGTGACGGCTGCATTCTCAGCCGCCATGTTCGTGAATGCCGCCTATGCCGAAAACGTCAAGATCGCACTGGTGGTGAAATCGCTCGGCAACGGCTTCTTCGATGCCGCCAACAAGGGCGCCGAAGAGGCGGCCAAGGAACTCGGCGATGTCGACATCATCTACACCGGCCCGACCAAGGCGACCGCCGAAGCGCAGATCGAAGTGGTCAATTCGCTGATCGCGCAGAAGGTCAACGCCATCGCCATTTCGGCCAATGACGCCGACGCCTTGGTGCCGGTGCTGAAGAAGGCCATGGAACGCGGCATCACCGTCATCTCGTGGGATTCGGGCGTCGCCAAGGAAGGCCGCCAGCTTCACCTCAACCCGTCCGATACCGGCCTGATCGGTGAGACCATCATCAAGCTTGCCGCCGACCACCTGCCGGAAGGCGGCGAGGTCGCCATCCTGTCGGCCTCCTCGACCGCCACCAACCAGAACGCCTGGATCGACGCGGCCAAGAAAATCCTGCCGGAGAAGTTCCCCAAGATCAAACTCGTCGCCACCGTCTATGGCGATGACGATTCGGCCAAGAGCACCGACGAAGCCAAGGGCCTGTTGAAGTCCTATCCGAACCTCAAGGCGATCATCGCGCCGACCACCGTCGGCGTCGTCGCCGCCGCCCAGGTCGTCACCGACGAGAACCTGATCGGCAAGGTCAATGTCACCGGCCTCGCGCTGCCGTCCGAGTTCAAGAAGTTCATCGACAACGGTTCCAGTCAGGCGGTTGCCCTGTGGAACCCGATCGACCTCGGCTACTCGGCCGTCTACCTCGCCCATGATCTGGCGGTGAAGAAGGAAGAGGCGAAGCCCGGCGCCACGCTGTCGATCGGCCGCGTCGGCAAGGTCACGCTCGACGACACCAACTCGGCTGCGATGGCTCCGCCCTTCCAGTTCGACAAGTCGAACATCGAAAAGTTCTCCAAGATCTATTGATCTGGAGTCCTCTCGAGCTGACGCGGCGGGGCTCACGTCCCGCCGCGACTTTAAACGAACCTTGTTTCAGGGCTTGATACGATTATGGACACGACAGCCCAACACGGCGCGGTGAAGGAGCGGCCTCCGGCCTCGGCTCCACGCCTGACGCTGTCCGGCATCTCCAAGAGCTTTCCCGGCGTGCGCGCGCTGCACAATGTCAGCCTGTCGCTCTACCCCGGGCAGGTGACGGCGCTGATCGGCGAAAACGGCGCCGGCAAGTCGACGCTGGTCAAGATCATGACCGGCATCTACCAGCCCGACGGGGGTACGATCAGCATCGACGGCCAGGCCGTCACCCTGCCGAGCGCGCATGCCGCCTTCGGGCACGGCGTCACCGCCATCCACCAGGAAACCGTGCTGTTCGACGATTTGTCGGTCGCAGAAAACATCTTTCTCGGCCATGCGCCGCGCACGCGATTGCGCACCATCGACTGGCGCACGATGCGCAAGAACGCGCGCGAAGTGCTTGACACCATGCATGCCGGCCACATCGACGCCGATGCGCGCCTGAAGGACCTCGGCATCGCCAACAAGCATCTGGTCGCCGTTGCGCGCGCCATGTCGATCGACGCGCAGATCGTCATCATGGACGAGCCGACCGCCGCACTTTCGATGAAGGAGATCGAGGAGCTCTTTTTGCTGATCGAGTTCCTCAAGAGCGACGGCAAGGCAATCCTGTTCATCAGCCACAAGTTCGACGAGATCTACCGTATCGCCGACCGCTACACGGTGTTCCGCGATGGCGAGATGGTCGGCGAAGGCCTGATCAAGGATGCCGGCCAGAGCCAGATCGTGCGCCTGATGGTCGGCCGCGCGGTCGATCACATCTTCCCGCAGCGCAAGGCCGAGATAGGCGCGCCGGTGCTCTCCGTTTCCGGCCTGTCGCATCCGACCGAATTCAACGACATCGGCTTCGAACTGCACAAGGGCGAGATCCTCGGCTTCTACGGCCTGGTCGGCGCCGGCCGCAGCGAGGTGATGCAGGCGATATCGGGCATCACCCGCACATCAGCCGGCACGATCACGCTGGAAGGCAAGACGCTCGCGCCGAAATCGGCGGCGGATTCGATCGATGCCGGGATCGTCTACGTGCCCGAAGAACGCGGCAAGCAAGGCGTGGTGATCGGCCTGCCGATCTTCCAGAACGTCTCGCTGCCTTCACTCAAGCGCACATCGAAGTCCGGCCTGCTGCGGCTGTCGGAGGAGTTCGATCTGGCCCGCTCCTACACCGAGCGGCTCGACCTCAGGGCCTCCTCGCTCAGCCAGGACGTCGGCACGCTGTCGGGCGGCAACCAGCAGAAGATCGTCATCGCCAAATGGCTGGCGACGTCGCCCAAGGTGATCATCCTGGACGAGCCGACCAAGGGCATCGACATCGGCTCGAAGGCCGCCGTGCACGGCTTCATGGCCGAGTTGGTGGCGCAAGGCCTGTCGGTGATCATGGTGTCCTCCGAGCTGCCCGAAATCCTCGGCATGTCCGACCGCGTCGTGGTCATGCGCGAGGGGCTCGTCGCGGCGGTCTACGACAACAAGGGGTTGGACGCCGAGACGCTGGTTCGGACGGCAGCGGGGATCGCGGCATGAAGGCTTTCCTGAAATACCGTGAAATCTGGCTGTTGGCGGCCATCGTCGTGCTGATCGGGCTGATTTCGACGCGCTTCCCGGCCTTTGCCGACCCCGGCAATCTGCGTCAGGTGTTCAACGACACCTCGATCCTGATGATCCTGGCGCTCGGCCAGATGGTGGTCATCCTGACCCGGTCGATCGATCTGTCGATGGCGTCCAATCTCTGCTTCACCGGCATGGTGGTGGCGATGCTGAACGCAGCACATCCGGCGATCCCGATCCCGCTGCTGATCGTCATTGCGCTGGCCGTCGGTCTGGTGCTCGGCGCCATCAACGGCCTGCTGGTCTGGCGGCTGAACATTCCCTCGATCGTGGTGACATTGGGCACGCTGACCATCTATCGTGGCGCGACCTTCGTCCTGTCCGGTGGCGCCTGGGTCAATGCCGACAAAATGAGCCCGGACTTCATCGGCTTTCAGCGCGCCGCCTTCCTCGGCATTCCGGTGCTGTCGTGGATCGCCATCCTGGTCATTGCGCTGTTCTTCGTCCTGATGACGCGCACCGCGCTCGGCCGCTCGATCTATGCCATCGGCGTAAACCCGACGGCTTCCGTCTATGCCGGCATCGATGTCGGCCGCACCAAGTTCATCGTCTTCTGCATCTCCGGCATGATCGGCGGCCTGTCAGGCTATCTCTGGATCTCGCGCTATGTGATCGCGTCGGTCGAGGTCGCCAATGGCTATGAGCTCAACATCATCGCCGCCTGCGTCATCGGCGGCATCTCGATCGCCGGCGGCATCGGCTCGGTCGGCGGCGCGGTGCTCGGCGCACTGTTCCTGGGCATCATCTCCAACGCGCTGCCGGTCATCAACATCTCGCCCTTCTGGCAGATGGCGATTTCTGGCAGCGCCATCATCCTGGCCGTCGTGCTCAACGCGCGCGGCGAACGCCAGCAAGGCCGCATCATCCTCAGAAAGGTGGAGGCGTGACCGACATCCCTGCTCCGCGCCACATTCCCGACCGGCTCGACAAGCCGCTTCGTTCGGCGATCTTTTCCTGGGAAGCGCTGCTGGTCGTGGTGGCCGTCGCCATCTTCGCCATCAACAGCTTCGCCTCGCCCTATTTCCTCGACCCGTATTCGCTGTCCGATCTGACCTTCAATTTCACCGAGAAAGGCCTGATCGCCTTCGCCATGGCGCTGCTGATCATCTCGGGCGAGATCGATCTGTCGGTGGCCGCCATCATTGCGCTGGCGTCGACGATGATGGGCATGGCGGTGCAGGCCGGCGCCGGCATGCCGGTGCTGGTAGCGATCGGCATCGTCGTCGGGCTCGGCTGCGGCGCCTTCAACGGTCTGCTGGTGACAAGGCTCGGTCTGCCCTCGATCGTCGTCACCATCGGCACGATGAGCCTGTTTCGCGGCATCGCCTTCATCATCCTCGGCGACCAGGCCTACAAGGGTTATCCCGCAAGCTTCGCCTTCTTCGGCCAGGGCTATGTCTGGTGGGTGGTGTCGTTCGAACTGGTGCTCTTCCTGATCGCGGCCGTCGTCTACTGGTTCCTGCTGCACCGTACGAGTTTTGGCCGACGCGTCTTCGCCATCGGCAACAATCCGATAGCTGCGCAGTTTTCCGGCGTGCGCGTCGGCCGCACCAAGTTCCTCCTGTTTTGCCTGACCGGGCTGATGTCGGGCATCGCCTCGGTGCTGATCACCTCGCGGCTCGGTTCGACGCGGCCATCGATCGCGCAGGGCTACGAGCTGGAAGTCATCACCATGGTGGTGCTCGGCGGCGTCAGTATCCTCGGTGGCGCCGGCAGCATTGTTGGGGTCGTGCTCGCGGCCTTCATCATGGGGCTGGTGACCTTCGGGCTTGGCCTGCTCAACGTGCCCGGCATCGTCATGTCGATCTTCATTGGCCTGCTGCTGATTATCGTCATTGCCCTGCCGATCGTCTGGCGGCGACTCCGCGGAGGGCGTTGATGGCCGAGAAATATGCATTCAAGATGAAGCTGAAGCCCGGCATGAAGGCCGAGTACAAGCAGCGTCACGATGAGATCTGGCCGTCGCTGGTGTCACTGCTGAAGCAGGCCGGCGTCTCCGATTATTCCATCCATCTCGACGAGGAGACCAATATCCTGTTCGGTGTTCTGTGGCGGCGTGACGACCACGGCATGGACGAATTGCCCGGATATCCGGTGATGCAGCGCTGGTGGGCTGAAATGGCCGACATCATGGAAACCAGGCAGGACAACGAGCCGGTGGCCGTGCCGTTGGAAACCGTGTTCCACATGGCATGAGTGCGATGCGCCACATCGCCGTTATCGACATCGGCAAGACCAACGCCAAGGTGGCGCTGGTCGACCTCGCTACGTTGAGCGAGGTGGCGCTGCGCCGCATGTCCAATGCGCCGGTGCGACAGGCGCCTTACCCGCACCACGATGTCGAGGCCCTGTGGGCATTCATCCTCGAAAGCCTTGCCGGTCTCAATCGCGAACAGCGCATCGACGCCATTTCGATCAGCACCCATGGCGCGACCGGCGTGCTGGTCGACGCGGCGGGTGAACTGGTGCTACCGGTGCTCGACTATGAGTTCGACGGCCCCGACGGGCTGGCCGAGGGTTATGACGCGATCCGCCCGCCCTTCTCCGAGACCGGCACGCCGCGCCTGCCGCTCGGCCTCAATCTTGGTGCTCAATTCTTCTGGCAGCAGAAGAGCTTCCCGGCGGAATTCGCCAGGGCCGCCGCGATGCTGATGTACCCACAATACTGGGCGTTGCGCCTGACCGGCATCGCCGCCAACGAGGTCACCTCGCTCGGCTGCCACACCGACCTGTGGAACCCGTGGACGGCGGATTTCTCATCGTTGGTCGACAGGCTGGAATGGCGCGGGCTGATGGCGCCGGTGCGGCCGGCCAGCGACCGCCTCGGCCCGATCCTGCCCATCGTTGCGATGCGAACCGGACTCGATCCGCAAACGCCGGTGTTCTGCGGCCTGCATGATTCCAACGCCTCGCTTCTGCCGCATCTTCTCTCCGACAAACCGCCTTTCTCCGTCGTCTCGACCGGCACCTGGGTGGTGTCGATGGCGGTCGGCGGCAAACAGATTGCGCTGGATGCCGCGCGCGACACGCTGGTCAATGTCAACGCAATCGGCGATCCCGTTCCCTCGGCGCGCTTCATGGGCGGCCGCGAGTTTTCCGGGCTGACAAAGGATCAGCCGGAGCAGTGGACCGAGAATGATGTCGGCGCCGTGCTGGCGCGAAAAATGCTGCTGCTGCCGTCGACCCAGCAAGGCTCGGGGCCATTCCCGCACCATGCCGCGGCATGGGTCAACGCCGACGGCCTGAACAGCGGCCAGCGCTTTGCCGCCATCTCGTTCTACCTGGCATTGATGACGGCAACCTGCCTCGAACTGATCGGCGCGGACGGCCCGACCACGGTCGAAGGCCCCTTTGCCCGCAACCGGCTCTTTGTCGGCATGCTGGCGGCAGCCACGGCGCGCGCCGTGGTTGGGTCCGAGGCCGCCACCGGCACCAGCATCGGCGCGGCGCTGCTGGCATCCGATCAGCCGGCGACGCACGGCAAGGGCGAAAGAATAGAACCGCCTGTAGACCCGGCCTGGGTCGACTATGTCAGCGCATGGCGCTCGGCAGTGGACGTGCAGGGCTGATCAGAGAATCCGTTTGCCGAAAGCCGACATGACGAAGTTGACCGCGTCGGTGCCGATCCGCGGCTCCAGATCCGCCGTCAGGCCCGAGACATCCATCGACAGCAAGCCACCGGAGAGCGCGATCGCCTCCATCGCCTGGTGCGTTTCGCGCACGGTCAGCCCGCCGGAGCCCGCAGCCCAGCCGGCGAATTCGGTTGCGGTCGGCGAATAGCTGACATGAAAGCCTTGCGTGCCTGAGGTGGCGATGCGGATCGCTTCGTGCATCAGGTCGCGCATGCCCATGGCGTCGATGTCGGTCATGGTGAAGGCCGACACGCGCGAATCCTTCAGCACCCGCGCCTCGGCCGGATCGGCGTGGCGCAGGCCGACGATGACGACATTTTCCGGCGACAGCTGCGGCTGCAGCGCGCCGGCCTTGTGATCGAGCCCGAGCGATCGCGCCAGGACCGAACATTCCGGCAGGTCGATGCCCTCCTCGTCCTCTGGCATCAGGGCGGCGATGGAATCGATCCAGATCAGGCCGAAAGAATGCGTCGCGCGAGCCGTCGCGGTCAGCGCCTTGTGGGCGATGCGACGATCGACGCCGGCAATCAGCCGGACCAGCCCCGATGGCGGCCGCTCGACATCGGCGAGTTCCACCACGTCGAAGTTCATCGCTTCCAGCCGGGCGCCGGTGCTTTCCCGGGCCAGGATGCCGGCAGCTCCCTGCCCGGCCGTGATCTGCACCATCTTGCGGCCGGAAAAATCCTCGACGTCGTGCATCGGGGCCTTCTCGACATATTCCGAGGTCATCGCCAAAAGCATGGCGCCATAGCTCATGCGGAAGGCGACGCGGTCGCCGACGGAGGGCCTCGGGTCGGCATCGGCGACATCCAAAAGCAGATGATCGCTGGAGGCGCCGAGCACCCTTATCCCCCTGGCGATCGGCGTCAGTCCCTCGACCAGCACATCCTCACGGCCGATATTGGCGATGGCGCGCAGCCTGTCGCCTTCGTCGGGGAAGACCGGCTGATTGCCGAAGGCGTCGTAGCCCGATTGGCCGATCGGTCGTGACGGCTTGAGCTTGACCTCGATGATGTCGCTTGTCAGCCGGCAGGCATCGGGTTCGAGCTCCGCCCACGGCGTGTCGCGGAAGGTCTCGACACCACCCTGCAGGATCGCCTCGCCGACGCGCAGATTGTTGATGCCGGCCGGCAGTCTGCCTTCGAGCAGCAGCGGCAGCGACGACGAGGCGCCGCCGGAGATCACGTCGAGGCTTCTGCCGGACAGGCGCTCGGTCTTGTAGGCATGGGCGACGAGTTGGCCGAGATTTTCCGGCGTCGGCATGATGGCGCCGAAACAGCCGAGATTGGTGCCGATGCCGGCAATGCGAACGCCCTTGAACTGCAGTATCTGCTCGACGGTCGGGATCAGGTCGTTCGGCCAGATGCCTTCTCGCAGATCGCCGAGATCGATCATCAGCATGATGTCGTGGATGCGGCCCATGCGCTCGGCGATGCGCGATATTTCGCGGATGGTGGCGAGTTCCGACTGCAGGCTGATGTCGACGGTGCGCACCACCTCCTCGACCCGCGCCATCGGCGGGCTGCGCAACAGCATGATCGGCGCGTTGATGCCGCTGTCGCGCAGCCGGCGGATGTTCTCGAAACGCGATTCGGCGATGCCGGCGACACCGCCGCGCAACATGGCGCGCGCCACTTGCGGCATGCCGCAAGTGCCCTTGGTAACGCCGAACACTTTTATGCCCGACAGCGCGCAGCGCTCGACGATCGTGCGCGCATTGCGCTCGATGCGGCCAAGGTCGATAGCGACTTGCGGTCCCGACATCACTACCCCCCGTAGACCAGCCCCTGCGGGTCGATCTCCGGCTTGCGGCCGGAAACGAGGTCGGCAAGGAATTTCCCCGAGCCGCAGGCCATGGTCCAGCCGACATGGCCGTGGCCGGTGTCGAGATAGAGATTCTTGTAGCGAGCCTGGCCGATGACCGGCACCGAGTTGGGCATCATCGGCCGCAGACCGGCCCAGAACACAGCCTTCTTCTCGTCGAAGGCACCCGGGAAAAGATCCTTGCCGGTGCTGATGATCGTCTTGAAATCGGCGGGCTTGAAAGTTCGGTCGAAGCCGGTGAATTCAGCCGTCGAGGACATCCGCAAGCGGTTGCCCAGCCTGGAATAGCCGATCAGCCGGTCCTCGTCGGCGCCGCCCATGGTCGGTCCCTTGCTTTCGTCCTCCAGGGGAATCGTCGCGGTATAGCCCTTTACCGGATAGACAGGCAGGTCGATGCCGTAACGGCGCCCGAGCAGGCCGCTCTCCGGTCCCATCGAGATGACCACGGCATCGCCGGCGACCGGGCCGGCCGACGTCATCACCGCGCGCACATGATCGCCCTCGATGTCGAGGCCTTCGACTGTCGTGCCGAACAGGAATTTGACGCCGAGCTTCTCGGCAGCATAGGCGGCCAGCCTGTCGACAAACTGCTTGGAATCTCCGGTCTGGTCGGTTGGCGAATAGACGCCCCCGGCAATCTTGTCCTTGACGCCGGCAAGGCCTGGTTCCAGCTCGACCAGCCGGTCGCGGCCGACGATTTCGATCGGCAGGCCGTGCCTGGCAAGATAACGGTAATTGTCGGTGCCGGTATCGAGGCTCTTTTGCGAGCGGAAGAAGTAGAGAATGCCCTTCTTGCGTTCGTCGTAGTGGATGCCGGTCGCTTCCGAAAGCGCATTGATGCAGTCACGCGAATAGAGCGCGAGCCTGAGCTTGATGTCGGTGTTGGCGCGCAGGCGCGCCACCGTGCACTGGCGCAGGAAACGCAGGCTCCAGGCGAGGAAATAGGGATCGAGGCGCAGCCTGACCTTGATGCCGAGATCATGGTTGTAGAGCCCGCGCAGGAAAGTCTTCAAAGCCGCCGGCGAGGCCCAGGCGGTGGCGTCACCCGGTGACACCAGGCCGGCATTGGACTGGCTGGTGCCTTGTGCCGCCGCCGGATGGCGCTCGATCACTGTCACCTCATGGCCGTCGCTGGCCAGATAATAGGCGGCCGCCGTACCGACGACACCGGCCCCGAGCACCGTTATTTTCATGCCATCCCCCAAGAGCTCCTCGCGGCGCGGCGCCTCCGCACCTTGCCGCGAAGGCCTTCAATAGCGCTTCGCTGCCCGCCTTGCGAGCCCTTGGGAGAACCCGGCTCAGCCGCGCGCGGAGTTCTTGCCGGTCAAGATGCGCTCCCAGGCGAGCGCGTCGGCGACGATCTGGTCGAGATCGTCGCGTTGCGGGGTCCAGCCGAGCTCGGCGCGGGCGAGATCCGAATTGGCAACCACCGCCGCGGCATCGCCAGGACGACGGTCGCCCATCTTCACCTCGAAATCACGGCCAAAAGCGCGGCGCACGCTGTCAATGACCTCGAGCACCGAATAGCCATGGCTGTAGCCGCAATTGGCGACGAGGCTTTGTCCCCCGGCACGCAGCCGCTGCAAGGCCAGGCGATGCGCCGCCGCCAGGTCGCTGACGTGGATGTAGTCGCGCATGCAGGTGCCGTCCGGCGTCGGATAATCGGTGCCGAACACCTGCATGAACGGCCGCTTGCCAAGTGCCGTCTCGCAGGCGACCTTGATCAGATGGGTTGCGCCCGGCGTCGACTGGCCGGTGCGGCCCTTCGGGTCGGCGCCGGCGACGTTGAAGTAGCGCAGCGCGGTATAGCGCAGGCCATGCGCGATCGACGCGTCGCGCAGCATCCACTCACTCATCAGCTTGGACAGGCCATAGGGCGATTCCGGCGACAGGCGGGCGTCCTCGCGCACCGGCTCCAGGCCGGCTCCGCCATAGACGGCGGCAGTCGATGAAAAGATGAAATTGGGCACGCCTTCGCGCACCGCGGTTTCGATCAGCGTGCGCGTCTTCGAGGTGTTGTTCTCGTAGTAACTGAGCGGGTCGGCGACCGATTCCGGAACCACGATCGAGCCGGCGAAGTGAATGATCGCGTCGACCTTGTTCTCCCTGATGACCGAGCCGACCAATTCCCGGTCGGCAACGTCGCCGACGACCAGCCTTGCCTCGGGCGCCACCGCCCATTCGAAACCGGTGGAAAGGCGATCGAGGACGACCACGCCCTCGCCGGCATCAAGCAACTCCCAGACCATATGGCTGCCGATGTAACCGGCGCCGCCTGTAACCAAAACCGTCATCCGCTTCCTCGCTTATCCAAGATTTATCGGAAACTGTCTCAACCCCCGCTCTACTGGAAAGCCCGCCGCATAACCATTGAAACCGTGGTAACCGGCATCGCCGGCTAGTGGCATCGTCCTGAAACAAAGTTGATCCACATCAAGGGAATAGGCCACGATCCGTGATCGTTAGGAACAGGTCCGGGGCGTGGCATTTTGACCAAAAAGGCCAGGTGGACGACCAACAGGCCAATGATTATGATCCCGCGCAAAAATTGGGAAGCCTATATGAACTATCAGCGGTTCTTCGAGGAAGCGATCGACCAGCTCCATGCCGAGCGTCGCTACCGCGTTTTCGCCGACCTGGAGCGGATCGCGGGCAAGTTCCCGCGCGCCATCTGGCGTTCCAATGGCCGCGCCGAGGAAATCACCGTCTGGTGCTCCAACGACTATCTCGGCATGGGCCAGCATCCCGACGTCATCGCCGCGTTCCAGAATACCGCTGGCAAGATGGGTTCGGGCGCCGGCGGCACCCGCAACATTTCCGGCACCTCGAACCCGCTGGTCGAACTCGAGGTGGAGCTTGCCGACCTGCACGACAAGGAAGCGGCACTGGTCTTCACCTCCGGTTTCGTCTCCAACGAGGCCTCGATCTCGACCATCGCGAAGCTTTTGCCCAACTGCCTGATCATCTCGGACGAATTGAACCACGCCTCGATGATCGAAGGCGTGCGGCGTTCCGGCGCCGAGAAAAAGATCTTCCGCCACAACGACGTCGCGCATCTGGAAAGCCTTTTGCAGGCGGCGGGACGCGAACGCGCCAAGCTGATCGTCTTCGAAAGCGTCTACTCGATGGATGGCGACATCGCGCCGATCAAAGAGATCGTCGAGCTCGCCGAGCGCTACAACGCCATGACCTATATCGATGAGGTCCATGCCGTCGGCATGTACGGGCCGCGCGGCGGCGGCATCACCGAGCGCGAAGGCCTGGCCGACCGCATCGACATCATCGAAGGCACCCTGGCCAAGGCATTCGGCACGCTGGGCGGCTATATCACCGGCACCAGCGCCGTGATCGACGCCGTGCGTTCCTATGCGCCGGGCTTCATCTTCACCACGGCACTGCCGCCGGCGATCGCGGCTGCCGCGACCGCGTCGATCCGCCATCTCAAGCGCTCGCAGGCCGAGCGCGACGCCCAGCAGCAGCAGGCGAGCCGAACCAAGCAGATCCTGTCGGCCGCCGGCCTGCCGGTGATGGACTCGCCGACCCACATCGTGCCGCTGCTAGTCGGCGATCCCGAGGCCTGCAAGATGGCCAGCGACCGCCTGCTCGGCGTGCACGGCATCTACATCCAGCCGATCAACTACCCGACCGTGCCGCGCGGCACCGAGCGGCTGCGCATCACGCCGACGCCGTTCCACTCCGATGCACTGATCGCCGAATTGCAGGATGCGCTGGTCGAGACCTGGGATGCGCTCGGCATCCCCTATGGCTCCGCCGGGCGGCCTTCGGTAGCCAAGAGCGACCGCATCATTCCCCTGCTGGTCCCCAAGTCAGGCGGCTGAAGCCGTTGCTGGTTGCGCCTGTCGATTGCTTCCAACGCCGCGACGCTCCGACGTCACGGCATGGATCCTAGGGTCTCCGCGACGTCGCTTCGCGACTGCTACGCCCTAGGATGACGAAGCGTGGGGGCTTCTGGCTAGTCACAGAGTTGGAGTCTGGCATCGTAGCAATGGCCGACCTTCGAGGTTGGCCGAGGCATCTTTCTCTTCGTCATCCTAGGGCGAAGCAAGGAGCGAAGCGACGCGGCGCAGACCCTAGGATCCATGCCGTTACTGCGGCCGAAGAGTGAGGCGGTCCAGAATCTTCAAACGCGCGGCTTTCCTGTCCAGCCCAATCCTCAAACTGCCTTCATCCACTTCGCCAGCCGGTGCGCCGCTTCCTCGACCTGGTCGAGGCGGCGGTGGAAACACAACCGCAAAAACGCCTCGCCGCCGGGGCCGAAAGCCGTGCCTGGCGCCAGGCCGACATTGGCCTTGTCGACAATGTCGAAGGCAGCGGTGCGTGAATCGGTGATGCCGTCGACAGTGAAAAACAGATAGAACGCACCCTGCGGCACCGTAAACCGGGCGCGGCCGGTGGCGCCGAGGATGCCGCAGACAAGGTCGCGCGCCTTGCGCGCCCGCTCCACCTGTTCGGCAACGAAGGCATCGCCCTCATCAAGGGCGGCGGCCGCGCCGCGCTGCATGAACTGGGCGACGCCGGAATTCGAATATTGGATCAGGTTCTCGAACACCTGCTGCAAGCTCGGATGTGTCTTGATCCAGCCGACGCGCCAGCCGGTCATAGCCCAGTTCTTGGAGAAGGAGTTGACATAGAGGATGCGGTCTTCCGCCGACGCGATGTCGAGGAAGGACGGCGCGCGGCCGTGGCCATAGTGGAACAGAGAATAGATCTCGTCCGCGATGATCCAAAGGTTTTTGGCGCGCGCCAGATCGAGGATGGCCTGCAAGGTCTCATCATCGGCGGTCCAGCCGGTCGGATTCGACGGCGTGTTGATGAACAGCGCCTTTGTGCGCGGCGTGATCGAAGCCGCGAGCTTCTCGACGTCGCAGGACCAGCCATTGCCGGAATGATCGAGCGTCACCGCGACCGGAACGGCTCCCGCTATCGCTGCCGCGGCATCGAAATTCGGCCAGGCCGGCGACAGATAGACAACCTCGTCGTCGGCACCGGCGAGCGCGTCGAGCGCCAGCTGGATGGCATGCATGCCGGAGCCGGTGACGATGAATTCTTCCTCCGGGAAGGTCTTGCCGAAATGCCTGGCATAGTAACGGGAGAGTGCCTGCCTAAGTTCGGGGATGCCCCTTTGCCAGGTGTAGAATGTCTCGCCGCCGGCCAGCGCCTTCGACGCGGCATCGGTGATAAAGGCCGGCGTCGGCAGGTCGCCCTCGCCGGCCCAGAGCGGAATCATGCCTTCGCGCAGGCGGCCGTAATTGACGACGGCGACAATGCCGCTTTCGGGTGCCGCACGGGCCTCGGTGCGCAAGCTGTCGATCAGGGTCATTGGCGGGTCCGTTTTGGTCTGCGGTTTTCGTCAGCGGTCCTTACCAGATGCGAAAACAGAAAACCCCGGCCGCGAACGACCGGGGTTTTGGTCCAGCAAATGCCGCCCGTGGTCAGCGCCGGGCGAGCAGATCGCGAATTTCGGTGAGCAGCGCGACGTCGGCAGGCGGCGGAGCGGCCGGTGCAGCGGGCTTCTCGCGCTCAAGCCGCTTGCGCATGTTGTTCACCGCCTTGACCATCAGGAAGATGATGAAAGCGAGGATGAGGAAGTTCAGAGCCACGGTGATGAAGCTGCCATAGGCAAAGACCGCGCCCTGCTTCTTGGCATCGGCCAGCGAGGTCGCGTTGACGGCTGAGGACAATCCGAAGAAATAGTTGTTGAAGTCCAATCCGCCGAAAATCGCACCGACGATCGGCATGATGATGTCGTTGACAAGGGAATCGACGATCTTGCCGAAGGCCGCGCCGATGATGACGCCGACCGCAAGGTCCATCACATTACCCTTGGAAATAAATTCCTGGAATTCTTTCAGCATTCGACCCTCCTTGTCGTGACTGGCCGAGTTGCCGTTTCCGTCCTTGCGACATCGACCTGAGACAACATAACAAAAACCTCCTGACGCAACATCGGCAAAAAGGAGAAAGCAACCGGTTTCTCCTTACCGGGAGCCGGCTAGGTTGCTCGCCGAGACCGACCCCGGTTCAGTTGTTCGAGACCCACGGTTCGGCAGGAGCAGCGTTGAATTTCTGGCAATCATAGGCGTTTTCGCCTACAATATTCTCATGAACATGCTCGAAACCATCAGCATTGACGTTTACCCGTGGGCGGCTCCGACAAAGGAGCAGCGCGCTTGGTTCGACGCACTTTCGCCCGATGAGAAGCGGAAAGCGATTCAGGCGGCCATCGACGAAGGTTTTGAGAGCCCCGTCAGCGACAAGTCTATCGACGACATTATTCGGGAAGCGCGTGCCGAATTCCCGCATGCGTCATAGGATAACGCATCGCGCCGAACGCGATCTGAAAGACATTTACCGACACACCTTCGAAAACTTCGGCCACACTCAGGCCGAAAAGTATCTGCGTGAACTCGACGCGGTGTTTGAGTTGCTCGGCGATTACCCGAATATGGGCAGGCTCTATGAAGGCAGGACCCATCAGTTCGTCCATGGCAAGCACATCATCCTCTATCGTATGGGTTCGGAGGAGATCATTGTCGGCAGCATCTTCCACGGCGCCCAGCGGCGATCTTCACCATAACGACATCGACACCGACGCGCCGGTCTGAGAACCGTCCTACACAGCTCTGCAATGGACTCGGACGCCAAGCTGTGATTGCGTCCGGGCAAGCCGGATAGAAAGACGGCAGAGGAGGAAAGTCCAAGCGTGCAGGGCTTGTTCATCGTCATCATCGCGGTCGCCTATGTGACGCTGCTGTTTGCCATCGCCAGCCTCGGCGACCGCCGCTCGGCCATCTCCGAGCCGAGCCGGGGGCGGCCTTTCATCTACGCACTCAGCCTCGCTATCTACTGCACATCCTGGACTTTCTTCGGCTCGGTCGGTCTCTCTTCCGAACGCGGCCTCGAATTCCTCGGCATCTATACGGGCCCGGTGCTCGTCTTCGTGTTCGGCTTCCCGCTGCTCAACCGCATCGTGCGGCTGGCCAAGACCGAGAAGATCACCTCGATCGCGGATTTCCTCGGCGCGCGCTACGGCAAGAGTTTCACCGTCGCGGCGATCGCCACACTGATCGCCACCATCGGCGCGGTGCCCTATATCGCGCTGCAGTTGAAGGCGATCTCCGGTTCGGTCAGCCTGATGGTCGAGCACTATACGGGATCGCCGCCTTCGTTCGATCCCTTCGTCAGCGACATCTCGTTGGTCGTCGCCATGCTCCTGGCGCTGTTTGCGGTGCTGTTTGGAACCCGTCACGCCGACGCCACCGAACACCAGGACGGGCTGGTGCTGGCGGTGGCGGTCGAAACCGTGGTCAAGCTCGCCGCCTTCCTGGCGATCGGCCTGATGGTCACCTTCCTGATCTTCGGCGGCCCGGGCGACATGTTCGACAAGCTCGCCCAGAACGGGCAGGTCCGGCAGGCGATGAGCTACAACACCTCGCTCGCCACCTGGCTGGTGCTGACTTGCCTTAGCGGCTTTGCCATCATCATGCTGCCGCGGCAGTTCTACGTCACCATCGTCGAGAACCGCGGCGAGGCCGAACTGCGCACCGCGACATGGGTGTTTCCGCTCTACCTCGTGGCGATCAATCTGTTCGTGCTGCCGATCGCTTTTGCCGGCCTGTCGCTGGTCGGCACCGGGACCAGCAGCGATCTCTACGTGCTGTCGCTGCCCTTGTTCACTGGCCATGACTTGCTGGCGATGGCGGCTTTCATCGGCGGCCTGTCGGCGGCGACGGCGATGGTGATCGTCGAGAGCGTGGCGCTGTCGATCATGATCTCCAACGACCTCGTCATTCCGCTGTTCGTGCGCCGCCTGCTCAAGACCTCGACCTCCGAGACCGAGGACTGGTCGACGCTCATTCTCAATGTTCGGCGCGGGGCGATCTTCATCCTTTTGTTCATCGCCTTCCTCTATTATCGCGAGAGCACTGACAGCGCGCGGCTGTCGTCGATCGGCCTGATGTCGTTCGCGGCCATCGCCCAGTTCGCGCCGGCGCTGATCGGCGGGCTGATCTGGCGCGGCGCCACTGGCCGGGGTGCGGCACTTGGCATGGTCGCCGGCATCCTCGTCTGGGGCTACACGCTGCTGTTTCCATCGCTTGCCGCCCCTGATACCGGCATCATCGTGCACGGGCTGTTCGGCTTCGAGGCGCTGCGGCCGCAGGCATTGTTCGGCACCGTCGCCGAACCGCTGAACCACGGCGTGCTGTGGAGCCTGTCGCTCAACGCGGTGTTCTTCGTGCTCGGTTCGCTGTCGCGCGCATCGGTGCCGCTGGAACGCATCCAGGCGTCGATCTTCGTGCCGCGCGATGCCGGCCCGATGCCAAGCCTGCGCCGCTTCCGCACCGCCATCACCGTCAACGACCTCAAGGACACGATCGGGCGCTATCTCGGCGTCGAGCGCACCGAGCGCTCCTTCCAGTCGTTCGAAAAGACCAACGGAACCTCGCTGCACGGCAATGAGCAGGCGAGCATGGACGTCATCCGCTTCTCCGAGCAATTGCTCGCCAGCGCCGTCGGTTCCTCCTCGGCGCGGCTGATCCTGTCGCTGCTGTTTCGGCGCCACGACCGCGAATCCCGAGATGCCTTCCGCTTGCTCGACGACGCCACCGAGGCGCTGCAGCACAACCGCGACCTGTTGCAGATCGCGCTCGACCAGATGGAACAGGGCATCACCGTCTTCGACCGCGATTTCCGCCTGATCTGCTGGAACCGCCAGTACCGGGCGCTGTTCGACCTGCCCGACGAGATGGGCCAGGTCGGCGTCTCGCTCGACCGCATCCTGCGCCATCTCGCCGAACGCGGCGACATCCCCGCCGATCAGCGTGTGGCCATGCTCAACCGCCTGACCAGTTTCGTCAGCCCATGGCAGATGGAACTGAAAACCTCGGGCCGCATCCTGGAACTGCGCTCCAACCCGATGCCGGACGGCGGCATCGTCGCCACCTATGCCGACATTTCCGGGCGCGTCGAACAGGATCTGGCGCTGAAGCGTGCCAATGAATCGCTGGAGCAGCGCGTCAAGACCCGCACCATCGAACTGACCCGGGTCAACGAGGAGCTGGCGCAGGCGCAGATGCTGGCCGAGGAGGCCAATCTCGGCAAGACGCGCTTCCTCGCCGCCGCCGGCCACGACATCCTGCAGCCGCTCAACGCCGCCCGGCTCTATTGCTCCTCGCTGATCGAGAAGGCCGGCAAAGGGCCTGCCGGCAAGGCCGCCGTGAACATCGAATCCTCGCTGGAATCGGTCGAGACCATCCTCGGCGCCGTGCTCGACATCTCCCGCCTCGACGCCGGCGCGATGAAGCCGGACGATACCGCCTTCAACCTCGACGGATTGCTGCGCCAGATCGGCAACGACTTCCGGCCGCTCGCCGCCGAGAAGAAGCTCGCGCTGACCATCATGCCGTCATCGCTGACAGTGACGACGGACCGCAATCTGCTGCGCCGCCTGATCCAGAATCTCGTCTCCAACGCCATCAAATACACGCGCCACGGCCGCGTGCTGGTTGGCGTCAGACGGCGCGGCGATTTGGCCGAGATCCAGGTGATCGACACCGGCATCGGCATCGCCGGCGACAAGCTGAACACCGTCTTTCGCGAATTCACCCGGCTCGACGAGGGCGCGCGCGAGGCCGAGGGCCTCGGTCTCGGCCTCTCCATCGTTGACCGCATCGCCCGGGTGCTGCGGCTGGAGATCCGGATCTTTTCCAACCCTGGCAAGGGCACGCGCTTCTCCGTCATCCTGCCCGTCGCGGCCGTGCAGGAACCGCGGCGCGAGATCGACGCCAGGGTTCCTGCCCGCGCGACGGCTTCGCTGGCCGGACTGCATGTGCTGTGCATCGACAACGACGCCCGCATCCTAGAGGGCATGCGGCTCCTGCTCGAAGGCTGGGGTTGCAACGTCGACACCGTGTCCGGTTCAAAGGATCTGGAAAGCGTGGTGACACACCGCCCGGACATCGTCCTTGCCGACTACCATCTCGACGGCGAAACGGGTCTCGATATCATCGTCAGGCTGCGCGCGCTCCATGGCGACACCCTGCCGGCCGTGCTGGTCACCGCAGACCGCTCCAATGAGGTGCGCACGGCCGCCGGCGGGCTCGAGATTGCGGTGATCAACAAACCGCTCAAACCAGCGGTGCTGCGCTCGATGATGGCCAGGGTCAGGCCGCTGGCACCGGCGGCCGAATAGCAGCAAAGGCGCCCGGTCTCAGCCCTGGTGTCCGAGGGTGGAGTCCTAGAGCATTTCACCGTTTCACGGAAAACGGCGATCTGCTCTAACTCTTTGTTTTAACGCAATTCTAAACGGAAAACCGCTTCACACTTTCCCTAGAATTGCTCTAGGCCAGGCCGTCGACCATCTGGGAACTGCGGAACCGGGGCCGTCCGGCATTGCCCGCCACAGGCGGACGATGCTCGCGAAAGGCCATTGCAAGCGTCCTCAGCGCCTCGCGGGACTTGGCGTCCGTCAGCGTCGAAAGCAGCACGATCTCGGAAGGCGGCAGCGCCGGCAGCCCGAATTTCCGGCTGACCTCGATGGTGCCGGATGGGGCAAGCCGGCAGGAAAATACCGAGGCTGCGAGGCCGGCCGAGACGGCTTCGGCAACGGCGAAAGAGCCGCAGCCGAGGAACACCTCCGTCCACGATATTCCGACAGCGTCGAGCGCGCGGGTGGTGATGTTACGAATACCGCAGGATGGCGAGGATGCCGCCAGGCGCAGCGGCTCGTCGGCCCGGTGGACGAAGTCGGGCGCGGCGTACCAGCCGAAATGTTCGGGCGCCAGCACTTCACCATCGCGCCGGTCGTCCTCCCGGCGGATGATCGCCGCGTCGATCTCACCGCGATCGAAAGCATCCAGCAGGTCGCGCGAATCATCGAGCCGCACTTCGATGGTGAGCGCCGGGTCATGCGCATTGAGCCGCGCCAGCAATGTCGGGACTTCCGCGCCTCCGACATGGGTGGCGATGCCCAGTGTGAAGCGGCGGCGCACCGAAGACAGGCTGGCAATGGCGCGATCGTGTGCCGCGAGGAAGTCGCGTGCGGGCTGGAGAAACACCGCGCCCTGCGCCGACAAGCGCACCAGCCGAGGCGTGCGCTCGATCAATTTCTGGCCGACGCGCTCTTCCAGCCGCTTCAGCTTCACGCTGATCGCCCCTTGTGTGCTGCCAAGAGCCTCGGCCGCACGCGTAAAGCTCTGAAGATCGGCGATGGCGACGAATGTTTTCACAGCGTCTACGTCCAGCGTCATGTCAGCTATCCGCACTTGTTGTCTCTGAAATAGCCAACCATGCAATTCTAATATGATCAAGCCTCGCCTACCCTGGGCCATACGCGCGCCGGGCGAGCTGCGATGGATTCGCCGATTGCCGACAAATACGTTCGAAAGGTTGAATCATGCCCACTGTATTGACCCGCCGAGGCATCGTGGTTCTGTTTGCCGCCTGCCTGGCATGCCTGATGTTCGGCCTGGAGATTTCAAGCGTTCCCACGATTCTGCCGACACTGGAGCAGGTTCTGCACGCCGACTTCAAGCAACTGCAATGGGTGATGAACGCCTATACGATCGCGGTCACGACGGTGCTGATGGCGGTCGGCACGATCGCCGATCGTTACGGGCACAAGCGTGTCTTTCTGGTCGCCATCGCCGCCTTCGGCCTGACATCACTGATCTGCGGCGTCGCCGAAAGCGTCTCCACGCTCATCGTCGCCCGGTTTCTGCAGGGCCTGAGCGGCGGTGCGATGCTGATCTGCCAGCTTGCCGTGCTGTCGCATGAATTCCGGGAAGGGCGCGAACGCGCCGTCGCATGGGGCTGGTGGGGCGTCATCTTCGGCACCGGCCTCGGCTTCGGCCCCATCATCGGCGGCGGCATCGTCGCGGTCTCGAGCTGGCAATGGGTGTTTCTTGTCCACGTGCCGGTTGCGGCGCTGGCGTTCGCCCTCGCTCTGATGGGCGTCCACGAATCGAAGGATCCACAGGCGGGCAAGCTCGACGTAGCAGGCATCCTGACGCTGTCGCCGTCGGTTTTCTGCCTCGTTTTCTACATCATCCAGGGGCCGGATCTGGGTTTCTCCAGCCCTGCCGCGCTGGCGATCCTCGGTATCTCGATAGTGAGCTTCATCGCCTTCCTCATTGCCGAGAAGGTCAGCCAGCGGCCGATGTTCGATTTCTCGGTCTTCCGAATCCGGCCCTTTTCGGGCGCCATCGTCGGCTCTGCCGCGATGAACCTCAGCTATTGGCCTTTCATGATCTACCTGCCGATCTGGTTCCACGCCGGGCTCGGCTATGACACCGTCTCCACCGGCCTTGCCCTGCTTGCCTACACGCTGCCGACGCTTGTGCTGCCGCCGTTGGCAGAGCGCTTTTCGCTGCGTTATCGGCCCGGCATCATCATTCCGGCGGGCCTCGTCATCATCGGCGTCGGGTTCATCCTGATGAAATTCGGCAGCGCCGCCGCGCAACCGGACTGGCTGACGATGCTGCCCGGCTGCCTGATCGCGGGGATGGGTCTGGGAATAACCAACACACCTGTCACCAACACGACGACGGGTTCCGTTTCGAGCGATCGCGCCGGCATGGCCTCCGGCATCGACATGACCGCGCGCATGGTTTCATTGGCGCTGAACATCGCGGTGATGGGCTTCATCCTGGCCAGCGGTGTGCTGGCGCATCTGGGGCATGCGCTGCCCGACCTCGACGCTGCCCAATTGCGTCTTCTCGCCGAAGCTATCGCTGCTGGAAACCCCATCTCCGGGCTCGCCGGGACCGTCGCCCAGGATGCGCTGCGCAACGGCTTTGGCTGGGTCATGCTCTATGGCGGGATCGGCGTCTGGATCATGGCCGCCATCAGTTTCGCAAGCTTCAACGGCCGGCCGGTGCGGCGGACGGAGGTTCAGTGCTCTGATTGAACACTACAATGATCGAACAGGCGCCCTGGCGATCAACCCGCCGGCTGCAGCGGGTCGCTGCCGATCTTGGACAGCAGGATCACCGCCTGCGTGCGGCTGTCGACGCCGAGCTTCTGCAGGATGGCGGAGACATGCGCCTTGATGGTAGCCTCCGATACACCGAGTTCATAGGCGATCTGCTTGTTGAGCAGGCCCTCGGCCAGCATGCCCAGCACCCGTGTCTGCTGCGGCGTCAGAGCCTGCAGCCGCTTGATGAGGTCCGATATTTCGGGATCGCGCTCGATGCCGAGATCGACGCCGGCTGGTGCTGCGATGTCGCCGGCAAGCACCGATTGCACGGCGCTGCGGATCTCCTCCATGCTGGCCGACTTGGAGATGAAGCCGGAAGCGCCGAGATCGAGCGCCCGCCTGATGGTCGCCGGATCGTCATGCGCCGACACCACGACCAGCGGCACCGCCGGATGGATGCCACGCAGCGAGACCAGGCCGGACAGGCCGCTGGCGCCCGGCATCGACAGGTCGAGCAGCACCAGATCGACGTCCTCGTTGGCCACGACCAGCGCCTTGGCGCTCTCGAAATCGCCGGCTTCATGGATGGCGGCGACGTTGCCGATGCCGGCGAGCGCTTCGCGCAGCGCACCGCGAAACAGCGGGTGATCGTCGGCGATGACGAAAGAATAGCCTGCCGGCAAATGTCCCTCCCCAAATCCCCGATGATTTTTGGCTTTTCGGGTTCAATTGGACGATTATGAGGGGCTGCGCGCTGTTTTCAAGCGGCAAAGCCAGCGCGCCGCCTCCCCTGGTTGAAGCGCTCAGGTCTTCTGAGCGCCGTCGTCCTTGTCCATATCCTTGACGATGCCCATGAAGCCGCGCAGGAAGCGCTCCATGTAGCTCATGGTCTTGTTGAAATCCTCCTCGCTCGGCAGTTTCGATTCGAGGCGGGCGGAGAGCGAATTCTCGAGCTTGGTGACGCGCTCGTCCATCGCCTTCATCGAGGTTTGCAGGCGGTCGACCTCGTCCTGGAAAGCAGCGCGTTCGTCGGCCGCCATCTTGCAGACGAGCTGGCCCGAACGTTCCTCGCAGATCGACATGGCGCCGGTCTGCGTATCGATACGGACAAAGCCGCTATCGGACTTTTCCAGGCGGTAGCGGTCGGTCTCTTCCGAATAAGCTGAAGCCGCGACCAGCGAAACGAGCGCGGCGGGGATCAAGATGTGCTGCAGACGCATGTTGTCCTCCATGGCCAAGGCCTCAGATATCGCATGTTTGCGCCGGAAATGGGGAAGACCCTTGGCGTGGCCTTTCCCGAATGGCTGGTTCGGAATCTTTTTGACGCAATTCCCAAGGGAAAGCGCTATGCGCTTTTCCCGGGAAAACCGTTTCACACTTTTCCTGGAACTGCTCTATAGCGCAACCATGTCTCAGATTATCTACAAGATAACCCCGCAAGCGCCTTGGCGCGAGGCCGAAACGCATGGTCGCTTCACCGGCGCGCCGATCGATGTCGCCGATGGCTTCATCCATTTCTCAACGGCAGCACAGGTCAGGGAAACGGCGGCAAAGCACTTTGCCGGCCAGACGGACCTTCTGCTGGTCGCCATCGACGGCGCCGGCCTGGGCGCTGCGCTGAGATACGAGGTCTCGCGCGGCGGCGCGCTGTTTCCGCATCTTTATGGCCCGCTGGACCTCAAGGCCGTGCTGTGGGTCCGGCCACTGCCGCTTGGCGCCGATGGTGTGCACCAGTTCCCGGCACTGGAGGGGCAATGAGCGTGCTCGACCGGCTCGGCCAGAAGCTGCTGTTCGCCTTCGATCCGGAAACCGCGCATGGCATGTCGATTGCGGCGCTGCGATGCGGCCTGCCGGTCGGTGCGCGGACGACGCTCGACGCGCGGCTGAAGGTCAGCGTCTGCGGCCTCGATTTCCCCAATCCGATCGGCATGGCGGCCGGCTATGACAAGAACGCCGAGGTTCCGGACGCGTTGCTTGGCCTGGGCTTCGGTTTCGCCGAGGTCGGTACCATCACGCCGTTGCCGCAGGCCGGCAATCCGAAGCCGCGTATCTTCCGGCTGACTGCCGACGATGCGGTGATCAACCGATTGGGCTTCAACAATGAAGGCCATGCAGCGGCCGAAAAACGCCTTGCCGCACGCAAGGGGCGCTCCGGCATCGTCGGTGTCAACATCGGAGCCAACAAGGACAGCAGCGACCGCATCGGCGACTATGAGCGCGGTGTCGCCCGGTTTGCGCAATACGCCAGCTATCTCACCGTCAACATCTCCTCGCCCAACACGCCGGGCCTGCGCAACATGCAGGCGCGCGAGCAGCTTGGCGAACTCTTGTCGCGTGTCATGGCCGCGCGCGCCGCGGCAACGGCGCAGCCGCCGGTGTTCCTGAAGATCGCGCCGGACCTGGTCGAGGCAGAGCTGGAGGACATCGCCGCCGAGGTCACCGAAAAGCAGGTGGACGGCGTCATCGTCTCCAACACCACCATCTCCCGACCGTCATTGCGCAGCGGCGACACCGCGCGCGAGACCGGCGGGCTCTCCGGAAAGCCGCTGTTCGAGCGTTCGACCATCGTGCTGGCGAAGATGCGCAAACTGCTCGGACCGGACCGCGCCATCATCGGCGTCGGCGGCGTCGATTCCGCCGATACGGCGCTGGACAAGATCCGTGCGGGTGCTGATCTGGTCCAGCTCTACACCGGCATGATCTATGCCGGGCCTTCACTGCCGGGCCGTATCCTTTCCGGAATGGTCCGTTTCGTCGAAAAGGAACGGCTGAAGTCGATTTGCGAGTTGCGCGGCAGCCGCCTCGACTTCTGGGCGTCCAGGCAACTCTGAGCCTGCTCTCAGGAGCGTAGATTGCGACTGACGGCCCGCTCGCAAATGGCGCCGCCGATGGCAGGCAACACGCCGAAGAGAAGCAATTGCGCGGTGCCGCCGATGCCAGAAACCGCGGAGAGAATGAACGCAGCGAGCAATCCCAGCGCCGCGCCCAAGACATATGGCAGGTAGCTTCGCATAAGCTCGCCCTGGAACAATTGGTGCATCAAGTCTGTTGGAAATCGACTGGAAGTGCAAGTGCATCCGACCGCACAGCAGGGCAACGAACTCGGTTTAACGGGTTGCTTCGGAGCCTCGCCGGCGCATTGGCTGACGGAGCATCAAACGAAAAACCCGCCTGTGCGGCGGGTCACTGGCGCAAATCAGCACCATGGCCAAAAATGTACCATAGCTGAGATCACCGAGTCAAGAAAAAATTCCTATCGCGAACAGGTGCCGTTCGCTGCCTGGACGGCGCAGGGCCTCCCGGAGGGCACCGTCTAAAACGCCGTCCGCACCCTGAGCCGCAGGATCGTCAGCAGGCTGAAGCCTCGCACCAGCAGGAAGACGTGCAGCGCCGCCCAAAGTCCATTGTTGCCGAAGGCGGGCGCAAGGGTCAGCAGCGCGGTCGCGAAAACCAGGAACGACAGCAGCATCATGTTGCGCATGTCGCGGGACCAGGTCGCGCCGATGAAGACGCCATCCATCTGGAACGCCAGCACACCGCTCAGCGCCGTGAATGCCGCCCATGGCAGGTAGATGTCGGCCACCGAACGGACTTCCTCCGATGTCGTCACGAGAGCGACCAGATTGGCGCCACCAGACAGCATTACCAGCGTCGCGGCTCCCGCCAGTCCGAAACCCCAAAACAGCGTCAGCCGCACGGCCTGGCGGAACGGTGCGGCGGCACGTGCGCCGACGGCACGGCCCGCCAGCTGTTCGGCGGCGGTGGCAAAGCCGTCGAGGAAATAGCCGGCGACGAGGAAGAAGTTCATCAGCACGGCGTTGGCGGCCAGCGTCACCGTGCCGAACTGCGCGCCCTGGCGGGTGAACAATGCGAAGGCGGCGAGCAGCGAGAACGAGCGGATCATGATGTCGCGGTTGAGCGACATCATGCGCAGGAAGGCGGCCATGTCGAGCAGGCGGTGGCGCGGCAAGGATGGGGCGGCCCGGAACCGGCGGATAACGATCGCCAGGCCGAGCAGCATGGCCAGGAACTCACCGGTGACGGTCGCCCAGGCAACGCCGGCGACACCCCAGCCAAGTTCCAACCCAAGCACGAAGCAGAGCGCGATGTTGATGCCGTTCAGCACCAATTGCAGCATCAGCCCAAGCCCGCCCTCGCCGCGCCCCAGCACATAGCCGAGGATGGCGTAGTTGATCAGCGAGAACGGCGCCGCGAGCAGCCTGATCCTGATGTAGACGCCCATCGCCTCGCTGACGCGCGGTTCGGCGCCCATGAACTTTTGCCCGGCGATGGCGACCAGCGGCGCAAGGGCAGCGAGCACGATGCCGGCGATAACCGCGATCAGCACGGCGCGCCAGAACACCGCCTGTTCCTCCAGGGCGTCGCCGCGCCCAAACGCCTGTGCGACAAGCCCGGTGGTGCCCGAGCGCAGGAAATTGAAAGAGGTGAAGACGACGTCGAAGATCAATGCGCCGGCCGCCAGGCCGCCAAGCAAGGCGGCATCGCCGAACTGGCCGATGACAGCCGTGTCGACCAGGCCGAGCATCGGCGTCGTCAGATAGGCAAGCGTCATCGGCACGGCGATGGCGAGCACGGAACGATTGGTGACGACAAATGATCCGGGGTTGATTGGGGATCTGGCGTCGGCTGGGGTTGCACCCTGGTCCAAGGATTGCTGCCTTGCTGATTGCGGCTTGATCGAACTGCCGATGTGCCCCATTTTCCAGCCACCGCGCAATCACTCTTCCCGTGACGGCCAACCGAAATCCCCGGCCTGGCGCGAGCCGCCGGATCCAGTTCATGCCCCTGCAGATCGTCCATAATCCCGACTACGATGCCGGCTTCGCCACCAACCATCGCTTTCCGATGAGCAAATATCCACTGCTGATGGAGGCGCTGCGTTCACGTGGCCTCGCCGGCCCCGACGCGCTCAGCACCGCCGAACCGGCACCGGTGTCATGGCTGGAGCTTGCCCATGCGGCGAATTATGTCGACCAGGTCGTCAACTGCCGCGTGCCCGAGAAGATCGAGCGCGAGATCGGTTTTCCGATCGGACCCCGCGTCTCGCTGCGCGCGCAGCTTGCCACCGGCGGCACCGTGCTGGCGGCGCGGCTGGCCTTGCGCCACGGCATTGCCTGCAACACCGCCGGCGGCAGCCATCATGCGCGGCGCGCGCAAGGAGCGGGCTTCTGCACCTTCAACGATGTCGCCGTCGCCGCGCTGGTGCTGCTCGCCGAAGGCGCGGCACAAAACATCCTGATCGTCGACCTCGACGTGCATCAGGGTGACGGCACGGCGGATATTCTCGCTGATGATCCGCGCGTGTTCACCTTTTCCATGCATGGCGACCGCAACTACCCCGTGCGCAAGATCGCCTCCGACCTCGATGTCGCGCTGCCCGACGGCACGGGTGACGCCGCTTACATGAAGAGGCTCGCCGCCATCCTGCCGGAGCTCTCCGCCCAAGCCCATTGGGACATCGTGTTCTACAATGCCGGCGTCGACGTCCATGCTGAGGACCGGCTTGGCAGGCTGTCGCTATCGGATGACGGCCTGCGCGCCCGCGACGACATGGTGATCAGCCACTTTCGCACGCGGGGCGTTCCGGTCTGCGGCGTCATCGGGGGTGGCTATTCAACTGACGTGCCCACGCTTGCCGCGCGCCACGCCATCCTGTTCGAGGTGGCCGCGGGCCACGCCCGATAGTACGATCTTGTCCAAAAACCGGGTGCCAGGGTTCGCTGACGCGGACCTGCGGTTCGGGATCATGCTCTACTTCCGGTAGTTGGCGAGCCTCAACAGGATGAACGCCGGCACGACGATAGCCGCGCCCAGCAGGATATAGCCGAGGAAACGGTCGATGGCGTGGAAGCCAAGATTCCACAGGTCCATGAAGAATTTGCGGATGCCGTAGAGCACATCCATCGGCGACCAGCCGAAGGCGTTCATGACCAGGCCGACGAGGAAAGACACCACCAGCAGTTTCAGGATCACCTTGAGCGGCGAGTCGCCAAGAAAGCGCGTCAATGCGGACAAGGCCCGTCTCCAGATTGAGGTACCCTGGCTAGAGGGCGTCAGCCAGACATACGCACTTGGCTTGTCCGCTTCAAGCCGGGAGTTCTGCGGGATAGCGAGACACCGAGCATAGTGTGGCCGCAAGCCGAGCCCAGGCGCATGGCAGACTGCCGGCTACTGCCGCAGCGATCCCGCTGGCTTATCTGTTTTCTAACCAATTGCCGCTATTCCCAATCGGATAGCGGGAGCAAGGCTTTGGTGGAGACGGAGAGAAACACCGCGCGACGCGGCGTCATGCTGTCGGTGGTCATCCCATGCTACAACGAGCTGGATGGCGTGGCCGAACTGCATCGGCGGGTAACGGCCGCATGCCTTGAACAAGGCCCTTCCTACGAGATCGTCCTTGTCATCGATGGCGCGACCGACGGCACGCGCGAAGCCATTCTCCAGCTGGCTGAAAAGGACGACCATGTCGTCGCCATCGACCTTGCCCGCAATTACGGCCATCAGATCGCGTTGAGCGCCGGGCTCGAATTCTGTCGCGGCCAGCGCATTCTCATTCTCGATGCCGACCTGCAGGATCCGCCTGAACTGCTCGGCGCGATGATGACGAAGATGAACGAAGGCTTCGATGTGGTCTACGGCCAGAGGCTGACGCGCGATGGCGAAAGCTGGTTCAAGCTCGCCTCCGCGTCCATGTTCTATCGCTTGCTGCGCCGGATGGTCGACGTCGACATAGCCCCCAATACCGGAGATTTCCGGCTGATGAACCGTCGCGCGCTCGACCATCTGAACGCGATGCCAGAGCGTTACAGGTTCATTCGCGGCATGGTGAGCTGGATCGGGCTGAAACAGGTGGCCTTTCCCTATGAGCGGCACCGCCGCTTTGCCGGAACCACCCATTATCCGCTGAAGAAAATGCTTCTTCTGGCGGTCGACGCGATGACCAGCTTCTCCATCGTCCCTTTGCGGTTCGCCTCGCTGCTCGGAATGATGTTCGGGCTTCTGGGCCTGGTCGTGCTCGGCTACACGCTGCTCGAATGGTCGGTCGGGAACGTGTTGCCCGGCTGGACCAGCCTTGCCGCGATCGTGCTGATCCTCGGCAGCGTCCAGCTTATGGTGCTCGGGATCTTCGGCGAGTATCTCGGGCGCATGTACATGGAGACAAAGCGGCGGCCGCTCTACTTCGTCAACGAGATCGTTTCGCGCAGCCAGGCAGTGGAGGGCGGCGAATTGCCGGTCCATCGCCTGCAGGAGATGGCAAAGAGGGCCGCACGTGCTTGAGGCGGAGTTCGACCGGTTTGCGCGGGAATATCAGGAGCAGCATGCCGCAAGCATAAGGCTGAGCGGCGAAAACCCGGATTTCTTCGCCAGGTACAAGATCGACGACGTCGCCGCGACGCTGCGGCGGGCCGGTGTCAAACCGCGACGAATACTGGATTTCGGCGCCGGCGTCGGCAATTCGCTAGGCCATATGCGCAACGCGTTTCCCGACGCGGAGATCACCTTGCTCGATCCTTCGCGGGAATCGCTCGACATCGCCAGCAAGCGCTTTCCCGGCCAGGCCGCCTTCACGCATTTCGACGGCAAGACAATTCCCTTTGCCGACGGCAGCTTCGACCTGGCCTTCGCGGCCTGCGTCTTCCACCATATTCCCGAGAACCTGCAGATCGGGCTGTTCGCCGAGATCGGCAGGGTGCTGGCCGATGGCGGCAGCTTCTTCGTCTTCGAACACAATCCCTGGAACCCGCTGACCACGCACGCGGTGAGAAACTGTGCCTTCGACGAAAACGCGGTTTTGATAAATTCGCGCGAGATGCGCGGGCGCATGGCCGAGGCGGGCCTTGCCAATACGAGGATCGTCTACCGGATTTTCTTTCCTCGGATGCTTGCGAGACTGAGGCCGTTCGAGCGCTTCCTCACCAAGGTACCTGTCGGAGCCCAATATTTTGCGCATGTGGTCAAGCCTGCCGTTTGACTTCCCGAGGATGCTGCGATTTGGCGCCGTCGGTCTGTTGAACACGGCGCTGGGATACGCGGTCATCCTGGCCGGGCTTGCGCTTGGTCTGGGCGACATCCTTGCCAACGCCACGGGTTATGCCGCCGGCCTTGTCCTCGGCTTCTTCCTCAACCGCCAATGGACCTTCAGCAGAGTCGACGGCTTCCAGCCCGGAACCGCGCTGCGCTACGGGGGTGTCTTTCTGGTCGCCTACAGCATCAATCTGGCCGTCGTGATCGCCGCCCGTTCGGCAGGCATCGTCGAAAACCCGCTGGTCCACCTCGCGGGAATCTGCGTCTATTCGGTGGTTTTCTATCTTGGCTCGGCCCGCTTCGTGTTTGTGGGACGTGGGGACGACAGCACCGACCGCACAGTTCGGGTGGCCGACAAGCCTCGGCGGCAGCCCGCCAGTCCAACACCTTGAACCCAACTGTCACCGGAACCGATCAGAGGCGGCGCATCATGAACGACGCTCAGGCCAGTGTGGCGGCCGCGACATACAACGAGCGGAACAGGCTGATCTTCTGCCTGCTCGCGGCCTTGGCGATGGCGGGTGCGTTGGCTGCCCAGGCAGGCGCCACCCTGCAGGATCCCGACAGCTGGTGGCAAGTGAAAGTCGGTCTCGATTTCCTGACAAACCGGACATTTCCGACGGTCGATCCTTACTCCTACACGTTTGCCGGCCAGCCCTGGATTGCCAAGGAATGGCTGGGGCAGGTCCTGCTGGCTCTTGCCTACCGGGCGGGCGGCTGGAACGTGGTCGTCACCGCGATCATCGCCTCGATCTCCCTGACGGTTTTCCTCATGGGGTGGTTTCTCAGCGCATGGCTGAAACCGATCCTGGCGATTACACTGGCCTTCGCGGCGGTGTTCCTGATCAACCCGATCTTCACGGCGCGTCCGCATGTCTTCACCTTCCCGATCATCGTCATCTGGACGGCGGTGCTGTTCGGTGCGGCGAGGGAAGAACGGGCGCCGCCCTGGTGGCTGCTTGTGCTGGTCGTATTATGGGCGAACCTGCACGCCACCTTCACCTTGAGCTTCGTCATCGCGGCTTTCGCCGGTCTCGATCTGCTGGCGCGCACGGGCCTGTCAAAACCGGCCCTGCTGGCGAAGTGGATCGCGTTCGGCCTGCTTTGCCCGCTGGTCAGCCTGATCCACCCGTACGGCGTCCAGGCCATCCTGGCGACGCTCGCCGTGGCTTACGGCAACGAGGCAGTGTCGCTGATCATGGAATGGAAACCGTTCAATCCGCCGGACAGTCCCGTCCAGGAAGCGGTGATGCTGCTGGCGCTTTTCGGGCTATTAGTGTCCCGATTGCGAATTGGCTGGGCCAAGGCGTTGTTCGTCGTCTTCACCTTGCATGTCTATCTCGCCCATGTGCGCTTCATGTACCTGTTCTTCCTGCTGATTCCGCTGGTGATGGCGGCCGAGGTCGCACAGCAATATCCCTCGCTTTCAGCCACCGCGTGGCTGGCCGAAAAGCGCGACGGGCTGGAGAGATTCTTAGCCAGACGGTTCTACGCCATTTGCGGCACGGCAGCCGTTCTGCTGATTGGCGGGGTCGCTGTGCTCGGCAGCGTCTATCAGGTAGCGCCAAGTCCGAAGACATCGGCCAGCGGGGCGCTGGCATTCGCGCAAAGCCATCATCTATCCGGCAACGTGCTGAATTCCTACAATTTCGGCGGCACGCTGATTTTCCACGGGTTCAAGACCTATATCGACGGACGGACGGACCAGCTGTTCCTCGGCGGTTTCACAAAGAGCGATAACGACACCGGACGCGGCGACGGCAAGCCGCTCCTCGAAGCCCGCCTGAAGAAATACGCAATAGATTGGGCGCTGCTATCGGCCGACGACAGCCGCATTCCCTTCTTCGACCAGTTGGGCTGGAAACGGGCCTATTCGGACGACTACGCGGTAATCTATCTGCCCGGCGCCTGATCCCGGTGCGTTCCTGGCGAATTTCGCGACAGCAATATATGCCTTGACACCCATGTTGCAGCGCAGCAAAATTGCTGCCTGAGGGTAAGCCTGTGAGATCGACGAGCCGGGATTTTCAGCACGATCGACGACATCGCCGCATGAGCGTGTCGGGTGCGGCCGCACGGATCCTGGTGGTCGCGCGCGGGCCGGCCGGATGAACTACCGGCGCGACATCGACGGTCTGCGGGCCGTTGCGGTGCTGCCTGTCGTGCTCTTCCATTTCGGCGTGTCCGCCATTCCCGGCGGCTTCACCGGTGTCGACATCTTCTTCGTCATATCGGGCTATCTGATCAGCGGCAGCCTGCTCGATGATCTTGAGCGGGGCCAATTCTCGATCGGCCGCTTCTACTGGCGCCGCGCACGGCGCATCCTGCCGGCGCTGACCTTCGTCATCCTGCTCGCGAGCATTGCCGCCTGGTTCATCCTTCTGCCTTCGGATCTCCACGAATTCAGCCTCAGCGTGATCGCCGCCTCGACCTTCTGGTCGAACATCTATTTCTGGAAAACGACGAACTATTTCTCCATCGACGCCGAACTGCGGCCGCTCCTGCACACATGGTCGCTTTCGGTGGAAGAGCAGTATTATATCTTCGCGCCGATCCTCCTTTATCTGATCTACCGATACGTCTCGAAGCGCTGGCTGACGGTACTTCTGCCGATGGCCATCGGCAGCTTTGCCCTGGCAGTCATAGCAACCTCGCTGGCACCGACGGCAGGGTTCTATCTCTTGCCGACGCGCATATGGGAGCTGGCGCTGGGCGCCATGCTGATGTTGCGGAAGCCTCCGGTCCTAGCCAGTCGGCTGGCGGCGGACCTGATCGGCCTCGCCGGCTTTGCCCTCATTGCATTTGGCTTTGTGATGATTTCGGACAGCGATCCGTTTCCCGGCTACAATGCCCTATTCCCCTGCATCGGAACAGCTCTGCTGATCTATGCTGGCCAGGATAGCGCCGACAGGCCGGCACCTGTCGCCACTCGCGTGCTTCGGTTGGCGCCGCTGGTCTGGGTCGGCCTCATTTCCTATTCGCTTTACCTCGTCCACTGGCCAATCAACTCCTTCGTCCATTATCTCTCCCTGAAGACTGTCGGTGTGCCAACGATTATCGCGATGACGGTTGCCAGTTTCGCCTTGGCGGCATTCTCCTGGAAATACGTCGAGCAACCCTTCCGCCACAAACGAGCCTATACCGCCCCACTGCCCATCTTCGCCTTTTCGGCGACGGCAATCGTGCTGCTGTGCGCCGGTGGTTTGGCCGGCGCACTGGGCAACGGTTTCCCGCAACGGTTTCCGGATTTCTCGACAGAACGTATCCGGGTCGGCGACTGGCGCAACGGCATCTGTTTCAACGAAAACGGGACCCGCATCGAAGACTGGAACCTTGCCGACTGCACCCGGACAACGGGCTTTGCCACCAATGTGCTGCTGTGGGGCGATTCTTTCGCTGCCCACTATGTTCCGGGACTTGAGCCCAACGCCCAGAAAATCCAGGCCAATGTCATCCAATACACCTATGCCGGCTGTCCGCCCGACCTGACCTATTTTTCCTATGCTCGGCCCGCCTGCACCCGCTTCAACGAACGGGCCTTGTCGATCATTCGCGACGCCAACATCCAGGCGGTGATCCTGAGCGGCCGATGGACCGACTACCAGGCCAGGGGCTTCGACGGCCTGCAGAAGACGATCGATCGGCTTCGCGGGATGGGGGTCAAGGTCTATACCGTCGGCCAGTCTCCGGAATTCATCGCCGACGTCCAGAAGATCGCTTTCTTGGTGAGACGGGAGCATGCCGGAACCACATCCTGGCCGATGGCTATGGATCCGGACATCAACGCACGGGTTCTGCCGTTCACCAAAGGGGCCGATTTCATAGATCCGCTGACGTATCTGTGCGACTCGGCCGGTTGTTCATACGCCGATGCCACGACCAATGAATTTCTCTACTTCGACTATGGCCACTTCTCTTCCGCCGGCGCGACGCTGGCCATCTCGAAATACTGGCCAAGCTTCGCCACCAGCAATGAGGTCGCGGAGGCAAAACGGCAATTCACGGCCGTGGGCGCGCCGTGATCCGCAGCACGACCGTCGTGAGAACAGACCGCTTTGCGATTGCCCGAAGGCTAACCCTCATGGTAACGAGGGCGCACGCGGGTATGATGTAATGGTAGCTTGTCAGCTTCCCAAGCTGAACGCGAGGGTTCGATTCCCTCTACCCGCTCCAGTCTAAGGCGTCAGAACCATTTCAGCGCCTGCCTGTTCGTCGAACACAACCGAGCAGCCTCGCGCAAGCGCCACCGTTGCGAGGGCGTTTGCCGCCACGTCATCCGATGAAACGAAATCGCCGGTCAACACCCGCAATTCTTCAACGCCTTCAGCCATGGAAACGAAATTCCCGACCGATCGATCGTGCTTGCAGGCCTCGATCACGCAAAGCAGATCGATGATTTCGAAGCTGCGCATGTTCAGCCTCCAGAAGAAATCGCCCCTTGCAAGATCATGAACGCATCGGCGGGAAATAATGTTCCCAGCTCGCTTTCGCCGGCCTCGGCCTGGCGGTGCTTTCGCCGGACAACCTTACCCGAGCGAGCCATCATCCCACTTCCCTCAGAATGAAGTCGTGCAGCATCTTGGCGGCCGGCGACAGTGCGCGATTCCTGACCGTGATCAGGCTGTAGGGCCTGACCTCGATGTCGAATTCGGTCTGGACGACGTCGATGGCGCCGGCCAGCCCGTCAGGGTTCTGGATGAATTTCGCCACCTGGACAGAGACCGGTGCGATGGCATCGGATTGCGCGACCATGACCAGGGTCAGGAGCAGCGAACTGGTGTTCAGGATACGGTCCGGCAAAGCGATGTTGCGGTTGAGGAAGTTGCTCTCCATCGCCTGGCGCAAGGGCGAGCCGCCAGACTGGAAGACCCAGTCATAGGCGGCGGTCTCTTCCAGCCGCACCGCCTCGCCCTTGGTGAGCGGATGGCCCCGGCGCACGATCAGGCAGGCCTTCTCGACGCCGATGACGCGCGACTCGAACAGCCGCGGATTGAGGTCGTCCGGGATGCGCGCGATGATGAAGTCATGGCGCGTGGCGATCAGCTCGCGTGCCAGCACATTGGAGGTCTCGACCTGCATGGTGATCTCGATGCGCGGATAGATGCGGCGGATTTCACGAATCGCCGGCACCGCCAGCTCGATTGCCGGCGCGGTCACGGCACCCAGGAAAACCGAACCACCCTTGCCCGCCTTGAGTTCGGAAATCTCGCGGTCCACCTCGCGCATCTCCAGCAGGATCGAGCGCGCCCGCCTGGCCAAAGCCTTGCCGTATGGCGTCAAGGTGATACCGCGCGGCAGCCTCTCGCACAGCTTGACCTCCAGCACCGCCTCCATCTCTGCGATCATGCGCGAGGCCGCCGGCTGCGAAATGTTCAGAACCTGGGCTGCCGCGCTGACCCGGCTGTGGTCGTCTAGCGCGACGATCATGCGCATGTGACGCAGACTGAGACCGCTGCGCAGCAGGGTTTCGCCATCGCCCCGTGCTTCTCTGTAACCATTTGAAGCTGTTGTCGGATTCCCGGGCCGCGCCATCGCTTTTCCCTGCCTTCTGCTCGTGTAAGGCCGACCTTGGAGTCAGCCCGTCACGTCCCAATACATATACCAACCATGATATAGCAACCATCAAAGATCGCATTTGACAGTTATGGCAAAGACCCACACCCTCCGCGCGTTCCAAGACGTGACGGTCGCTGACGAGAAAAATCGTATCGATTGAATCAGCGTCTCGGGGCCATGGGAGGATACCGGAGATCGATATGACGGCAGCAGTGCCCTTGGCGCTTCTGCACGATTGCGCGGCCCGCGACCCCCGGGGTGCCGCGTCCATCAAACAGGGAGAGTTAAAGTGAAAATCATCAAGACACTGGCCGCCGTCGCGGCCCTTGGCATCGCTGCCATGACCTACTCGGCGCACGCAGCCGACAAGGGTCTTGTCGGCGTGCTGATGCCGACCAAGACCTCGCAGCGCTGGATCAATGATGGCGACGCCGTCAAGTCCCAGCTCGAGGCTCTCGGCTACACCGTCGACCTGCAATACGCGCAGGACGACATCCCCAACCAGCTCAGCCAGCTGGAAAACGAAATCACCAAAGGCCCGAAGGCGCTGATCATTGCTTCGATCGACGGCACCACCCTGTCGGATGCTCTGCAGAAGGCCGCTGACGCGGGCGTCGTCGTCGTCGCCTATGACCGCCTGATCAAGAAGACCGCCAATGTCGACTACTACACCACCTTCGACAATTTCGGCGTCGGCGTGATCCAGGCGAATTCGCTGGTCAAGGGCCTCAAGGAGCGCTTCCCGAACACCAAGCCGTGGAACGTCGAACTGTTCGGCGGCTCGCCCGACGACAACAACGCCTTTTTCTTCTACGACGGCGCGATCTCCGTCCTGCAGCCGCTGATCGACGACGGCTCGATCAAGATCAAGTCCGGCCAGACCGGCATGGACAAGGTCGGCACGCTGCGTTGGCTCGCCGCCACTGCCCAGGCGCGCATGGACAATCTGCTGTCGGCCAACTATTCGGACGGCAGCCGCGTCGATGGCGTTCTTTCGCCCTATGACGGCCTGTCGCGCGGCATCACCGCCTCGCTGCGCGCCGTCGGCTACGGCACGGACGCACAGCCCTGGCCGATCGTGACCGGCCAGGACGCCGAGACCGCTTCGGTCAAGCTTATCATCACGGGCGAGCAGTACTCGACCGTGTTCAAGGACACCCGCGAACTGGCCAAGGCCACCGTCGAACTCGTCGACAAGGTGCTCTCGGGCGGCAAGCCGGACGGCCTCGATGAAAAGACCTACAACAACGACGTCAAGGTCGTTCCCTCGATCCTGTTGACGCCGCATGAGGTCGACAAGTCGAACTACCAGGCACTGGTCGTCGACTCCGGCTACATCAAGGCCGACGAACTGAAGTAACCCCGGTTCCAAAGTCAGGGGTCCTGCGCAACGCAGGGCCCCTTTTCGTTCACCAGCGAGCCCGGTATTGTCGCCGACCTCGCCGGCAATGTTTGCCGACCTCTCAAGGAGCGGTTGTCCCATGGCCTCGACGATTTTGGAGATGCGCGACATCACCAAGACGTTCCCCGGCGTGAAGGCGCTGTCGAACGTCAACCTCAGCGTCGAGGAAGGCGAGATTCATGCCGTGGTCGGCGAGAACGGCGCCGGCAAGTCGACGCTGATGAAGGTGCTGTCGGGCGTCTATCCCTCAGGAACCTATGACGGCCAGATCATCTTTAACGGCGGGGAATGCCAGTTCAAAGGCATCCATGACAGCGAGCGCAAGGGCATCGTCATCATCCACCAGGAACTTGCGCTGGTGCCGATGCTGTCGATCGCCGAAAACATCTTCCTCGGCAACGAGCACGCCAGATACGGCATCATCGACTGGAATTCCAACGAGGCGCGCACCAGCGCCCTGTTGAAGAAGGTGGGCCTCAAGGAGGACCCCAAGACGCTGATCACCAATATCGGCGTCGGCAAGCAGCAGCTGGTCGAGATCGCCAAGGCGTTGAGCAAGGAAGTCAAGCTCCTGATCCTCGACGAGCCGACGGCGTCGCTCAGCGAAAAGGACAGCCAGGCGCTGCTCGACCTTCTGCTCGAATTCAAGCGGCAGGGCATGACCTCGATCCTGATCTCGCACAAGCTCAACGAGGTGAACCGGGTCGCAGACAAGGTGACGGTGATCCGTGACGGGCGCACCATCGAGACGCTGGCCAAGAAGGACATCTCTGAAGACCGCATCATCACTTCGATGGTCGGCCGCTCACTCGACGACCGCTATCCGCCGCGCGAGCCTGACATCGGCGAGGTCGTGTTCGAAGTGAAGAACTGGTCGGTCTATCACCCGATCCATGCCGAGCGGCAGGTGATCAAGGGCATCGACATCAACGTGCGCAAGGGCGAAGTGGTGGGCATTGCCGGGCTGATGGGCGCTGGCCGCACCGAATTCGCCATGAGCCTGTTCGGCCGCTCCTACGGCCGCCGCATCTCCGGCGAGGTGCTGCTCAAGGGCAAGCCGGTCGACGTTTCCTCGGTGAGCAAGGCGGTCCAACACGGCATCGCCTACGTCACAGAGGACCGCAAGACCTACGGTCTCAACCTCATCGACCATATCAAGCACAACATCACGCTGGCCAATCTTGGCGGCGTCTCGCGCCACAGCGTGATCGACGACATGCGCGAGCTCGCCGTTGCCAACGACTATCGCAAGAAGACCAATATCCGCGCTTCCAGCGTCTATCAGATGACCGGCAATCTCTCCGGCGGCAACCAGCAGAAAGTGGTGTTGTCGAAATGGCTGTTCGCCGACCCGGACGTGCTGATCCTCGACGAGCCGACGCGCGGCATCGATGTCGGCGCCAAGTACGAAATCTATACGATCATCGCCCGTCTCGCGGCTGAGGGTAAGGCGATCGTCGTCATCTCGTCGGAAATGCCGGAATTGCTTGGCATCACCGACCGCATCTACGTCATGAACGAAGGGCGCATCGTGGGCGAAATGCCCGCCGCGGAAGCAAGCCAGGAAAAAATAATGCGCGCCATCGTTCGTGGAGAAGGAAAAGCAGCATGAGCACCGAAAGCGCCCCCGCCCCGCAGGGCAACGTCGCCGAAGAGCAGCGCCCACGCATTGCCGTCTCGGCGCTGACGACGAACCTGCGCGAATACGGCCTGATCCTGGCGCTGATCGCCATCATGGTGTTCTTCCAGTTCACCACGAACGGAACGCTGTTCAAGCCGGTGAACCTGAGCAACCTGGTGCAGCAGAACTCGTTCATCATCGTGATGGCGCTGGGCATGCTGCTGGTGATCGTCTCCGGCCATATCGATCTAAGCGTTGGCTCGGTCGCTGGCTTCATCGGCGCCTTGGCGGCGATGATGATGGTCATCTGGCCGCTTGGTCCGTTCAGCAACCCGCTGGTGGTTTCGATCATCTGCCTGATCGTGGGCGGCGCGATCGGTGCGGCGCAAGGCTATTGGATCGCCTATCACCGAATACCGAGCTTCATCGTCACGCTGGCCGGCATGCTGATCTTCCGCGGCATCTGCCAGGCCCTGCTGGGCGGCGGATCCTCGGTGGGGCCGCTACCCGATGGCTTCAAGGCGCTCAGCTCCGGCTTCATCCCGGATGTCATCGGCCCGCTGACGCTGATCCCGCCAACAGTGAACGCGGCCGGCAAGACCATCATGGGCAGCGGCCTGACGCTGCACATGACGACGATCGTGCTGGGCCTGATCGCTGTTCTGGCCTACGCCTATTTCGGGGTGAGGACGCGCCGCAAGCGCGAACGCCATGGCTATGAGGCCGAGCCCTTTGCCCTGTTCGTCGTCAAGACGCTGGTCGGCAGCGCGCTGGCGCTGTTCCTGGTCTACCAGTTCGCCAGCTACAGGGGCCTGCCGGTGGTGCTGCTCGTCATGGGCGTGCTGATCTCGCTGTTCGTCTTCGTCACCAAGCGCATGACCATCGGCCGCCGTATCTATGCCATGGGCGGCAATTCCAAGGCCGCGCAGCTTTCAGGCATCAACACCGAGCGGCTGACGCTGATGGTGTTCATCAATATGGGCGTGCTGTCGGCGCTCGGCGGCCTGATCATCGCGGCGCGACTGGGACAGGCGGTGCCGGCCGCGGGCCTCGGCAGCGAGCTCGACGTCATCGCCGCCGTCTTCATCGGCGGCGCCTCGGCGATGGGCGGCGTCGGTCAGGTCATCGGCGCGGTGGTCGGCGGCTTCATCATGGGCGTGATGAACAACGGCATGTCGATTATGGGCGTCAATGTCGACTGGCAGCAGGTGGTCAAAGGCCTGGTGCTGCTCGGTGCCGTGATCTTCGACGTCTACAACAAGAACAAGGCTTGAACGGGCTTAAGAGCAATTCCAGGAAAATGTGAAACGGTTTTCCGCCTGGAATTGCGCCAAGACAATGAGTTAGAGCGGTTCGCCGTTTCCGTGAAACGGTGAACTGCTCTAGGCGAGGCAAGCAGGAGGCATACGATCGCGGCGCTGCCGGCAACCCGCCGGTAACAGAAGTCCCTGAGGGACCAGGCCCGCGAGCGCAATCCGAACTGAGAATTTAAACCGTGGCATGGACGAGGTCCCGGCCGCGCTGAGTAAGGTCTGCCGTTTTGGCAGTCCTGCCAAGGCAAATGAGAGAGGATTCATCATGCTGATCTCCCAGATCCTCGACGACGCCGAGACCATCCGCGTCGTCGCCCGCAATGGCGGCAAGACCCGGATCATCAATGGCGCCCGCAGCGTCTATTCGCTGGCGATGGAGGCCGCCCGCACCGGCGTCGGCCTCGTCGCGCTGATCGAACGCAAGGGGCTTGGCGAGACGGTCGATCTCGAGGCCGCTTACAAGAAGGGGCGGCTGCTGTCGCCGATCAATCACCCTGATCCGGCGCATCTGCACCTGACCGGCACCGGGCTGACGCATCTCGGCTCCGCCGCGACGCGCGATTCCATGCACAAGAAGCTGAGCGCCGACGGCGAGGAGCAGCTCACCGATTCCATGAAGATGTTTCGCATGGGGCTGGAGGGCGGCAAGCCGGCGAATGGCCAGATCGGCGTGCAGCCGGAATGGTTCTACAAAGGCAACGGCACGATGGCGGTGGCGCCAGGTGCCGCACTTCTGTCACCGGCCTTTGCCAAGGACGCCGGCGAAGAGCCCGAGGTGGCCGGCATCTATGTCATCGGCGACGACGGCGCACCTTTCCGCGTCGGCTTCACGCTGTCGAACGAGTTTTCCGACCACGTCACCGAGCGCGTGAACTATCTGTTCCTCGCCCATTCCAAGCTGCGCAACGCCTCGTTCGGTCCGGAAATCCTGATCGGCGACCTGCCGCCCGATATCCGCGGCACCTCGCGCATCGTGCGTGACAGCGAGGTGCTGTGGGAAAAGCCGTTCCTGTCCGGCGAAGCGAACATGTCGCACACCATCGCCAATCTCGAACATCACCATTTCAAATACGCGGCCTTCCGCCAGCCGGGCGACGTGCATGTGCATATGTTCGGCACGGCCACGCTCTCTTTCGCCGACGGCATCAGGACCGAGGCCGGCGATGTGTTCGAGATCGAGGCCGGGGACTTCGGCCTGCCGCTGCGCAATCCGCTGGAGATCGAAAAGCCGGTGAAGGTGGCTGTGAAGGCGCTTTGAGGTAGCGCCTTTTTCCTTCTCCCCTTGTGGGAGAAGGTGGATCGGCGCGTTAGCGCCGAGACGGATGAGGGGTGTTCCAGCGAAATAAGACGTTTGCGTTCCCTGGAACACCCCTCATCCGCCGCCTTCGGCGACACCTTCTCCCACAAGGGGAGAAGGGAAGAAGCGCCCAGCCTCAATAAATATCGAAGTCGAAATACTTGGCCTGGATCTTCTTGTAGGTGCCGTCGGCAACGATCGCATCGATGGCCGCGTTGAGCTTGTCGCGCAGGGCCGTGTCTTCCAGGCGCACGGCAATGCCGGCTTGCGTTTCGGTGCCCTTGACGTCGCCGACCAGCTTGCAGCAGCCGTCGCTTGCCTTCTTCAGCCAGTCCATCAGCACGAACTTGTCCGAGATCACGGCGTCAAGACGACCGTTGGTCAGGTCGGTGATCGCCTCTTCCTGGGTCGGATAGAGCTTTGCCTCCGCGCCTGCCTTGCCATACTCATTCTGGGCATAGTCGGCCTGCGTGGTCGAAGCCTGGGCGCCGACCGTCTTGCCGGCCAGTGCCGGTGGTTCGGTCGAGGTGAGATCGCTGTCCTTCGGCGCCACCAGAGCCAGCGGTGTCGTATAATATTTGTTGGTGAAGGCGACCTGCTTCTTGCGCTCCTCGGTGATGCTCATCGAGGCGATGATGGCGTCGAATTTCTTCGCCTGCAAGGCGGGAATGATGCCGTCCCAGTCCTGCGTGACGATCTCGCACTCGACCTTCATCTGCGCGCATAGTGCATTGGCGATGTCGATGTCGAAGCCTTCGACCTTGCCGTCAGCGGTAATGGTGTTGAACGGCGGATAGGCGCCCTCCGTGCCGATCTTGATTTTTTCAGCTGCCTGCGCCGACAAAGAGCCGGCAGCCATCACCAGCATGGCAGCGCCCGCTGCCGATACGATCCATTTTGAAATCTGCATTTTCTTGGTTCCCCTTGAACGCCGGCATCTTGACGGGCGGCAAGGCAGCCAAGCATGGCGCGCCGGTACAGGCAAGTATTTTGCCTTGGGGCAATGAGGTCAGCGCGCGGCGCGGAAATGCTTGGACAGCTTCAGGCCCTGCGCCTGGTAGTTGGAGCCGAGATCGGTGCCGTAGAGGGCCTGCGGCCGCTTCAGCATGTGTTCGTAGACCAGCCGGCCGACGATCTGGCCATGGTCGAGAATGAACGGCACTTCGTGGCTGCGCACTTCCAGCACCGCCCGGCTGCCGGTGCCGCCGGACGCGGAATGGCCAAAGCCCGGATCGAAGAAGCCGGCATAGTGGACGCGGAACTCTCCGACCAGCGGATCGAAGGGCGTCATCTCGGCGGCGTAGAGCGGCGGTACGTGCACCGCCTCCTGGCTGACGAGGATGTAGAACTCGTCGGGGTCGAGCACCAGTTCGCCGGCGCCGCTCTTGTGGATCGGCTCCCAGAAGTCGACGACTTCCTGCGCCGCGCGCTTGTCGACATCGACGAGGCCGGTGTGATGCTTGCCGCGATAGCCGACCAGCCCGTTCTGATCGCCGTTGAGGTCGATCGACAGCGCGATGCCGCCGCCGGAAATGTTCGGCGGCTCGGTGGCGACCAGCGTCTGCGCGCGATGCAACTCGTGCAGCTCGGCTTCCGAGAGCAGCGCATTGCCGGTGCGGAAGCGGATTTGCGACAGGCGTGAGCCGGTGCGCACGACGATCGGGAAGGTGCGGGGGCTGACTTCCAGAAACAGCGGGCCGTGATAGCCGGCAGCGATCTTGTCGAACTCGTGGCCGCGATCGGTCATGACCCGGGTGAAGATGTCGAGCCGCCCGGTCGAGCTCTTCGGATTGGCCGAGGCCGAAATATCAGCCGGCAATGCCAGGCTTTCAAGCAAGGGCACGATATAGACGCAGCCGGTCTCCAGCACCGCGCCCTCGGCAAGACTGATCTCGTGCAGCTGCAGCCGGTCGAGCTTTTCCGAGACCTTGTGGTTGGGGCCGGGCAGGAAGGAGGCCCGCACCCGCCAGGCCTTGTCGCCGAGCCTGAGGTCGAGACTGGCCGGCTGGATCTGGTCGGCGTCGAGCGCACGCGCCGACTTCAGCGCGCCGGACTGGAACAGCGCCGATATGTCCTGATCGGGAAGAATGCCTGTCTGCCGCAAGGCTCCGCTCCTAGGTCAGACGTTTTTCTTGTCGCAGGTTCTGGTCGCAAAACCGTGGAACACTTTTGCGGAACCTGCTTGGTACAAACCTCTTAATGAAGCCGGCAATTGACGCAAGCGTGGCGCGGGTCTAAAGGGTCGTTATCCCGTGGTGATTTGGCCGGTCGGCTTGCAGCCACGTTAAACAAGTCGCTAAAGGACCGTCGGGCCGCAAGGCCGTATGGACCGGTTGCGACTTTCGCGGCCGGTTTTTTTGTGTCTGGAAGAAAAGCGATGAGCACCAAGAAGCACAACTGGAAGCCTCAGACGGCACTCGTGCACAGCGGAACGCTGCGTTCCGGTTTCGGCGAAACGTCGGAAGCGATCTACCTCACCCAGGGCTATGTCTACGAAACGGCGCAGGCCGCCGAAGCCCGTTTCAAGGGTGAGGAACCGGGCTTCATCTATTCGCGCTACGCCAATCCGACCGTCGACATGTTCGAAAAACGCATGTGCGCCCTGGAAGGCGCCGAAGACGCGCGCGCCACCGCGTCGGGCATGGCGGCGGTGACGGCCGCCCTTCTGTGCAGCGCCAAGGCCGGCGACCATATCGTGGCGGCACGTGCGCTGTTCGGCTCCTGCCGCTGGGTGGTCGAGACGCTGGCGCCGAGATACGGCATCGAGGCGACGCTGGTCGACGGCACCGACATCGCCAACTGGGAAAAGGCGGTCAAGCCGAACACCAAGCTGTTCTTCCTGGAAAGCCCGACCAATCCGACGCTGGAAGTGGTCGATATCGCCGCTGTCGCTTCGCTTGCCAATTCGATCGGCGCAAGGCTGATCGTCGACAATGTCTTCGCCACGCCCCTGCAGCAGAAGCCCTTGCAGCTCGGCGCCCATATCGTCGTCTATTCGGCGACCAAGCACATAGACGGCCAGGGGCGCTGTCTCGGCGGCGTCATCCTGTCGGACAAGAAGTGGATCGACGAGAACCTGCACGACTATTTCCGCCATACTGGCCCAAGCCTGTCACCCTTCAACGCCTGGACGCTGCTGAAAGGCCTGGAAACGCTGCCGCTGCGCGTGCGCCAGCAGACGGAAAGTGCCGGCCGGATCGCGGATTTCCTGGCCGAGCGGCCGGAAATCGCCCGCGTCATCTATCCCGGCCGCGCCGACCATCCGCAGGCCGACATCGTCAAGAAGCAGATGTCGGGCGGCTCGACACTGATCTGTCTCGACGTCAAGGGCGGCAAGCAGGCGGCCTTCGCCTTGCAGAACGCGCTCGACATCGTCTTGATCTCCAACAATCTCGGTGACGCCAAGAGCCTGATCACCCACCCGGCGACGACGACGCACAAGAACCTCAGCGACGAGGCGCGCGCCGAGCTCGGCATCGGGCCGGGCACGCTCAGGCTTTCGGTCGGCCTGGAGGACACCGACGATCTGCTCGAGGACATCGCGCAGGCGCTGAAGGCCAGGTAGCGCGCGAGCGTCGTCACAGGATTACAGGCCGACCGCCTTGCGCAGCACTTCGTTCATGCGGGTCTGCCAGCCATCGCCAGCGGCCTTGAAGCGGTCGAGAACGTCGGCGTCGAGGCGTAGCTGTACGGCACGTTTGGGCCGGGCAAGCGGCGGCCGGCCAACCTTGCGGCGCGAAACGGCATCGGTTGGCTGAGCATCCGGATCGGCTTCGGCCGCAGCGGTGATCTTGGCATCTTCTTCGTCGGTCATCGCGGCAAGCGCCTTTTTGGCCAACGCCAAAGCGTCAGCACGTGACAGCTGGGGCGCAGCAGCCTCACGGCGTACGATCGTCTTAGAGGTTTTCGACATAGTCCGTAATTTCCTGCCTTGTGGCCTTGCGCAGCGAAATAACGCGGATGGCGTATCGTCGCTCGACATAAACCATCACATGGACGCCAGTTCCGATCAGACCGATGGCAACGAGGCGGTCCTCGCCAAAGTCCTCGCTGTCGTCGAGCCTGATAGCGGCGTTGGCGAAGTCGAAGGATGGTGCGATCGCAAAATCCACGCCATGCTTGGCCCTGTTCATCCTGGCCTTGTTTTCATCCCACTCGAACTGCATCGCCGCCGGTGCGTTCCCATAAATTATGTATACACAAAAATAGAGCCTAACGCAACATTTCCGTATATACGATAATTATTCCAGCGGTCAAACCTAGCTGACGCCTTCAGGCGCCGGACGGCGTCTCTTCCAGCTCGGCCGTCTTGGTGCCGATGGTCATCGCATTGCCGCGCCAGTCGACGGCGCCGCCGAGCCAGCCGCGTCCCCACATCGCCGGCAGGATCAGGTCGCGCGCCATGATCGCGGCGACCATGCGTGGCGACAGGTACCAGCCCTTGGACCAGGCCAGGGCGCACTCCGGAAGGTAGAAGGCCGCCAGTACGGCAATGGCGGTTGCCCAGAGGCTGAAACCGGCACTGGCTGCGGCAATCAGCGCAAGCACCAGCGGCACCAAGGCGCCGGTCAGGATTTCGGGTGCGAAGAACAGCGGGAAAGTGACGCGGCGCAGGCGCGCCCAGCGGGCCTGACGCGACCAGATCTCGTCAAATGAGCGCCGGCCAAGCGGCTGCTCGAAGGGGGCGGCGACGAGATTGACGCGCAAGCCGAGGCTGTTCACCAGCTTGGTCGCGGCGGCGTCCTCGGCGATCTCGGCGGCCAGCGCGCGGATGCCGCCATTGGCGTCGAGCATCGGCTTGTTCCAGAGCATGCTCTTGCCCTGGGCAAAGCCAAGGCCGAGCGCCTCGCCGGCATATTGCCAGCGCGCCTGCAGCGTGTTGAGGAAAGCGCATTCGACCTCGGCCCAGAAGCCGGCAGGCCGGGAGCCGATCGGCGTCGAGCAGACAAGGCCGGTGCCGGACCGCCAGGCAGCCATCAGGTGCTGGACGTAGTCTCTCGGCATCAGCACGTTGGAATCGGCCAGGACGACCCAGTCGTGCCGCGCCGCTTCCCAGCCCTTGACGCAATTGTTGAGTTTCGGATTGGCGCTGATGCGGTCGTCGCCGATAAGCAGCCGGGCCGGAACTTTCGGAAACCGGACGATCGTCCTGTTTATCAATTTGACCACCGGATCGTCGGCATGGGCAACGCAGAAAATCAACTCGTAGCGCGGCCAATCGAGCGAGAAGGCGCGTTCCAGCGTCTCCTGCGTGAACGGCTCGACGCCGCGCGACGGCACGACGATCGACACCGGCCGCGGCTTGGCGGCCGGCGGCCCAATGGTGTGGCGCCGTTTCAGACGCGAAGCGGCGAGCACGATGCTGGCGAGATTCGAGAGGATGAGGACAGTTGAAAGCGTGGCGGCTATGAGAGTGAGTTCCATCGAGATCCGGTCACTCCAGGAAAACCGGTCCGCAAGATGGCCGGTTCAACAGTTCAGCAGAGCGCCCGAGTCGCGCATCACCAGTCCGCGCACACCATCATTGTCATATGTCACTTAAATGACATTCTTTGTCGGCACCTGCCCGCGAGGTCGGCCAGAGGAGGCTTCGGTCGGTTGACCTAACCGCACAGAGCGCCGAAAGTTCCGCTGGAACCGTTTTTTGGAGCCGCTTATGTATAGCGCCGTCACGCGCAACATCGAAGTGCAGGTCAGGCCGTTCTATCTGGAGGACCGCTCGGATCCCTCGGAGAACCGCTATGTCTGGGGCTATCAGATAACGATCGACAATCAGTCGGACGACTTCGTGCAGCTTCTGTCGCGCTATTGGCATATCACCGACGGCACTGGCCGGGTGGAGGAGGTGCGCGGCCCCGGCGTCGTCGGCGACCAGCCCGAACTCAATCCCGGCGACAGCTACCAATACACGTCCGGTTGCCCGCTCTCGACACCATCCGGCATCATGGTCGGGCACTACACGATGCGCAACAAGCGGGGCGAGACATTCGACATCGCCATTCCGGCGTTTTCGCTGGACCTGCCGGGGACGCGGCGGACGGTGAATTAGCGTCTTTCTCCCCGTTCTACGGGGAGAAATGCCCGGCAGGGCAATGAGCGACTATCTGTGGTGTCAAGTTGCATTGGCGAACTCCATGCGCGCATCGCGTGCTTTTGCATTGAGAATGACGAGGAGTTTTCGCGCCAGCGCCAT
>NZ_JANIFC010000018.1:0-112206 GCF_024518615.1 Mesorhizobium sp. SEMIA396
ATGCGACCATCCTGGCGGTCGGCGCCGGCGAGGAGCGGGCGGTGGTCAAGAACGGCGAGATCAAGATCGCCACCGTGATGTCGGTGACGCTGTCGACCGACCACCGCGCCGTCGACGGCGCGCTGGGTGCCGAACTGCTGGTCGCCTTCAAGAACCTCCTTGAAAATCCGATGGGCCTGCTGGTCTGATCCATCAAGCAGAAGCCGGCGTCGAATGATGCGCCGGCTTACGACAGAAACGACTTGTCAGGCGCCGACCCTTGACCCATGTTCTATCTGGATTGCGATCCAGGGAGGCCAAAATATGCCTGCATTCGACCCGTCTGACGTGAAAACCCTGTTCGGCAAGGTCATGGGCGCGTCGCCATCCGACATCAAGCTGGTGGCGCAGCGCCTGCACGACCACGCCTTCGAGCCGCGCATGTCGGCGGACGAGACCAGGCAGCTCGTCGCCAGCCTCGGCTATGACAGCCTGGACGCGTTCTGCGCCGACATCGGCTTGCCCACCCACATCGCCGAGCGGTGGAGCCGTTTCGGTGTTTCCGGCGAGATGAAGCAGGTGTTCACACTGTTGGCGGCGCAGCGCAAGCGGGTGGCCGAGGCGGTCGCCGAATTCGAATCCATGACCCATGTCGGTGTCGAGGATTTTTTGCGCGAGCGCGGGCTCATTTAGCGGGAAACACCGGAGCCAGTCGAACCGGCTCAGCCGCCCTTGGCAAGCAGCGCCGTGGCGGTATCGCTGTCGGTGATCAGCACGTTGGTGTCGACGGCTTTCAGCGCGGCGAGGATCGCCGCGACCTTGCGCTTGCCGCCCGCGGCAAGAACGACATTAGGCACGTTGCTGACCACATCGAGATCGATGGCCATGACGCGGCTGTTGACCTCGTGGTCGACCAGCCCGCCGGCGGCATCGACGAAATAGCACAGCATGTTGGCGACCGCGCCCTTCGCTTTCAGCGGAGCGATCAGCGATGACGGCACGATGCCATGCCGGAAGATGGTGGCGTCCGGCGACATGTCGCCGACGGTGAGCAGCGCGATGTCGGCGGCGGCCGCGCGTTGGCGCACATCCTGCAGGGTCGGCTGCGCCCAGAGGAGATCGCGCAGCGAGGAATTGTCGACCGTCACCGGCGCGGTGATCTGGTAGCTGTCGACCTCGAAGACGTCTGCGACCTTGGCTGCGACAATCGATGGATTGATCCATTGCGAGTGCGGCAGGCTGCCGACGAGCGCCACCACGCAGGCACGCTTCAGCTGCCGGCGGGCAAGGAAGCCGAGGCTGGCATGCAGGGTCGCGCCGCCACCGATCGCCAGCGTCATGCCGTCCTGCATCTGCTCGCCGAGGTAGGCCGCGACGGCATGGCCGATGGCCTTCTCCAGATGGTCATGCCCCGACGGCGTCGGGATGACGACGGCGGCGTTCAGACCCCAGCGCTTTTCCAGTTCCCGCTCGAGCGCCACCTGTCCGGCGGTCGGCGCGTTGATCATGGTGACGACAATGCCCTCGGCGGTGCAGGAGGCCAGCGTACGCATGACCTTCACCCTGGAGACATCGAGCTTTTCGGCGATCTGTTCCTGGGTGAAACCTTCGACATAGTAGAGCCATGCCGTCTTGACGTTAAGGTCCGACGAGACCATCGGCAGGCGAGCCTGTCTGGGTTTTTCTGTGGTCATCGGTTCCTGTCCCTCATGAGCCGTGGCCTGCCCGGTGCTCATCAAGGAAACACCGGCCGGATGTCAACTGATGCCGGATCTTCGGCGTGTCGATTGTCGCACATTTCTGTTCATTTGTAATTGACATCGTACATATGAACATATTTTGTGGGTTTCACGCGCTGTGTCATCCACCAGTCATATGCGCCGTGCAGGGAGGAAGAGACGGGGAGCCGGCCAGAGCCGGACCGGTCATGCACAGACAAGACAGGAGGTCTCATTGAAGACGCACTTCATCAAGCTGCTGGCCAGCCAGCTGGCACTCGCGGCAACTTTGTTTGCCGGCGTGGCAAACGCCGAAACACTGACGCTCTACACGTCCCAGCCGGAAGCCGACGCGGCCAAGACCGTGGATGCCTTCAAGAAGGCACAGCCGGGTATCGATGTGAATATCTATCGCTCGGGAACGAGCGATATCCTGACTAAGATGGCGGCCGAGTTTGCCGCCGGCAGCCCGCAGCCCGACGTGCTTCTGATCGCCGATGCGGTCTCGATGGAGCTGTTGAAGAAGGACGACCGGCTGCTGCCCTATCCCGAGGCAAAGCTCGAAGGCATCGAAGCGGATGCCTATGATGCCGGCAAGACCTATTTCGGCAGCAAGCTGATCACCACCGGCATCGTCTACAACACCGCGGCGACCGAGAAGCCGCAGCATTGGGCAGATCTCGCCAAGCCGGCCTATGCAGATGGCCTGGTCATGCCGAGCCCGCTCTATTCGGGTGCGGCCGCCTACCTGCTTTCGGGCTTCGTCGGCGATACCAATTATGGCTGGGATTTCTTCCAGAAGCTGAAGACCAACAACACCGTCAGCGTGCGCGGCAATGGTGCGGTGCTGAAGTCGGTGGCATCGGGCGAGAAGCCCTATGGCATCCTCGTCGACTTCATGGCGATGAACGCCAAGAAGAAGGGTTCCCCGGTCGAGTTCGTGTTCCCCTCGGAAGGTGTGCCGGCAGTGACCGAACCGGTCGCCATCATGAAGACCGCCAGGAATGTCGATGGCGCCAAGAAGTTCGTCGACTTCATTCTTTCCGATGACGGCCAGAAGCTTGCGCTTTCGATGGGCTATCTGCCGGCGCGCGCCTCGGTCGGCCGCCCCGAATGGCTGCCGGAAGGCGTCAAGGTCAAGGTGATGTCGTTCGACACCAAGGCAATCGTCGCCAAGACCGACGCCGACAAGGCGAAGTTCTCGGAACTGTTCGGCGGCTGAGCCGGCAATCCAGTCGGCATGCCCCCCTAGCGGCATGCCGACTGCGAAACCCGAGCGCATCGGCTGATCGATCCCAGGAAAAGCAATCATGTCAACACGGATCAGGGAAAGCCGGGGCCAGGAAATGGTCCTGACGGCGGCGGTGGCCATCGTCATCGTCCTGCTTTCGCTGCTGCCGATGCTGCGCCTGATCAAGGAGATCGTGGCACCCGGCGGCACGCTGTCGGCCGTCGCGATAAAGGCGGGGCTCGCCAGTCCGGCGACCTGGGTCGCCACCTGGCACACACTGGTCGTCGGTATCGGCGGCACCCTGCTTGCGGTGTTGTCGGGTACGCTGGTGGCCGTCCTCGTCACTCTGACCGATATCCGCGCTCGCAGCGCCATGGTGCTCTGTTACGTCATGCCCTTGATGATCGCACCGCAGGTGACGGCGCTGGCCTGGCTGCAATTGTTCGGCCCGGCAAGCCCGTTCCTCAAGCTGTTCGGGGCGGCACCGCCGCTCGGTACCAGGAATCCGCTCTATTCGACATTGGGCATCATCCTGCTGCTCGGCGTGCAGTATGGGCCGCTGGTTTTCCTGCTGGTGCGCGCCGGCCTGCGCAAGCTGCCGCGCGAGCTGGTCGAAGCGGCGCGGGCGGGCGGCGCCGGCTGGTTCACCGTGCTGGTCACCATCGTGCTGCCCTTGATGACGCCGTCGATCATGGCCGCCGCCGCACTCGCCTTCGTCTCCTGCGTCGGTAATTTCGGTATTCCGGCCTTTCTAGGTATTCCCGCCAACTATCTCGTGCTGCCGACGCTGATCTATCAGAAGCTGGCCGGCGGCGGCCCTGCCGTGCTCGGCGAAACCGCGTTCCTGTCGGTGCTGATCGGCATCATCGCCATGGCGGGCATCCTTGCCCAGGAGATCATGAGCCGCCGCCGCGACTATCGCATCAGCTCCACGTCGCTTTCGGCTGAGCCATACGAACTCGGCCGCTGGCGGCCTACGGTCCAGGCCGGCATGTGGCTGCTGATCATCGTGGTGCTGTTCCTGCCGCTGTTCGGGCTGGTTCTGACATCGCTGGTGCCGGGCTACGGCATCGCGCTCACCGCCAAGACGGCGACGCTCGACAATTATCGCTTCGTGCTGTTCGAGCATGACGCGGCCGGCCGCGCCTTCTTCAACAGCTTCTGGCTGTCGATCGCGGCGGCCTTCTTCGCGGTCCTGGTTGCCGTGCCGATCGGCTATCTGATCGCCTGGGGCAAGCAGCGCTGGGTGCGGCTGCTCAATCTGTCGGTGGAACTGCCCTATGCACTGCCCGGTGTGGTGCTGGCCATCGCCTCGCTGCTCATGTTCCTGCGGCCGATCCCGCTGACCGGCATCCAGCTCTACAACACCGTCTGGATCATCCTCTACGCCTATCTCGCCCGTTTCCTGGTGCTGGCGCTGCGGCCAACCATCAGCGGCTATCACCAGATCGACCGGGCGCTGGAGGAGGCTGCGCAAGTGGCAGGCGCCGGGCTGTTCACGCGCATGCGCACGATCATCTTTCCCTTGGTGGCACCGGCGGCGATCGCCGGCGGCCTGCTGATCTTCATGACGGCGCTGAGCGAACTCACCGTTTCGGCGCTGCTGTGGTCGTCGGGCTCGGAAACCATCGGCGTGGTGATGTTCTCCTTCGAGCAGGGCGGCGATTCCAACTATGCGGCGGCGATGTCCGTCATCACCGTGGCGGTCACCTTCGTGCTGATGCTGGTCACCAATCTGCTTGCCCCCTACCTTCCGACCGGAGTGCTGCCATGGCGCGATTGAGCCTGGACAATGTGACCAAGAGCTTCGCCAATTTCGATGCCGTCAGGGACGTGTCGATCGACGTCGCCGACGGCGAGTTCCTGGCGGTGCTCGGCCCTTCCGGCTGCGGCAAGACGACGTTGCTGAGGCTGGTGGCCGGATTCGAGAAAGTGACTTCGGGCGAAATCCGCATCGGCAGCGAGGTCGTGTCGGGCAAGGGCTGCAGCGTCGCACCGGAAAAGCGGCGCGTCGGCATCGTCTTCCAGAACTATGCGCTGTGGCCGCATATGACGGTGGCCGAGAACATCGGTTATTCGCTGAAGGTGGCGAAGCTCGACAAGGCTGTCGCCCGCCGGAAGGTTGAAGACGCACTCGCCCTTGTCAATCTGCAAGGGCTGGGCGAGCGTCGGCCGGCCAATCTTTCCGGCGGCCAGCGCCAGCGCGTGGCGCTGGCGCGCTGCCTTGTCGCCGCGCCCTCGCTAGTGCTGTTCGATGAGCCGCTGGCCAATCTCGACGTGCATCTGAGGGCATCGATGGAGGACGAGTTCGCATCCTTCCACAAGCGCACCGGCACCACCATCGTCTACATCACCCATGATCAGGCCGAGGCGATGGCATTGGCCGACCGCATCGCGGTGATGGATGGCGGGCGCCTTGCCCAGCTGGCGACGCCGCGCGAGCTCTATCATGAGCCGGCAAATGAAATGGTCGCATCCTTCATTTCGCAAGGCATTTTGCTGCCCGTGGATGTGTTGAGCGCGGAAGAAAGGGGCCACTGCAAGGTCCGGGTTCTCGGCGCTGAACTGGTTGTCCGCTGCCGGCCAGGCGAGCGGCCGCGAACCGGGGCAAAGGTCTGCTGCCGGTCGGCCGATCTCGACGTGTCGCCGGATGGCCCCGGCTTTGATGGTCTGGTCAAGCGGGTGATCTACCAGGGTGGCTCGGCGCGCATCGAATTCGCGCCTTCGACCAGTCCCGATCTCACTTTGCATTTCGAACAGCCCGACCCGGTTTTGCTGGAGAGCGGAGCCCATGCGCGTCTGCGGATACGCTCCGGCTGGCTGATCCCGGCGGCGGGGGCAGCATCGTGATGATGCTCGACCTGCTCGGCGGCTTTGGCGAAAAGGGCCGCACCAGTCTTGCTGTCAGCAGCGGCAAGGATCGCATCCTGCTCGACGTCGGCATCAAGGTCGGCGCCTCGGGCGCGGACTACTATCCGGTGCTGAACGGGTCGGTCGCCGACATCGACGCGCTGTTCGTCTCGCATGCCCATGAGGATCATGTCGGCGCACTGAGTTGGCTGCTGTCGCGTGGCTATGCCGGCCCGATCTTCATGACGGCCGAGACCCGCAATGAGGCGCCCGCCACGCTCGCGGGCTATGCTGAGCCCGAGGATTTCAGGCGGTTCCCTTTTCCCGAAGACCGCATCGAATTGTTCCAACCCGGCGATACGCTGAAGAGCGGAAATCTCACGATCCGGACGGGACGCTCCGGGCATGTGGTGGGCGGCGTCTGGTTTGCCGTCGACGATGGCGAGAGCCGCGTCGCCTATTCCGCCGACGTGGTGCCGGACAGCAATGTCTTCGTCATGGACACGATCCCCCACTGTGATCTTCTTGTTCTCGACGCCTCCTATGGTGCCGATCCCGTGCCGGGCGCGGCGCGGGCGCTCGAAATCTCGCAGTGGGTTGCGGGGCATTCGGGCGGGTGTCTTTTGCCGACGCCGCTCTCGGGTCGGTCGCTGGAGCTGATCGCGGCCTTGCCTGGCCCGTTCGCCATCCATGCCGGCATGCGTTCGTCCCTGGAAGCGCAGATCGGCGCCACGGCAGCCTTGTTGCCGGGCGTTTCAGCGTTGCTGCGCCGCCGCTTGCAGGAAGCAGCCGACTGGACCGATGCTGATCCCCTGCCGTCCACGCCGTTGCTGGCGGATGACGGCATGGGTGAAGCCGGCCCGTCATCGCGCCTCTTGCCGCGTGCCGACCATTCCGGTTTTCCGGTGCTGCTTACCGGCCATCTGCCGTCAGGCTCGCCGGGCGATCTGTTGCACAAGGCCGGCCGAGCGGACTGGGTGCGCATGCCGACCCATCCGACGCTGCCGGGCAATGTCGACATCTGGGAGAAGGCCGGTCGTCCCGCCGCACTCGGTCATTCCTGCACGCCGGACCTTCTCGGCGATCTGCAAACCCACATCCCGTCGCTGCGCACGCAATGCCGCACCGGCCAGCGCATAGTGGTGTCGGAGGCAAGAAAACGATGAGAATTCTGATTTGCAACGACGACGGCATCGAAGCGCCGGGGCTTGCCCGTCTGGTCAATGCGGCCGGCGCGTTGAGCGACGATGTCTGGGTGGTCGCGCCCGACAGCAAGCGCACCGCTGCCGGCTCGTCATTGACGATTGCCAGGCCGTTGACCATGCGGCGCGTCAAACCGAACTGGTACTCCTGTTCCGGCACTCCGGCCGATTGCGTGGTAAGCGCCATGACCTGGCTGTTCGCCGATTCCGAGAAGCCGGGCCTTGTGCTGTCGGGCGTCAACGATGGCCGCAACGCTGCCGAGGACCTTGCCTATTCCGGTACGCTCGGCATTGCGCGGGAGGCGACGTTCTGGGGCGTTCCGGCCATCGGGTTCTCACGCGTGAAAAATCCTGATTTCACCGATGGCGACGACCAATGGCTTGGCGCGCTCATCGCTTCATTGTGGCAATCGCGCGCCGACTGGGCCGCTGAGGGTCATTGGCTGAGCATCAACCTGCCGACCTTGCTGCCGGCCGAAATCCGGCAGCCGCGCATCGGTCGCGACAAGATCGCTCGCAAGGCCGAGATCGTGGAAAGCGATGGCGATCATACAGTCATCACCGTGCCGCGCGGTCGGGCCCATGACAGCCAGCCGGGTGACGAAAACGAGGCGATCGATGCCGGCTTCATCAGCATCAACCGGCTGAACTGGTTTGGCGAGACACGGCTGGACGAACGGTTTCTGGACGGGATCCCGCGCCAGCGGCAAACTGGCTGACCTGGGGTCTGCGCGTCGTCATCCGATCACCAACCTGTCAGCGGTTAAATCAAGCCAATCCACCACCTATGCTTGAAGCCGCCGCTATTTCATTCCACATCGGTGAGGATGAAGGGCGAGACAGGAGAACGGCGGCGGCATCTGCTGTGGGCTTTGCCCGCATCGCTGATCCTGCATGCGCTCATCGCGGCGTTTCTGGTCTATGGCCTGCCGAGACCCGAGCAGCAGCCGGTTCAGCAGGAACAGCCCGTCAATGTCGCGATCGTGCCGCCACCCGAGAAGCCCAAGCCGAAACCTGCTCCAAAGCCACCGGAACCGACACCTGAAAAGAAGGCTGAGAAGCCGCCTGAACAAAAGCCGCCTCCGGAACCGCCGAAACCGCCAGACGACCAGGTTCTGAAGCGCGTTTTCCAGTACGGCCAGAAAGATACCGGGCCGGAGAAATCGCTCGACGGAAGCAGCGCTAAGCCCAGCACGCCGTCGCCGGCCAAGGATGAGGCGGTGAAGCCGCCTGTAGCACCGACACCCACGCCGACCCAGCCCGCCCCGGCTGCAACGCCACAGCAGAAGGCGGAGCCCAGCAAGCCTGACGAGAAGCCAGCCACCGCTGCGCCGGACGAAAAGCCCGCGCAAAGCGAGGAGAAGCAGGCGACCGAGGAAACCGACAAACAGCAGCCGGACAAACAGGAACCCGCACCGCAACCCGCCGAAAAGCAAGCCGTCGTGACGCCAAAGCCATTGGCGGCTGAGATCGGCGACAAGCCGGCGCCTCCAGCCTCGACTGGAAAGGCAAAGCCCAAAGCCAAACCTGCCAAGACAATGACGTTCAAACCCGCAAGAGCTTTCAAAGCGCCGATCGGGAATGCTGGAAGGTCAAATCCCACCAACGACGACGTTGCAGGATCACCGATCTATTCCGGCCTTCCGGGCGTCAGAAAGCTTTACTCGCAAGGGGCAACCGGCAATGCGTTCGCTACAAGCTCCATGGAGAATGTCCCGCGCGGTCAACGCGTGGCCACCCTTTGCGGCAATGTCCTCAGCCGGGAACTGCAAAGTGCCGACTATACGGTCAAATGGGTGCCAACCATTACGCTGGACAAAGGCAATGTTCTCAATCCTCCGCAGGCCGCCTTCAGCACCAGAAACGCCTGGTACAACCTAAATTTCCGATGCGAAGTCGACGCCGATGCGACGAGGGTCCTGTCCTTCAACTTCCGTGTGGGCTCATTGGTGCCGCCTGGCGAATGGGCCAGCCGTGGATTCACAAAGTATCGTCTAAACTAGGCCGGCACACCAAACCTAGCCAATTGCCGGCTAACTTCTTGCCAGTCGGCGCAGACGAAATCGGCACCGGCAGCTGTCAGCCGCGCGGCGTGCTCGGCATAGGTATGGCCGCCACCGGTGTAGCCGATCGCCGTCATGCCTGCGGCGACCGCGCCCTGGATGCCGAAGGGCGAGTCTTCGATGACGATGCAGTCAACGGGATTGGCGCCGATCTTGTCCGCCGCGAAGAGGAAGATGTCCGGCGCGGGCTTGCCGTTCTTTACCATCGAGGAACTGTAGATCGCATCGCCGAAGAAACGCGCCAGCCCGGTCACGGCAAGGCTGTGGTTTATGCGCTCGACGGAGGAGGACGAGGCGACACAGCGGTCGCCCGCGAGCGTCTCCAGAAACGCAGTGATTCCCGGTGTCGGCTTCAATTCCTGCGAGAACAGCACCTTGGTCTCGGCCCAGATGTCGCCGTCCGCCGCCGCCGGAAACTGGTGGCCGGTCAAATCCTTGATCCTCGCGATGATATCGGACTGCTTCATGCCGATGCATTGGGCGATGATGCTGGTGTTGACACCGGGCATGCCGTGCTTTTCGTAGACGCGCTCATAGGCGCGGGCGGCCAACGGCTCGCTGTCGACAAGGACGCCGTCGCAATCGAAAATAATAGGCCTTGGTGGCGCCACGCGTTTCCCTCTCGAGTCAATTTTCGCACATCGCTATCGGCAAAAAGTCAAATGTTCAATAGCGCGTGCGTTTTGAGGGCGCGAAGAGCGGGCTCAAAGCTGGCGCAACGCATCGCTCGCACGGGAAGACCCGAGCGCCCGTTGCATGGCTTGCCGGGACTGCGCGCGATCCGGGGTGATCCAGTTCGGCTCGGCGCCGAGAAAGCGGTCGAGGAAAGCCACCGCATAGGCCGGCATCTCGGTCACGTTCTCGCGATAGGACCACCATGTGCGCAAATCGTCGGCGCATTTGTCGATGCCGGGTGCCGTGCCGAATTCCTGCTCGTGGATCGCCGAAATCACCGAGACGCAGTAGTTGGTGTAGAGGAAACCCTCCGGCCAGAAGCGGACGATTTCCAGCGTGCCGGCGTTCGTTTCTGTCTCGATCAGCTGGGTGAGGCCGGAGATTTCTTTTGCCGGCGCCTGTTTTATCAACTCGCGCAGCACGAGGCCGGCGGCAAAGACGATGAAGTCGGCGCGGTCGATCGCGGCGAAGCGCTTCTGCGCCTCCATGATCTCGACCCAGTCCAGAAAGGCCCTGGTGAGTTTGGCCTCGTCGATCTCGAAGCGCACGCCGAACGTGTCCGAGACCACCTTCGCGCTGCCGCGAAAGGTGGCGCGGAACCAGCGCAACTGCCGCAGCCGATGGCGAAGATCGGGCATCAAGGCCAGTTCGTCCCTGAAGGGCAGATCCATGTTCCTCGTATCCTGTTTCCCGGTCAGCCTAGCACAACGGTGGCACCGCCGAAATCGGTCAGCGCCCTTGTGGATGACCGCAGCCGAGGCCAATATCATACATATTGACATTCTCGGAAACAAATGTTCTCACTTTGCTGTTGTCACGCGCCGGTCCAAGGTGCGGTTCAACTGAGGCTTCGGGAGGAGAACCGAATGGCGATTTGGCAGTGGGGACTGCTTCTGCTGGTTATTGTGTGGGCGCTGCAGTCGCTCGGCGTCTGGCTGCAGATGCGGCACTATTCGGATGTCTTCAGGGGCGTCACCGACCAGTACAAGGACGGCTTCGTCGGAGCCGGCAATTTTCGCGGCCGGTTGGCCAAGGGCACCATCGCGCTCGTCGTGGTGACGCCCGATCTGGTCGTGCGCCGCCTGATGGTGATGAGCGGCCGTTCCGTCTTCACCAAGTTCAAAAGACATGAAGAGTTCGAGGGTGTTCCCCTCGATAAACTCCGGTCCAACCCTGCAATCATGGGGGAGGGGGAACCCGGTGTGGCCGAGGCCGTGAAACGAGCGATCGAGCAGATCGACAAGACACGGTCGGAGCCGGGGAAGAAGCCGGGCCTGTCCGGTTTGAATGTAGCAAGGGCTTAGAGCCGGAGGATTTCGGGCTCTAAATCAGAGGGATAGAGGACGCCGCGCACCGACTGGGATCAACTGGCGGGTGGCATAAGGAGGAGAAATGTCTGTATTTTCGTTGTTGGCGCAGCATGCCGACATGGCCGTGCACAATCTGCATGTCGCAGGTGCCATGGTCTCGGATGCCGCATTGCATGGCAAGCTCGCAGTCGAGCATGCCTCCGACCATCTCGTTGTCCTCGCACAAGCGGACAGCGGACCGATCACCGTCGATCAGTTCAAGGAAAAGCTGAAGGACGTCCAGCAGGAAGAGCAGCTCGGCTGGCTGACCGCCATCGGCAAGTATTTCATCGGCATCTTCCAGAAGGGCGGCGAGGTCTTCGCCGGCTTCGTCACCGGCATCATTCCGACGCTGGTGGTGCTGATGACGGCCTTCTACGCCGTCACCGAACTGGTCGGTGAAGAGCGCGTGCATGGTCTGGCGCGCGGCGCCGGCCGGATCGCGCTGACGCGCTACACGCTGTTGCCGCTGCTGGCGGTGTTCTTCCTCACCAATCCGATGGCCTATACGTTCGGATCGTTCCTGGAAGAAAAGCACAAGCCGGCCTTCTATGACGCGGCCGTGTCCTATGTGCACCCGCCGCTCGGTCTGTTCCCGCACATCAATCCCGGCGAGTATTTCGTCTGGGGCGGCATTCTCGTCGCGCTGCTGGAGCTGGAAAAGAAGGGCGTCGTCGTCGCCGGCTACCACGTCAAGGTGGCGATCTGGTACGCCATCGTCGGCCTCGTCGTCATCCTGCTCAAGGGCATGCTGACCGAACGCATCACCGCGATCATGGCACGCCGCCAGGGCGTCGAGCTGTAAGGGCGGGGAGGACATCATGGCCAAGACATACAAAGCCGTAAGGATCACCCAGGGCAAAACCGGCTGGGGCGGCCCGCTCGTCATCGAGCCAACCGAACAGCGCAGCAAGGTTGTTTCCGTCACCGGTGGTGGCATTCACCCGGTGGCGCAGCTTATCGCCGACATGACCGGTGGCGAAGCCGTCGACGGCTTCAGGGCGCCGCCGATCGAAAGCGAGATGGCGGTTGTCGTCGTCGACTGCGGCGGCACCGCACGATGCGGCGTCTATCCGCGCAAGCGCATCCCGACCGTCAATCTGACGCCGGTCGGTCAGTCCGGACCGCTGGCCCAGTTCATCACCGAGGACATCTACGTTTCGGGCGTGAAGCCGGCCAACATCACAATGGCGGACGGATCCGAAACGGTCACGACTGCAGGGGGAGCAGCAGCGATGAGTTCAAGCAACAATGCGGCCGCGGCACCACAGCCGCTGCCGAGCGAAGGTGGGCTGATCGGGCTCATCAGCACGATCGGCCGCGTCATGGGACGTATCGTCGGCATCTTCTTCAATGCCGGCCGTCGCACCATCGATCAGGTCATTCGCAACGTGCTGCCGTTCATGGCGTTCGTGACCATGCTCATCGGTCTGATCCTGTATACCGGCATCGGTGATGTGCTGGCGCAGCCGATGGGTCCGCTGGCCAACAACATCGTCGGCCTGCTGATCATCTCGGCGATCTGCGGCCTGCCGTTCCTTTCGCCCATCCTCGGGCCAGGCGCTGTCATCGCGCAGGTCATCGGCGTTGCCATCATCGGCCCGCAGATCGCCAACGGCACGATTTCGCCGGCGATGGCACTGCCGGCGCTGTTTGCCTACAATACCCAGGTGGGCTGCGACTTCGTCCCGGTCGGCCTGGCGCTCGGTGAGGCCAAGCCTAAGACGATCGAAATCGGCGTTCCGGCGGTGCTCATCAGCCGCCAGATCATGGGGCCGGTCTCGGTGCTGATCGCCTGGGTCGTCAGCCTGATCGTGTTCTAAGGCAATTCCGGGAAAAGCGCATAATGCTTTCCTTTGGAAATTGCGTCAAAACAAAGAGATAGAGCGGTTCACCGCTCTAGGAAAAGTAGAGAAGAGGTTCGCCATATGACGGTTCTGCTGAGAACACGGGTCACTGCCATCGGCCCCGAAGTGGCGGACCTTGCCGAAGGGGGCGTGGTCATCCTGTTTGCGGATGGCTCGCCGCCGGAGCTTGCCGAGGTTTCGGTGCTCCACAAGGCGGAGCAGGGGCCAAGTGACGGAGCGCCCGCCAAGGGCGCTTCGATCACCCTCGGCCCGGTTGCCGCTGTTATCACAGCGGTCGGCTCCAGCGCGTGGAGCAAGGTGCTGGAAATGGGCCATGTCGTCATTTCGTTCAACGGCGCTACGGAGGCCGAGAGGCCCGGCGAGATCTGCGCGTCGCAAGTCGACCCGCAAGCGCTCGTGGCCGCACTGAAGACCGGGGCGATCATCACCATCGCCGCCTGACAGCATTCGCGCCGCGGCCTATGTTGGGAGCGGCGCCCAAAACCAGAGTATTTGCCATGGAACGCTCGACCATCGTCCGAGTGCATGAAGGTTTGCACGCCCGTCCCGCGACGCGGTTCGTGAAGCTCGCCAAGGGCTTCGAATCCGACGTCGAACTGGTCAAGGACGGCAAGGCGGTCAGCGCCAAGAGTTCGGTCAAGCTGATGCTGCTGGCGGTCAAGGAGAACCAGGAAGTCACGGTGCGGGCGAATGGCGCCGATGCCATCGAGGCGCTCGAGGCGCTGATCGGCTACCTCGAGAATCCGCGGGCCGGCCTCGATGATGAAGCGGAAGCGCAGAGCCCGGCGAACGATGCCGGGCAGGAAGCGGCACCCGCGCCCGGATTCGTGCCGGCGGCTCCTGACGGGGCAAACCGCCTGCGTGGCGTGGCCGCCAGCGAAGGTTTCGCCATCGGCCCGGCCTTTGCGCATTTCCCACCCGATATCGCCGGACGGGGCCGCGTGTTGCGGGCCGAGGAGATCGAAGGCGAGATCGACAGGTTCCGCACAGCCGTCGGCGCGGTCCAGGCCCGCATGGATCTTGCGTTGGCGCAGGACAGCCTGTCGGCTGGAGACCGCGGCATCGTCGCTGCGCTGCGCGATATCGCCGCCGACGACAGCCTGACTGGTGAGGCCGAGGGCCTGATCAAGGGCGGCAATGACGCGGTCTCCGCCGTCATCACCGCCGCCTCCACCATTGCCGCCGAATTCAGCGCGGTCGACGATCACTATCTCAACGCCCGGACGGACGACGTTCATGCGGTCGGGCGGCAGATCTGCCTCGTGTTGCTGGGGCAGGACGATATCAGCCTCGAAAACATCCCCGAAGGCGCTATCCTGATCGCCGACGACATCGGTGCCTGGGATCTGGCACGCGCGCCGCTGAAGCGTATCGGCGGCGTGGTGTGCGGCCATGGCGGCGCCACTTCGCACATCGCCATCATCGCGCGCTCGCACGGCATTCCGGCCGTGCTCGGCCTTGGCGGCCAGATCAATGCCTTGCGCACCGCGCGAGAGGTCGCGCTCGACGGCAATGCCGGCCATGTGATCATCGACCCCGACGCGGCGACCCGCGCCGATTTCGCCGGCCGCGTCGAAGCGGCGGCAAAGGAGCGCGCCGGCCTGACCATCTTCAAGACGGTGACGCCGAAGCTTGCCGACGGCAGGATCATCGAGATCGCGGCCAATATCGGCTCACTTGAGGAAATCGAAGCGGCGCAAGAGGCTGGCGCCATGGGCATCGGCCTGTTCCGCACCGAGCTTCTGTTCATGCGCCATATGCATCTGCCCTCGGAAGACATGCAGGCCGAGACCTATGCGGCGCTGGCCAAGGCTTTTGCGCCTTATCCGGTCATTGTGCGCACGCTCGACATCGGCGGTGACAAGCCGATTGCCGGCATCGAATTTCCCGACGAGGAAAACCCCTTCCTCGGCTGGCGCGGCATCCGCATGTGTCTCGACCGGCCCGACATCTTCAAGCGCCAACTGCGGGCGCTGCTGCGGGCCGCCGTGCACGGCAACATCAAGGTGATGCTGCCGATGGTGTCCGACCTCTCGGAGGTCAGGCAGACGCGCGTGCTGGTTGATGAATGCACGGCCGAGCTGAAAGCCGAAGGCGTGCCGCACGCATCATTCGATCTCGGCGTCATGATCGAAACCCCGGCCGCCGTGCTGATCGCTCCGGCGCTGGCCAAGGAGGTCGCTTTCTTCTCGATCGGAACCAACGATCTGACCCAGTACATCATGGCCGCCGACCGGCTCAATCCGACCGTCGCCAAGCTCAACGATGTCACCAATCCAGCCGTCATGTCGGCGATCGAAATGACGGCAAAAGCCGGCGTCGCCGCCGGTATCATGGTCGGCATGTGCGGTGAGGCGGCCGGCCGTCCCGATCTCATTGCGACCTTCGTGAAGATGGGACTGACCGAACTGTCGATGAGCCCGGCTTCCATCCAGCGCGCCAAGAAAGCGATCATGGCCATGGCCGCTGAAGGCTAGCCCAGACCGGCTAATTACGGCAGATGGGCAAGCAAGGTGGCGAACACCGGTGTCAGTTCAGCGATGGGGTTTGCCTTGGCGCAGGCCTGAACGATGCGGTCGTGGCGAATATCCGCCGCCAATATCGCGATCTCCAGCATATCCGGCTCCGGTGCACCGTCGCTGCCGGTGGTCGCCAGGCCGCAGGCCAAAGCGAGCGGCGCCAGGCAGCTTATGTCGAGCGCCCGGCCGGCAATCGCGGCCGGCGTTTCCGGCACGGTCTCGGCAAAGCGAACTGGACGCTGGCTGAGGCACTCGACCAGCAGCGCCGAACAGATCGCCGCGATTGCCTGCAGTCCGGCGCCTGGCGTGGCCAAGGCGGCCAGGAGGTCGCCATGCCGCTTGCGCATCGTGGCATGGACGGCCGCGAAATCGGCTTCGTGGATGCGGGCATTGTCGATGTTCAGGCCGGCAAGCACCGCCTTGGTCAGATAATACATATCGCGCCGGAACAGGCGCTCCGCGCTCAGCTGGCGATCCTCGTTGCCGATCGGGAAATAGGTGCCGAGGCCCTTTACCGTCGTGCCGTCCACCTTGATCGGGCGCTCATGCGGGACGAAAGCTTCAGCGATCGACAGCGCCTCGTCGACGGCACTGGCGGCATGGCTGAGCAGGCCTTCGATGCCCTTGCCCGGAAACGGCGGCAGATGGCTGGTTGCTTCGCGCAGGATGCTGGCATCGCCGCTGCCGTCATGGCGGCTCTGGCGGATGATTTCGCGGACTTCCCGCAGCCGATCCTTCAGATTGACGCGGACATCTTCGGAGATTTGTCGGAGCATCGCAGATCGCCTTGAAATTTGCTGCGGATAGCCGCCAACCGGGGCAGCCGCCACTCTCTACATTGTTCCTATCGATTGGTAGATCAATAGGCGATACTAGACCAGCATGCAGAATCGGCGGCAGCGCGCTCGTCCGTCGCCGCAGGGGGAGAGACAGACTTGGGCAGACGACGACAGGGCGAAAGCGAAGACGGTCGAGGCGAGGCAACCGAGCAGGTCGCCAGCGAAAGCCGAACGGATCGCCTCAGGATTCGCGCCGCCTGGATGTATTTCGTCGAACAGATGACGCAGAACGAGATCGCCGACGTGCTCGGCGTCGGTCGCGTCACCATCGTGCGCATGCTGGCGGATGCCCGGGCGCGCAACGAAGTGAAGATCACCATCGAGAGCGAATTGTCGGAAATCGTGCGGCTTGAGCGCGCGCTGGAGAAGACGTTCGGGCTGCAGCAGGCGCTGGTGGCGCCGCTTTCGGCACCCAATGCCGATCCGATACCAGCGATCAGCGCCAAGACCGGCAGTTTCCTGTCGGACACGATGAAGTCCGGCATGCGGGTCGGCGTCGGCTGGGGGCAGACGCTGTTCTCGAGCCTGCCCTTCATCAGCGCCAAGTCGCTCACCGATTTCAAGGTGATTTCGCTGCTTGGCGGTGTCGGCGTCGTGCGCCGGGTAAACCCAGCCGAGTTCGCCTGGCGCTTCGCTCAGATATTCCAGGGCGACGGCTATCTGATGCCGACACCAGCCGTCGTCGACAGCGTCGAGACCAAGATCGCACTGATCGAGCGCTGCGGCCTGCAGGAGATTTTCGAAATGGCCGACGTGCTTGATGCCGTTCTGCTGAGCGTCGGCGGGATTGCCTCGGCCACCACCTTCTCTCGGGGCGGCTTTCTCAAGGAGGCGGATCGGGAGGCCCTGCTTGCGCGAGGCGCCGTGGGTGACCTCCTGTTCCATTTCTTCGACCGCAACGGCGATCTGGTCGACCATCCGGTCAACAGCCACGTGATGTCGGTGGATGTCGACCGTCTGCGCAAGGCGCCGATCCGTATCCTCACCTCCGGTGGCGAGGAGAAAACCGAAGCGCTGCTCGGCGCCATGACCCTCATCGCCCCAACCATCCTGATCACCGACGAGGAGAGCGCGCGGCGTATGCTGGAGGCGGTCAGCGGAAGCTGAAACTGTCCGTGATGTAGTCCGGCCAGGCCTGCTGTTCGTCGAAAACAGCGGCGAGATCCGGTGTGTCCGCCAGTATTCCGCTCAGCACCAGCGCGGTGGCGATGCCGGCGCTGTTTCCCCCCGATATATCGTGTTCGACGCTGTCGCCGACACAGACCACGGTGCCAGGGTCCGGCTCGCCGGCCAGCGCCAGCGCGGCTTCGAAAATCGCCTTGTCGGGCTTGCCGATACGGGTAACGCTGCCGCCCAGGCTTTCATAGAGATCGGCCAGACGACCGGCGCCGAAGCGAGGGCCAACGGTCGTCAGCATGACGATGTCGGGATTGGTGCAGAAACACGGCACCCGCCGCTCTGCAGCCGGCGCGAACAGCCTGCGATAATGGTCGAGGTCAAAGCGGTCACCCTCGCTGGCCGCGATCAGCACCAGTTCGGCCTCATCGCCGGACCCGGTCAGCACAAAAGGCAGGCCCTCGATCGCGGAGCGGTCAGCTTCACGGCTGATCAGCAGACATTTTGTCCCTGGGCGCAGCTTCCCCGAAATCGCCATCTGCCTGAAGGATCGCCACGCCACCTCGCCGGAAGAAACGAAATGATCCCAGCTTCCCGCTTCGAAGCCGAGTTTCATGAGCCGGCTTTCATTGGGTCGTGCCCGCCTGCCGGAGTTCGAAACCAGCACCACGGTCTTGCCGGCGCGCTTCAGCGCCGACAGCGCTGCCACCGCGCCTGGATAGGGCCGTGTGCCGTCATGCAGCACGCCGAACTGGTCGAGCAGGAACACGTCGTAGCGCTCCGCCAGCGGCCCGATGCCGTCGAGACGTTCGATCGTTTTGGCGCTCATAGGAGTCCTGCCCGGCTTGCACCCATCAGCGCCAGCCGCGCCGTGCCGGCGGCGGCCTCGTCGGAAAGCGCGGGCAGGAAATCGACGCCGAGCCTGCGTCGCCGGATTGCCGTCCAGGCCGGGTTCGCCGCCCCGCCTCCGACGCTCCGGACCGATATCAGCGCGGGCGCGCCGAGTTCGGCAAGCCTGTCATAGCCGAGCGTTTCGATCGCGGCGATGCCTTCGAACATCGCTTTCAGATAATCGGCGTCGTCCGCCGGCCGGGGCGCAAGGCGAGGCGGCAGCGCCGGATCGGCGATCGGAAATCGTTCGCCCGTGGCGGGAAGCGGATAGTAATCGAGGCCGGTGTCGGTCTCCGGGTCGATTGTCGCGCTGAGTTCGATGATACAGGCGAGCGGAAAATGCTGAGCCAGCACCTTGCCGCCGGAATTCGACGCACCGCCCGCCAGCCAGGCGTTGCCGAGCCGGTGGCTGTAGATGCCGAAGCGCGGCGCCGCAATCGGCCGGTCGGACAGGATCTTGATGGTCAGCGAGGATCCCAGCGCAGTGACGCCGTCGCCGATCGCGGCGGCACCGGTCGCCAGGAACGAGGCGCAACCATCCGTGGTTCCGGCGACGACGGCCACATCGCGCGGTAAGCCGAACAGTTCCCCGGCTTCCGCGGTGAGGGCGCCCGTGACCTCGCCCGGTTCGACCACGCGCGGCAGCAACTCCATGCGCATTCCGGTCGCCGCGATCCATTCCGGCCAGCGGCGGGCCTCGACATCATAGCCTGTCTTCAGGGCATTGTTCTCGTCGCTGATGTCGAAGCGGCCGGAGAAGTTTCCGGCAATCCAGTCGGCCTGATGCAGCACCGCCGCAATGCCCGGCAGATGCTGGAAGCGCAGGGCCTTGGCGAGGCCGGATGTCGCTCCGTGCGCTGCACTTGCAGCCGGCGCGGTGCGGGCGATCACGGCCAGGACGTCGTCGTCATCGACCTTGTCGTTGTACATCAGCGGTTCGGCCAGCGGCCGCCCGGCGGCGTCGACCGGCAGCAGCGTGCCGGAGGTGCCGTCAACGGCGATGGCGCGGACCGCCGTGCGGTCGATGCCGGAAAGCAGCTCCGTCAGCACCGTCTTGACCGCTTGCCACCACGCCGTGGGAGCTCGCCCCTCGCTGCCAAACCTGTCGAGTGGGACGGCCGCGTGCCCGGCTATGGAAAAATCCGGGCGCATGGCGACGGCGCGCGCACCCGATGTGCCGATGTCGATGCCGATGGCAAGTGGCATCATGCCCATGCTAGCCGCCAGCCGCGTTTAGCTTCTGGCGATATTGCTCGGCGTCCCAGTTGACCAGTTCGTCATTCTCGGAAGCGGTGAGATAGTTCAGCCGCGCGGCGACATCGATGCGCGCCGTCACGTCGGCGAGGCAGCGTTGCATGGCATCGGCGCCGGCACTGGCGTCGCCGCGCATCAGCACGCCTGCGCCGGGAAACAGGATCGCCGCAGGCGACGTGCCCAGTCGTGCAATGACATCGGCCACCGCCTCGCCTGGTTTCGCCACGACGGAGCCCTGGCCGAGGAAGATGACGTGGTCCGGATAGAGGCTGCCGGCCTGCGCCATGCGGCGGCTCTCAGGGTCGAGCGCAACCGCATGCGCTTCGACAGCGGCCGGTAATCTGTAGCCGCTGCCGCCGGCAAGCGCCGCCAAGGCGTCGAGGTCTGGTGCGGCGGTCGCGCGCGCCGGCCGGGCCAGCAATGACCTGATACGGCGCAGCAGAAGCTCCGCCCCGGCGACGGTTTCGGCGGCGACGACCAGGCCGTGATTGCCAAGGATCAGCACGTCGACACCAGGCCGCAGTTTCTCGGCGATGCCGCGTGCAAGCGGCAGGCCGGGCCGGAAATAGGGCACATAGGCCCATTCGATGCCATCGAGCCGCCTGGCGACCTCGGCCTCGCCATCGGCCTGCACGGCAAGCGAGATGGTGTCGACGCAATGGACATGCAGAACAACGCGCTGCGGCATCAGGGCGTGCACCGTGGTCTCGATCGACGGCCGCAGGCCGCGCGGGTTGAGCGCTGCAATGGTGAAACCCTGCGGCTGGTCGGCGGCGCGATCGCGCTGCTCGACGGCTCTCAGCAGCGGCGCCATCGCCACCGGCACCATGATGTCATCGACGAGCGCGTCCTTCAGCCAGGTGCCGGAGGCCTTGATCCACAGCGTGTCGCCGGCTTTCAGCGAGGTGTTGCCGCCTGCCGCCTGGGTCAGATGCGGGCTCCGCCCGATGCTGGCCGAAAGCGCCCGCAAGGCCGCCAGTTCCTGCGCATCAGCTTGGGTCGCCATGGCGCTTTTCCTCCAACGGCTCGGCCGTGTCCTGCGCGAAATCCCGTTGCCGGGGTCGAATTGGCGCTGATATCGCAGATACGAGTGATCTACGTCAATAGTGATCTACTATCATCAAAACCCGCTTGCAATCTGGCTAATGTTGAGTAAGTTGCGCCAACTGCCATGGAAAATGGCATCCGGGAGGAAAGAATTGAGCGACTCCGGCCGCCAGCGTCAGATCGTCGAACTGCTGCGGGATCGTCCGTTCGCTTCGGTGCGTGAGCTGCAGGAACGGCTTGGCGTTTCGGCCGCGACGGTCAGGCGCGACATCGACCGGATCGACGAGGCCGGCGAAGCACGGAAGGTCTATGGCGGCATCTCGGCACTCGACGGCGCTTCCCAGGCCGGTGTCGCCTACGCCCGGCCCTATGACGAGAACCGCGACCTTGCGGTCGAGGCCAAGCGGCAGATCGCCGCTCTGGCGGCGACCATGGTGCGTGACGGCGACGCCGTTATCGTGCATGGCGGCTCGACCTGCTTCCATCTCGGGGTCAAGCTCGCCGAGCGCAACATCCGCCTCTACACCAACTCGATGCCGCTGGCGGCCTATCTCAGCGACCACGGCCATTGCAGCCTGACGGTTGCCGGCGGTGATCTGCATCGCGAGCCCGGCATCATCCATTCGCTCACCCAGGCCGTGCCTTTCTACGCCTCCAAATTCTTTCTCGGCGCGCAAGGCCTTGGCCAGGAAGGCGTGATGGAATCGCACCCGCTGCTGGTACGCTCGATCGTCGATCTCAGCCTCTGCGCCGACCAGATCGTGGTGCTGGCCGATAGCCGCAAACTGTCGATCCACGCGCGCAATGTCGCGCTGCCGCTTTCGCGCATCGGCACGCTGGTCACCGACGACGGCCTCTCCGACGCAGATGCGCGCATGCTGGAAGACGCCGGCGTCATGGTGCGGATAGCCTCGGGAGCCATCCAGTGAAGGTGGCTGTCCTCGATTTCGGCAAGACCAATTCGAAGCTGTTCGTCTTCGGCCAGGACGGGCGGATCATCGACGAGCGCCGGACACAGCCGAAATGGGTGCGCCAAGACGGCTTCAGCGTGCTCGACGAGGCGGCCCTCCACCATTGGGCGCTCAGCGCCGTTGCCGATGCGGTCGACGGTCATGGAGTGGAAGGGGTGATGGTGTCGGGCCATGGCTGCACCTTTGCCTTGGTCGACGAGGCGGCGCTGACGCGTCCGATCCTCGATTACGAGCAAGAGCCGCCGGCCGAGATTGCCGCGCGGATCGATCGCCGCATTCCTGACTTTTCCGAGACGTTCTCGCCGCGGCTGCCGCTCGGCTTCAACTACGGCCGCCACATGCTGTGGCTGCAGGAGGTCGATCCGGACGCGTTCGCTGCGTCGAAATCGATCCTCGGCTATCCGCAATACTGGAGCTGGCGCCTTGGCGGGCGGGCGGTCTCGGAAGTGTCCTATCTCGGCTGCCATTCGCATCTGTGGGCGCCGCGCCGCCAAGACTTTTCCTCGCTGGTCGACGCGCAGGGCTGGCGTGACCGGATGCCTGCCTTCGAGCGCGCCGGCACTGTTATCGGCGAGCACCGCCTCGGCGCCGCGGCGCGACCGATCGCCATCCACAACGGCGTCCATGACTCGAATGCGGCGCTGCATGCCTATCGCCGGCAGGAGCTTGGCCCGGTCACCGTCGTTTCGACCGGCACCTGGGTCATCGTGCTCAATCCGGACTGCCCGCTCGACGCACTCGACCGGGATCGCGACATGCTGGTCAACGTCGATGTCGGCGGCGGCCCAGTACCGACCATCCGCTTCATGGGCGGGCGCGAATTCGCAACAATCAGCGCCGGCTGGCAAGGCGAGATCGCCGGCCCAGTGGTGCAGCGGGTGATCGATGCCGGCATCATGGCGCTGCCGAGCTTTGCGCCGGGCGGGCCGATGTCGGGGCATTCCGGCCGACTGGTCGGGCGCGCGCCCAATGCCGAGGAACGCGCGGCCGCGGCGCTGCTCTATGTCGCGCTGATGGTCGATCTCTGCCTCGACCTCATCCATTCGAACAACACCGTGATCGTCGATGGCGGGCTGAACACAGGCGGTGTGCTCGCCGGGCTGCTGGCGCAGTTGCGTCCCGGCCAGGCCTTCCTGCAGGGCGCCACGCTGGAGGGCAGCGCCACGGGTGCCGCGGCGCTCGCCTTCGAGAGCGTCGGGCGCGAATTCGCCGCCGAAGTTCCGGAGCCGGTGCGCGCATCGCGTTTCACCGGGTTGGCAGGCTATCGCAGCAATTGGCGCGACGCCACCATGGACCGCGGCGTCGCTGATGCGGCAGTGGGAGGCGCGCGATGAGTGCGATTGCCAGGGCCGAGACCGCGCGCCAGCCGGTGCTGGAGATGCGGCACATCTCCAAGACGTTCGGCACCATCCGTGCCTTGCACGATGTCTCGCTCAGCGTCCACGCCGGCGAGCTGCACGCCTTGATGGGCGAAAACGGCGCCGGCAAGTCGACATTGATGAAAGTGCTTTCAGGCGCCTATCGGCCGGATGCCGGCGGCGAGATCCTGATCGACGGCATGCCGGCCGCGACCGGCGATCCGATCAAGGCGCGCGCCAGCGGCGTCGCGGTGATCTATCAGGAGCTGTCGCTGGCGCCCAATCTGACGGTGGCGCAAAACATCTTCCTCGGCAACGAGCCGCGACGCTTCGGTATCGTCGACCGCGACCAGTGCACCCGGCGCGCCAGGGAGATCGTCGCGCGTCTGGGCGTCTCCTTTTCGGCCCGCGACATGGTCTCCAGCCTGTCGCTCGGCGAGCGCCAATTGGTCGAGATCGCCCGCGCGCTGTCGACCAATGCGCGCATCATCGTCATGGACGAGCCGACCACGTCGCTGACCTCGCGCGAGACCGACCGGCTGTTCGAGGTCATCGCGACGCTGAAATCGCAAGGCATCGCCATCATCTACATCAGTCACCGCATGGAAGAGGTCTACCAGCTTGCGGATCGCGTCAGCGTGCTGCGCGACAGCGGTTATGTCGGTACGCTCGAGCGTGCCGACCTCAGCGCCTCGCGCCTGGTGTCGATGATGGTCGGCCGCGATCTGTCGGCTTTCTACAAGAAGGATCATCGGCCGCCGGACGAAAAGCGCGCGGTGGCGCTCTCGGTGCGTGGCATGTCCGACGGCCGTCTCCTGAAAAACTGTTCGTTCGACCTGCACAAGGGCGAGGTGCTGGCGCTGGCGGGTCTGGTCGGCTCCGGCCGTACCGAGCTTGCGCGGCTGATCTTCGGCGCCGACAGGCGCGTGTCAGGCACGCTGGAACTCGACGGCAAAACGATCTCCATCGGCTCGCCGCGCGAGGCGCTCGATGCCGGCATCGCCTATCTGACCGAGGACCGCAAGGAACTTGGCCTGTTCCTCGACATGTCGATTTCCGACAACATCAGCATGGGCGTGCTGGCGCGGGATTCGCGCGCCGGCGGCTTGCGCGACTTCGCGACCGCCGAAAGGCGCGCTTCCAAGGCTGTTGCCGATCTCTCCATCCGCACCAGTTCGGTGCAGGCCAATGCCGGCTCGCTGTCGGGCGGCAACCAGCAGAAGGTGCTGCTCGCCCGCCTGCTCGAAACCGAGCCGAAGGTCGTCATCCTGGACGAGCCGACCCGCGGCGTCGATGTCGGGGCGAAATCGGAAATCTACCGGCTGATCGACAATCTCGCCAAACAGGGCATTGCCATCCTGATGATCTCCAGCGAACTGCCCGAGGTGATCGGCGTCGCCGACCGCGTGCTGGTGATGCGCGACGGTACGATATCGGGCGAGGTGACGGCATCGCAAGGCGAACCGCTAAGCCAGGAGAAAATCATGGAACTTGCAACAGGAGCGGCTCAGCAATGACCGACAAGGCGACCGAGATCAGCGCAGGCGGCCAGGCCACCGGCACAAGCCGACGTTTGCGCACGGCTTTCGCTGCCCTCGGCATGCTGCCGGTGCTGATCCTGCTGGCGGCCGGCTTCCAGTTCCTGAACCCGCGCTTCCTGACCGAGACCAATCTTCTGATCGTCACCCAGCAGTCGTCGATCAACATCGTGTTGGCGGCCGGCATGACCTTCGTCATCTTGACCGGCGGTATCGACCTGTCCGTCGGCGCCATCCTCGCCGCATCGGCGATGGTGGCGGTGATGGTGTCGCTGGTGCCGGACTGGGGTTTGCTCGGCGTGCCGGCGGCCATTCTGGTCGGCCTCGGCTTCGGCCTCATCAACGGGCTGCTCATCGCCTACATCAAGCTGCCGCCCTTCATCGTCACGCTGGGTTCGCTGACCGCGGTGCGCGGTGTCGCCCGCCTGCTCGGCCAGGACACCACGGTGTTCAACTCGGACCTGCCGTTCGATTTCATCGGCAACGGTTCGCTGTTCGGCATTCCGTGGCTGGTCATCATCGCGCTGTCGGTGGTGGTGCTGTCCTGGCTGGTGCTCAAGCGCACCGTGCTCGGCACCTGGATCTATGCCGTCGGCGGCAATGCCGAAGCGGCGCGGCTGACCGGTATCAAGGTGCCGCTGGTGCTGCTCTTCGTCTATGGCGTTTCCGGCCTGCTGGCCGGTCTTGGCGGCGCCATGTCGGCGGCCCGGCTCTACGCAGCCAACGGCTTGCAGCTCGGGCAATCCTACGAACTCGACGCCATTGCTGCGGTCATCCTCGGCGGCACCAGCTTCGTCGGCGGCGTCGGCTCGATCTGGGGTACGCTGATCGGCGGCCTGATCATCGCGGTGCTCTCCAATGGGCTCATCTTGGCCGGTGTCTCCGACATCTGGCAGTACATCATCAAGGGATTGGTCATCATCGTGGCGGTCGCCCTCGACCGCTACAGGCTCCAGGCAGGAGCAAGAACGTGATTGACCTTAGTCGCCGGCGTCAACGACCGGTTTGTGTAACGCACCGTGAGAGGCGCGGGGCAATCGGAGGAAAGCAATGAAGACCATCGCCAAACTGCTCTGCGGCGTCGCACTCGCGTCGCTCGCCATCGCGCCTGCTTCGGCCAAGGACCTCAACAAGGTCGGTATCTCGGTCGGCCTGCTCGGCAATCCCTTCTTCGTCGCCACCATCAAGGGCATCGAGGACGCGGCCAAGAAGATCAACCCGAAGGTCGAGGTGACCTCGGTATCGGCCGACTATGACCTCAACAAGCAGGTCTCGCAGGTCGATTCGTTCATCGCCGCCGGCGTCGACGTGATCATGCTCAATGCCGTCGACGCCAAGGCGATCGCGCCGGCGGTGAAGAAGGCGCAAGCCGCGGGTATCGTCGTTGCCGCCTTCGACGTTTCGGCGCCGGGCGCCGACGTCACCGTGATGACCAACAACGTCAAGGCCGGCGAAGAGGCCTGCCAGTACCTGGTCGACCACACCGGCGGCAAGGGCGACTACGTCATCCTCAACGGACCGGCATCGTCCTCGATCCTGGAGCGGGTGAAGGGCTGCAAGAACGTGCTGGCGCAGCATCCCGACATCAAGATCCTCTCCGACGACCAGAATGCCGAAGGCTCGCGCGACGGCGGCCTGAAGGTGTTCCAGTCGCTGCTCACCCGCTTCGACAAGATCGATGCGGTGTTTGCCATCAATGACCCGACGGCGATCGGCGCCCAGCTTGCGGCCAAGCAGCTCAACCGTTCGGAATTCATCTTCACCGCCGTCGACGGCGCGCCCGATATCGAGAAGGAACTCTCCTCCGGCACCTCGATGATCAAGGCCTCGGCCTCGCAGGATCCTTACGTGATGGCCGGCCAGTCACTGACGATGGCGGCCGAACTGCTGGCCGGCAAGAAGCCGGCGGAGCCGACCGTGCTGCTCGACCCGAAGCTGATCACGGCCGAGAACCTGAAGGACTACAAGGGCTGGACCGCGGCCCGCTAAACGTCCCTCAGCAGCGTGCGGCCGGGATCACCCGGCCGCACGTCTTGTCCAGGCATCGGTTCCCCAATGGGGTCGATGCGCAGCACCGGAGACGATGATGTCGCGTATTGGAATCCATTCTTTCGTCTGGTCGGCGGGCTCGGCCCAGGCCGATCTCGAGCGCACGCTGGCCAACACCAGGGAGGCCGGCTTCGACCTCATCGAATTCTCCTATCTCGATCCCGCCAATGTCGACATCGGCGGGCTTGCCAGGCGCATCGCCGATCTTGGCCTCGGCGTCGCGATCAGCATCGGATTGCCTGCTGATGGCGACATTTCGAGCGCCGACAAGGCGATTGCCGCGCGCGGCGTCGAAATCCTCAACGACACCATCGCGCTGACGCGCGATCTCGGCGGCCGGAAGGTCGCCGGCATTCTCTCGACCAGCCACGGATTGCAGGTCGAGGCGCCGACGCGCGCTCAATGGCAGCGCAGTGCCGGCACGCTGGCCAAGGTTGCCGAGACAGCCAAGGCGGCCGGCGTCACGCTCAACCTCGAGATCGTCAACCGCTTCGAAAGCAATCTGCTCAACACCGCCGCGCAAGGGCTGGCCTTCATCGAGGACACAGGCTCGGACAACATCTTCCTGCATCTCGACACCTTCCACATGAACATCGAGGAGGCCGATGTCGGGCTGGCCATCCGTCATGCCGCCGATAAGATCGGCTATGTCCATATCGGCGAAAGCCATCGCGGCTTCCTCGGCACCGGCAATATCGATTTCGCCGCGATCTTCGATGCGCTGACTGCTATCGGCTACAGCGACGACCTCAGCTTCGAATCCTTCTCTTCGGAAATCGTCGATGAGAACCTGTCGAAGAAGACCGCGATCTGGCGCAATCTCTGGACGGACAACATGGCGCTGGCCAAGCACGCGCGTGCTTTCATCGGTCTGGGAATGGAGACGGCAAGGCGCAAGGCGGAACTCGTCTCGGCGCGGCACAAACCCTGACCCGCCCGTCGAGAGCCGAAGGACGCGGCGTGCGCCGCAGGGCAGGGCTCCGAACTCAGATTAACAAAAAGCCTCGTGGTAGCCGGTGTTGGTAGCTTTTGTGCCGCCAGTTTTTCCGAGATAGGAATTTTTTCTTGACTCGGTGACCTCAGCTATGGTACATATTTGCTTATGGTGCTGATTTGCGCCAGTGACCCGCCGCACAGGCGGGTTTTTTGTTTGATGCACCGTCAGCCAAGGTGCCGGCCGTATGGCGCCGGCATTGCTCGCGGCAGGTGCATCGGTTATTTGACCGGCCAGGCAAACAACGCCACGCAATCCACCAAACGGAGCCCAGCACATGACACGCGAGACAATCCTCAAATTCGGCACCGTCGAACACGCGGACGCCGGCGATCTGGCTGGCTGGATCGTCGTCGAGGGCAAGCCGACCATGCAAACCGCCGTCCAGCACACGACCGAGGACGGCAAGGTGCTGTCGGGCACCTGGCGCGCGACGCCCGGTACCTACCACGCGACCTATACCGACTACGAGTTCGTGCACATGATCGCCGGCCGCATCATCATCACGCCGGACGGCGGCACACCGGTCGAGGTCGGTCCCGGCGATGCCTTCGTGGTGGAAGCCGATTTCAAGGGAACCTGGAAGATCATCGAGCCGGTGACGAAGCATTTTGTCGTCAGGGTTGGCTGAGGCGGGGTGATCCGTCTGGCCCGCCATGGTTCGCCATGGCGGAGCTGATCTCTGCATTCGCCCGGGCCTCGGCCAGGCCACTCCCCGGACTCCGGTCATTGGGTCATGAAGGCGTCTGCGGCGTCATCCACGGTCGGCCTCGACGTGAATGATACGGCACTCGCCAGCCAAGCGATCTCTCATCGGCGCTTACCAGCCAAATATCCTTGATACACCGGATCGATCCCCTAGTTCTTTCGGGGGCGCGGCAATCGCTAGGTTGCCTCGGGGGCAGCGGCGGTTCGGCCGTTCTGACTGCACGCCGCGGAAAGACGGTTGGACCGACGCATCCATGGAGGTCGTCGTGCGTCAATCGCGTGGATTCACCTGTGCGTATTTCGTCTTAGCTTGCTCGATCGCCGTAGTTTGCGCAGGAGCTGCAACCGGTGGTCAGCAAGGCGGAGGGCATGGCAACGGCGGCCATGGTTCTGGTGGCCATGGTGGCGGCGGAGGTCATGACGCCGGCGGCAACCACGGCGGCTCGCAGAAAGGGACTGGCGATGACCCCGGCGGCTCCAGTTCGTCGGCGGACGACGGCGAGACCAGCACAAGCGGCACTGCGGCAGCCCCGGGGACGGTAGGTCCGGCCACCGCTACTGCTGTTGCGTCCGCAAGGGGCGGACAGTCGCTCGACCTGCCGGCCGCTCTCCAGCCTCCCAGCGACAGCAACACTCAATCAACAGTCAGCCGAACCGAGGCGTTGCCGGGCGTCCCGGATAAAGTCGTTCGGGCCTGCCATGATGCCATCGAGTCGGCCGCCGCTCCGTTTGGGGCGACCAGCGTGCGCGTCGCCAGCGCGGGCGTCGTACATCAGTTGAGTCGGGCGACGATCTCGGCCCCTATCGAGGTCAGCATCGACTATGTGCGGCCTCGCGTTGCTCGTCCAGAGCCTCCTGAAGCTTAGCGACACGCACCAAAAGAGCTTGGGCGGCGGCTTCGCGCTCGATGCGTGCTCTGTCGAGATCCTCACGATTCATGACAGCTGTAGTACGTTCCCGTGCCAGAGCCTGTGCCGTCTCGGTTGCGGCCTGCTCGGCACGCTCTTTCGCTGAGACTGCTTTGGCTCGCTCCAGTTCAGCCGCCTGGCGCTCGACGCGAGCTTCTTTCAACTCCTCAACGGCCGCTGCTGCTGCAGCGCGTTCTCGTGCGAGCGTTCGCTCCGTGTCAGCTGCGGTCCGCTCCACCTGTTGTCTCGCTGTGACCGCGTCGGTCCGTTCCTGCTCAGCCGCGGCCGTACGCTTCATGAGTGCGGCATTGGCCAGTTTCGCTTCGGCGAGATCGCCACGAAGCAGCTCCGCCTTCCGGCGTTCGTCGTCGAGCATGCCGCTCGCCTGCGCCAGTGAAGCCTTGGCCGTGGCGCGATCCTCGGCGGCCTCGGTCTGAAGCTGTTCAATTTGGACGCGCGCTTGCGATAAATCGCGCGCCTGCCTTTGGGCCTGCTCCTGCTCGAGATGAGCAGCGGGCATCTCCTCAAGGACATAGCTGGTGGCCTCGCTCAGCATCGTGCGGGCATCTCCCGCAATGCGCCGCAACGCGTCAAGAGTGCGGGCCGCCGCGAGTTCATTGCGCAACCGCTCCTCGCGCGCGTCATCGGCAGCTGCCATGCTTGCCCTCAGCGTGTGGATCTGCTTGCTCGCCTCGAGGAGCGCTCCCTGCAGAGCGGCGCTCCTGGTACGCTCGCCTTCCGCCGCCCGGTGCTCCTGGTCGGCCAATTGTCTCGCAGCGGCAGCCTGAGCACGATCCGTGCCGGCTTGCGCCTGGTTAGCCGTGAGATCCGGGCCAAGCAATTCGGCACTCGCCTGAGGTCCTAACGGGCGCGAAAGGGCTCGATGGGCCTGGTCTTGGGTTTGCGAGATGGCGGAAGCGCTTTCGACCCAGATTTGTCTCGTCATCGCATAGCCAATCGGCGCGGCCAGACAAATGGCGGCGAGACCCAAGCGCGATACAAGAACGATCGGCCTGCGAACGACAGGGTTTGAGGCAGGCGCCATGGCCGGGTCGGGATCTCCCATCTGCGCTGTGAAATTCAAACCGCGATCCGCAGCATAGGCCAACGGAGCAATTTTTGGCGGTGAAGCTCTATGGCGCAATTGGTCCCATGCCGACCCGCAAATCCGCTTCCCACGTTCCGCGATCGCGCTGATGGATGCTGCAAGCCGGCCAGACTGCACACTGTTCGGTGCAGGAGCACCGGTCACTAACGAGCTCCCGCTGGGTTCGGATGTCGCGGCGAAATGCTCGATTCGCACTCCGAACCGAGAGTAGTTGGTATTTTGAGCCCGAACATCCAGGCCGACCGCATGCAAGGGGTTGGCAGCCTTGGAAGAAGCAGGTCCGGCGACAAGTCCGGCCGGGCTTTCCCATTCCCAAGAAGCCTCGTCGGCGATACCGGATCTGCCTTCGTCAAACGCTGCAAGGCGGCGTCGTCGCACCGCGGCAAGGATACGCCGGAGCACAAGATAGACGCCCACCGATGCAAGCGTCACCACTGCGATCAGAATGGCCAAATTTACGTCGTTTGCATACATTTCGGCAAGATAATTTGGCATTGCCGTGCCCGTGCGTTCTGGGGTGTATCGTCAAGTTCGTAAAGCGATGTCTGGTCATCCGCCTTGGTTTTGGCCAAGGCTTACCGCCCTCGAAACGTCGCTTTCGTCGGGATCCTTCTGGTACTTGCGAATTGTTGCGGATGGCGGGGCGCCGGTCGCGCGCTGATAGATCGCCGCAGTTGATATTCCTTGGCGGGCAATGCCCGACCAAGGACACATGCGGGGCCCTGAGACGCCGATTTGCGCCTCTGCATATCAACCTCGCGAGAGTTCGCCGGTGCGGACAAGCCACTTCCCGGCTCTTGACTGTCCATCATGAACTTAAGCTAGGTCACAGCGCACCACGGTCAACCATCACCTCGCAATGATCCTGCCGGCAGCCTTCGGCCAGACAAAAGGGCCATTGTAGTGCCCGCTCTTCGGAGCGAAGCTGGATTGTTCGGCGATGCATTCCCGGCGAAATTAGAATTCGTCGTACTGTTTCGCGAAAAGTACGACGTCAGTTGCTAAGCTGGTGAAAATGCGTGGTGATCCCGACAGGAATCGAACCTGTGACCTACAGATTAGGAATCTGCCGCTCTATCCTACTGAGCTACGGGACCACGCGGCCAGACACATAGCCGCTTCGGATCGTTTCGCCAAGAGGCCGGCCGATGGCAATTCGGCCGGCTTTGCGCTGCCGTCGTCAGGCGGCCAGCGCGGTTTCCGCCAGTTTCACCCAGTAGCTCATGCCGTGCGGGATGACCTCGTCGTTGAAGTCGTAGGCCGGGTTGTGGAGACCGGCGGTGTCGCCATTGCCGATGAAGATGAAGGCGCCGGGGCGGGCTTCGAGCATGTAGGAGAAATCCTCGCCGCCCATCACCGGCTGGATGCCGCGGTGGACATGGGCGTCGCCGGCGACACTCATCGCGACATCACCGGCAAACACCGTCTCTTCCGCGTGGTTGAAGGTCACGGGATAATTTGCCTGGTAGTCGACCTCGATCTTTGCCCCGAACGCGGTCGCCAGCCCGTCGCATATGCTGCGGATGCGCTCTTCGGACTTCTTGGCGATCTCCTTGCGCAAGGTGCGCACGGTGCCGGCGATTTCAGCGGTTTCGGGGATGATGTTGTAGGCGTCACCGGCGTGGAACTTGGTCACCGACACCACCACGGCCTCGACCGGATCGGTGCTGCGCGAGGCGATCGTCTGCAAGGCGCCGACCAGTTGGCTGGTGATGACGATCGGGTCGATCGTGCCGTGCGGCATCGCCGCGTGGCCGCCCTTGCCGCGCACGGTGATGGTGAACTCGGCGGTCGCCGCCATGATCGGGCCCGGGCGGATGGCGAACTGCCCGACGGGCAGGCCCGGCATGTTGTGCATGCCGAACACCCTTGAGATGTCGAAACGCTCCATCATGCCGTCCTTGACCATCTCGTTGCCGCCGCCGCCGCCCTCTTCGGCCGGCTGGAAGATCACCGCCACGGAACCGGTGAAGTTGCGCGTCTCGGCGAGGTATTTGGCCGCGCCCAGCAGCATCGCCGTGTGGCCGTCATGGCCGCAGGCGTGCATCTTGCCGGGGATGGTCGAGGCGTAGGATTTGCCTGTGATCTCGTTGAGCGGCAGCGCGTCCATATCGGCGCGCAGGCCGATGGTGGGGCCTTCGCCCTGGCGGCCGCGGATGACGCCGACGACGCCGGTCTTGCCGAGGCCGGTGACCACATCGTCGCAGCCGAAAGCCTTCAGCTTCTCGGTGACGAAGGCGGCGGTCTTGAAGACGTCGAAGTTCAGTTCTGGCGTCTGGTGCAGATGCTGGCGCCAGCCGGCAACTTCGTCCTGCATTTCGGCGGCACGGTTCAGGATTGGCATGATGGTTCCATCTCGCTGTTGGGACAGGCGGGTGTCGTCCGCTGCCTTGCAATTGTGATCGCCAGGCACTTTGCCATCTTGGCGTCACATAGGGTAAATAGCACCGCAACGATGCGGTCCGGTTTTTGAGGGTCGGACCAATCATGCTGGCGATCGCGTAACGAAATCTTACGGAGCCAGGGGCGACTACGGCAAGAGGCGATTTCGGATTTGATCATGCGGTACAGGCATTTCCTCAAACTATTCTCGGTTGGCACAATCGCGCTGTCGGTCGTGGCCGGGCCGGCGCTGGCCAATCCGGTGGTCGTATTCGATCTCGGCAGCGGCAAGATCCTGCAGCATCAGGACGCGTTCAAGCGCTGGTATCCGGCATCGCTGAGCAAGCTGATGACCGCTTATGTCACCTTTCGGGCGATCGCCGCCGGCGAGGTTCAGCTTGATTCGCCGATCAAGGTGACCAAACACTCCGCCGCCGAGCCGCCAAGCAAGATGGGCTTCAAGCCGGGCTCGGTGATGCGACTCGACAACGCGCTGAAGATGATGCTGGTCAAATCGGCCAACGACATCGCCATGGCGGTGGGCGAAAATGTCGGCGGTTCGCAGGCGGCCTTTGCCGACCGGATGAACGCCGAAGCGACCCGGCTCGGCATGAACGGCACGCATTTCGTCAATCCGAACGGGCTCTATTCGCCGGATCAGTACACGACGGCGCGCGACCTCGCCGTGCTGGTGATGGCGATCCGCCGCGAATTTCCGCAATATGCGCCGTGGTTCTCGATCGAAGGCCTTGCCGTCGGCAAGAAGGCTATCCCCAACTACAATCTCTTGATTGGCCGTTATCCCGGCGCCGATGGCATGAAGACCGGCTTTGTCTGCCCTTCCGGCTTCAACATGATCGGTTCGGCGACCCGCAACGGGCGCACGCTGGTCGCGGTGGTGCTTGGCGAGAAATCGGCGGTCACACGTGCCGAGACCGCGGCAAAACTGCTCGATCAAGGTTTTGACGCGCCTGCCGCCGGCTCGGCCACCGTCACCACGCTGGCGCCCTATGGCGACACGGTCTCGCCCAACGACATGAAGGACGAGGTCTGCAAGAAGAAGACGCCGCAGGAGCAGTCGGAGGCGCCGCCGGTCGTCGCCAAGGACGTGCCGAAATCGCCCTATCAGGAAAAGCTCGACCATGTGCCGACGCTGGTTGCCGTCGGCCTTGGCGGCGCCACCGGTCCGGCGCCGAAGGCCATCCTCGACCGGGGCGGTCAGGAATATGCCGATGTGCCGATCCCGAGCTGGCGGCCCGACAGGCCGGCACCGGCCGGCGCAGGCCCGAAGATTGCCGGCTCCGCCGCGCAGGGCGACCAGCCGGCCAAGGTTGCGAACTAGCCAATGGGCAGCGGCTTCCCGATCCCCGTCTCGGTGCTGACCGGCTTCCTAGGCGCCGGCAAGACGACGCTGCTCAACCGGCTGCTCAAGGATCCGGCGCTGGCCGACACGGCGGTAATCATCAACGAGTTCGGCGAGGTGGCGATCGACCATTTGCTGGTCGAGCAGTCTTCCGACGGCATCATCCAGCTTTCGGACGGCTGCCTTTGCTGCACGGTGCGCGGCGAACTGGTCGACACGCTGGCCGACCTGGTCGACCGGCTGCAGACCGGCCGCATCGCCCGGCTTGCCCGCGTCATCGTCGAGACCACCGGCCTTGCCGACCCGGCGCCGGTGCTGCAGTCGATCATGGCGCATCCGGCGCTGATCCAGGCCTTCCGGCTCGACGGCGTCATCACGCTGGTCGATGCCGTCAACGGCAACGCCACGCTCGACGCCCATGTCGAGGCGGTCAAGCAGGCTGCCGTCGCCGATCGCATCGTGCTCAGCAAAGCCGATCTGGTCGCCGATCCCAATGAGTTGGAAATGCTTCGGGCGCGCCTGCGGCAGATCAATCCGGGCGCCGAACTGCTCGATGCCGGTGACACGGGGACAGGCGTGGCGGCGCTGTTTGATTGCGGCCTCTACAACCCGGCAACCAAATCCGCCGATGTGCGGCGCTGGCTGGGCGAGGAAGCCGCTCATGATCATCACCATCATGATCATGATCACCATGATGGGCATGATCACGAACATGGCCATGACCACGGTCATCGCCACGATTCGCGGGTGCGTTCCTATTCGCTGGTGCATGACGGCCCGGTGCCGTTTTCGGCGATCGAGATGTTCCTCGACCTGCTGCGCTCGACACATGGCGAGCGCCTGCTGCGCATGAAGGGCGTCATCGAGCTCAGGGAAGACCCGTCGCGGCCTTTGGTGATCCATGGCGTGCAGAAGATACTGCATCCGCCGGTGCAATTGCCGTCCTGGCCAGATGGCCAGCGCGGCACGCGGCTGGTGCTGATCACGCTCGATATGCCCGAAGATTATATCCGCAGGCTGTTCGCCGCCTTCACCAACCGGCCGTCGATCGACACGCCCGATCGCGCCGCGCTGGAAAACAACCCGCTGGCGATTGCCGGGCGGTAGCTCCCACGATTACGGCGCGCCGCACTCGACCAGGAAGCGATGGCCGCCGGAGACCGCCGCCGTTTCAATCAACTGGTGGCCGCTCTCCGAACAGAATGCCGGAATGTCGATGACGGCCAGCGGGTCGGTGGTCTCCAGCCAGAGCCGGCTGCCCGGTTGCATCCCCGCCAGGCGCTTCTTGGCCTTGAGCACGGGCAAGGGGCAGTTCAGCCCCTTGAGGTCATAAATAGCGGCGCGATCATCCACGGGCGAAATCAACCGCCGAACATGCCGAGCAGCTTGTTCTTCAGCTTCGTCACGCGGCTCTCGTCGGCACTCGCCGCTTGCGTCTCAGCCATCGGTGCCGCTTCCGAAGGGGCCGCGATGGTCGCGGTGGCGACGGGGGCTTCCTTGGCGGCCTTTTCGGCCTCCTTTTCGGCCAGAGCCTGAGCCTTGGCGGCTTCCTTGGCTTGCTTGGCCGCCTCTATGGCAGCCAGCCTCTGCTCCTCGGCCTTCTGCTTGGCCGCCTTTTCGGCGTCGAGGGCCGCCATCTTGCGGCCGGCAGGCGAATCGATGCGGCCCATGCGCGCCGTCTCGGTGACCGAGCCGTCATTGTTGAGCGACGGCGGATCGATCGGCACGCGTTCGCCGCGTGCGCGGCGCTTGGACCAGTCGGAAACGATGCTGGCTTCCTTGATGCCGGCAATGGTCGGCTTGGGCGCCGGCACGCTGGCCTTGACCGCGCCGCTGAACGCAGCGTCGTAGGTGCTCATGTAGGAATTGTAGGCGCTCTTCAGCGAATCAGGTTGCGTGGTCGCCGGGCAGGCGCCGGCCGGATCGAATGTCTGACCGTCGGCGGCAACCTGGTTGAAGACATAACGCTTCTCGCAGACATCGACCTTCGGCGGCACCTTGGTGATCTCGAAATTGTCGTAGCCGACCTTCAGCATCTTCCAGAAGTCGTAATTCGGGTCGTTGCGGTAGCGCGCCATGTTGGCGGCGGTCATGCGGAACGGAAACGCCTGGATCTGGAACTCGGTCTGGCCGCCCTGGAAGGCGTCGCGGCCGAAGGCATAGATCTGCTCGATCTGCGCATCGGTCATCGAATAGCAGCCCGACGACGAGCAGGCGCCGTGCACCATCAAATTGGAGCCGGTACGGCCATTGGCGCGGTCATAGGCGTTGGGATAGCCGATGTTGAAGGACAAATGGTAGTTCGAGCGCGGATTCATCTGCGCCGGGCGCACCGTGTAGAAGCCTTCCGGCGCCTGGCGGTCGCCTTCGGTGTATTTCGGCCCGAGCTTGCCCGACCATTTGCAGATGTCGTAGCTCGCCACCATGTCGTAGCGGCCGTTGGTTTTGGCCTTCCAGATTTCGAGCTTGCCTTCTTCCTTGAAGATGCGGGCCATCACCGACGAGGTGCGGACCATGCCCTTGGCCTTCATGTCGGCAAGGATCTTGTCGGGCAGCGGCTTGTTGGCCTCCGGGGCAAAATCCTTCATCGACGAATTGTTGCAGCCGGCAACGCCGAGGGCGGCTATCAGGATTCCGGTGCGGGCAAGCTTGACAAACATGGCTACGGATATCGTCTTTTCTCTGGCGCCAGGACGCTTCCTGCCCCGGCTGCTACACTGCGCATCGACGGACCCTAAGCCCGTTAACCCTAATAAATTCCTTACCGCAAGTGCCGACGCATCCCCCTGCGGCAGTCTCATTGAGCCGAATGCAGCGGCATTTTTGTGGCAAAAATGCTCCGCCCCGCCACATTGTTGCGGCGAAGGCTGCCTGTGGTCAGAGACTGCGGCCCATGGCCAGGTATTTTTCGCGGCGCTGCTCGCGGAAATCGGTGTTGGCGCCGGCAAAATCCTTCATCGTCCTGGCGATGAGGTCTCCGGTCGCGGCGATCACCGTTTCGGCGCCGCGATGCGCACCGCCGAGCGGCTCGGGGATGATGGCGTCGATGATCTTTAATTCAAAAAGATCCTGCGCGGTGATCTTCATGTTGGTCGCCGCGTCCTTCGATCGCGTTGTGTCGCGCCACAGGATCGAGGCGGCCCCTTCCGGCGAAATCACCGAATAGATGGCGTGTTCGAGCATGTAGACGCGGTTGGCGGTGGCGATGGCAATGGCGCCGCCCGAACCGCCTTCGCCGATGACCACCGAGATCGACGGCACTTTCAGGCCGAGACAGGTCGAGGTTGAACGGGCGATAGCCTCCGCCTGGCCGCGCTCCTCGGCGTTGACACCGGGATAGGCGCCGGCCGTGTCGACCAGCGTCAGCAGCGGGATCTTGAAGCGGTCGGCCAGTTCCATCAGCCGTGCCGCCTTGCGGTAGCCCTCCGGGCGAACCGATCCGAAATTGTGTTTCAGGCGGCTGGCTGTGTCGGAACCTTTTTCCTGGCCGATGATGGCAATGGGTTCGCCGCGGAAACGGGCGAAACCGCCGACGATCGCCTGGTCCTCACCGAAATTGCGGTCGCCGGCCAGCGGCGTGAAATCGGTGAGCAGGCCCTTGATATAGTCGACGCAATGCGGCCTGTCGGGATGGCGAGCCACCTGCACCTTCTGCCACGGCGTCAGCGCCTTGTAGGCGTCGCGCAGCGCGTCGCGGGAGCGCTTCTCGAGACGGCTGATCTCGTCGCCGACATCGACCGCCTCGCCATTCTCGGCAAGCTTCTTCAGCTCGAGGATCTTGCCCTCGAGGTCCTGCACCGGCTTTTCGAAATCGAGGTAATTATACATGCGTGAGCGGACCGATACGTCGGAAGGCAGTGGCTGACGGAACCCTTGAATCCAAGGCTCCGGGCGGTGAAATGTCGTCCTCACATAGCGATATGAGGCCTAGTCGGCAAGCGGATGATGATCGTTGACCAGCCGCACCAGCCGCTCTTCCAGCACATGGGTGTAAATCTGTGTCGTCGATATGTCGGCATGGCCAAGCAATTGCTGCACGGCACGGAGATCGGCGCCGTTCTGCAGGAGATGGCTGGCGAAAGCATGGCGCAGCACGTGCGGCGAGATCTTCGCCGAGGCGATGCCGGCCCTTGCCGCCAGCCCCTTCAGGTCACGCGCAAAGACCTGACGCGAGAGATAGCCGCTGTCGGAGGCGGCCGGAAACAGGAACGGACTGTCGGCAAAGGCTGGCACCTTGGCGCGGGCGGCGAGCCAGGTCTTCATCGCCGCGCGTGCCTTGGCCGAGAGCGGCACCATGCGCTCCTTGTCGCCCTTGCCGCGCACCATGAAAAAACGGTCGTCGCGCTGCGCCACCGTCACCGGCAGACCGACCAGCTCGGAAACGCGCAGGCCGGTGGCGTAAAGCACCTCGACCAGCGCATGCAGGCGCAGTGACGCCAGACTGTCCCCATCGCCCGACGAGACATCGCCGGCCTCCAGCGCCGCTCGGTCGATCAGCCGGCCGGTGTCGGCCTCGCTCATCGTCTTGGGCAGCGGACGGCCCTTTTTCGGGCTGTCCAGCGTGCCGGTCGGGTCATCGCCGCGCAGGCCTTCGGCGTAGAGGAATTTGAAGAACTGGCGGATCGCCGACAGTTTGCGCGCCTGCGACGTGGCGGCAAAGCCGCGGGCGGCAATGTCGTCGAGATAGGCGCGGATATCGGCGGCGGCGGCACCAGCCAGCCCGCCATCGATCGCGCCAGAAGCGTCCTCGAGGTCGCGGCGGTAGGAGGAAAGCGTATTTTCGGCCGCGCCCCGCTCGGCGCTCATCATTTCGAGAAAGGCTTCGATGCGGGCGGCGCTGTTCATTCAACTTTTCTTCGGGTTCAGCTTTTCTTGGGGTTCAGCTTTTCCGGAGGGATGCGCACGCTCATTTCGCCCTTCTTTGGCTCGACGAACATCACCAGTGCGAACATCGCACCATAGGCAATGCCTGCCAGAATCGCTGTTACCACGACAAAGCGAAACAGTGTCGGCATCAGTTTTCGCCCGTCTTCTTGTTCTGCGTTTCCAAACCCTGTCCCCTTATGGGACGCCAATCCGGCCAATTCAAGGACGAAGCTGAGGCCTGTTAGCAACTTCTGATGCAGACCTTGCCGGTCCATATCGGGTTCAAGGCACTTGCCCTGCTTGACGCAAACGGGCTTTTCATGTCGATACGCCGGCAAAGAGGGCCTTCGAAACATCCGATGAACGCGTTGCCAGCAAATCCTCCAGACGAGACCTACGCCGCGTTGCTTGGCCGGCTGGGCAGCCGTTCCGTCGTCTTCGTCGGATTGATGGGTGCCGGCAAGACGGCGATCGGCCGCAAGGTGGCGACGATGCTGGCGCTGCCCTTCATCGACAGCGACCAGGAGATCGAAAGCGTCTCGCGCATGACCGTTCCGGAGCTGTTCGAGCGCTATGGCGAGACCGAATTCCGGGCGCTGGAGCAGCGCGTCATCCTGCGCGTGCTGGAAAACGGCCCGCAGGTGCTGTCGACCGGCGGCGGCGCCTTCATGAATGCGCAGACGCGCGAGGCGATTGCAGCGCAGGGCGTGTCGGTATGGCTGAAGGCCGAGCTCGATCTTCTGATGGACCGCGTCTCCAAGAAACAGAACCGGCCATTGTTGAAAAGTGCCGATCCGCGCGCCGTGCTGGAGCGGCTGATGGGCGAGCGCTATCCGGTCTACGCGACATCTGATGTCACCGTGCCGACCCGCGACGACCGCAAGGAAGTCATCGCGACCGAGGTGGTGGACGCGCTGTGCCGGCATTTCGGCATCGATGAGACGACGGCGACGGGCGAGGTGGAACAGTGAGCATCGAGGCACCCGTTGTCGTCGAAGTCGGCCTTGGCGACCGGACCTACGATATCCTGATAGGTTCGGGGTTGTTGGCCCGCGCGGGCGCCGAGATATCGGGCCGCCTGCCGGGTACACGCGCCGCGGTCGTCACCGACGCCAATGTCGCGGCAGCGCATCTCGCTGCCCTTCAGGCCAGCCTCGAAACGGACGGCATCCAGACCGCCGTGATCACGTTGCCGCCCGGCGAGAAGACCAAGAGTTTTGCTCATCTCGAAGAGGTGGTCGACGGTGTGCTGGCTGCGAAACTGGAACGCGGCGACATCGTCATCGCCTTCGGCGGCGGCGTTATCGGCGACCTTGCCGGCTTTGCCGCCGGCATCGTGCGGCGCGGGATGAATTTCGTGCAGATCCCGACCTCGCTGCTGGCGCAGGTCGATTCCTCGGTCGGCGGCAAGACCGGCATCAACAGCCCACGCGGCAAGAACCTCGTCGGCGTCTTCCATCAGCCGAAACTGGTGTTGGCCGACACCGGGGTGCTCGACACGCTGCCTATCCGCGAATTCCGCGCCGGCTATGCCGAACTCGCCAAATACGGGCTCATCGACCGGCCAGAATTTTTCACCTGGCTGGAAAAGAATTGGGTCCAGGTTTTCGCCGGCGGGCCGGAGAGGGCGCAGGCTATTGCCGAAGCCTGCCGCGCCAAGGCCGAAATGGTTGCGCGCGACGAATTCGAGACCGGCGACCGCGCGCTGCTCAATCTCGGCCACACATTCGGCCACGCGCTGGAAGCCGCCACCCGGTATGACGGAGCCCGCCTCGTCCATGGCGAAGGGGTCGCCATCGGCATGGCGCTGGCCTACCGGTTCTCGTCGCGGCTCAATCTGGCCAGCCCCGACGATGCCGCGCGCGTCGAGGCGCATCTGCGCGCCGTCGGCCTGCCCTGGCGGATAGCCGACATATCGGGCGATCTGCCTGACGCCGAGGCGCTGCTGGCCTTTATCACCCAGGACAAGAAGGTGTCGCGCGGCGCGCTGACCTTCATCCTGACGCGCGGCATCGGCCAGGCCTTCATCGCCAAGGACGTGCCGGCCTCGGAAGTGCTGTCGTTCCTCAGGGAGAATCACCCAAAGGAAAGCGACCGGAGATGAACGAGCCCGGCTGGATCGTCGTTGCCGTCCTTGCCATCCTCATCGTGCTGCTTGTTGCCGTGCGCACGCGCCTGCTTGCCATGTCCGGATACGAGCTTTCGCGCATCGAGCCGCAGCGTTCCAGCCAGGACGAATTGCGCGGCGCGGTCGACGATTTCCGCCGCGACGGCCAGGTGGTGCGCGAGGATCGCGACCGCGTCGGCGGCCTGTTCGATCTCGCCGAACTCGAAGTCTCCGACATCATGGTCCACCGCACCAACATGCGCTCGGTCAATGCCGACAATGCGCCGGAAGCGGTGGTGCGCGAGATCTTGCAAAGCCCGCACACCCGCATGCCGCTGTGGAAAGGCTCGCTCGACAACATCGTCGGCGTGCTGCATGCAAAGGATCTGCTGCGCGCCTTGAACGAAGTCGGCAACGACTTCTCCAGGATCGATGTGATGAAGATCGCCTCGAAACCATGGTTCGTGCCCGACACGACAACCTTGCAGGAACAGCTCAACGCCTTCCTTCGCCGCAAAGCGCATTTCGCCGTCGTCGTCGACGAATATGGCGAGGTCGAAGGACTGGTGACGCTGGAGGACATTATCGAGGAGATCGTCGGCGAGATCGCCGACGAGCATGATGTCGACATACAGGGCGTCAAGCAGGAGGCCGACGGCTCCGTGGTCGTCGACGGTACGGTGCCGATCCGTGACCTCAACCGGGCTCTCGACTGGAACCTGCCGGATGAGGAGGCCACCACCATTGCCGGCCTCGTCATCCACGAGACGCAATCGATCCCCGAGGAGAAGCAGGCTTTTACGTTCCACGGCAAGCGCTTCATCGTCATGAAACGCGACAAGAACCGGATCGCAAGGCTGAGGATCAGGCCAGCCGGCGACACCTGATACGCGCAGGGAGGCCGGGGCACGTCATCCGGCGATCTGGCTGGTCGAGCGTTCGTGGATCGTCGCGCCGGTCTCGGCATCCATGGCCGCCAGGCTGACTTCATAACCCCAAAGCCTGCGGATGTGACGAAGCGTGGCGTCGCGGCTGGCATCCTCGAGAAGGATGCCGTCATTGACCTTGTGCTGCAGGCGCAAATGGCGGTCGCCGAGCAGATCGACATCCACCACCTGAATGTCCGGTCGGTTTGCGCCGAGGTCATAGCTGTTGGCGAGCGTGGCGCGTATCTTGGCGTAGCCGCGCTCGTCGTGGATCGAGGCGACCAGGCAATGCGGTTGGTCGGCAGCGTCGCCAAGCACAAAAAACCGCCATTTCCGGATCAAGGCCGGACTGAGGTACTGGCGGATAAAGGATTCGTCTCGATGCTCGGCCCAGGCGTCAAGCAGGACCTCGCGCCAGTTGCCCTGGCCAGCGATGTCAGGGAACCAATCGCGGTCCTCGGCCGTGGGTTTGGTCGAAATGCGCTGAATGTCCTGCATCATGTCGAGGCCGAGAGCATAGGGGTTGATGCCTGAAAAACGCGGATCGTCGAACGCCGGCTGAAAGACCACGTTGGAATGATTGCGCAGGATTTCGAGCATGGCGCCTTCGCTGATCTGGCCGCGGTCGAACAGCATGTTCATCAGCGTATAGTGCACGAACGTGGCGCAGCCCTCGTTCATCACCTGTGTTTGCCGTTGCGGGTAAAAATATTGCGCGATGACCCGAACGATCCTGATGATCTCACGCTGCCAGGGCTCCAGGACCGGGCTGTTCTTTTCCAGGAAATAGAGCAGGTTTTCCTCAGGCAGGTTTAGCGATTTCTTCCGCTCCGGGTCCTGGCCCTTGTCGTTGGCCGCTTGCTGCGAAGGCGGCAGCGTACGCCACAAGTCGTTGTAGGAGCGCTCCTCGTATTCGAGACGCTCGCGAATTCCTTCGCGCTGCCGTTCCGAAGACAGCCTCGGCGGCCGGTGATAGCGAAACACGCCCTGATCCATCAGCGCGTGGGCGGAATCGAGCACAGCCTCGACGGCGGCGAGGCCGTGCCGCTCCTCGCAACGGACTATGTAGCCCTTGGCGAAGTCCAGGTAGCCGAGGATCGCACCTGCATCCGTCCATTGTTTGAACAATTGATTGTTCTTGAAGAAATGATTGTGCCCGAGCGCTGCATGGGCCGTCACCAAGGCCTGCAGGGCCATGGTGTTTTCCTCCATCAGATAGACGATGCAGGGATTGGAATTGATGACCAGTTCATAAGCAAGCCCTCGCCCGCCCTTGCGATAGAGCAGATCCTGGTGGAGGAAATGTTTGCCGAAAGACCAGTGACGGTACATCAATGGCATGCCAATGGACGAATAGGCGTCGAGCATCTGTTGCGAGGAGATGATCTCCATCTGAACGGGATAGGTGTCCAGATGAAGCTCTTCGACCGCAAGTGCCTCGATCGCGTCATAGGCCCGCGACAATGTTTTGAAATCCCAGTCGGACCCCGAAAAAAGCAGGCTGGATTTGCTGGCTTGTCTGACCATCGGGAACCCTCATGCCCGCTTGAGGGAGACCGGCTGCCTGCCGAAAAGCTGGCGAAAGACCGGGTAGATATCGGCGGGCGTAGCGATGCGGCTCATCTGGAAGTTCGGCCATTTCTGGTCGATGGCGTTATAGGCACGCCACAGCGATGTCCCGTTTTCGGTCGAGCCGAAAATATGGGCTTCACGCTCGTCGATGATCTCGACATAGGCAAAATACTGGCACAGCCGCATGAGCTCGCCGTTGAGAAGCGAAATGCATCGCTCTGAATCGCCGGCGAAATTGTCGCCGTCCGAGGCCTGGGCAGCATAGATATTCCAGTCGTGGGCCGGGTAGCGGCTCGCGATAATACGGTGCATTTCCTCCAGCGCGGTGGAAACGACAGTGCCGCCGCTTTGGGTGTTGTAGAAAAATGTCTCCTCGTCGACCTCCTGAGCCAGGTGCGTGTGGCGGATGAAGACAATCTCGATGCGGTCGTAGCGTCGTTTCAAGAACAGGTGCAGCAAGACGAAGAAGCGCTTGGCCAGATCCTTCTCGCGCTCGCCCATGGACCCGGACACGTCCATCAGACAGAACATGACGGCATTGGCGTTCGGCACCGGCCGGGAATCGAAGCGGTTGAAGCGGATGTCGACCGGATCGACATAGGCAATGCGTCGGCGGCGTCGTTCCAGCCGGTCAAGCTCTTCGCTCAATGCCGCGATACGCTGGCGCGCGTCGGCGCTGGATGGCGCCTCCTCGAGCGAGGCGATTTCCTCGAGGATCGCATCCAGTTCGACCTGCTTGGGGCGCCTCAGCGCAATGCGGCGGCCGTGGCTGTTGCGCATCGTGCGGCCGACATTGATGTTGGTCGGCGAACCGGTGGCGGCGAAGCCCGCCCTGCGCGGCTTGAAGGCAAGGATCTCCTTGAGGTTGAGCTTGACCATGTCGGGGAGTTCGAGATCCTCGAAGAAAAGATCGAGCACTTCCTCGCGCGACAGTACGAAACGAAAGTCGTCCTCGGATGCCTTGTTTCCCGGGGACGACGCTCCCCCGCCGCCTCCGCCGGGCTTGGGGATCAGGTCTCCAGCGGAGAAATGCCTGTTGCCCGGCAAGATGTGCTGGCGCCTGCCACTGTCGCGGGCGTTGCTGAAGCTCGGCTCGCTTGTGCCTCTTTCGGGCATGCGCACGGCGTGCTCGGAATCCGCGTCGGCAATCCTGCCGGTGCGGATCTGGTCGCGTATGCTCCGCTTCAATTCCTCGCGCGCGCGTCGGAGGAAGCGCTGGCGATTGCCGAGACTCTTGTCTTTCGGGTTCAGGCGGCGGTCGATGAAGATCGGCATGGAACCATCCGGGTTCTCTAACCCGCCCTGTTCACCCGCATGTACCAGTCCACAAGGCGACGAACCTGCCGCTCGGTGTAGCCGCGCTCGACCATCCGCTGCACGAATTCATTGTGCCGCTTTTCCGTGACGCTGTCCTGCTTGGAGCCGAAACTGATCACCGGCAGGAGGTCCTCGACCTGGCCGAACATGCGTTTCTCGATGACTTCCCGCAGCTTTTCGTAACTTGTCCACGCCGGGTTGCGGCCATGGTTTCTTGCACGGGCGCGCAGCGTGAATTTCACCACCTCGTTGCGGAAGTCCTTGGGATTGGCGATGCCGGCCGGCTTTTCGACCTGTGAAAGCTCGTTGTCCAAAACCTCGCGGTTGAGGATCTGGCCGGTGTCGGGATCCTTGTAGTCCTGGTCTTCGATCCAGGCGTCGGCATAGGCGATGTAGCGGTCGAAAAGATTCTGGCCATACTCGCTGTACGATTCCAGATAGGCCTTCTGGATCTCATGACCGATGAATTCGGCATACCGCGCGGCCAGTTCGGACTTGATGAACTCCAGATAGGCGGCTTCCGTCTCCTTCGGAAACTGTTCGCGCTTGATTGCCTCCTCCAGGATGTACATGAGGTGCACGGGGTCGGCGGCCACCTCTTCGGTGTCGTAGTTGAAGGTCTGCGACAGGATCTTGAAGGCAAAGCGCGTGCTGACGCCTGCCATGCCCTCGTCGACGCCGGCGGCGTCCCGATATTCCTGAACCGACTTTGCCTTGGGGTCGACTTCCTTGAGGTTCTCGCCGTCATAGGCGCGCATCTTGGTGTAGAGCGGTGAATTGTCGTGCTCGGCCAAGCGGGTCGAGACGGTAAACCGGCTGAGGATGTCCAGCACCTCGGGAGCGCAAGGACTGGCGGCCAATTCGCTCTCCCGCAGCAGTTTCTCGTAGATCTGCCGCTCTTCGGTTATCCGCAGGCAATACGGCACCTTGACCACGAGGATGCGATCGAGAAAGGCCTCATTGTTCTTGTTGTTCTTGAACTGCAGCCATTCCGACTCGTTGGAATGGGCCACGATGATTCCCTGGTAGGGAAAAGCGCCGAAGTTTTCGGTGCCGTTGTAGCTGCCTTCCTGGGTGGCGGTCAGCAGCGGATGCAGGACCTTGATAGGCGCCTTGAACATTTCGACGAATTCAAGCAGGCCCTGGGTAGTCCGGTTCAGTCCGCCGCTATAGGAATAGGCGTCCGGATCGGATTGGCTGAAGTTTTCCAATTGCCGGATGTCCACCTTGCCGACCAGGGCCGAAACGTCCTGATTGTTCTCGTCGCCGGGCTCGGTCTTGGCGATGCCGATCTGGCGCAGTCGCGACGGCATCAGCTTGACGACGCTGAACTTGGAAATGTCGCCGGAAAGTTCGTCGAGGCGCTTGGCTGCCCATGGCGAAATGAGCCCATTCAACCGGCGTCGGGCAATGCCGTATTTGTCCTCCAGCAGGTCGCCCATGCGATCAGGATGGAAAAGACCAAGCGGCGATTCGAAAACCGGGCTGACCTGATTACCGACCTTCAGCGTGTAGATCGGGCGCTGTTCCATCAATTTCTTCAGACGCTCGGCAAGGGAGGATTTGCCACCGCCCACGGGGCCGAGCAAATAGAGGATTTGCTTGCGCTCCTCGAGCCCCTGGGACGCATAGCGAAAATAGCCGGCGATGCGCTCGATCGTGTCCTCCATGCCATAGAAATCGGCAAAGGAAGGGTACACTTTCAGGGTCCGATTGGAGAAAATGCGGCCGAGCCGCTCATCCTTGCTGGTGTCGACCAGGTTCGGCTCGCCGATCGCCTCGACCATCCGTTCAGGCGCCGAGGCATACATCGACTTGTCCTCGCGGCAGGCAAGGAGATATTGCTGGATGCTGATCTCTTCCTGCGCCGCGTTGGTGTAAATTTCCGAAAACAGATCAAAGACGTCAGACTGGTTCTCTCGCATGATGCTTTTGCCCTCGGAGCCGCTGTGGCTTCCATTCGGCTCACCTCGCATTCAACTGTCGGGGGGTACCGTTTGTTCCCTTCATGTGAAGAGGTGGCTGCGATCGTAAGATTTGAGGCCACTCCGAGATCAAGGCGCTCGGTGCGGAGCGGCATTCAGCGCGGGTAGCGGGTGTGTTGCGAATCCCTGACTGGACGGCTGGGGCCGCCGCGTGCAGTCTTGCCTCGCCAGGAGACAGTGATGATCGATCGACGAAGCCTGATCATGGCCTCGGTGGCGGCGATGCTGCCGTTGGAAGCATCGGCCGCGTCGGAAACACGCCGACCCACGCCAAAGACCTTCGACTACGGGCCGGCCAAGCTCGACATCTATGCGCCCGATGGTGCAATCGGCCTGCCGGTCGTATTTTTCGTTCATGGCGGCACCTGGCAGTTTGGCAAACGCAGTCAGGTCAACGCCAAACCGGCCTTCCTGCTCGCCAACGGCTTCTGCTTCGTCTCCATCGACTACCGCATGTTGCCGCAGGCCGATGTCGCCACCCAGGCCGGTGACGTCGAAAAGGCCTACGCCTTCATCAGGGCCAACATCGCCCGGCATGGCGGCGATCCCAACCGCATTGTCGGCATGGGCCATTCGGCCGGCTGCCATTTGATTGCGCTGACCGGCATGCGCGGCGGATTGCCCGGCATAGCTGCGCTCATTCTCGACGATACCAGGGCCTATGATCTTGCAGCACTTGCCAGGAAGGGCGGCATGGTGCGGGCCTATGCCCGCGTCTTTTCCAATCCCGCGCAATGGGCGGCACTGTCGCCGGCCAGCCATGTCGACGGCCGCAAGCACCCGCCGACGTTCATTGCCTATTCGCGCGCCCCTGGCCGCGGCGAGGACTCCAAGGCCTTTGCCGAGCGCCTGCGCGCGACGGGCACCCAGGTCACACTGTTCGACGGCAGCGCCTACACGCATATGTCGATCAATCGCGATTTCGGCGAGGACGGTGACGCGCTGACCGCTGCCGCGCTGGCATTCCTGAAATCGACGGTTGGCTGATCTTTACAGCGCTGGATCAGATCAAAAATGGCGGCGGGATATTGCTGTGCGGGCGCGCCCGGGTGCAAGTGCTCTTCGATCGTGAGCGGGAGGGAATTGCATGAACGGCGCCGATGTCCTGTGTGACGTGCTTCTGGCCAACGATGTGACGGTCTGCTTTGCCAATCCCGGCACCTCCGAAATGCATTTCGTTGCAGCACTTGACCGCAAGCCGAAAATGCGTTGCGTGCTCGGGCTGTTCGAGGGCGTGGTGACGGGTGCCGCCGATGGCTATGCGCGGATGACCGATCGGCCGGCCGCGACGCTGCTGCATACCGGTCCCGGCCTGGCCAACGGGCTCGCCAACATGCACAATGCCCGGCGTGCCTTCAGCCCGATGATCAACATCGTCGGCGACCACGCCTCTTACCATCTGCCGCTCGATGCCCCGCTCACCAGCGATATCGAGAGCCTTGCGGCGCCGATGTCCAACTGGGTCGGCCGCGTCAAGGGCCCGGCCGATATCGTGCCGGCAGCTGAAGCAGCCTTTCGCGCCTCGCTGACACCGCCCGGCGTCGCGACGATGATCCTGCCGGCGGATGCTGCCTGGGGCGCAGTCGACGCGGTTTCGGTCGGCAAGGTGAAGCTGGTGCCAGCGCCGGCCGTCGATATGGACGCCGTGCGCAAGGTCGCCGCGGCGATCCGTACCGCTCCGGGCCGGGCAGGCATGATCGTTCGCGGAAAGGCCGCACGCGCCGATGCGCTCGCCATCGCCGGGCAGATTTCGACGGGCAGCGATGTCCGCCTGTTCGGCGAGGTTCTGATCGCACGGATGCAACGCGGGCGTGGGCGTGTCGCGCCGACCCGCATCCCCTATCCGGTCGATGCGGCGATGGCTGTGCTGAGCGACGTCGATGTTCTGATCCTGGTCGGTGCGAAGGAGCCGGTTGCCTTCTTCGCCTATCCGGGGAAACCGGGACGGCTCGTGCGGGAAGGCTGCGAGGTGCTGACACTGGCCGCCCATGGCGACGATCTGCATACGGCGCTGGAGGCGCTTCGCGACGAACTTGGCATCAAGCCGTCACAACAACAGGTGCTCGCGGCCGCTTTTCCCGACGAGGCAACGCCGAACGGCAAGCTGACGGAAGATGCCATCGCGCTCTCGGTGGCGCGCAAACTGCCGGCCGATGCGATCGTTTGCGATGAAGCGGTCACCTCGGCCAGGCGTTTCTTCGCGCTGTCGGCCTTTGCAGCGCCGCACGACTACATGATGGGCACGGGCGGATCGATCGGCGGCGGCATCCCGATGGCGACCGGGGCGGCAATCGCCTGTTCGGACCGCAAGGTGATCAACCTCGAAGCCGACGGCAGCGGCATGTACACGGTACAGGGATTGTGGACGCAGGCGCGGGAAAAGCTCGACGTGGTGACGATCGTGTTTTCCAATCGAACCTATGCAATCCTGCATGGCGAGATGAAGAATGTCGGCGTGGGCGCGATCGGCGAGAACGCCAGGCGCATGCTCGACCTCGACCATCCCTCGCTCGACTGGGTGTCGCTGGCCAAAGGCATGGGCGTGGAGGCGGCTCGCGCCGATACGTGCGAGCGCTTCGAGGCGCTGCTGGACAGCGCGCTGTCACGGCGCGGGCCGTTCCTCATCGAAGCGGTGCTCTGAGCGCGGCGAAAAACGATCGGCGGAACCGAGCTACCAGCGGGTCTTTTCGCCGGGAGCCGCCGGTTCGATCGCCAGCGCGTGCACGCCGGCCTTCAATTCGTCGGCAAGCAGTTCATTGACGGCGCGGTGACGGTCGATGCGGCTCATGCCGGCAAAGGCGGAAGCGACGACGCGGACGCGAAAATGCGTCTCGCCGGTGCCGTCATAAGTGCCGTGATGGTCGGAGCCGTGATGGTGGTGGCCGGCATGGAGATGGCTCTCGTTGATGATAACCAGCCTGTCCGGCGAAAATGCCTTATTGAGCTTGTCTTCCATGGTCGCCTGTATGGACATCGCCATCTCCCTTCACCACATATCGCTGGCGTCTCGGCCTGGAAACCGAAAATCGGTTTCGCAAGGGGCCGCCGCCGAGCAACAAAATCCGCCATTCGCCTGCTTTATGCCGCGATTCAGCGGTTAGGGCGATGATCGCGAAAATGTCAATTCTTGTTTCGCATCTGCGAACGCCCCATAAATGGGTAAGATGAAGCCGTACCCCAAATATTTCGAGAAGATTCGCGTCCGCCCCGACAAGGACGCGGAGCTGAAGTCGCACTCGCCGATCTGCCAGTGGGACGGCTGCAAGGAAGCGGGCACCCATCGTGCGCCGGTCGGGCGCATGAAGGAAGGCGAGTATTTCCACTTCTGCTTTGATCATGTGCGCGAGTACAACAAGGGCTTCAACTACTTTTCCGGCGTGCCGGACACCGAGGTCGCGCGCTTCCAGAAGGAAGCCATGACCGGGCACCGGCCGACCTGGAAGATGGGCGCCAACGGGGCCTCGACGCGGTCGTCGCCCGATATGGCCCAGATGCGTTCCGGCCGCGCCGGCTACTATAACCGCATGCGCGACCCGTTCGACCTGTTCAAGGGACCGAAGGATCCGCGCGAGGCGCGCGAGCGCAAGGCCAAGCCGCTTGAGGCCAAGGCGCTGGAAACGCTTGGTCTTGATACAAAGGCGACTGGCAAGGAGATCAAGGCGCGCTATAAGGAACTGGTGAAACTGCACCATCCGGATGCGAATGGTGGCGACAGAGGTTCGGAAGACCGGTTCCGCGATGTGCTGCAGGCCTATCGCGTGCTCAAACAGGCGGGCCTGTGCTGAGCGGCCATACGGTTCGTGTCGTTTTCCAACTTTCATAAGGTTGGAAAAGGCTCTAAGACCGCCCCCGGACAAAATCGATTGCCGGCGAAATCAGACGTTTCGCCCGTGGAGACGTTGAGAGATATGAACAAGGTCGATCGTGACATCGCCAACCTGCCCGACACGACGGTGTCGGTGAAGGAGAAATTCGGCTTCGAGTCCAAGATGGTGGTGCCGGCCTATTCGGTGACATCGGAGCATGTGCCGGACATCGATCCGGACTATCTGTTCGACAAGAACACGACGATGGCGATCCTTGCGGGCTTTGCCTACAACCGCCGCGTCATGGTGTCGGGCTATCACGGCACCGGCAAGTCGACCCATATCGAACAGGTCGCCGCTCGCCTCAACTGGCCTTGCGTGCGCGTCAACCTCGACAGCCATGTCAGCCGTATCGATCTCGTCGGCAAGGACGCGATCGTCGTCAAGGACGGTTTGCAGATCACCGAATTCCGCGACGGCATCCTGCCCTGGGCCTACCAGCACAATGTCGCGCTGTGCTTCGACGAGTACGATGCCGGCCGTCCGGATGTGATGTTCGTCATCCAGCGCGTGCTGGAATCGTCGGGCCGGCTGACGCTGCTCGACCAGAGCCGGGTCATTCGCCCGCATCCGGCCTTCCGGCTGTTCTCGACCGCAAACACGGTCGGCCTTGGCGACACCACCGGCCTCTATCACGGCACCCAGCAGATCAACCAGGCGCAGATGGACCGCTGGTCGATCGTCACCACGCTGAACTATTTGCCGCACGACAACGAAGTCGCCATCGTGCTGGCCAAGGCCAAGCACTATCGCGACGGCAAGGGCAAGGACATCGTCAACAAGATGGTGCGCGTCGCCGACATGACGCGCTCGGCCTTCATCAACGGCGATCTGTCGACCGTGATGAGCCCGCGCACCGTGATCACCTGGGCCGAGAATGCCGAGATATTCGGCAATATCGGCATGGCGTTCCGGCTGACCTTCCTCAACAAGTGCGACGAACTGGAGCGCTCGGTGGTGGCCGAGTTCTATCAGCGCGCCTTCGGCGAGGATCTGCCCGAGAGCGCCGCCAACGTGGTGCTGGGCTAAGCAGGGTCTCGATGGCGGGTCCGGGCGACAACACGCGCAACAAGTCGAAGACGGGGTCTGAAGCCGATAGCTTCAAGCGTGCCGTTACCGTCTGCATGCGCGCCATTGCCGGCGACAAGGAACTGGAGGTCGGTTTCGCCAAGGACCGGCCGGCGCTCGCCGGCAGCCGCGCGCGCTTGCCGGAGCTGCCCAAGAAGGCATCGAAGACCGATATTGCGATCACCCGCGGCCTCGGCGATTCCATGGCGCTGAAGCGCGCCTGCCATGATGTGCGCATCCACACCAAGCTGGCGCCGGAAGGCAAGGCGGCCCGCGCCATCTATGACGCGGTCGAGCAGGCTCGCGTCGAGGCGATAGGCTCACGCGCCATGCAGGGCGTCGCCGACAATATCGGCTCGATGCTGGAGGACAAATACGCCAAGGCCAACCTCGTCGACATCAAGGACAAGGCCGACGCGCCGATCGAGGAAGCTCTTGCCCTGATGGTGCGCGAGAAGCTGACCGGCCGCCCGGTCCCGAAAAGCGGCGAGCGGCTGGTCGAACTTTGGCGCCCCTGGGTCGAGGAGAAGGCCAAGGCCGACCTCGACGGATTGTCGGCCAAGCTCGGCGACCAGCAGGCGTTCGCCCGGGTCGTGCGCGAGATGCTCGCCTCCATGGAGATGGCCGAGGAACTCGGCGACGACCAGGAGACGGAAGATTCCGAGGACAATGACGACAACCAGCCGCAAGGCGAGGAGCAGAGCGAGGAGGGTGGCGAAGAGGATTCCGGCTCCGAGCAGTCGCAGTCCGAGGATGCCGAAGCTTCCGCCGATGACGAACAGTCGGCCGAGACGGAAGCCTCCGACGCCACCGCCGACGATCTGTCCGACGATGACGACGCCGATGCCGAAACACCCGGCGAGGCGCGCCGCAACGACAATCCCTTCACCAATCTGCCGAAGGAGATCGACTACAAGGTCTTCACCACGGCTTTCGACGAGACGGTCGGCGCCGAGGAGCTGTGCGAAGAGGAAGAACTCGACCGGCTGCGCGCCTTCCTCGACAAGCAACTGGCCAATCTGTCCGGCGTCGTTGGGCGGCTGGCCAACCGGCTACAGCGCCGGCTGATGGCACAACAGAACCGCTCCTGGGATTTCGACCTGGAAGAAGGTTACCTCGACCCGGCAAGGCTGGTGCGGGTCGTCATTGACCCGATGCAGCCGCTGTCGTTCAAGCAGGAGCGCGACACCAAATTTCGCGACACGGTGGTGACGCTGGTGCTCGACAATTCCGGCTCGATGCGCGGCCGGCCGATCACGGTCGCCGCCACCTGCGCCGACATATTGGCGCGCACGCTGGAGCGTTGCGGTGTCTCGGTCGAGATCCTCGGCTTCACGACACGGGCGTGGAAGGGCGGGCAGGCGCGCGAGAAATGGCTGAAGGATGGCAAGCCGCCGAATCCTGGCCGGCTCAACGATCTGCGCCACATCATCTACAAGTCCGCCGACCATCCATGGCGGCGGGCACGGCGCAATCTCGGCCTGATGATGCGCGAAGGCCTGCTCAAGGAAAATATCGACGGCGAGGCGCTGCTGTGGGCGCACAACCGGCTGATCGCCCGGCCCGAGCAGCGCAAGATCCTGATGATGATCTCGGACGGCGCGCCGGTCGACGATTCGACGCTGTCGGTCAATCCGGGCAACTATCTCGAGCGCCATCTGCGCGCCGTCATCGAGCTGATCGAGACGCGTTCGCCGGTGGAACTGCTGGCCATCGGCATCGGCCACGACGTCACGCGCTACTACCGCCGCGCTGTCACCATCGTCGATGCCGAGGAACTGGCCGGCGCCATGACCGAGCAACTGGCTTCGCTGTTCGCCGAGGAAAGCGCGAAGGATACGCGACGCGGCGGTGGTATGCGGCGCGCCGGATGATTTCCAGGCGCGGCGGGTTTCGGCAGACGCTTTTCGCCGCCATCGCCCTGCTTTCCGGCGTGGCTTCGGCGGCAGCCGGTTCGGCTGACTCTGGTTCTGTCGAACCGGTCGAAATCTCGGCCCGCCCGATCACCCAATTCCACATTGGCCGTGCCGACAAGCAGTTCGGCGCTTTCGAATTCGTCGGCGGGCTGGAGATGACCTCGCCGACACGCGATTTCGGCGCGCTGTCAGCCTTCCGCTTCCTGACAGCCGGCGGTGACTTCATCGGCGTTGCCGACACCGGCTTCTGGTTCTTCGGCACGGTGGTCCGCGACGCGGAAAAGCGACCCTCCGGCATCCAGAATTTCCGCATGCAGCAGATGGTCGACCAGACCGGCCGGCCGATCGACAGGAAATGGGAGGTCGATGCGGAAGGTCTCGCGGTCAAGGACGGCATCGCCACCGTCGGCTTCGAGCGCAGCCACCGCGTCGCCCAGTTCAAGATCGATCCCAACGACATGAAGGCGCCGTTCAAGCCGCTGGATTTCGTCGTGCCGGCCCGCGAGCTGCGCCAGAATCGCGGCTTCGAGACCGTCACCCACGCCAATGCCAACGGCCAGCATGAGGGCGGCCTGGTCGTGGTCTCCGAGAAGAGCCTGGACAAGGCCGGCAACATCTATGCCGCCATCATCGATGGGCCGCACAAGGGCGTCTTCACCGTCAAGCGCAATGGCGATTTCGACATCACCGACGGCGCCTTCCTGCCCGATGGTGATCTGTTGCTTCTGGAGCGCAGTTTCTCGATGGCCAGCGGCGTCAAGATGCGGCTGCGGCGCATCTACGGCGAAAGCGTCGAGAAGGGCGCGGTCGCCGACGGGCCGGTGCTGCTGGAGGCCGACATGGACTACCAGATCGACAATATGGAAGGGCTCGACGTCTGGAGCCGCGACGACGGCGCGCTGATGGTGTCGCTGATCTCGGACGACAACCACTCGATCCTGCAGCGCAACCTCTATCTGGAATTCATTCTCCACCAGGATTGAGCCAGCCGGCTTACGTCCTGTTGGCGATCCAGATGACATGGCGGGCGCCGCGCTTGCCGTTGGCGCGCGTACTGACCTCTTCGACCGCGAAGCCTGCCTGCTTCAGCCGCCGCGTGAAGCCGCTGTCGGGGCCTTGCGACCACACCGCCAGCACGCCGCCGGGTTTCAGGGCGCTGCGTGCGGCTGCGAGGCCTTGCACGCTGTAAAGTGCGTTGTTGGATTTGTGGACGATGCCTTCCGGGCCGTTGTCGACATCGAGCAGGATGGCGTCCCAGGCCGCGGGCCGCGACCGGATCAACTGCCCGACATCGGTTTCCTGGATGGTGACGCGAGGATCGTCGAGACAGCCGTCAAAGATTTCGGCCATCGGGCCACGTGCCCAGGCGACGACGGCGGGCACCAGTTCGGCGACGACAATTCCGGCATCATTGGCCAATTCTGTGAGTGCGGCGCGCAAGGTAAAACCCATGCCAAGCCCACCGATCAGGATTGTGGGCCGGCTATGGCCGGCAATCCGCTCACAGGACAGTTTTGCCAGCGCTTCCTCGGAACCGCTGAGGCGGCTGTTCATGAGCTCGTTGGTGCCCAGCATGATCGAGAATTCGGTGCCGCGCCGCTTGAGGCGAAGTTCTTGTCCGCCGTCCGGGGTCTTTGCCGAATCGAGCTGAACCCACGGGATCATGATCTTTGTCCGACCATGATCTTTTCCGAAAATCGGGTCCCACTTTTCGGGATCATGGTTTAAGCCGCAACCGCGGGCTGGCTCCAGCGGGCCGCGAGCAGACGGTAGGGGATCAACGCCACCACGGCGATGATCAGCTTCACGCTGAGGTCGCCCAGCGCCCAGGAGATCCAACGCATCGCGTCGACATGGAACACGCCCATCAAGGGTGCGTTTTCCAACGCAAAGCCGTCGTTGGGACCAGCGAAGGCAAAGGCGGCCGAGAACGCGACGGTGAAGAACACGGCTGTGTCGAACACCGACCCGACCAGCGTGCCGACGATCGGCGCCCGCCACCAGCTCTGGCGGCGCAGCCGGTTGAAGACAGTCACATCGAGCAATTGCGCGGCAAGGAACGCCGCTCCGGACGCGGCCGCGATCCGCACCAGCCGGTCGGCGGCGGTCTCGAATTCGATCAGGCCGTGACGGAACAGGAAGGGCGGGACAAGGATCGAGCAGATCACCGCCGTCATGAAGCCGACAAAGACGATCCGGCGCGCCACAGTGGGGCCGTAACGGCGGTTGGCGAGGTCGGTGACCAGAAACGAGAAGGGATAGGTGAAGGCCCCCCAGGTCAGAAGGTCGGCCAGCGAGAGGCCGCCGATCTGGCCCTGCATCGGGAATTGCACGAGAATGTTCGATGCCACGACGACAAGCGTCATGGCGGCCACGAAGGGCAAGTATCGCGAGAAGAAAGTCATTTTTTTATCCTGGGTAATGGAACCAGCGGAACGTATTCCGAAATCGGATTACGCTAGCTTCGTAATTTAAGCATCGGGTTGCCGAAACCTTGCGGCTTCGATCCGATGCCTAGGCCAACAAGAGGTTGGCCAGGGCGGTCGTCCCCCGCCTTTGAACTGTTTTAAGCGGCAGCCTGTTCGGCGGTCTTCTTGGCGATCTGCTTCTTCAGCAAACGGGCGCGCTGCGACAATTCCTTGACGTCGGCCTTGGCCAGGAAGGCGTCGAGGCCGCCGCGATGTTCGACCGAACGCAGCGCGTTGGCCGAAATGCGAAGACGCACGTTCTGGTTCAGCGCTTCCGAAATCAGCGTCACATTGACGAGGTTCGGCAGGAAGCGACGCTTGGTCTTGTTGTTGGCGTGGCTCACATTGTTGCCGGACATGACTGCCTTGGCAGTGAGTTCGCAGGTGCGGGACATTGTTCTAACCTTCAGTTCTCGGGGTCTGCCAAACACTCAAGCCCACGCCGGGTGGCGCGCGGTTCTGGTCAGGCGGCCTTATGGAAAAAGTTGGCGTTCCATAGTTGCATTTCGCCGAGGCGTCAAGCTCCAGCTTGCCTGCGGACACGCCCGGCATTTCATATTAAGGCCGGAATTCATCCTATAAGCGGTTCCATAGGGACATGCCAGACCGGAGTTGCCCGCCTCCGGCCGAAAATCAAGGACCCGATCCCGCCATGCTTCGTTCGCCACATGCCCTTGTTGCCATGCTTGCCATAGCTTTGCCGTCCGCCGCGTCTGCTGCCTCGCCGCAGTCGTTCAAGGGCGAGTACACAGTGTCGTTCCTCGGCCTTTCGATAGCGAAATCAACGTTTTCCAGCCGCTATGAGAACGGCGCCTACGCGATCCAAGGCAGTGTCACCGCAGCCGGCCTCGCCAAGCTGTTCGACGATACGCGCGGCACGATCTCATCCAAAGGCACGATCGCGGGCAAGAAAATGGTGCCGCAGGCATTCCGCGCCGATTACACCTCCGGCAAGAAGGCATCGGTTGTCGATATCCGCTTTGCCAATGGCAGGGTCACCTCGACGAAGGTCGTGCCGGCGCCGGGCAAACGCGACCCCAAGAACTGGGTACCGCTCGGTGCCGGCGACCTGACGTCGGTGCTCGATCCCATGGCCGCCACCGTCATTCATGCCGACAGTCTCGACCAGGTCTGCGGCCGCACGGTGAAGTTCTATGACGGCGAGATGCGTGCCGACCTGACGTTGACCTACGCGTCGAAAGGCACGATCTCGGTCCCGGGCTACAAGGGCGACACCGTCACCTGCCAGATGGGCTTCGAGCCGGTGGCGGGTTATCGCAAGGGCCGCAAGGCGCTCAACTATCTCAAGAACAAAAGCCGCATGATGGTGACGTTTGCACCGCTCGGCCAAACCGGCGTATATGCGCCGATCCGTGCCACGGTGGGCACGCAGATCGGCACCTTGACCATCAGCGCCGGGCGTTTCGAAGCCGTACAATAGCCAGGCGCGGAATTGGCGCGCCACTGGAGACAGAATGGGGCGCGCAACACTGATCGGCTTTTCGGCGGTCGCCATGTGGGCGTTGCTCGCACTGCTCACCGATGCGTCGGGCCAGGTGCCGCCGTTCCTCTTGTCGGCGATCACCTTCTCGATCGGCACCGGGGTCGGGCTCATCGCGCGGCTGTTCATGCCGGCACCCGACAAGAGCCAGAAGATACCGCCGCAGGTGTGGCTGATCGGCATTGCCGGCCTGTTCGGCTACCACTTCTTCTATTTCACCGCGCTGCGCAATGCGCCGGCGGTGGAGGCGAGCCTGATCGCCTATCTGTGGCCGCTGCTGATCGTGCTCGGCTCGGCGCTGATGCCGGGCGAAAAACTGGCGTGGAACCATGTCGTCGGCGCGCTGCTCGGCCTTGCCGGCACCGTGCTGATCGTCACCAAGGGTGGCGGGCTGGCCTTCGACGCCCGCTATTCCTTCGGCTATGCCATGGCTGCCGTCTGCGCCGTCCTGTGGTCGTCCTATTCGTTGTTGTCGCGGCGCTTCCCGTCGGTGCCGACCAGCATCGTCACCTGGTTCTGCGCAGCGACCGCGGTGCTGTCGCTCGCCTGCCACCTGGCGCTGGAACAGACCGTTCTGCCCGTCGGCGCCGGTCAGTGGCTGGCGGTGCTTGGTCTTGGCCTCATGCCGGTGGGCGCTGCCTTCTATGCCTGGGACATCGGCGTCAAACGCGGCAACATCCAGGTGCTGGGTGCCGCAAGCTACGCCGCACCGCTGTTGTCGACGCTGGTGCTGATCGCGGCCGGCGTCGCCGAGCCGTCGCTGCGCATCCTCGCCGCCTGCGTGCTCATCACCGGTGGCGCGGTGCTCGCCGCAAAATCCCTGTTCCTGCGCAAGCCTGCGGCGACCGAGAGCCGAGCCGGGTCATCCGAAGGCGGAGCCCAGGGCATCCAAAGGCGGAGCCGGGCATGACGATGCCGTTTGCGGGCGGCATCGACGCCAATGCCAATGCGACACTGATCTTTTCGCTGGCGGCGGCGGTGATCTATGCGTTCACGCTAGGCATGCCGCCGACGCTCGCCCGCTCGGCGGCAAAGACGCTTGCCGTGGCGATGCTTGCCGTGCTGGCCGGACTGCAGGGCGGCCCGCTGCTGCTGGTCGCCGCGCTCGCACTCAGCGCCGCTGGCGACGCCTTCCTGTCGCGCGACGGCGAAAAGGCCTTTCTCGGCGGGCTGGCCAGTTTTCTCGTCGCCCACATCGTCTATGTCGCGCTGTTCCTGCGCAGCGGTGGCGGATTGGGAGTGCTTGGCGCCGAGCCGTGGCGCGGAGCGATCGGGCTCGCCATGGCGGTGTTCGTGGTCATCATGCTGGCGGCGCTGTGGCGTCGCGTCGGTCCCGGCCTGGGTATCCCGATCACCGTCTATATCGCCGCGATCCTGGCAATGGGCATCTCGGCGCTGACAACAAGCAATATGTGGGTGATCGGTGGCGCCGTGCTGTTCATGGTATCGGACGGGCTGCTCGCCACCGAGAAATTCCTTGTCGCCGCCATCTCGCCCCACCGCGCCTGGATGCGCTTCGCCGTCTGGGCGCTGTACTACGCCGCCCAGCTCGCGACGACACTTGGGTTCCTGCTAAATTTGGGTTCTTATTGAGTTAGGGTTGTTTCGGCTGCCAGCCGGGTTCGGCCAGCTCAAAGGCGGCAAACTCGAAGCCCGGCGCGACGGTGCAGCCGACCAGCGTCCATTCGCCCAGGCTGCGCGCCGACTGCCACCAGCCTACCGGCACGACGATCTGAGGCCGCTCACCGGCTGCGAGATCGATGCCGAGCACCTGCTCCACAACGGTACTGCCTTCCTCCCACATCGCCAGTGCCAGCGGGGCGCCGGCATGGAAATGCCAGACCTCGGCGGCGTCCTTGACCCGGTGCCAGGCCGAAACCTGATGCTCCTCAAGCAGGAAATAGATGGCCGTCGAATGGCCGCGCGCGCCGCCAGTGCCATCGCGAAAGGTCTCGGCATACCAGCCGCCTTCCGGGTGCGGCTTCAGCCCGAGCGTCGCGATAATTTCTGCGGAGCTGGTCATGGCGACGATACCACCGGGCCTAGAAATTGTCCTTGCGCTTGCGGATTTCGGCAAAGACCTCGGCGTCCGAAGCTTTCTCCAGCCCCAGATGCTTGCGGATCGCCGGATCGTGCCAGCGCAGGAAGGGATTGGTCGACAGCTCCTCGCCGATCGTCGTCGGCAGCGTCGGCTTGTCGGCGGCGCGCAGCTTTTCGATCCTGGCGGCGCGTTCCTTCAATGCCGAATTGGTCGGGTCGACGGTCAGCGCGAAACGGGCGTTGGAGAGCGTATATTCGTGGCCGCAATAGATGGCCGTTTCAGCCGGAAGTGCAGCCAGCTTCTTCAGCGATTCATACATCACCGGCGGCTTGCATTCGAACAGCCGTCCGCAACCCAGCGCAAACAGCGTGTCGGCGGTGAACGCCACACCCGAAACCGGCAAATAGTAGGAAACGTGGCCGGCGGTGTGGCCGGGCGTGGCGATGACTTCGATCTTTTCATCGCCAAGATGGAGAACCGAGCCGTCTTCGACGGTCTCGTCGATGCCGGGGATCTTGGCCTTTTCCGCTTCCGGGCCGACGATGCGCAGCTTGAAGCGCTCCTTCAGCGCCAGATTGGCCTCGACGTGATCCATGTGATGATGCGTGGTCAGGATCGTCGTCGGCGTCCAGCCGGTGCGCTTTATCGCTGCCAGGATAGGCGCTTCCTCGGGCGCGTCGATGATCGCGGTCTGGCCGCTTTTGGGATCATGCACCAGCACGCCGAAATTGTCGCTGCGGCACATGAACTGTTCGATTTCGACCGGCATCGCATCTCTCCGTTTATGGCCGCAGACATAGGGCGCCGGCGCGTGGATGTCATCCCGGATGTCGAATGACATCTCGGAATGTCGGGTCGTCGCGGCCTTTTGTTGAAACCCGCCGATATCACGGCTACATCCCTGCCATGCATTCCGACATCGTCGATCTTCGCTCCTTCTATTCGACAACGCTCGGCCGGTTCGCCGAGCGTTCGATCACCATGGCGTTGTCGTCGATATGGGCGGTCGTGCCCAACGAGCGGCTGGTTGGTCTGGGTTACACCTTGCCCTGGCTGGAGCGGTTCGGCACCGATGCCGAGCGGGTCTTTGCCTTCATGCCGGCAACGCAAGGCGCGGTGGTGTGGCCGGCGACAGGGCCGACGGCGACGGCACTGGTCTTCGACGAGGAACTGCCGCTGGTCGATTCCTGCATCGACCGCATGCTGCTCGTCCATTCGCTCGAACATGTCGAGAACCCGCGTGAGACGCTGAACGAGATCTGGCGCGTGCTGTCGCCGGCTGGCCGGGTGGTCATCGTCGTGCCCAACCGGCGCGGTGTCTGGGCGCGCTTCGAGCACACCCCATTCGGCAATGGCCGGCCCTTTTCGCGCGGCCAGCTCACCGAATTGCTGCGCGAGGCCAATTTTACGCCCGCCGCCTGGTCCGATGCGCTGTTCTTTCCGCCGTCGAAGCGCCGTTTCATGATGCGCTTCCACAATGTGCTGGAGCGCGCCGGCCGGCGGCTGTGGCCGATCTTTTCCGGCGTCATCGTCGTCGAGGCGCAGAAACGGCTCTATCAAGGCGTGCCCGTCGTCCAGCGCGCCTCGCGCCGCGTCTTCGTGCCGGTGCTGTCGCCGCATGGCGCCACCCGGCTTGGCCGTCGCAAAGCCGATGCCAAGCCCTCGGCTGCGCGGGTGACGGCTTCGTGATCACGGCAAACGTGCCTGACCTCGTTTCCCTGCCTATCTGTCGCAAGCGGACCGACAGCCCATCCGGCAGCCCATACAAACGCCTGTCAAGTTTCTCCATCCGGTTTCAGCACTGACGCAAGGACCTCGGCCATGGCTGATCAACCGGACAATGCCGCCGCCGTTCATCCGGTTGCCGTGGCGGTTGAAGCCAGCAGCCTGCGCGATCAGGTGGCGACGATCCGGCGGGCACTGGCGCGATCGCCGGTTCGCAAATGGTTGCTGTGGACATCGGTCGGCATCATGGCCGTGATCATCGCAACGTCGATCGGCCAGGTTCTGCTCAACCGCTGGAACCAGCCTTTCTACGATGCGCTTTCGCGCCGCGACATGGCGGCCTTCCTGCACCAGCTCCTCGTCTTCGCGATGATCGCCGGCGGGCTGCTGGTGCTCAATATCGGCCAGACCTGGCTCAACCAGATGATCAGGCTCAAACTGCGCGAGGCGCTGACGCTGGATCTGATCGATCAGTGGATGCGGCCGGCGCGCGCCTTCCGGTTGGCCAATGCCGGCGCCATCGGCGTCAATCCCGACCAGCGCATGCAGCAGGACGCCGCGCATCTGTCCGACCTGTCAACCGATCTCGGCGTCGGGCTGCTGCAGTCGTGCATTCTGCTCGTGTCCTTCGTCGGGGTGCTGTGGGAGCTGTCCTCGGGCTTCGTGTTCCACATCGGCGGGACCTCGCTGGCCATACCGGGCTACATGGTCTGGGCCGCTATCCTTTACGCCGGCATCGCCTCCTGGCTGAGCTGGCTGGTCGGGCGCCCGCTCATCCGCCTGAACAGCGACCGCTATACACGCGAAGCCGAGCTGCGCTCCTCGATGGTGCGCGTCAACGAGAACGTCGATGCCATTGCGTTGTATCACGGCGAGGCCGACGCAAGGCGGCGGCTCGAACTCGATCTCGGCACGGTGCTGGGCGCCATGCGGCGCATCTACACCGCCCAGATCAACCTGTCCTGGGTGACCGACACCTATGGCTGGATCACCGTCGTGGCGCCCATACTGGTCGCTTCGCCGGTCTATTTCTCAGGTGATATCAGCTTTGGCGGGCTGATGATGGCGGTCGGCGCCTTCAACCAGGTCCACTCTTCCTTGCGCTGGTTCATCAACAACATCGGCAGCATCGCCGATTGGCGCGCCACGCTGATGCGCGTGGCCGATTTCCGCATCGCGCTCGATGAAACCGATGCGCTGCATGACACGGAAAAGCGCATTGCCTTCGGCCAAAACGTCAATGGCAGCCTGACTTTCGAGAAGCTCGAAGTGACCTCGCCGGAGGGTTGCACCAGACTCGCCGATCCGCATGTCGAAATCCGCCCCGGCGAGCGCGTCATGATCACCGGCGACCCCGGTGCGGGCAAGACGCTGTTCTTTCGTGCCATTGCCGGCCTGTGGCCATGGGGAAGCGGCCGGATCGGCCTGCCGTCGGGAGAAACCCCCATATTCGTGCCGCGCGTGCCTTATTTTCCGGTCGGCACGTTGCGCGAAGTCCTCGATCACCCGAACGGGCCCGCGCCGGCGAACGATGCCGACATTTCGGCGGTGCTGGCCGAGGTCGGTCTGGGACGGCTATCCTCATCGCTCGACCGTGCCGGGCGTTGGGACCATGAGTTGGGCGATGACGAACAACGCTCGCTGGCCTTCGCCAGGCTCGCGTTGCGGCAGCCGAAATGGGTGATCATCGATGAGGCGCTGGATGCGTTCGACGGCCCATCGCTAAGACGCGTGCTGTCGATGCTCGAGAAGCGTTTGCCGGGGACAGCGATCCTCAACATCGGGCGCGGCCAGCACAACAACCACTTCTTCCCGCGCGCGTTGACGATCGTCAAGGATTCCGGTGCGCCAGCCCTGAAGCCCGCCCGCGTCAGGGCCGGCGCGATAGAACCGCCGCCAGTCGCCGCCCGCCGCAAGAAATGAGCTGATATCCGAGCGAGGGAAGCAGAGCTTTATTTTGCCGCGATCGCGAGGGAAGCTCTTCGGGAGAACAACCCTGGCGACGGCCATGCTTGATGCTCTTCGCCTGCTTGCCTGTCTTGCCTGCGCCCAGGCTGCCCCGATGGCCTCGCCGCCGGATGCGCTCGCCGTCGACGTCGAGCTGGTGCTGGCGGTCGACATCTCGCTGTCGATGGACGAGAAGGAGTTCGCCCTGCAGCGGGCCGGTTATGTCGAGGCGCTGCGGCATCCCGACTTCATCAAGGCTGTCCGCGCTGGCGCCACGGGCCGCATAGCGCTGACCTATTTCGAATGGGCCGGCACGGTCCGCGACGACGCGGTCATCGGCTGGCAGATCATCGATAGTGCCGAGAGCGCGAACAGCTTTGCCGACAAGGTCGCGGCTCGCCCGTTCCGCAGCTTTCGCGGCACTTCGATTTCCGGCGCGCTGGCCTTCGGCACCGAGCTTTTCGACCGCACGTCTTTCCAGGGCGAACGCAGCGTCATCGATATTTCGGGCGACGGACCGAACAATATCGGGCCGCCGGTCACCGCGACGCGTGATGCGGCGACTGCCAAAGGCATCGTCGTCAATGGCCTGCCGATCCTGATCAGCCCGTCGCCCACCTTCAGCCATCTCGACCAGTATTATGCGCAGTGCGTGATCGGCGGACCCGGTTCCTTCGTGCTGCCTATCTATGCCGCCGCCGAGTTTTCGACAGCCATCCGGCGCAAGCTGCTCCTGGAAGTGAGCGGCATTCAGGACGAGGTGAGAAGCATCCCCGTCGACGCGGCGACGCCGATAGACTGCCTACAAGGCGAACGGGACAGGCGGTTTCTATCGGATCCGTATTTTCCCGAACTTGACCGTTGAGCTCTCGACAGAGGGGTTAACGCGATCCGGAGGGAAAACCGTTCCACAATTTCCCGGAATCCCTCTCGGCTTAAGCGGGCCGGGCACCAAATTGATTGCGAAACTCGTTGGAGAGATCGCGGCGCCAGCGCCGGCCATGGACATAGCCTTGCATCAATTCCGGCAGCGAATAGCCAAGCGTTTTGGATGAACGGTTGGCCATGTAGCCCTGAAATGCCTCCGGTATCCTGCCTCGCAGGATGTCGGCGATGAGTTGCCGCGAGATCATGTAAGGCGGAATGTGCGGGTAGGCATGGGCAATATGCGGATGTTTGCCCATCAGGTTCGCATAGGCCTCGACATAGCCGTCACGGCGGCCGGAAATCGAGTTCTCCGAATTGTATTTCGTCCAGTCCAGATCCCTGGACAACTGCGCACCGAAGCGCCGCGCAAGGCGCAGCAGCAATTCGCGATCCTGCATGCGGGTGATGTCGCTGTCGTAGCCGCCGATGGCCAGCAAGGCTTCGCGGCGAGCCGTGATCGCGGAGCCGGCAATGAAGATGGTCTGCCCAACCAGCGTCCGCTCCAGCATTGCGGGGCTCACGAACGCCTCGGGGTTGACGCAGTTTGTGATGCGATTGCCTTTCAGGGACACGAACGAACTGATCAGCACTTGCAGTGCAGGATTTTCCTCGAACCAGGTCAGGGTTCGTTCAAGCCGGTGCGGCATATAGATGTCGTCGGAATCGAGGAACGTCACCAACGGTGCCCGCGCGCGCTCGATGCCGGCATTCCTGGCTGCGTTGGCGCCTCGCCATTTCGCCCCGACATAGATCAGCCGCGGGTCCTGGATGCGGGCCAGCGCCGCTTCGGTTCCATCGGTCGAACCATCGTCGACGACAATGTGCTCAAGCCTCGACATGCTCTGGGAGAGTACGCTTTCCACGGCGCGCAACACCGTTTCGCGTCGGTTGTGGGTCGGCGTAATGACCGTGATGAGAGGTGTCGGTTCGATGGTTTTGCCCATTTTGACCATAGTGCTTCAGCTATGTCCCACGTAGAGGGGCACGTTTTCAACCTCGTCCCGAACCAGCCCAAGGGCCATGGCCGCTTGTGCACAAAAAACCAGCGCGCAAAAGGCCAATCCGACGATCAGTGCAAACGGGATCTGCCATGCCGGCATTCCGAGCCGAGTTGCATGCGTCAGAATACGCCCACCCACTTTCCAGGATGTCGAAAACCAACGTCTTGTCGCCTTCAGCACTCGCGCGGCTTGGGATGGCGATGCCAGTGCCACATATTTCCGGTCCGCATCGCGCCCGGTGACCAGGGCACGCCAAAAGAAAAAGCGCCAACCGCGCGGGGGATAATGGCTGGCCCGGGCATCGACTCTGACAAAATCATGCCCGCTTGCTCGTAACTGGCTGGTGAGCAACGTGCAAGAAACCTTGAATCCATTGCTGGCCGGAAAGGGATGGCCGGCTAACCAGCTTCTGCGGAAGGCGCAATTGTTAGCGTTCATCGCGCGCTTGGAGGCAAAGCGTCGATCACCATCACGCAGCGGGAAGAACCACAGAAGCGCAAAGGTCCGCGACGCGAAATCGTCACAGCCGAGATAGGTGTAACCGTTCACGGCGATCGTCTTCGGATCCTGGAGCGGTTTGAGAAGTGCCGACAGCCAGCCGTCTTCGATCACTGTATCGGAATCGCAGAAAATGACGATGTCGCCCTTGGCCAACGCGGCGCCTGCGTTCTTGACCTCATAGTACCGGCCGCCTGTGCAGGCGCTGAAGATCGTGTTTGCTACCATGCCAAGTTGCGGAACAATTTCGGTGAGACGATGCCGCAGAAGCGGTGTGTCGGTATCTGGTCCGCTGTGAACGACGATGACCTCCGGTTTTATGTATTGACCGGTTGTCGTCACGGCTTCTATTTCCCGTGCCAAAGCACTGAACGAAACGCCGATCTCATCTTCATTGATGGACTTGGCGTTTTCCATTTCGACAACGATCGAATAGGTCAGGTTCCCCGCTCCGTGCTTCGCTCGGCATCGCGTCCGGCATGACGCTACGAAAAACATGCTCCCGTGTCATCATCTGGTTGCAGAGTTCAATCCGTCCGCAACCACGAATTCGCAACCTTGCGTCTCAACGGCAACACCCTGAGGGCCGGAGACTGGAAACCGCCTCAGGATCACGCAGGCCGATTCGTCACGATCGCCTCATCTCATTCTTATTACTTTTGGGGTAATCGAATTCTGTCACGACCCTTGGCAATCTGTGCCTGCGGAGCCGGCAATCGGCTTCGATTGAAAGGGAGTGCACTTATGACCGCTTACGCCGTCGCCCATATGCGCCAAGCCACGATGGGCCCGCAGATCGTCGAATACCTGCACAAGATCGATGCCACGCTGGAACCTTTCGGCGGCCGTTTTCTGGTCCATGGCGGCGATGTCGAGGTGATCGAGAACAACTGGCCGGGTCATCTGATTATCATCGAATTTCCCGACAGGCAGCATGTGCATGGCTGGTACAATTCGCCCGCCTATCAAGCGATTCTGGCGCTGCGCACGGACAATTCGGAGGCCGACGTGGTGTTTGCTGACGGCGTCGAACATCCGCACAAGGCCACGGACATCCTCGAATAGCTTGCGGCTACTGCCGTTTCAGCAAGAACACTGCCTGCTGGCCGAAGAAGTTCCAGAACCACCACGGCATCGACAGGCCGATCTTCTGGCCGTTGGCGTCGAGAGCGGTTGCCTTCTCGACTGTCGCGCCGAGCTCGTCGCACAGATTGACGAAGTCGCGGATGGTGCAGAAGTGGATGTTGGGCGTGTCGTACCAGGAATAGGGCAGGTCCTTGGTCACCGGCATGCGGCCGTTGACGAACAGTGACAGACGCACACGCCAATGGCCGAAATTGGGGAAGGAGACGATGGCGCGATTGCCGATCCTGAGCAGTTCGTCGAGCACCAGCTTCGGGTTGCGGGTGGCCTGCAGCGTCTGCGAGAGGACGACGAAGTCAAAGCCCTTATCGGGATAGAATTCGAGATCCTTGTCGGCGTCGCCTTGGATGACCGAGAGGCCGCGCGCCACGCATTCGTTGACGCCGCGCTGCGACAGCTCGAGCCCACGGCCGTCGACCTGCTTGCTGTCCTGCAGCAATTCGAGCAGCGAGCCGTCGCCCGAGCCGACATCGAGCACGCGCGACTGTGGTGGGATGAGGTTGGCGACGACTTCAAGGTCGACGCGCTGGTCGCGGTTGACGCTCATAGGCCCAGCCCTCTCGCCCTGGCGGCCGAGCCGATGAAGCCGTTGATGGCGGCAAACAGTTCCGGCTCGTCGAGCAGGAATGCGTCGTGGCCGCGGTCGGTCTCGATCTCGACGAAGGATACCGATGCTCCGGCGGCGTTGAGCGCATGCACGATCGAGCGGCTCTCCTCGGTCGGAAAAAGCCAGTCCGAGGTGAACGACACCAGGCAGAAGCGGGTTTTCGTGCCGGCGAAAGCATCGGCCAGCCGGCCGCCATGGTCGGCGGCAAGGTCGAAATAGTCCATCGACCGCGTCATGTAGAGGTAGGAATTGGCGTCGAAGCGATCGACGAAGGTCATGCCCTGGTGGCGCAGATAGCTTTCGATCTGGAAGTCGGCGTCAAAGCCGAAGGTCAGCGCTTCGCGATCCTGCAGATTGCGGCCGAACTTGCGGTGCAGGGCGGCTTCCGACAGGTAAGTGATGTGGGCGGCCATGCGCGCTACCGCCAGGCCCTTTTCCGGGCGTTTGCCGTGCTCGAAATATTTGCCGCCATGCCAGTCCGGATCGGCCATGACAGCCTGGCGGCCAACCTCATGAAAGGCGATGTTCTGCGAGGAATGGCGCGCGCCGGTGGCGATCGGCAGCGCCGAGAAGACGCGCTCCGGATAGCTCGACGCCCATTCCAGCACCTGCATGCCGCCCATCGAGCCGCCGAGCACGCAAAACAGTTTTTCGATGCCGAAATGGTCGATCAGCATCTGCTGCGCCCGCACCATGTCGCGAATGGTGATAATGGGCAGGTCAAGCCCATAGGGCTTGCCGGTGGCGGGATTGGTCGAGGCCGGACCGGTGGACCCAAGGCAACCGCCGATGACATTGGAGCAGATGACGAAGAAGCGATTGGTGTCGATGATCTTGCCGGGGCCGATCAGCACTTCCCACCAGCCAGGCTTGCCGGTCACCGGATTGGTGCTGGCGACGTGCTGGTCTCCGGTCAGTGCATGGCAGACGAGGATGGCGTTGGAGCGGGCATCGTTCAGCGTGCCGTAGGTCTGGTAGGCGATCTGGAACGGTGAAAGCAGCGTGCCGGCGTCCAGCTTGAGCGGCTTGTCGGATCCAAAACGCAAAACCGGGCTCGACGGCTGGTCGACCTCGTTGTTGGTTTTGCGGGCACGCAGAACGGCCATGACATCCATCTCACACTTTGAGCCCACGCATCGCGTTTGTCGAAAGTCGATGCCGATACGGGTGTCCGGCCGGCGCGGACAACAAAAAACCGGCATTGCGGTCGCAAAGCCGGTTACAGGATGCAAACGGCCCTTTAGCAAGTTGTTTAACGTGGCTGCAAGCCGACCGGCCAAATCACCACGGAAGTTCGCACCCCTTCTAGGGCTGTGGCGCGCCGTCGTCAACGGCCAGCCCTGGGCGATGGCTGTCGCCTCTCGACATTGCAGGCCACGGCTTGTATTTCCGCTGCGGCTTCCCCGAGGAAGCGTTCTCGACGGATTTTGCGACATGAGCCAGACACCGGACCAGGCACGTCCAACCCCGCGTGCGGGCATCATGGACATCGACGCCTATGTGCCGGGCAAGAGCACGGCGCCCGCCGGCGTCGCCAAGGCCCACAAGCTGTCATCAAACGAGAATCCGCTAGGGCCCTCGCCGAAAGCGATCGAAGCCGCGCGCGAGATTGCCGGCAAGCTCGACATCTATCCCGACGGCACCGCCAGGCGGCTGCGCGAAGCGATCGCCGAGGTGCATGGCCTCAACCCTCAGAACATCATATGTTCCAACGGTTCCGACGAGATTCTCGGCCTGCTGGCGCAGACCTATCTGGCGCCCGGCGACGAGGCCGTCATCACCGAACACGCCTTCATGGTCTACAAGATCTACATCCAGTCGGCGGGTGCCGTTCCGGTGACGATCAAGGAAACAGATGAGCGCGCCGACATCGACGCCATCCTGGCCGCGGTCACGCCGCGCACCAAGATCGTGTTCCTCGCCAATCCCAACAACCCGACCGGCACCTATGTGCCGTTCCAGGAGGTGCGCCGGCTGCATGCCGGCCTGCCCAGGCACGTGCTTCTGGTGCTCGACGCGGCCTATGCCGAATATGTCCGCCGCAACGACTATGAGGCCGGCATCGAGTTGGTCGGCAGCACCGAGAACGTGGTGATGACCCGTACCTTCTCCAAGATCGGCCTCGGTGGCGCGCGGATCGGCTGGATGTATGCGCCGATGCATATCGTCGACGCCATCAACCGCGTGCGCGGTCCCTTCAACGTCAATGCGACGGCGATCGAGGCCGGTATCGCAGCCATCCGCGACCGCGCCCATGTCGAGCGCAGCGTGGCGCACAACGAGACCTGGCTTGCCTGGTTGAGCGAGGAATTCACAAAGCTCGGGCTGCGGGTAACGCCGAGCGTCGGCAATTTCGTTCTCATTCATTTTCCCGATGACCAGAAGCATTCGGCGGCGGCGGCGGACGACTATCTGACGGCGCGCGGCTATATATTGCGGCGCGTTTCGGGCTATGGCTTTCCCAACGCGTTGCGCATGACCGTCGGCACCGAAGAGGCCAATCGCGGCGTTGTCGCCGCTCTCACGACATTCCTGAAAAGCTAGAGACCATGACATCACCGATGTTTGAAAAGATCGCGCTGGTCGGCATCGGCCTGATCGGCTCGTCGCTGGCCCGCGTCATCCGCCGCGAGGGGCTGGCCCGTCACGTAGCCATATCAACGCGCAGTGCGGCGACGCTGGCGCGAGCCGAGGAGCTTGGGCTGGGCGATAGCTATACCACCGATGCGAGAGAGACTGTCCGCGATGCCGACCTTGTCATCATTTCGGTGCCGGTAGGCTCATCCGGCGCGGTTGCCGAGGAAATCGCGCCGGCGCTGAAGCCGGGCGCGATCCTCACCGATGTCGGCTCGACCAAGGCGTCCGTCATCGCGCAGATGCAGCCTTATGTGCCTGAAGGCGTCCATTTCATTCCCGGCCACCCGCTGGCGGGCACGGAAAAATCCGGCCCCGACGCCGGTTTCGCCGACCTGTTCGACAATCGCTGGTGCATCTTCACGCCGCTGCCCGACACCGACCCGGATGCGCTGGAGAGGCTGTCGGAGTTCTGGCGCCGCTGCGGCGCCAACATCGACACGATGGATCCGCAGCATCACGACATGACGCTGGCCATCGTCTCGCATTTGCCGCACATCATCGCCTACAACATCGTCGGCACCGCCGATGATCTGCAGTCGGTAACCAAGTCCGAAGTGATCAAATATTCGGCTTCCGGCTTCCGCGACTTCACCCGCCTTGCCGCCTCCGACCCGACCATGTGGCGGGATGTCTGCCTGCACAACAAGGACGCCATTCTCGAAATGCTGGCGCGGTTCTCGGAAGACCTGGCGTCGCTGCAACGCGCGATCCGCTGGGGCGATGGCGAAAAGCTCTTCGACCTGTTCACCCGGACGCGGGCTGTGCGCCGCTCGATCATCGAAGCCGGCCAGGACATCGACGTGCCCGATTTCGGTCGCCAGGCCGTCGAGCATCCCGCGAAGGGCTAGAGCAATTCCAGGAAAAGTGTGAGGCGTTTTTCCCGGGAAAAGCGCTAGCGCTTTCCCTTGGGAATTGCGTCAAAACAAAAGCGTCAGTTTCAGGCTGGCCAGGCCTGCGCAACCATGGCCAGCGTCTCGGCCCTATCCGGCGCGCCCAGCCTGCCGCCGAAGCGCAGGCATTTGAGCGCCGCGGCCGCACTGGCAAAGCGCAAAGCCTGCTCGACCGGCATGGCTTCCGCCAACCCGACGGCGAAGGCGCCGTGGAAGACATCGCCGGCGGCCAGTGTGTCGACCGCCTTGATTTTCGGCGCCGCGACATGGCGCACACAGCCTGCGGAACGGTCGTGCCACCAACAGCCCGCCGCGCCGCCGGTTACCGCGACAAAGGCGTCGGTGCGGCTGGCGAGATCGGCGCAAGCCGTTTCCGGATCGAGCGCCTGGCCGCAGACGATGCGCGCCGCCGGCTCCGAAGCGACGATGTGCGTAGCGAGCGGCAACAGCTGTTCCAGGACCGGCAACGGTGCGGTGTCGGCATCGAGGATCGCCGGACGCCCAACGGCGCGTGCCGCCTTGAGTGCCAACGCTGCCGCGCCCGGCCAGCGGACATCGACCAGCACGGCGTCGAATGCCGTGAGGTCGGCGACCGGCAAGACTTCGGGATCGGCCTGGGCCAGCCCGTCATAGAACGGCACGATGATGCGCTCGCCATGCGCGTCGACCAGGATCGAGGCCAGCGCCGAGCGGGCGCCTCTGACGCGGCGCACAAAGGTGCAATCGACGCCTTCGGCCTTGATGCCGGCGATGAGCTGGTCGGCGACGGCATCGTCACCCGCACTCGCCCACAGCGATACCTCGGCCCCCAGGCGATGCGCGGCGCAGGCAGCACTGGTGGCCATGCCCGAGGCGATCTGGACGCCGTCGGAGGCAATGAACTTGCCTTGATGCACAGGCAGTGTCTCGACGCGCAGGATGGTGTCCAGCGTCAAGGCGCCAACGCTCAGCAGCTTCACGGGTTTTGCCATGGTTGAGCTATTCGACCGGCTTGATCTTGCCCAGCGGAATGAAGCCGAGCGAGGCCTTGCCCCTGACCACCTTCAGCGGCATCGACGGCTCGTTGCCGAGCACCGCCAGGGCAGAAAAACCCTGCTCGATCTGGCTTTTCTGCTCGGGTATGGCGGCGCCAAGGATGGCCGCCACCGCCTTCGGGTCCTTCAGCCTGATCATCAGATCGGCGTTGACCAGACCCTCGGCATCAACCGAGAGCGGTCCCGAAACGGTGATGCGCGCCGTGCCCGACGACAGGTCAAGGTTGCGGATCTCGATCGCCTGGCCACGAAGGCTCTTCACCTGCGTGCCGATCAGTGCGACACCGTTCTTCAATGTCACGTCGCCACTGGCATCGAGCGCCGGAAGCACGCGCCCGCCAATCGCGCCGGGGTCGATCTCGAGATCGCCGAAACTGCCGAGATAGTCGATATCCTCGCCGTTGGGCTGCAGCTGGCCCGATGCCTTGCCGGCGCTGAACAGTTGCACCGGATCGGTGTCGTCGGCCGGATCGGTCTGGCCGGACAGGCCCTCCGCCTCCAGAGAAATCCGCTGCGGCAGCGGCCACCACAATTTGAAATTGGCCTGCAGATTGTCCCAGTCGATCCACAGCGGCACCATGTCCGGAACTGAGGTCCTGAGCGGGCCGCGCAGATTGGCAACCGGCGACAGAGGCTGGATGATCTGGGCGGCTGCGTTGAAACTGCCGGCTGAGGCCGCGATGTTCCTGGCATCGTCTTCATAGGCGAGGTTGTCGCAGGAGACGGTAAAGCTCAAGGGATAGCCGCTGACCTGGAGATTGGCGCAGCCGGCCTCGACGCCATTCTTGTTGAGCGTGGCGACCGCCTTGTCGGCCTCGCTCCTGACGCGGTCGGCCAGATAGAACCAGCCGCCGCTGTAGAGGGCGAACAGCAGGACGATGAATGCTGCAAGCCAGAACAGGCGGCGACGGTTACTTGGCTGGCGTTCGTCACTTGACGTCATGCTTTGGCTCTCGTTATCGCATGGGTGTTGCGGACGGGTGGTCGATTCCGCCAGGCAGACAGACGAATAGTTAGACGGGACGGGCGGAAAAAACACCGGTCCGGGTGCGGTGTTGGCATCTTTTGCAATCAGGCGCGGCGATATGGGCGATTTTTGGGTGTTTGGCTATGGCTCGCTGATCTGGCGGCCGGGATTCGCGCATGTCGAAACCCAGCGTGCCCGCCTGCATGGTTACCGGCGCTCGCTCTGCGTCTATTCCTTCGTGCATCGCGGCACGCGCGAGCGGCCGGGGCTGGTGCTCGGCCTCGACCGTGGCGGGTCCTGCGTCGGCCTCGCATTCCGCGTCCCCGGCGACTTGCGCGACGAGGTCATGGCCTATCTTCGCGAGCGCGAACTGGTCACCAATGTCTATCTGGAGCGCATGCTCAAGATTCGCCTCGACGGGGGCGGTACGGTCGACGCGGTGGTCTACATTGTCGACCGCCAGCACGAGCAATATGCCGGAGCGCTCGACGCGGCGGATGCAGCGGCCGTGGTGCGCGGCGCGGTCGGCCAGTCCGGCAACAACGAGGACTATGTGCTGAGCACGCTTGAGCATCTCGAGGCACTGGGCATAAGCGACCACTGGCTGGAGGATGTCGCCAGCCAGGTCGCGCCTTTGTGAAGCTGGCTCTGCGGAAAAAGGCGGCCAGGCCTTTGACCTCGTTCAGGCAAGACCTAGGTTAGGCTCCGACCCTCAGCCCGCGGGCGCCATTTGCCCGCCCCAATCATCCCGGAGATCCGCCTTGCAGAAACGTCGTCTCGGTCGCACCGACCTTACCATCGCGCCGCTGGTTCTGGGCGGCAATGTCTTCGGCTGGACCGCCGACGAGAAAACCTCGTTCGACCTGCTCGACCGCTTCGTCGGCGCCGGCCTCAACGCCATCGATACGGCGGATGCCTATTCGCGCTGGGTTCCCGGCCACAAAGGCGGTGAATCGGAAACCATCATCGGCAAATGGATGAAAGACCGTGGCAATCGCGACAAGGTCGTGGTGATCACGAAGGTCGGTTCGGATATGGGGCAGGGGCACAAGGACCTGTCCGCCGCATACATCGAAAAGGCCGTCGACGCATCGCTGAAGCGGCTGCAGACCGAAGTCATCGATCTCTATCTGTCGCACTGGCCGGACCCCGCAACGCCCTATGAAGAAACGCTTGGCGCCTACGAGAAGCTGCTCGCCAAGGGCAAAATCCGCTATGCCGGCTGTTCGAATCTCGACGCCGGCCAGTTGCGTGCCGCACTCGATGTGGCGAGCTTGCGCAGTCTGTCGCGCTACGAGGTGCTGCAGCCGGAATACAATCTCTACGATCGCTCGTCCTTCGATGGGCCGTTGCGCGATCTGTGCGTGGCCGAGGACATCGGCGTCATCACCTATTTCAGCCTGGCCAAGGGTTTTCTCAGCGGCAAATACCGCAGCGATGCCGATCTCGGTCAAAGCCCGCGCGGCGGTGGCGTGAAAGACTATCTCAATGCGCGCGGCATGCGCATCCTTGCGGCACTCGACGCGGTTTCATCAAGGCATTCGGCCAAGCAGGCGGAAGTCGCGCTTGCCTGGGTGATTGCGCGGCCGGGTGTCACCGCGCCGATCGCCAGCGCCACCAAGCCTGAACAGATGGACAGCCTGATCAGGGCGGCGTCGCTGAAACTGACCGCCGCCGACATGGCCGAACTCGACAAAGCGAGCGGCTGAAGCTTCAGGCGCGACGCCTCGCACGAACGTCCAAGACGCCACTCTGGTCCTGCCATACCGTCTCTTCGCGCAAGGCAGGACAGAGGAGAGATGACTGAGCCGCTTCTTTCGCAGCCGGACTTTTGGGGGCAACTTCTCGCGCTCGTGCTTGCCGCCCTGGTGATCATGGGCAGCCCGGGTCCGGCAACGATAAGCGTTACCGCCGTTGGGGCCGCCTTCGGTTTGCGCCACTCGCTGGGCTATGCCTGGGGAATCATCCTGGGCACGATCGCCGTGCTTCTGGTTGTCGCGACCGGGGTCATGGCGGTGCTTACCTCGATGCCGAAGCTGGCGCCGTTGCTGGCTTTCGCCTCGGCGGCCTACATCCTCTATCTCGCCTTCAAGATCGCCACGGCGCCGCCCATGGCAGCACGCGGCGCGGAGGCTTCGTGTCCAACATGGCTGGCTGGATTCCTTCTCGCGGTCGCCAATCCGAAGGCCTATGTGGCAATCGCCGCCGTGTTCGCCGGTGCTTCGCCCAAACAGGGTAACACTGAGCTTGGTCCATGGCTGAAGCTGATGGCTCTCGCGCTGATGATCGTCGCCATCCATGCTCTGTGGCTTGTCTTGGGAGTGGCATTCGCGCGCTTCCTGCGCCGGCCGGCGGCCTCGCGGATCGTCAACCTGGTCTTTGCCGCGACGCTGGTGTTGACCACCGCGCTGGCCGTTTTCGGCTGAGAACTGCCGGCAGGAGACTTCCGGTTCAGGCTTTGGTTCTTGCGGCGTTGTCCAGCTCTTGCAGTCTTTTCACCGCTGTCGGCGGCAAGGCAGGCGGGTTTGGGCCGCGCGCGGCATCAATCAGGAACTGGTCGCAGGCAGCCTCGGTCTCGCCGATCAGCCGGGCCATGAATTCGTCCTTGCTCAGTCCCGGTGGGATCGGCGGCAGGAAGCGCGCCTTCACGGTGCCGGGGTAGCGCAGAAATTTTCGACGCGGCCAATAGAGACCGGCGACATGGGCAACCGGCACCACCGGAATGCCAAGTTGCGCATAGATTTCGACGATGCCGTATTTGTAGGCCGGCTCGTCGCCCGGCGCGCGTCTTGTCCCTTCGGGGTAGATGATGAGCTGGCGAGGATTGCGCGCCATCTCCGCCTTGGTCGCGGCGACCACGGCCTTCAGCGCTTTCGAACGGCTGCCGCGATGAACCGGAATCATGCGCATCTTCATGATGTACCAGCCGAAGAACGGGATCCAGGTGAGCTCGCGCTTCAGGATGTAGAGCGGGTCGTGAAGATAGGGAAAGAAGGCGATCGCATCCCAGAACGACTGGTGTTTGGGGGCCAGGATGAAGGAGCCTTCGGGCAGGTTTTCCCGGCCGGTGATCTCGCTCTTCGTTCCGGCGATCTTGTCGTAAAGCCACATCGAGGTGCGCGACCAAAATTTCGGCACGAACCAGGCGCGGTGCCGGGGCGACAGGAAATAGTATGGGGTCCAGAGGATCATCTGGACGATCAGGTTGACGTAAAAGACGAAATTGAACGTCAGCGATCTGATGTAGAGCATTTGGGGGGAGCCCGGTGAGGAGGTGAGCGTTGGTTACACCAAGCGCGGGAAAAAAGGAAATGGCCGCAGGGCGCTTTGGCTGGCAACGAAGAACGGTCGCCAATGGGGGTTGGCCTGGTTCCGCTACATCAGCCGCGCCAGCCGCTCCTTCAGGCGCGGGGCGGCAAAATCGAGGAATGCGCGCAGCTTGACCGGCAGCAGGCCGTGGCCCGCATGCACCAGGCTTACCGGCCATGGCTTTGGCTCAAACTCCTGCAGCAGGATGCGCAGCGTGCCGGACCGCAGCGCGGCTTCGATCTGGTAGGAAAGCACGCGTGTCAGCCCGACGCCGGCAATCGCCGCATCGATGGCCGCTTCGGCGGTGTTGACCTGAAGCCGCGAGCGGACCCGAACCGGGATTTCGGCCTTGCCCTTGGTGAAGCTCCAACTGGCGGCGGAGGCAAGTCCCTCGAAGGTGATGCAATCGTGTGTTTCCAGATCCTCCGGGGTGGTCGGCGTGCCGTGTTCGGCAAGATAGGCCGGGCTGGCGCAGACGACGCGGCGGATCGCGCCGACGCCGATGGCGACCAGGCTCGAATCGGGCAACTGGCCGATGCGGATGGCGAGATCGAAATGGTCCTCGACCAGCTGGGTTATGCGGTCGGCCAATGTCAGGCGGATGTCCACGTCTGGATAGGCGGCGAGAAAGCCGGTGACGACCGGCAGCACGTGCAGGCGGCCAAAGACGACCGGCGCGGTGATGGCCAATTCGCCGGTCGGCGCGCTGTATTCGCCGGCTGCCGTGCGTTCGGCCTCGCCGACCTCGTCCAGGATGCGGCGGCAGGCGGCAAGATAGGCCTGGCCGGCATCGGTCGGTGTCAGCCGTCGCGTCGAGCGATTCAGGAGACGTGTGTTCAGATGGCGCTCGAGATCGGAAATCTTGCGGCTGACCGTCGCCAGCGGAATGCCGAAACGGCGGCTGGCCGCGGAAAGGCTGCCGGCCTCCACCGCGGCGACAAAGAGCGACATGGCTTCGAGACGATCCATAGCTTCTTCCGGAAAATGGAAGGACAGGTTACGAATATGTCATCTCCATTTGAATGATGGAAGGCTCTATATTGTGTCTGTCGGCCTGCCCGCAGCATGGCCCACAAAGGAGTTGCCATGTCCGAAGCCCGACCGCCGCTGCCGCCGTTTACCGCCGAGACATCAGCACAGAAGGCGCGCATGGCCGAGGATGCCTGGAATTCACGCGATCCGGCGCGGGTTGCGCTCGCCTATACCAAGGACAGCCGCTGGCGCAACCGCGCCGAATTCCTGCAAGGCCGCGACGCCATCCAGGCCTTCCTGACGCGCAAATGGAGTCGCGAGCTCGACTACCGGCTGATCAAGGAGGTCTGGGCCTTCCACGGCAACCGCATCGCCGTGCGTTTCGCTTACGAATGGCGCGACGACAGCGGTTCATGGTTCCGCAGCTACGGCAACGAGAACTGGGAATTCGATGAACACGGGCTGATGCGCCTGCGCATCGCCAGCATCAACGACCTGCCGATCGGCGAGTCCGATCGTAAGTATCACTGGCCGCTCGGCCGGCGGCCGGACGACCACCCGACACTGTCGGAGCTCGGACTTTAGCATCTTGCCGCAAGGAGGCTTTCGATGAACGCGCATGCTTTCACCAGCGACGTCGCCTTCACGCCGACCGTCAAGGCAATCCAGACCCGCAAGGGCTCACGTCAGTCCTATGCCCGCGTCGAGGAGCGTGGCGGCTGGCAGGCCGGCATCACCCCGGACCTTGCCGCCTTCATCGAAATGCAGACCAGCGTCTTTCTGTCGACCGCCAATGGCGAGGGGCAGCCCTATGTCCAGCATCGCGGCGGGCCGGCCGGCTTCCTCAAGGTGCTGGATGAACATACGATCGGCTTCGCGGATTTTTCCGGCAACCGGCAGTTCATCACGCAGGGCAATCTGGCCGACAATCCAAGGGCGTTCCTGTTCCTGATCGACTATATGCACCGCCAGCGCATCAAGATCTGGGGCACGGCGCGGGTCGTCGAGAGTGACGCCGAGCTGATGGCGAAACTGATGCCGCAAGACTACAGAGCGCGCCCCGAGCAGGTCATCCTGTTCACGGTCTCGGCCTGGGATGCCAATTGCCCGCAGCACATCCCGCAACGGTTCGAGGCAGCCGACGTGGCGGCGGCACTCGGCGAGCGGGACAAGCGTATCGAACGTCTTGAGCAGGAGATCGCACGGCTCAGGGGAAATTCGGGCACGGCCGCAGGGGAATGATCAGCCGCCGGCTGCGGTTTCGGCCAGTGCGATGCCGTTGGGCGTCGGCTTGACCGGCACGATGCCGCGCGCCAGCGCCAGCAAATACTTGTTGTATTCGGTGAACAGCACGCGCAATGCCCGCGGCTTGGTCAGCCAGCCGCCATTGTCGAGGTTGGAATTGACCACCGGATAGGGCTCGAGCTTGGCGCCATGCAGCAGCCTGCCCATTTCCAGCAGGCTGCGGGGCATATGATAATTGTTGGTGACAAGGATCACCGTGCCATAGGCGTGGCTCTCGACCCATTTGGCGCTTTCCTCCGCATTGCCGATCGTATCGAGCGCGGCGCGGTCGATGTCGACGCAGCAGGAGAACAGTTTCTTGTCGCCGCCGGTCGCCGCCTGCAACTGGCGGCGGCTGGCCGAAGGATGGACGCCGCTGATCAGCAGCCGCTCGCCCTTGCCGGACGCCAGCAGATCCATCGCCGCATCGAGGCGGGACTGGCCGCCGGTCAGCACGATGATCGCGTCCGCCTTGGCCGGATTGGCAGGCGTGGTCAGGTGACTGACCTTATTGGCGAACCAGCCGAAGCCGCCGGCAAACAATGTTGCGAGGATGAGGACAGAGAGAGCGGACAGGCGCAACGCGGCTCTTAGACGGCTCACAGTGGAGCGGCCATGCGAACGGGCAACCACCACTGGCATCTGCCCAGCCGTACCGGTCGAATCCCGCGCGTCCATCGCCATATGGTTAATCCTGAAATGCGGCTTTGGGTAGGTAAAAGACGCACTTTGCGTTACGTGAATTCTCCATCCGTGATCACCCTGTCCTATCTATGTCGTTGTCCCAAAACCGGTTCCACTTTTGGGCGACATGAATTAGCCTGCATCCGGCTGGCGGACATCGATGTCGCTGAGATAGGCAACGACGGTGGCGTGGGACGTGGCAGCCGTCAGTCCGCCGATCACCAGCACCATCAACACGACACCGAGATAGCCTGCCGAACCGATGGCGAAATTGCCGAACAGGGCGGTCGCCTGGTCGGCCTGCGGCGTCGCCATATTGCGCGACGACCACCAGGAAAAGACGATGAAGACGAGCACTGCCGCGGCACCGCCGGCCGCCGCTCCCTTCATGCCGGTGACCAGGAAATGCCGGCGGAATTCGCGCGCGATGAAGCGTGCTTCGGCGCCGACGAAATGCAGCACTTCGATGATGTGACCGTTGCCGGCCATGGCGCCGCGCGTCGCGAACACCACGGTCAGCACGGTCGCCGACAGCATCAATGCCAGCACGGCAATGCCGATGGTCACCGTGGTGCGGGCCATCGCTACCAGCCGGTCGACCCAGGTGCGGTGATCATCGAGCGATGCGCTCGGCAGTTTCGGCGTGATCGCGGCGCGCATGGCAGCGAAATCGGGCGGGCTGTTCTCGTCGATGGTGACGATGATCAGGCGCGGCACGGGTAATTCATCGATGTTGAGCCCCGAGCCCAGCCAGGGCTCAAGGAGCCTCGCGGTCGCCTCGCGGTCGATGATCCGGGTCGTCTTGACGCCAGGGAATTCCCCGGCGATCTGGGAGGCCTGGGTAAGGGCTGCTTCCATGTCGAGGCCGTCGACCGGCTTGATCTGGATGGTCGCCTCGCGCGAAATCTGGTTCTCCCAGACGGACGCTGTGTCGCGCACCAGCGTCACTGCGCCGAAAGTCAGGCAGGACAGGAAGGTCATGATGGCGATCACCAGGACCAGTGCCCGGCCAGCGATGTTCTGCGCCGGCACGATCGGCGCCATCCTGCGCTGGGCGCGGGGCTTTGCCTCGGTCGCCTCGGCGTCCTGCTCCCGTTCCACAAAATGTTCGGCGGACAGTTCAGTCATAGATGTCCAGCCTTCCGCCGGCCAGGATCATGCGGCGCGCGTCGACCTGTTCCATCAGGCCAAGGTCGTGGGTGGCGATCACCACCGCGGTGCCGAGCCGGTTGAGCTCGATGAACAGCCGCAGCAGGCGTCGCGCCAGAGGCGGATCGACATTGCCGGTCGGTTCGTCGGCGAGCAGGATTTCCGGCTGCTCGATCAGCGCCCGCGCGATCGCCGCGCGCTGCTTCTCGCCGCCGGACAGAACCGGCGGCAGCACGTGCATGCGCTCGCCCAGCCCGACCCACTTCAACAGTTCGGTGACATCGGTGCGGTAGCTCGCCTCCTCGCGCCCGCGCACGCGCAGCGGCAGCGCGACGTTCTCGTAGGTGGTCATGTGGTCGAGCAGGCGAAAATCCTGGAACACCACGCCGATGCGGCGGCGCAGATGCGGCAATTCGGTGCGCGAGATGCGCGAACGGTCCTTGCCAAAGATGGTGATCAGCCCGCGCGTCGGCTTCAGCGACATGAACAGCAGGCGCAGCAAGGTCGTCTTGCCGGCGCCCGAAGGCCCGCTGAGGAACTGGAAGGAGCGCTCCGGGATGTGCAGGGAGATGTCGCGGAGGATTTCCGGACCCATGCCATAGCGGAGGCCGACATTTTCGAAACGAATCAATTTCGACGACCTGAATTTCGGCACGGCGGCGAGCCGGCCTGTTCTGGGTAAAGACCATCGGCCGGCATGGTTAACCGGCGGTTAATTTCTGGGCTCTTTCGGCTCGTCACGAGGGCTCCGGTGGGGAAGCGTTAACCATTTGTGTTTACGCAAAAGAAACGAAAAGCGAACACGTGCTGCAATGCTGGGGCCATGATGGCTGACGATCGAACCGCGCGCCCGGTTTCCGGCGAAATCATGACCGATCCGGCGGCAATTGCCGCAGCGGACCGGTTCATGCGTGGTTCGGCCGCCGACATCGTCGATGCCGACTACGTGGTGATGCCGCGCCTTGCGCCTGCCGTGGAGAGCGTTTCGCCGCTGCCGCGCGCGATCGTCATGCCACCCGTCGCGGGCATGGACATGCTGCGCAAGCCCGAGGCCCCGCCGGAGCGGCTACCAGCCTCGCGCGGCGGGCCGATCTTCTGGGTCGCTGGTATCGGCGCTGCCTTGGCCGCGTTCTGGGTCTCCGGCGGGCACGCGCTGGTGCGCCAGGCGCCGTTCCTGTCCAGCGCGCAGGCGTCGGCGCTCAGCATTTCGGGCGTCACGTCACGCGTCGACGCTACCGGGCCGAACGCCGCACTGTTCGTCGATGGTGAGGCCGTCAATGATGGTGCGAAACCGACGGAGTTGCCGCCGCTCGAAATCCGGGTGACCGGCAATGACGGGCAGACTACCCGCTATACGTTGGGGACATCCGGCCGTTCGCTGGCGTCTGGCGAAAGATTCGGCTTTGCCAGCCGGCTCGACGTGCCTAGAAACGGTGTGAAGACCGTGTCGGTCACTTTCGCCGAATAGGCGATCACCGGGGAAGACCATCAATGCCCATCGTACGCGGCAAGGACATCGAGGTTCTGTTTTCAGCATCGGCGATCGCGCGGCGCAATCTCGAGCTCGCCAAGGAGATTGCCGGACACGACTATCACGATCTGCTGGTGATCTCGGTGCTGAAGGGCTCGTTTATCTTCGCCGCCGATCTTATCCGGGCCATGCACGATGTCGGCCTGTCGCCGGAGGTCGAATTCATCTTCATCTCCAGCTATGGCGCCGGCACCAGCAGCGGCGAGGTGAGGGTGCTGCGCGACATCGACAATGAGGTCGCCGGCCGCGACGTGCTGCTGATCGACGACATTCTCGAATCGGGGAAGACGCTGAGCTTTACCCGCGAGCTGATGTTGTCGCGGGGCGCCAAGAGCTGTTCGATCGCCGTGCTGCTCGACAAGCGCATGCGCCGCCAGACCGAGCTCAATGCCGATTATGTCGGCTTCGACTGCCCCGACTATTTCGTCGTTGGCTACGGCATGGATGTAGCCCATGCTTTTCGCGAGTTGCCGTTTGTCGGTGTCGTCAAAGGGGATGTCTGAGCGGCATCAAAAAGGTTTGCTGATGCTTAGAGCGGTTCGCCGCTTCACGAAAACGCCGAACCGCTCGAGTTTTTTGTTTTGACGCAATTCCCAAGGGAAAGCGCTGTGCGCTTTTCCCGGAAAATCGTCTCACACTTTTCCTGAATTGCTCGTGGGCTTTCAGGAAAAGTCAACTTTTGGCGGCCAAATATGCCGGCCATGGCAAAGCTTCTGATCGTCGAGGACGATGAGTCCGTCCGCACCCTGGCCGCCCGCGCGCTTGAACGCGCCGGGCACACAATCGATATCGCGGCGGACGGCGCGCAGGGGCTTTCGCTGATCCAGGCGGCGCGTGGCGGCTATGATCTCGTCGTCTCCGATATCCGCATGCCGGAGATGGACGGCATCGAGATGGCGATCGCGGCTGCTGCATTGTTTCCGTCGATCAAGATCGTGCTGATGACCGGCTATGCCGACCAGCGCGAGCGCGCCGAGGAATTGAACGGCATCATCCTCGATGTCGTGCAGAAGCCCTTCACGCTGGCCGAAATCCGTTCGCGAGTCGAGCGGGCGCTGATCTGCTTCGCCTGATCAGGCTGGGTCGGCGGCAGCGAGCACAGGTGGAACATTCTTGCGCCGTTCGGTGTTGAGCGCCAGCAGACCGGCGCCGATAATCAAGGCAGCGCCGATCACCGTCGTCGACCGCGGCACCTCGGCGAAGAACAGGAAACCCCACAGCGGCGACCACAGGATGCCGGTGTATTCGAAGGTGGCAACGCGGTTGGCCGGCGCCATCCGGTAGGCCTGCGACAGCAGGATCATGCCGGCGGAGGCGACGAAACCGCAGGCCGCCATCTTGAGAAAATCCGGCAGCGTCGGCCAAAGCCATGGCCGTACCAGGAATTCCAGGCTTGGGTGAACGGCGTGTGTAATGCCGGCCAGGTGAAACGCCCCGGCAACCACGGCGGCGCCGACCAGATAGGCGCCGTTCTGATAGAAGGCCATGACGGTGGACGATTCAGTATCGCCGATCTTGCGGGCCATCAGCTGCGAAAAACCATAGAGCGCCGCCGATCCCAGCGACAGCAGCGCTGCCCAGTCGAACAGCCCTGCGCCGGGGCGCAGCATCACGAGGACGCCGAACAAGCCGATCAGCACGGTTGCCAGTGTCTGCCAGGAGACGCGCTCGCCAAGGTAAGGTCCGGCCAGGACCATGATGAACAGCGGCGCCATGAAATAAAGCGCCACCGCATCGGCGAGCGGCAAAGCAGCGATGGCCAGGTAGTACATCGTATAGGAGGTGAACTGGATGAAGGCGCGCACCGTCAGCATGCGGAATCGCTTCGACAGGATCGCCCGCAAGCCGACATCGGCATGGACCAGAACGATCAGGATCGGCAGGGCGACGATCGAGCGGATCGCCATCACCTCGGTCACCGGATAGCCGCTCGACACGGCTTTGACGAGCGGATCCTGCAGCGAAAAGACCAGCACGCCGAGGCACAGGCTCAGGATGCCGCCCACCATCCGATTCTGCATCTGCATCCAGGCTCCTGCGCGTACGACCCGAAGCTGCCGCCTGCGGGGTAAAAAGAACCCGCCACCGTTTCGGGCAGCGGGCACGAGTGAGGACTCTTGATTGGTCCGCGGCTGATTTCGCAGCCGCATATCCAATGGGTATGGCGACTATCGTCCGCCGTTTGACATGTTGCAAACGAATTGGAATGATGCCAGCAATCAAATTCTCTTATGGCGGATTCCATGCGGCCGACCCTCGACAGCGACCTCCTGCGAACCTTCGTGGCGATTGCCGAGACCGGCAATTTCACCAAGGCGGCGGAGCAGGCCGGCCGCACCCAATCCGCGGTGTCGATGCAGATGAAGAAGCTCGAAGAGCTGATCGGCGCCAGCCTGTTCGAGCGCGGTTCGCGCGGCGTCGCGTTGACGCGGCGCGGCGGCGAACTCATCGTCAACGCCCGCCGCATTGTCTCGCTGCTCGACGAGACGTCGGCATCGATGGCGGCAGCGCCGCTTGGCGGGCCGGTGCGCATCGGCATTCCGGAGGAATATGGCCACGCCATCCTGTCGCGCGCGCTCGGCGCCTTCTCGAAGCGTCATACACAGGTCGAGGTCACCGTGCGCTATGCCCATTCCGGGGCACAGATGGCGGCGCTCGCTGCCGGCGAACTCGATCTGTGCGTGGTGTTCGAATGGCAGGATCCCGCCGGCGGCGAAGTGCTGATGCACGACCCGACCGTGTGGGTGACGTCGACCCTGCATCACATGCATGAGGAACAGCCGGTGCCGATCGCGCTCTACAACCGGGCCGGCTGGTGCAAGGACTTCGCCATCAAATCACTGGAGCAGCGCGATCTTGCCTATCGTGTCGCCTATACCAGCGACACCACCGGCGGCCTCAAGCTCGCCGTCACCTCCGGACTGGCGATCGCGCCGATTTCGCGCAGCAACATTCCGGACGGCTGTCGTGAACTGACCACCGCGGACGGATTCGGCGCCATCGATTCCTCCAACGTGGTGATGCACCGCAACCCCAATGCGTCAGGTGAGGCGATCGACGGCATGCAGGATGCGATCCGCGAAGCCTTCGTCAACAGGCTCAGTCAGCCGGCGGCATCCTCGTAGAAATGCAGCCTGTTGCCGAACGGATCGGCGACCGATACCTCGCGGGTCTTCCAAGGCGTATCTTCCACGCCCGGCCTGGCGAAGCGGTAGTTTTTGCCGATCAGTTCGCCATGAAGAGCGGTGATGTCCTCGACCTCGATGCGCAGGGCGATGCCGGGTGCACCGTCGCCATGATGTTCGCTGAGATGCAGAACGCAGCCGTCGCGGCCGACCGCCATGTAAAGCGGCGCGTCGTCGGCGAAGCGATGTTCCCACTGCACCTCGAAGCCGAGGAAGCCGACATAGAATTCACGCGCCTTGGCAATGTCGAAGATGCGCAGGATGGGTGTAACGGCGCCAAGTCTGGGCATGGTGGTGCAACCGCGCGAGAGGGTCTTTAGGTGGGATGGACGCGGGCGGCAATCCCTATGTTTTTTCGCAATTCCGGACGGAAAACCGCTTCACACTTTTCCTGGAATTGCTCTATTTCAGCTCGAGCAGCCGTTCCAGATAGCTGCGTTCGATGTCGGGGCTGAGCGCATTGCCGAGCCGTTTGCGGATCGCTTCCAGTATCTGGCGGGCGCGCTGCACGTCGATCTCGTCGGGCACCTTCACCGAATCGCCGAAATCGGGACCCTGGCTGGCGCGTGGCCGGCCGAGCGGATCACGATCGGCGTTCTGCTGCCGGCCGCCTTCCTCGCCGCCGCCCTGGTCGCCCTGCATGGCTTGCATCTGCTTCATCATGTCCTTGGCGCCCTTGCGCAGCGCTTCCAGCGCCCGGCCCTGATGACCGACGGCCGCATCGCCTTCGCCCTCGCCGAGTGCCTGTTCGGCATTGCCCATGGACTTGCCGGCCTCGCCAAATCCTTCATTGGGCTCCATACCCATGCCTTCGAGGCCCTTCTTCAGCTGATCCAGGTCGCTTTGCAGCTGGCCCTGGCCCTGCTGCAGCTGTTTCAGCGCATCGGCGAATTCCTGGGGTGTCATCGGCTTTTGCCGGGCGAGCGGATCGCGGTCTTCGCCGACGCCGGGTCTGTCCTCATCCTGGCCGCCTTCGCCGAGCTGCTCGTCACGGTTCTGCCCGCGCTGGCGCTCGCCGCGCTGCATCTGATCCATGCGGAAGGTGTCGTTCATCATCTCCTGCTGACGCCGCAGGATCTCACCCAGCTTGTCCATCTGCTGGCGCATCTCGCTGTCCTGCTGGCCGCCTTGCTGCTGACGGCCGGCTTGCAGATTGTTCATCATGTCCTGCAGTTGCGACAGCAGTTGCTGGGCCTTGTCGCGATCTCCGGACTTCGCCAGGTTTTCGATCTGGTCCATCATGCGATCGATGTCGCTCTGGCGCAGTTCCTGGCCATTCTGCTGCATCTGCGGGGCGTTGGGATTCTGCTTGGCGCGCTCCGCGAATTCCTGCAGGAACTGGTTCATCGCCTCGCGCAGTTCCTTCATCGCCTTTTCGATTTCAGCGTCGCTGGCGCCATTCTTGATGGCGTCCTGCAGCGCCTGTTGCGCCTGGCGCAGCCGCTTTTCGGCGGCCGAAAGATTGCCTTCCTCGATGCCGAGCGCGATTTCCCAGAGATAGGAGACCTCGCTGCGCAATTGATCGTCGCTCTCGGCCATCTTCAGCCGGGTGCGGGCGCTCATGATGGCGAGATAGTGAGACATGTTGTCGAACGTGTCTTCCGGCCGCAGCGTGATGGCGTCCATCAGGTCGAGCACGCGCGGCTTGGCGTTGGCGTCGAGCGCCAGCAGGCGGCGCTGTTCGATCACGGCGCGTGCCAGCGGATTGGCGAAAGGCCGCTCCGGCATCAGCAGCGTCTTGGTTTCGCTCGATGCAGTGTGCCCGGCATCATCGGTGGCGACCAGCGTCAGCTTGATGCTGCTGCCGGCCCAGACATGCTCGGTCAGGTCCTTGGAGGTCTTGGCGGCGTTCGACTTGCCGCCGCGGCGCGGCAGCGTCAGCGGCATTTCAGGTGCACCGTACAGCGGGCGCGCATTGGGCGCCTGCGGATCGGCGAGCGCGAACACCGCTTTGGCGGTGGCGGCGCCATAGTCGTCGTCGATCTGGTAGTTTAGCTCGAAGGCGCCGTTTGCGGCGCGCTTGGGCTCGCCGACGAAGCGGATCTGCGGCGGCTTGTCCGATATGACCGCGAAGGCCCAGCGGCCGAGCTGGTCCTCGCCCGACGTCAGCGTCAGCGTGCCGTCGCCGGTCAGCTTGCTGGTGAACTGGAGCACCTTGGACGGCGGCGCCGGGCTTGCAGCCGGCTTGGCGGCGGCCTGCGGCGCAGCGGGATCGATGGCGCGGGCGTTGCCATTCTTGTCGGCATAGCCGAGCGTCTCCTCGCCTGAGCCACCCGTCACGCGCAGCGAAACGTCACTGCCTTCGGGAACCGTAAAGGTCGGGATCGCCTGGTTGGCGTCGGCGGTCAGGAAGATCGGCGGCTTGCCGGTATAGGCCGGTGGCGTCACCCATGCGTCGATGCGCGGCGGCACGATATCGCGCGCGCCATGGGCATTGAAGCCGTCGCTGATCCTGCCGCCCGTCGGTCCGAAGGAGAAGGCGAAGGCGGTAACGAGCAAAAGGGCCGCCACCGCGCGCAGCCCCCAGGGGTCGCGCTCCGGCACGCGCGTGCGCGGCAGGTCGGCGCCAAGGTTGTCGAGCTTTCCAGCCATACGCTTCTGGTGTTCGCGCCACAGCGCCTGCGAGAAGCTGCTTTCCCTGCCGCTGGGCCGGTCGGTCTGCACCAGCACCGGGCTGTGCAACAGTTGATTGGCGGCCTCTATGCGGCGGTCGATTTCGCCGGCGCCCGGCAGGCGGAAGAAGCGCAGCGGATAGAGCGCGGCCAGTGCCGCTATGGCAAAAGCAGCGACCAGGCCGATGCGCGCCATATCCGGCAGCCGGGAGAACAGCCCCAGCCAGGAGATGCTGAGGAACAGGCTGGCGACGATGACGAGCGGGAGCAGCAACGGCCAGCCGCGCTCGACCATCATCGAGACCCGCGTCGCCAACCGGCTCAAGGCCAGGCGTCCGGCCAGGCCGCGATCACTGCTGAAGGTGGGTCGTTGCGTCATCGGCCCTTCCTTGAGCCTATCCCGAAAACCGGGATGCGGCCTTATCCCTTTGAGCATGATCTGTTCCGAAAGGGATTTCACTTTTCGGGATCATGCTGTGGAGCGGGCAGGATAGCCCGACGCCTCACGACTCAAAGAATACCAGCAAACACGGCAAAGGCGAGGCAGTTCGGAAAAACGTGAAGTGGACCGTTATAGTTCCATCCTGCATACCCTTTAGAAGGCAGCAGGCCCTTTAGAAGGTAGCGGGGTCCGCATTCGCTCCGCAGACCAGCACGGCGACCCGTTCGCCCGCCGCCGGCGCATAGCGGCCCGACAGGACCGCGGCAAAGGCGGCGGCGCCACCCGGCTCGGAGATGATGCGGGCCCGGTTCCACAGCGCCTTCTGCGCGGCGATGATGTCGTCGTCACTGACCAGGATCGAGCGTTCGACAAAGGCTTCGGCAATCGGGAACATCATTTCGCCGACGCGCTTTGGCGCCAGCGAATCGGCGGCGATACCCTCGGCCGGCGCGTCGACGGGGTGTCCGGCCTCGAAGGCGCGATGAAGCGTCGGCGCTCCTTCCGGCTCGACGGCGATGATACGGATGCGGCCGGTAAACCAGGCAGCGATGCCGCCGATCAGGCCGCCGCCGCCGACAGCGACCAGCAGCGTGTCGATCTTAGGCAAATCGCTCTCGATTTCGAGCCCGAGCGTGCCCTGGCCGACGAGCGTTTCCTCCTGGTTGAAGGCATGGATCTGCAAGGCGCCGGTCTCCTCGGCGAACCGTTCGCTGGCCGCCAGCGCCTCGGCGTAGCGGGCGCCGCCGACGATCAGTTCGGCGCCGTAGGAGCGGATTCGCTCCAGTTTGGCTGGCGGGCTCACTTCGGGAACGAAGATGGTCGCCTTGTGGCCGAGCCGCATGGCGGCATAGGCGACGGCCGCGCCATGGTTGCCGCCCGATGCCGCTACGACACCGGCGTCGGGAACCGGCCGCTCCAGGAGATTGGTGAAGGCGCCGCGCGCCTTGAACGAGCCGGAATGCTGCAGGCATTCGAGCTTCAGGTCGACGGCCAGCGGCGGCTGATCGAAGTCGGCCATGTCGACGCGCAGCACCGGCGTGTGCCTGATATAGGAGCGGATGCGCGGTTCCATCGCGGCAATGCGCTCGCGTGTGACGGTGATGCCGTTCGTCATGATTGCTCCCTGGGACGGGTAGGTGTGTTTCCGGCGCTCCTATGCAAGCCAGTCGGGCATCGAATCCAGCCCAATCAGGTCGTCATAGGTCGGGCGTGGGCGCACGATGTGGAACCGGTCGCCGTCGACCAGCACCTCCGGCACCAGCAGGCGGGTGTTGTAGGTGCCGGCCTGCACCGCGCCATAGGCGCCGGCGGTGGAGACGGCAATCAGGTCGCCGGCCTTCAGCCTGGGCAGATCGCGGTCCAGGCCGATATAGTCGCCGGTCTCGCAGACCGGGCCGACCACGTCGACCATCATGCGCGGCGTGTCGGCCGGCGGCTGCACGACCGGACGGATGTCGTGGAAGGCGTCGTAGAGCGTCGGCCGGATGAGATCGTTCATGGCGGCATCAACGACGAGGAAGTTCTTGGCGTCGCCTTCCTTCACGAAAATCACTTCCGAGACGAGGATGCCGGCATTGCCCGATATCAGCCGGCCAGGCTCGAACATCACCTTCAGCCCGAGCTTGGTGACATGCTTCCTGACGATCTGGGCATAGGCGTCGGGCAGCGGCGGCGGGTTGTTGTCGATGCGGTAGGGAATGCCGAGCCCGCCGCCGACATCGATATGCTCGATGGCATGGCCGTCCGCCCGCAGCGCGCCGACCAGATCGACAAGCAGGGCGAAGGCATCGTCGAAGGGCTGCAGCTCGGTGATCTGGCTGCCGATATGGGTATCGATGCCGGTGATCCTGATGCCGGGAAGCTTTGCCGCGCGGGCATAAACCTGCCGCGCCCGCTGCCACGGGATGCCGAACTTGTTCTCGGCCTTGCCGGTGGAGATCTTCTTGTGGGTCTTGGCGTCGACGTCGGGATTGATGCGCAGCGAGATCGGCGCCACCTTGCCAAGGGCGGTGGCTCGCGCCGACAACAGCTCGAGTTCAGGCTCGGATTCGACGTTGAAGCAAAGGATGCCGGCGGCAAGGGCAAAGTCCATTTCGCGCGCGGTCTTGCCGACGCCCGAAAACAGGATCTTGCCGGCCGGAATGCCGGCGGCCAGCGCCCGGCGCAATTCACCTTCCGAAACCACGTCGGCGCCGGCGCCGAGCTTGGCCAGCGTCCGCAGCACGGCCTGGTTGGAATTGGCCTTCATGGCGTAGCAGACCAGCGCGTCGAGCCCGGCAAAGGACTGGGCAAACACCCGGTAGTGCCTGGTCAGGGTCGCCGTCGAATAGCAGTAGAATGGCGTGCCGATCTGTGCGGCGATGTCGGGGATCGCCACGTCCTCGGCATGGAGCACGCCGTCGCGGTAGTCGAAATGGTTCACGAGAGTGGTTCCGGAAGTTGGGGCGCGATGAGATCGGGTTGAAAGGCCCGGCTCTCGTCGGCTCTAGATCAGCGGGTCGAGGATGAATTTCTTGTCCTTGACCGGTTTTTCCGGCTCCGGCGGCACGGGCTGGTGGGCCTTTGAGGCATCCTTGCGCGCCTGCACGGCCGCCTCATAGGGCGTGTCGAGAGCGCCCCTCCTGCCGCAGGCCGAAACGGCCGCGATCGCAACCAGCAGCGTCAGCGTCACCAAAATCCTGCTTCCGGTCATCGATCCATCCGTCCGAAACGTTTGTCAGCCGCCGCTTTTAGCCGAGTTCTCGGCGCATTGCACCCCGGATATTGCTCGTCGCAATATCCGAGATATTGCCCGTCGCAATATCCGAGATATTACTGCTCGCAATATCCGGCATTACGCTTTCGCCAGCCGCTTTTTCCAGGCGCGGATCTGCTTCCTCACTTCCGACGGCGCCGTGCCGCCGAAACTGGTGCGGCTCTTGACCGAGTTCTGCACCGCCAGCACCGAAAATATGTCGGCCGTGATGCCGGAATTGATCGCCTGCAAATCCTCCAGTGAAAGCTTCTCCAGCCCCACCTTCCTGTCTTCGGCCAGCGCCACCGCCCGGCCGGTGACATGATGCGCCTCGCGGAACGGCAGGCCGAGCGTGCGCACCAGCCAGTCGGCAAGGTCGGTTGCTGTCGCGTGGCCGGAGCCGGCGGCCTTCTTCATCGCGGCCGCGTTGACCGTCATGTCCGAGACCATGCCGGTCATCGCCGCCAGCATCAGGTCGAGCGTCTCGGCGGCGTCGAACACCGATTCCTTGTCTTCCTGCATGTCCTTGCCATAGGTCAAAGGCATGCCCTTCATCACCGTCAGCAGGCCGACCAGATGACCGGTGACGCGGCCGGTCTTGCCGCGCACCAGTTCGGCGGCATCGGGGTTCTTCTTCTGCGGCATGATGGAGGAGCCGGTGGAAAACGAGTCCGACAGCCTGACGAAGCCGAACTGCGGCGTCGACCAGATGATGATCTCTTCGGCCAGCCGTGACAGATGCGTGGCGCAGATCGCCGCCACGCCGAGGAACTCGAGCGCGAAATCGCGATCCGAGACGCTGTCGAGCGAATTGCGCATCGGCTCGCGGAAGCCGAGCGCCTTGGCGGTCCGGTGGCGGTCGATCGGGAAGCTGGTGCCGGCAAGTGCGGCGGCACCGAGCGGGCTTTCATCCATCCGCTCGATCGCATCGCGCACGCGCGACAGGTCGCGCGAAAACATCTCGACATAGGCCATGCAGTGATGGCCGAAGGTCACCGGCTGGGCCGCCTGCATATGGGTAAAGCCCGGCATCACGGTCGCGGCATGCTCCTCGGCCCGCTCCAGCAGCGCCTCGATCAGCCCTTTCAACGCCTCGGCGACGCGAAAGCATTCATCCTTGACCCACAGCCGCAAATCGACCGCGACTTGATCATTGCGCGAGCGGGCGGTGTGCAGCCGGCCGGCCGCCGGGCCGATCAGATCGGCGAGGCGCGCCTCGATGTTCATGTGGATGTCTTCGAGCCGTGTCGAAAACTCGAAGCTGCCGGCCTCGATCTCTTTCAGGATCGTGTTCAGCCCGTCAGCGATTTTTTCTTGGTCGGCCGCCGAAATAATGCCCGTTTGCGCCAGCATCTCGCTATGGGCGATCGAGCCTTTGATGTCCTGCGCATAGAGTTTGCGGTCGAAGGAGATAGACGCGTTGATCGCTTCCATGATCGCGGCCGGACCCGAGGCAAAACGTCCGCCCCACATCTGGTTGCTGGTTTTCTTGTCGCTCATGGCTATAACCCGTGCTTCGGAGCAGTTTTGAGAAAATGGCAGACGGTAGTAGATTCTTCCCGGCCCCGCGCCTGATCCTCGCCGCCTTGGTGGCGGGCGCGCTGGCGGGCGCGGTCGCGGTATATGTCAGCGAGAGCCGGTCTGGCAACAATGCACCGGCACAAGCTGCCATGGGTGACAGCAGGGACGACGTGACCTGCGCGGCCAAGAGCGACCGCGCCAAGAAAGTCGTGGCGTCGGCCACCGGTGAGGTTGCGGCACTTTTGCCGGCCGATCCGCCTCAATCCCTGAAGAGCCTTGCCTTCAATGGTCCGGACGGCAAGCCGATGACGCTTGCCGATCATGCCGGCAAGACGGTGCTGCTCAATCTGTGGGCGACATGGTGCGCGCCGTGCCGTGCCGAAATGCCGGCGCTCGATGCGCTGCAGAAGGAAAAGGGCAGCGACTCCTTTGAAGTGGTCGCCGTCAACGTCGATGCCGGCGACGATGTGAAGCCGAAGAAGTTCCTCAGCGATACCGGCGTCGCGACGCTCGGCTATTACCGGGATTCGACGATGACGCTGTTCAACGACCTCAAGAAGCGCGGCTTGGCGCTAGGCCTTCCCGTCACCATGCTGATCGACGGCGAGGGCTGCCTGATCGCCCACATGAACGGCCCGGCCGAATGGTCGGGGCCGGACGCCAGGCGGCTGGTCGAGACGGCACTCAAGCCCGAGAGCCTGTAGTCTAGCGTGTGGCTAGCGCGGGTGCGGGCGCGAAGGCCAGAACGCTTCTGTCGCGCAGGCTGGCGGGTTTGCTGCCGACAGCGGGTGCGACGACGCCGGTCAGATCGCCGAATTCCTCGATGAGAGCCGGCTTGCCGATATAGTAGCCCTGGCCGATCTCGCAGGCTTCGGCGTCCAGGAACTTCAGTTCGCCGAGCGTCTCGACACCCTCCGCCAGAACCGGCAGGCCGAGCCCGCGTCCAAGTCCCAGGACGGCGCGCACGATCGCCGCGACCTGGCCGTTCTTGTCGACGGACTTGATGAATGAGCCATCGATCTTGATCTTGTCGAAGGGAAAGGCGCGAAGGTTGGAGAGCGAGGAATAGCCGGTTCCAAAATCGTCCATGGCGACGCGCACGCCCAGCGCCTTGACCTGCCGCAAGGTGGCCAATGCCCGCGGCATGTCCTTGACAAGCGCCGTCTCGGTGATCTCAAGCTCGAGCCTGCCGGGCGCCAGGCCGGAATTCAGCAAGGTTTCGTGGACCTTGCGGCTGAAATTCGTGTTGTGGAGCTGCACCGCCGAAACGTTGACGGCCACCGTCAGCGGATTTTCCCAGCGGGCGGCTTCCTCGCAGGCGGCCGTCAGCACCCATTCGCCAATCTGGCCAATGGCGCCGCTGTCTTCGGCGACCGGGATGAATATGCTCGGCGAGACGTCGCCGCGCGTCGGATGCCGCCACCGGACCAGCGCTTCGAAACCGACCATCTTCCCGCTGCTGATCTCCTTCTGCGGCTGATAGACGAGGTAGAACTCCTGGCGTGCGACCGCCTGGCGCAGTTCGTGCTCCATCACGCGCTTGTCGCGGGCCTCGGCCCCCATCGAAGCTTCGAAATAGCGGTAGGTGTCCTTGCCTTCGGTCTTGGCCCGGTAGAGCGCGGTATCGGCGTGGCTTATCAGGCTGGCCTGGTTTTCGGCATCCGATGGATAAAGCGCAATGCCGATGCTGGCCGACACCAGGCCGCCGCCGACCGAGAGCCGGTTTTCCTCGCGCATGGCGGTCAGCACGGCGTTGGCGATACGGCCCGCCTCCAACGGGTCGGTCAGGTTCGGCGCGATGATGGCGAACTCATCGCCGCCCAGCCGCGCCACCATCTGTCCTTGGCGAAGAATGCCGGTAACGCAGTGCGCAACCTTCTGCAGCATGGCGTCGCCCGCGCCGTGCCCATACAGGTCGTTGACCTCCTTGAACCGGTCGAGATCGAGCAGCAGAAGCGCAAGCTGGCCGCCTTTCCTGGTCCGGCCCATCGCAGCGATTTCCGTCTCCAGCCGGCCGGAAAAGCTGCGGCGATTGGCCAGTCCGGTCAATGGATCGAAATGGGCAAGCCGCAGGATCTCCTGTTCCGCCTTCTTGCGCTCGCGAATGTCGCGGACCGCGACCACGTTGTGAGGCTTGCCACAATAGTCGATGCTCCTGGCGATCAGCTCGACAGGAATGCTCGTGCCATCGCGGCCGCTCAATTCGGCCTCCTGCGGCTGTTCGCCGAAGCCCGACATGTCGGATCCGAAGAGATCGCCAAGCTGCATTCCGTTCAGCGTCGCTGTTGCGATGCCCGTCAATGTCGCCATGCTGTCATTGGCACTGATGATGCGGTGGCCGTCGCAGACGATCAGCCCCTCCACGGCGGCATTGGCCAGGCCGTGCATGCGGTCTACCTCGAGCTTCTGGCGACGGAAGCGCAAATCGATCCACAGCGCCGATGCCGACAGAACCAGGATCACCAGTGTGGCGGCGGCGGCCGCAAAAGCCTGCGAGGTCGGCTCGATCGTATATTCGGATATGACGATCGAGGGATCGGGGAAGATCGAGACGGCACCCATACCGATGAAATGCAGGGTGCAGATTGCCAGCGTCAGCAGCACCGCGCCGCCGGATGTCGCCTTCAAGGAGGGACGGCGCTGCACGACACGCAGCGCCAGCGCCGCGAGCGTCACGCCGGCCAGAAGGGAAACGGCGACAAGCAACAGGTTCCACTCGATGCGGCCCTGAACCTCGAACGCCGCCATACCGATGTAGTGCATGGCCGCGATACCGCCGCCCAGCACGGCGCCGCCGACGAGATGATAGTCGAACTCATTCCGCAAGGTGGCGATCCACATGCCGGCTGCCGTCAGAGTGACCGAAGCAGCGAGCGAAAGCACGGAAAGTGCGGGATCGTAAGCACTGGGTATGCCCGGTGTGAATGCGAGCATGGCGATGAAGTGCGTTGCCCAGATGCCGAAGCCGGTCGAAGTGGCCGCGATCATCAGCCAGGCAAGCCGGTTCCGATCGGTGGAGCGGCTTATGTGATGAAGCAGGTTGACGGCAGAGAAACAGGAAATTCCGCAGATCAGCGCGGCGAGTGCGACCAGTCTCAGATCGTGTTCGTTGACGATACAATTGTAGACCGTCAGCATTTTATTTCACCTGATCTTTGGAAATAAACAGGGCAGCAGGATTGAGTAGCGCGTTGCCGTTGAGGGATCGATAAAGTCGCCTGCAACCTTGGCGTGTCTCTTCGGGTTGCAGCGGCTGCAATCAAGGCTGCCACCCCGAAAGGCAGCTTGGCAGTTCCGACGGTGGTTCCTGGCGCTTGTCGTCGCGCTAAGCCGGCTAACCGTGTGGCTTTCCATGCGTCCAAGCGGAGGCGAGGTGGCGTGAGGTAAAGGGGTGAAGTTCGTCGATCTGCAACAAAACCGTTGTCTGATTGTCATGAGCGACACATATTGCCTTTGCGGGAGTGCCCCTTTCGCCAATGACAAACGGGAGATGAAACATGAAGTCCTTCGGCTTCGCGGCCGGTGTTGCCGCCACCTTTATGCTGCTTTCCTCAACCTCCGCTTTTGCTGTCACGCAGATCAGTTGGTGGCACGCCATGACTGGCGCCAATGCCGAAGTTGTCGACAAGATCTCCAAAGATTTCAATGCCAGCCAGAGCGACTATGAACTCGTTCCGGTGTTCAAAGGCACCTACCCCGAGACGCTGAATGCCGGCATCGCCGCCTACCGTGCCGGCCAGGCGCCCGACATCATGCAGGTGTTCGACGTCGGCACCGGCGTGATGATGGCAGCCGAAGGCGCAATCAAGCCGGCAGCCGATGTGTTGACCAGCGCTGGAATGACCTTCGACAAGAGCCAGTATCTGCCAGGCATAGTCGGCTATTATTCGAAGCCGGACGGCACCATGCTCTCTTTCCCCTATAACTCCTCCTCGCCGATCCTTTATTACAACAAGGATATCTTCAAGAAGGCTGGTCTCGACGTCGACAGCCCACCCAAGACCTGGAATGAGGTGTGGGAAGACGCCAAGAAGATCAAGGCGAGCGGCGCGGCCGCCTGCGGCTACACCTCGACCTGGCTGACCTGGATCCATCTGGAGAATTTCGCGGCCTGGAATGACGTGTCATGGGCCACCCAGCAGAACGGTCTGGCCGGCGGCGATGTCGAGCTCAAGATCAATGCGCCGATTTTCGTCAACCACTTCCAGGCGCTGGCGGACCTCGCCAAGGACGGCACCTTCAAATATGGCGGCCGCACCTCCGAAGCCAAGCAGATCTTCCTCGCCGGCGAATGCGGGATCATGACCGAATCCTCCGGCGGCCTTGGCGATATCGTCAAGTCCGGCATGAATTACGGCATCGGCCAATTGCCCTATGACAGCGACGCCAAGGGCGCACCGCAGAACACGACGCCGGGTGGCGCCAGCCTGTGGGTTTTCGCTGAAAAATCCGACGAGGAATACAAGGGCGTCGCGGCCTTCTTCGCCTACCTGTCGAAGACCGAGGTGCAAGAATACCTGCACCAGAAGTCGGGTTATCTGCCGGTAACGCTTGCCGCCTATGAAGCGACCAAGAAGTCCGGTTTCTATGACAAGAACGTCGGTCGCGAGACCCCGATCCTGCAGATGACGGGTAAGGCGCCGACCGACAATTCCAAGGGCGTACGTCTTCCGAACCTGCCGCAGGTGCGCGATATCCAGAACGAGGAGTTCGAAAAGATGCTCGCCGGCCAGCAAACCGCGCAGCAGGCGCTCGACAATGCGGTTACGCGTGGCAATGCGGCGATCAAGGAAGCGCTGGGGAATTAGAGCGAGCGCAGGTCCTTGCTCTACGGCGCATCCACCTGTCCTGCCAGGCATCTCCCCTCGGCGAGGGGAGTTTTGCCGTCCCTTGCGATTTCGCCAACGGTCGATGATGCCCAATCCGAAACGCTCGTCAAAGCCATCTTGGCGAAGAGGGATGCTACATCGTGCCGCCCGCCTCATCACCTCGGAGTGGCTCCATGACCCCTCGCGTCGTGTTTCCCAACAAGATCCTTCCCTACCTGCTGGTGGCGCCGCAACTGGCCATCACGCTCGTGTTTTTCTACTGGCCGGCCGGTCAGGCGTTCTACCAATCCATGCTCAGGCAGGATCCGTTCGGACTGAGGACCAAGTTCGTCTGGTTCGCCAATTTCAGGAAAGTGCTTGCCGATCCGGCCTACCTGAACTCGATCAAGGTCACGGTGGTGTTTTCCCTTGCGACCGCCATCGTCGCCATGTGCGTGGCGCTCCTGCTTGCGGTCATGGCAGAGAAGGTGGTGCGCGGCAAAGGTCTCTACCGCACGCTCTTGATCTGGCCCTACGCGGTGGCGCCGGCAATCGCCGGTATGCTGTGGCTGTTCCTCTTCAACCCGTCGATCGGGTCGCTGGCCTACATGCTGAGAAGTTTCGGCATCGCCTGGGATCCACTGCTCAACGGCACCCAGGCCATGATCCTGCTGGTGTCCGCCGCTGCCTGGAAGCAGATCAGCTACAATTTCCTGTTCTTCGTCGCCGGCCTGCAGGCGGTGCCGAAAGCCTTGATCGAGGCGGCGGCCATGGACGGCGCCGGCGAGACCAAGCGATTCTGGACCATCGTCTTCCCGCTGCTTGCGCCGACGACCTTCTTCCTGCTGGTCGTCAACACCGTCTATGCCCTGTTCGACACGTTCGGCATCGTCCATGCCGTCACCGGGGGCGGTCCGGGCAAGACGACTGAAACGCTGGTCTACAAGGTCTACAATGACGGCTTCGTCAATCTGATCCTCGGTGACTCGGCGGCGCAGTCGGTCATCCTGATGGTCATCGTCATCTCGCTCACGGCCATCCAGTTCCGCTATGTGGAACGCAAAGTCCATTACGGCTGAGGGCGAGCGATGATCGGCCAGTCACCGCTCCGCACCGTCATCGCCCACGCCGTGCTGATCCTCGGCATATTGATCGTTGCTTTCCCGATCTACTACACGTTCGTTGCCTCGACGCAGACGCTGCAAACGATCCTCAGGCCGCCATTGCCGCTCCTGCCCGGCGATCAGTTCTGGAACAATTACACCGAAGCGCTGTTCGGCGGTGTCGGCCGTATCGGCGGCGTCAGCGTCGGCAGGCTGCTGCTCAACACGACGATCATGGCGCTCGGCATCGCGGTGGGAAAGATCTTCATCTCGATCCTGTCGGCCTACGCGATCGTATTTTTCCGCTTTCCGCTGCGCATGACCTTCTTCTGGCTGATCTTCATCACCTTGATGCTTCCCGTCGAGGTGCGCATCCTGCCGACCTACAAGGTGATGGTCGATCTCGGCATGATCGACACCTATGCCGGCCTGATCATCCCGCTGATCGCCTCCGCCACCGCCACATTGCTGTTTCGACAGTTTTTCATGACCATTCCAGGTGAGCTGGTGGAGGCGGCGCGTGTTGACGGTGCGGGGCCGTGGCGCTTCTTCTTCGATATCCTGTTGCCGCTGTCGCGGACGAATATCGCGGCGCTGTTCGTCATCCTCTTCATTTATGGCTGGACGCAGTATCTGTGGCCGTTGCTCGTCACCAACAGCAGCAACATGAACACGATCGTCATCGCGCTCAGAAAGATGGTCTCCTTCGCCGATGCCGATACGCAATGGCACCTGGTCATGGTTACAGCGATGCTGGCCATCGTGCCGCCGATCCTGGTCGTGGTGCTGATGCAACGCTGGTTCGTTCGCGGCCTGGTCGATTCCGAAAAGTGAGAAGCTGATGGCGACCGTCGATCTGAAGGATGTGAAGAAGGTCTATCCCAGCGGTTTCGAGGCCGTGAAGGGCGTTTCAATCGCAGTTCCCGACAGGCAGCTTTGCGTGCTGGTCGGCCCATCGGGTTGCGGCAAGTCCACGCTGCTCAGGATGATCGCCGGGCTCGAAACCATCTCCTCGGGAACAGTTGCGATCGACGGCAAGATCGTAAACTCAATCGGTCCGACCGAGCGGGACATCGCCATGGTGTTCCAGAACTACGCGCTGTATCCGCATATGAAAGTCTACGACAACATGGCCTATGGGCTGCGCAACCGCGGCACGCCGAAAGATGAGATCGACAGCCGGGTCCGCGCGACGGCGAAAATACTCGAACTTTCGGCGCTGCTCGACCGCCGTCCGCGCGAGCTTTCCGGCGGCCAGCGCCAGCGTGTCGCCATGGGTCGTGCCATTGTGCGCAACCCGAGGGTTTTCCTGTTCGACGAGCCGCTCTCCAATCTCGATGCCAAATTGCGTGGCCAGATGCGCGTCGAGATAAAGAACCTGCAACGCTCGCTTGGCGTCACGTCGGTCTATGTCACGCATGACCAGCTCGAGGCGATGACGTTGGCCGACATCCTCGTCGTCATGAACGGCGGACTGGTCGAGCAAATGGGGGCGCCGCTCGACATCTATGAAAGGCCGGCCTCGACCTTCGTCGCTTCCTTCATTGGCGCGCCGCCGATGAATCTCCTGGCACTGACCGAAAGCGCCTCGGGCGCGGTGCTCGCAGACGGCACGGCGATCGCTTTCGCACCTCGGGAGGCAAGAGCTGCGACCCTCGGTTTTCGGCCCGAGGATGCCGACGTCACCTTCAATGCGGAGGCGCCGCCCGGCGCCCTCGTCCTGCCGGCGCTGGTCGAGGCAGTCGAACCGGTAGGCGCCGAAAGTTTCCTTCACTGTGCGGCAGGCGGCAACCGTATCGTCGTGCGTGTCGCGGGTCGCGCCACCGCCACGGTTGGCAACCAATTGCGCGTGGTTGCCAAGGCAGAAAAGCTGCACTGGTTCGATCAGGCAGGAAAGCGCGTCGGCTAATCCAAAAGATGCCCAGAGCGTTTCACCGTTTCACGGAAACGGCGAGCTGCTCTAACTCTTTGTTTTGACGCAATTCCAGACGGAAAACCGCTTCACAGTTTCCTAGAATTGCTCCAGCATACGGTGTTCAGGCGAAGACATGCGCCTTTCCCGATACGGTCAGCCGGACGATCTCGCCGACCGCCGGCGCGTCCATGCCCGGTTTGCGCAGGACCAGCGGCGTGTTGCCGATCGCGGCCGCATCGGGCGGATCGGCATTGTTCAAGAGCCGCACCGCGACCGTGCACATCGAGCCGGCGAATTCGGATTCCGTCACTTCGCCGAACAGCATGTCCGAGGTGCCGGACATGCCCTCGCGCGACGTTCTCTTCAGCGCGATCTGCTCCGGGCGAAGCATGATACGGGCGATATCGCGGCTGTCATTGGTGTCGACCGCGATGCGGCCGAGGGGCGAGTTGGCGAATCCATCCGATATCTTGGCCGGCAGGATGATGGCGTCGCCAAGGAATTCGGCGATCATCCTGTCCTTCGGCTTGAGATAGAGCTCGCGCGGCGTCCCGATCTGCGAGAACTTGCCGTCGCGCATCACCGCGACCTGGCTGGCGAAGGACAGCGCCTCGGCCTGGTCGTGCGTCACCAGGATGGTAGTGATGCCGGCAGCTTCCAGAAGCTCGGCCACCGCCTTGCGCATCGAGGCGCGCAGGCCGGTATCGAGTGCCGAGAACGGCTCGTCGAGCAGCATCAGCCGGGGCTTCATCGCCATGGCGCGAGCCAGCGCCACGCGCTGCTGCTGGCCGCCGGAGAGCTCGTGCGGGCGGCGCTTGAGGATCGCCTTGTCCAGCCCGACGATATAGGCGAGCTCGACGATGCGCTCGGTGCGCTTGTCCTCGCCGCGACCCATGCCGAAACCGATATTGTCGCCAATGGTCAGATGCGGAAACAGGGCACCATCCTGCGCCACCACGCCGATGCCTCGCCGATATGCCGGCACCGCAGCGCCGCCATTGGCCAATATCGTACCGTCGAGCGTGATGTGCCCCTGGTCCGGCGCCTCGAAGCCGGCAATCAGCCGCAGCAGGGTCGTCTTGCCGCAGCCGGAAGGACCGACAATCGCCGTGCGGCTGCCGCTGGCGACGTTCAGGTCGACGCCGGCAAGGGCGGCCACCGGGCCGTACTGCTTGTGCAAGCCACCGATTTCGAGAAAGCTCATCGTCCGGCCATCCGTTTCGACTGGACATAGAGCAGCCAGGTCAAGGGCAGCGACATCGCCACCATGATGAAGGCGTAAGGTGCCGCGGAGGCATAATCAATCTCGCCGCTGTAGGACCAGAACGCCATCGCCAGCGTGCGGGTGCCGTTCGGCGCCAGCATCTGGGTGGCGGTCAGTTCGTTCATGATGCCGAGCGCCACCAGCGCCATGCCGGCCGCGGCACCCGGCGCCGACAGGCGGATCGTCGTCGACCACAGCGCCTGCAGCGGCGGGCGGCCGAGGCTGGAAGCGGCGCGTTCGAGCTCGACCGGTGCCTGCGCGATCGACGCCCGCAGGCTGACCAGCGCGCGTGGCAGGAACATCAGCGCATAGGCCACCAGGATGGTGAACAGGGTCTGATAGAGCGGCAGCGCGATGCGCACCGTGATGGTGACCAGCGCCAGTGCAATGACAACCCCCGGCAACGAGCCGACAATGTAGTTGCAGCCCTCCAGCAGGCGCTGCAATGGCCCCGGGGCGCGGATCGAGATCCAGGCCATCGGCATGGCGGCGACGGTGGCGAGCAAGGCGCCGGCGAGCGCCAGGAACAGCGTCTGGCCAAGCGCCAGGCCGATCTCGTCCAGGCGCCAGACAGCGGCGCCGCCGGCGACAAGCCAGCCGCCGATGGTGACGAACGGCACGCCGAGCGCCAAAAGCGTGGTGACGACAAGCAAGAGCAGGCTCGGAATGGTGGCGCGCCCGAGGCTTGCGCGTTGCTGATGGCGCGCCGCACCCGAGCCGACGCGGGCATAGCGCTCCTCGCCGCGCACCAGCACTTCGAGGCCGAGCAGCACGAAGCAGCAGCTGACCAGCACGCCGGCCAGCATGTTGGCGGCCGGTCCATTGAAGGTCGACTGGAACTGGTCGACGATCGCCGTGGTGAAGGTGTCGAAGCGGATGAAGACATAGAGGCCGTACTCGGCCAGCAGATGCAGGCCGACCAGCAGCGAGCCGCCGCAGATGGCGAGCCGCAATTGCGGCAGCACGACCCGCCAGAACACGCGTCGGGGTCCAAGGCCGAGTGCGGCGGCGGCGTCCTCGAGGGCGGGATCGAGACGGCGCAATGCCGCCGACACCGGCAGATACAGGAACGGGAAATAGGCGATAACGGAAACCAGCACGCCGGCCCACAGGCCGTGCAGTCCCGGCACCATGGTGATCCAGGCGTAGCTGTGGACGAAGGCGGGGATGGCGAGCGGCGCCACGCACAGCCAGGACCAGATCCGGTCGCCCGGCAGGTCGCTGCGCTCGGTCAGCCAGGCCAGCGCAACCGACAGCACGATGGTGATCGGCACCGAGAGCGCGACCAGCAGGACAGTGTTGACCAGAAGCTCGCCGACACGCGGCCGGAAGACCAGCGCCGCGACGGTTTCCCAGCCGGTCTGCACCGCGATCCAGATGATGAAGGCGAGCGGCACCAGCGCCAGCAGCGCAACGAAGATGGCGGCGAGGACCAGCCAAAGCGGTGCGCGTCGCCGGGCCCTTCGGCCTGTGCCCGAAGGCAGGCCCGAACGCGCGAGATCGACCGCGGACTGCATCAGGTCAGACGCCGTGCCGTTGCCGTCCAGCGGCAGCAATTGAAGGACCGCGATCGCGGTCGGGAACACAGCGTGTCGTCATCGACGAATGCCATCTCGAAAAACAAAATCACTCCCGCGGAAGGCGAATTCCCGCGGGAGCGTGGTCGGGTGTCCTTTTAGGACGAATGGCAACTAAAGCAAGCCGGCTGCCGTCATCAGGTCGGTGACCTTCTTGGAGTTCAGCGTCGTGGCATCGACCTTCGGCGCCTGCAGATCGGCGAGCGGCACAAGCTTCGGGTTGGAGTCCGCACCATTGCCGACCGCGTATTCGAAGGAGTCGCCTGTTTTCAGCACGTCCTGACCGCCCTTGCCGGTCAGCCATTTCAGGAACGCCTGGGCTTCCTTGGGATGCTTGCTGGAGGCCAGCACGCCGCCGCCGGAGATCGAGACGAAGGCGCCCGGATCCTGGTTCTTGAAATAGTGCAGCTCGACATTCTTGCTGTTTTCGCCGGTCTTGGCCTGATCGCCGAAGTAGTAATAGTGATAGATGACGCCGCCTTCGATCTCGCCGGCATTGACCGCCTTCATCACCGTGCTGTTGCCCTTGTAGGCGGTGAAATTGGTTTTCATCGCCTTCAGCCAGTCGGCGGTAGCGGCTTCGCCCTTGAGCTGGAGCAGGGCGCTGACGATGGCCTGGAAATCGGCGCCCGACGGGGAGGCGGCCCAACGGCCCTTCCAGCTCGGATCGGCGAGGTCAAGCATCGACTTGGGCAGCTGGTCGGCGGTCAGCTTGGTTTTGTTATAGGCAAAGACCGTGCTGCGCGCGGCGACGCCGACCCATTTGCCGCTGGCCGGTTGATAATCCTGCGGAACCTGTGCCAACGTGTCGGCATCGACCGGCGCGAACAGGCCGGCGCTCTCGACCAGCGCCATGGCCGGTGAGTTTTCCGTCAGGAACACGTCTGCGGGTGAAGCAGTGCCCTCGGCGACGATCTGATTGGAGAAGTCGCTGTCGCCGCCATTGCGCACCGTGACCTTGATGCCCGTTTCCTTGGTGAAGCCTTCGGCCCACGCCTTGGTCAGGCTTTCGTGCTGGGCGTTATAGACAATGATGCCGGCATCCTCGGCCATCGATGGGCTGGCGATCAGCATGATTGCCAGCGCCGTGGCGCCGGCGAGGGTGGAAAGAGCATATTTCATGACATTGTCCTAAAGTTCGGGTTGGCACCGGCTCACCTACCGATACCTGACAGGCTTAGTCAACATTGGTGATCTGCTTCAATCGGTCGCTGAAGCACAAACGCTTGATATCGGGCTCACAATTCCAAGTGATGAAGGGACCCGAATGGCGTGCCGAATTCAAACCGATGGTTGATCCGCGGGCCGGATGAATGGGGCGGCTTGCAGACCGTGGAAAAGCACCGAATGCCGCCTGACGACCCTGGGAAGGTCCAAGCACCAGCCTTTGGCCTGCGTGAACAAGGCCTCCAGCAGTACAGCTATTTCTAACCGGGCGACGTGTTGACCCAGACAGGCATGCAGTCCGGTGCCAAAGGCAAGGGCCGACGAAATGCCGGAACCCAAATCCAACCGGTCGCCCGCCGGAAAAACAGAAATGTCTCGATTGGCGCTCGCCAGCACGGGTACGACGGCCTGCCCGGCTTTTATGGTTGCGCCACCAAATTGCATATCTTCCGCGGCGATGCGCGCTCCGGCATAGTGAACTGGAGCGCAAAAACGGAGCAGCTCTTCGGCTGCTGAAAACCAACTGACTTTCCCATCTTCAAGCAGCGAAAGCTGTTCTGGGAAGCGTGCAAGCGCGACCAGCGCATTGCCGAAGGTATCGACGACTGTCGCCTGCCCGGCAAAGAGCAGGAATACGATGTTTGCAACGGCATCGTCTCTCAGCCAGCGGCCAGCCTCGACTTCGGCAAGCATCTGAGCTGAAATACCGTTTGGGCGCACAGTACCGTGTTCTATCACGCTGGATACCCATGCCTCCAACCGGCGGCAGGCATCGTTTGCGTCTTCGTCTACGCCGCCGGCCCTTATTTCCAGGGCGTTGGCCATAAGCTGTGCGTCGGCGCCAATCCGCCAGGGATCGTCCATGTCAATACCAAGGATCTGTTCCAGGGCTGAAAACGATAGCGGCAGGCCTATATCACGAACCGCGTCGAACTCCGGTTTTTGTACAGCTGCCTGCGTAAGTTCCGACGCTTTGGCCGCAAGCCGGTCGAATAGCCCGTTGCTGGAGGAAAAGCTTAGCGAACCAGCCAATGGGCGGCGCAGGCGCATGTGCCGTGGCGGGTCGGACAGCAGCATGGAACGGGTCAACAGGTCCAGGGCCGGATTGGCGCTGATCTTTTGCCTGACCTCCTGATAGGCGCCCGGCGGTGCCTGCAGCAACAGCGGGTGTTTCAAGGCCTGGGAAACAAGCGCATGGCTGAACACGTAGAAGGCTTCACCGACCTCGGGATAAGGAGGTTTGCCCCAACTGGCGCCTCCTGAACTCCGACGACGGGCGAATTCGGGAAACGCATCGCTGCCATGGGCGATGGGGTCAAATAGATCAGCCTGATCTGTCATCGGGCAAGATCGACAGCAAAGATAACGCGAAATCCGCCGGAACTCATGTCTTCAGGTAGAAAATCGGACGCGAGATGTAGAAATTCGCACCGGAGAACACGGTTATAGAACCGCAGTAGCGGATCCCTCGTTATGGATTCCACCGAAGGCATGACACCGGTCCGATGCCAATCGTCGATGGTCCGACGAAATTCCGGATCCGGCCGAACCTTGTCGGGCAACTCGTCCTGTGCTCCCGCGTAGGACGGGCAACGTCCGTCGCCGACCAACCAACGCGCACCGACCTGCCGTCCATAGTCAGACATTTGCGACAACAGGCGGCGTGCCATGTCGGTGCCGCGGAATTCGGGTCGCACACCAAGATTGTACACGTAGAGTGACCGTGCAGGTCGGCTCCTGGCAAGCGAAGAGTAGGCGGAGAAGGTCTTGGGGAACCTTCCCGTATCGTGCGGATCTTGGCTGGTTTCCACGAAGCAGATCGCGCCGGCAACAAGGTTCTCAACCATGGCCAGGATCATTGTATGCCCGAGCGAAAGCCGGTGGTGAATTGTTTTTTCGCTGGCACCGAGTCGTCCCCAGGCCGCGGCCTCCATCGCGGCCATGCCCGGAACGTCGTCTGCCATAAGCTGTTGAAATACGATCATCTTCATCGTCGAAAGGCGGCTCGTAATTGCGATATCGAATCGATAATTTTCTGATACCAGCTGTTGATGAGTGCATGAGTAGGGGCGGGTTGTCTCATGATCTTCTATGTTTGCCATCGCTTGCATGCCTATACCCTGGCAAGCCTGCTACTCTATTTTCGAACAGATTTGCAGGGTTCTGTGCGCTTTGTCCCCTATGACGAACGGGAGCATCTGCTTGAGATTTCCAGAGGCACCGTTCTTTGGACGGATTTGGACCGACTGAGCGAAGCAGAGATTGAAGCATGCTCCAATCTCAGCCAGCGGATGAAGTCGCAGCAGCCTGATCTGTTTCAACTCAACCATCCCCGAAAAAGCCTTCAGCGTTTCGATCTATTGCGTATGCTGTTCGCGGACGGCATCAATGATTTCAATGTATACAGACCCGAAAGTCTGCCGGCGGGAATGCGTTTCCCTGTCTTTCTGCGTGACGAGACGGGCGCCGCTTATAAAGTGCCGCCGCTGTTGCAATCGCCGGCGGAACTCGGCGAGGCGCTCTCGAACCTGGGTACGATGAATTTTGTTCGCCCCATAGTGGTGGAGTTTGGAGCAAAGGCTGGTGCCGATGGCAGCTACCGAAAATACTCGGCATATCGGATCGGCGAGCGCAGTTATGCGCAACACTGCTTCGCCAGCAAGGAGTGGTTCATAAAGGTACAGGGAGGCGGTATGTCGGGGCAACATCGGGTCGAGCATACCGAGTTTGTGCGCGACAATCCGCATGCGGTAGAGCTGATGCCGATTTTCGAGAAGGCGGGGATCTCATATGGCAGGATCGACTACACCATTGTCGATGGTCGTATCCAGGTTTTCGAGATCAACACCAATCCCACTGTATTGAACGACCCGCCCACACCCTTCGACAGATACGATTCGTTGCCTTACGCCAACATGCATGCAGATGCCTTGGCACAACTGCCATATGCTAACGATCCCCTATCCACTCCGGTTATCGATGAGACACATTTCCAGATCTTGGGCCGCCTGAGAAACAAGTACCGTCGCAGACGGATGAAGCTGACCGTTCGAAAGGGCTTCAGGTCTTTCCGGGACGCCATGTTCGGCGCCAAGCCTTGAGTTCTCGAACAAGAGCGCGGGGCAATATCGCTCTGGCGATCGGCGCGCGGTGTGCCGCAATCTTTCGTGATTTGCCGATAGTTTGGCTTGGACATTATTTCGCCGGCCACGTAACAAATCAGCGCCGAGACGCGAAATTCGGGGGAGTGAACTCTTGTGAGCGGCAAGGACGAGGCCGAACTTTCCCGGCTGATGCGGGCCGCGATCGCGGGAGATGAAAGGGCTTACGCCGACTTTCTGCACCGGATTGCCGCGCTGGTTCGCGGTTTTGCCAGGCGCAAGATCGTGCAGGGCGGGGTCGATCCCGAGGATGTCGTGCAGGAAACCTTGCTGGCTATTCATGTAAAACGACATACCTGGCGTCAGGATGCGCCGGTGTTGCCGTGGATCTACGCGATCGCCCGCTTCAAGGTGATCGATGCGTTCCGGCGGCGAGGACGGCGCATCGAGATCGATGTTGACGATATCGCCGAGACGTTCGCCGAGCCGGAAACCGAGACCGTCAGCGAGCGAGATATCAACCGGGCATTGGACAGCCTGTCGCCGGCACAGCGCTCCGTGGTCTCGGCCGTGTCGGTGGAAGGGCGGTCCATCGGTGAGACGGCGGCGAAGTTCGGCATCAGCGAGACGGCGGTGCGTGTGTCGCTGCATCGCGGACTTGCTGCGATAGCCAAGCGATTCGGGCAGGGGCGGTTCGGGCGGGAATGACATGAGGACGGATGATCTCATCAAGGCGCTGGACGCCGACGCAAGCAGCAAGGCAATCCCGCTGCTATCGGCCTGGTGGCTGGCCGCCGGTGCGGGGGCGGTGATCGCGGCCGTCGTATTCCTGCTGACCATCGGCCCGCGCCCGGACTTCATGGCGGCCGCTCACACGATGCGCTTCCTCTCCAAATTCGTCTTCACCATCGTGCTGGCCGTCAGCGCCTTCGCCCTGATCCGCGCCTTGTCGACGCCGGGCGCCTCGACGGGCCGGGCAATGGCCTGGATGGCCGCGGCGCCCGTGCTGGTCGCCGTGGCGGTGCTTCTTGAGCTTTTCATGGTGCCGGAGGCGCTGTGGGGTACACGGATGGTCGGCTCCAACATGATGCTCTGCATGGGCTTCATCCCGCTGATCGGTATTGGCCCGCTTGCCATCTTCCTGTGGATGCTGCGCTATGGCGCGCCGACACGGCCGGTGCTTGCCGGTGCGGTGGCGGGTCTGCTCGCCGGCGGGCTGGCGGCAACCTTCTATGCCGCGCACTGCTTCGACGACTCGCCGCTTTTCGTCGCCACCTGGTACACGGCAGCGATCGCAGCGCTCGCATTGCTCGGTGCGCTCGGCGGACGGTTTTTCATACGCTGGTAGCGTTTCGTAACGATCGCGGACCCGTGCACCGATCCTTAATCATGCCGGCAATTGTTTGCCGGTTAGCGACCACGCCGGCATGCCGGACGCAACCTTTCCTTAAAATCGATCCGCCAAGGTTGATGCGAGAACATGCGTTTGCGCACGGGGGTGGCACGTATCGTGATGTGGCGAGGATTGACCAGCCGAAAATCTCTTGGGCATGCAGGGCTGGCGTTGCTCGTCGCCGGCCTGGGCGTGCTGGCGACCTCGATCCTGCTGTCGAGCCTGGATTTCGGCACCGAAGCGTTGAGGCTCTGCCTGCAGATCGCGGTGGCGGTGGCGGCGGGCGCGCTGTTCCTCGCCGCCCTGTCTATCCGCAGGATCAGCAGGGATCGCCAGCAGATCGCCGAGAGCGAGCTGCGCTTCCGCCGCGCCATGGAGGATTCGGCGATCGGCATCGTGGTTGTCGGTCTCGACGGTCGCATCCGCCAAACCAATCCGGCCTTCGCCGCCATGCTTGGCTACACAAGCGAAGAGATCGAGGCGCTGACTTTCTTCCAGATCACGCATCCCGACGATCTGCTGATCGGGCGGGAGACGATGGACGATCTGAAGGCGGGCACGGTCAATTCCTTCCACTTCGAGAAGCGTTATCTCAGGAAGGACGGAACGCCCGTCTGGGCTCATCTTGCCGGTTCGGTCATTCGCGATGAGACCAGCGGCCGCCCGCTCTATCTCGTTTCGCAAATCGAGAACATCGACGCGCGCAAGCAGGCCGAGGCGCGCATTGCCGAGGCGGAGACGCGTTGGAATTTTGCTCTGGCTGGTGCCGGCCAAGGCGTCTGGGACCTCGACATGCGCAAGGGGGGCACGACCTATTCCTCGACCTGGGTCAAGATGCTGGGCTATGCGGATGGCGAGCTCGATGGCGACACCGATCGCTGGCTGACGATGATTCATCCCGACGATCGCGAGACTGTCGCCGAAGCGGATCGCGCTCATCTCGAGGGCAAGACACCGTTCTTTGAGGCCGAGTTCAGGATGCGCCACAAGGATGGCCACTGGATGTGGATACTCGACCGCGGCAAGGCCATCGAACGCGACGAGAATGGACGGCTGATCAGGGCCATCGGCAGCCTGACCGACATCACCCGCCGCAAGGAGGCCGAAGAGCGCCTTACTGTGTCAGCGGCAATGCTTGCCGACGAAAAGGAGCGGTTGAGGGTGACGCTGCAATCGATCGGCGATGCCGTCATCTGCACCGACGCCGCAAACGGTATCACCTTCATGAACCCGGTCGCCGAAAAGCTGACCGGGATTGCCGGCGGCGAGGCTCTCGGCAAGATGCTTGGCCATGTCTACTGGGCGGTCGACGAGGAGACGGGGCACAGGATCGGCGTCACCCGGCCCGCAGTTGGCGTTCATGCGCCCGCCGACCAGAACAGCCGCGCCGTCCTGATCCGGCGCGACGACACGCGCTGCAGCATCCGCCAGGTGGTGTCGCCGATCATCAACGAACGGAACGAATTCTGCGGGCTGGTCATCGTCTTCCAGGACTTTACCGATGCGCGCGCGCTGCAGCGCCAGCTGGCGCATGCCGCGGCACACGATGCGCTGACCGGCCTTGCCAACCGCTCGAGCTTCATCCGCGCCATGGAAGACCTGGTCGGCCAGGCGCGCAAGGATGGCACCGCCGACACGACGAAGTCGGTCGGAGGCGCCGGACATCAGTTCATGTTCATCGATCTCGACCACTTCAAACTGGTCAACGACACCGGCGGACACGCGGCGGGAGACGCGCTGCTGAAGCGGGTTGCCGAGGCGATTCGCGGCGTGCTTGGTCCAGACGATATCGTCGCTCGCCTCGGCGGCGACGAATTCGCGGTCATTCTGAAATCGGGTTCGGCAGCCGGCGCCAAGATCGCGGCACGCTCCATCATCGATGCGATCGGCGGGCTGGACTTCACCTGGGACGGCCGTCTTCACGTGATCGGCGCCAGCATCGGACTGGCTGCGATCAATGCCAATTGCGGCGAGGTCGACGAGATCATCGCGAGAGCCGATGCGGCCTGCTATGCGGCCAAGGCGGCCGGCCGCGGCTGTGTCTCCGTGGCGTCCGACGCACGGATCGTGGAGGGCCGGACAGAGCCGCTGGCGGCGGCCTCCTGATCGAGCCTGTCAACCGCCGATCCGAAGGCTTGTCCCTGATTTGCGTCGACGATGCGCTCAGCGCGTCGGAACGGGATGCTCGCCACGATAGTCGTAGAAGCCGCGCCCGGTCTTGCGGCCGAGCCAGCCGGCCTCGACATATTTCACCAGCAGCGGGCAAGGGCGATACTTCGAGTCCGACAGGCCGTCATGCAGCACCTGCATGATCGACAGGCAGGTATCGAGCCCGATGAAATCGGCCAACTGCAGCGGCCCCATCGGATGGTTGGCGCCGAGCCGCATGGCGGTGTCGATGGCGTCGACCGAGCCGACACCCTCATAGAGCGTGTAGATCGCCTCGTTGATCATCGGCAACAGGATGCGGTTGACGATGAAGGCCGGAAAATCCTCCGAGACCGTGATCGTCTTGTCGAGCTGCTTCACATAGGTCTTGGCAGCCTCGAAGGTCTGGTCCTCGGTGGCGATGCCGCGCACCAGCTCGACCAGCTTCATCAGCGGCACCGGGTTCATGAAATGTATGCCGATGAACCGCTCAGGCCGGTCGGTCTGCGCGGCAAGCCGCGTGATCGAGATCGACGAGGTGTTGGTCGCCAGGATGGCTTCGGGATTGAGCTGCGGACAAAGCTGGGCGTAGATCTTGCGCTTGACCGTCTCGTCCTCTGTCGCCGCCTCGATCACCAGATCCGCGCCGGCAAGATCGGCCATCGCGGGCGCGGCCGAAATGCGGCCCATCGCGTCGTTGCGCACCTTCTCGTCGAGCTTGCCGGACCCCACCTGGCGGGCCATGTTGCCGCTGATTGTGGCGATGCCTTTCTCGATGCGGTCGGGCGAAATATCGTAGATCAGCACCTTGTAGCCCGAAAGCGCGGAGACATGGGCGATGCCGCCGCCCATCTGGCCCGCGCCGATGATGCCGATCGTCTCGATCTTGCTCATTACACCGATCCCGTCAAAAGGCCTTTGCGGCCTGCTTTTTGTGCGGTGCAAACTAAAAGGGCGGGGCGACTTCGTCTACCCCACCCTCACCATTTAATACGCTTTGGCAGAAAGCGTCAAAGCGCCTTTTGCAGCTCCGGCAGAATGACGAAGAGATCGCCGACGAGGCCGTAGTCGGCAACCTGGAAAATCGGCGCCTCCTCGTCCTTGTTGATTGCGACGATGACCTTCGAATCCTTCATGCCGGCGAGATGCTGGATGGCGCCGGAGATGCCGACCGCGATGTAAAGATCGGGGGCAACCACCTTGCCGGTCTGGCCGACCTGCCAGTCGTTCGGCGCATAGCCGGCATCGACCGCGGCGCGGGAGGCGCCGACGGCGGCACCGAGCTTGTCGGCGACCGGCAGGATGACCTCCTGGAACT
>NZ_JANIFC010000019.1:0-88240 GCF_024518615.1 Mesorhizobium sp. SEMIA396
CGAACGACGATGTCTGGTAGAGCGACTTGATCTCGTGGCTGTTGGCAAAGACGATGTCGACCGTGCCCGAGCGCATCAGGTCGAGGAATTCGTCGCGGTAGCGGTCGACGCAGAACGAATCCGACAGCGTCATCGACACTTCTCGGCCTGCCGCGTGCGCCAGCTTCGCCGTCTGGCGGATTGCCTCCTTGGCGCGCGGCGGGTCCCACAGATAGCCTTCGAAATAGGTGACCTTGGCGCCGGACGCCTTGTCGGCTTCGACATCCTCAGGGCCAAGCTCGACGCAGGCGCCGAGATAGGTGTTCATCGAGCGCTCGCCGTCGGGGGTGACGAAGATCATCGAGCGCGCCGTCGGCGGCTCGCCCTTGAGCGGCGTGGTGTCGAAGGCGACGCCCTGTGCATGAATGTCGTGCGCGTAGATTTCGCCCAGCGCATCGTTGGAGACCTTGCCGAAGAAGGCCGCGCGGCCGCCAAAGCTGGCGACGCCGGCCGCCGTGTTGCCGGCACTGCCGCCGGACGCTTCGATCGCCGGACCCATGCGGCTGTAGAGCAGTTCGGCGCGTTGTGTGTCGATGAGGTTCATCGCGCCCTTGATGATGCCGTTGGTCTCGAGGAATTCCTCGTCGCACTGGGCGATGATGTCGACAATGGCATTGCCGATGCAAAGCACGTCATAATCCGGCATCAAAATCTCCGCCAAAACCCGAGCCGGCTTCTTGCCACGCCGGCCGGGCGTGGTCTCGCGAGTTGGAATGGGTTGCCGCATGCGCTTGATCCAGCCGCCCTCACGCAGCTGCCGGTCCGGCTTCACGCAGCAAATCGTCAGCTTTGTCCGTCTTCTCCCAAGTGAACTCAGGCTCTTCACGCCCGAAGTGTCCGTATGTCGCCGTCTTGCGGTATATCGGCCGTAAGAGATCAAGCATCTTGATGATGCCTTTCGGTCGGAGATTGAAAACCTCGAGAACAAGGCGCTCGATCCTTTTTTCCTCGATCCTTGCGGTTCCGAAGGTATTGACCATGACAGAAACCGGACTGGCCACGCCGATCGCGTAGGCAAGCTGAACCTCGCAGACCTCCGCAAGGCCGCTGGCAACGATGTTCTTCGCGACATACCGGGCGGCATAGGCCGCCGAGCGGTCAACCTTGGATGGGTCCTTGCCCGAAAAGGCACCGCCGCCGTGACGCCCGGTCCCACCGTAGGAATCGACGATGATCTTCCGTCCTGTGAGGCCGCAGTCGCCGGCAGGCCCACCGACCACGAACCGCCCTGTTGGGTTGACCAGAAATCTGATCCCCGAAGTATCCAGGTGGGCCGGCAGGACCGGTTTTATGATCTCCTCAATGACGCCTTCGCGGACCGTGGCTTGTGAGACCGCTTCGTCATGCTGCGTTGACAGGACTATGGTATCCAGCGCCACCGGGCGGAGCCCTTCGTAGCGTACCGACACTTGAGATTTCACGTCCGGACGCAGCCAGCCAAGCTGTCCCGCTTTGCGGACCTCGGCCTGTCTTTTCGTCAAATGGTGAGCGAGTTGGATCGGCAGGGGCATCAATGTATCCGTCTCGTTGCATGCGAATCCAAACATGATGCCCTGATCCCCTGCCCCTTGCCCGAGATCCTGCCCTCGTCCTTCATCAACGCCCTGGCTTATGTCGGGCGACTGCTCGGTGAGGGCCAGAACGACGGCGCAACGTCGACCATCAAAGCCAATCGCATCATCGTCGTAGCCAATATCGAGTATCGTATCGCGGGCGACTTGGCTGTAATCGATGTGGGCATGGCTGGTGATCTCGCCAGCCACAACGACCATCCCCGTCTTCACCAACACTTCACAGGCGACGCGCGCCTTCGGATCGGTGCGCAGGACCGCATCGAGAATGGCATCGGAGATGTTGTCTGCCATCTTATCGGGGTGTCCCGCGCCGACGGATTCGGAAGAGAACACGAACTGCCTGGTCATAAAAATGCCCTCGCTTCAAGTGCTGGAGTTAGTGAGGAGTTTCTGGATTGGGGTGGCTTATCGGTCGGGGATGCCGGGAACATCGAACGCAGTGCAGAAGTCGGCAACGTCTCTTCGTACGCTCGCATGAACTTCCTGGTCATCGGGCTGGCGGCAGACCGAGTCGATGAAAGCGGCGATCTGCACCATCTCCGTTTCGCGCATGCCCATGGACGTCACCGCTGGTGTCCCTAAGCGGATGCCGCTTGTCAGCGCCGGATGCCGCCGGTCGCCCGGGACCATATTGAAATTCGCAATGATGCCTGCACGCGATAAGCGCTCCGCATAGGCTTTGCCTGACAGCGACCGGTCCCGAAGATCAAGGATCAGCATGTGATTGTCAGTGCCCCCGGTGACGAGTTCATAACCTCGCTCCAGAAGTGCCTGGGCCAGAGCCTTGGCGTTGTGGACGATCTGCTGACCGTAGACACGAAAGGACGAGTTCGCTGCTTCCTGCAAAGCGACGGCAAGCGCGGCGATAGTATTCATGTGCGGTCCGCCTTGCAGAAGAGGGAACACGGCGCGGTCTATACGTTTGGCCAGATTGTGTTTGCTCTTCGGATGATGGAGGGGCTGATAACGGTCTTCATTCCTTGATAAAATGAAGCCACCCCGGGGACCGCGGATCGACTTGTGAGAGGTGCTGGTGACCACATCGCAATGGGACACGGGGTTCGGATGCACTCCTGCGACAACCAGGCCGCAGATGTGGGCGATGTCAGCCACCAGATACGAGTTCACCTCCGAAGCAATTTCGGCCATGGCCGCGTAGTCAAAAATACGCGGATAAGCAGTTCCGCCGACCCAAATTAGCTTCGGGCGTTCCCGCTTGGCGGTCTCGCGCAAGTGGTCATAGTCAATTTGCTGTGTCTTTTCGTGCAGCCTGTACGGGACGCGCTGATAATCGCTGCCGGAAAAATTGACGGACCAACCGTGAGTCAGATGGCCGCCTTCGGGTAAAGGCAAGCCCATGACTTTGTCACGGGGGCTCAAAAGCGCGCGATAGACAGCCTGGTTGGCTGGCGAGCCTGAATAAGGCTGGACGTTGGCGTGTTCACTGCCAAATAGCGCTTTCAGGCGCTCGATCGCGAGGGTCTCAAGCTCATCGACGATCTCGTTTCCGGCGTAGTAGCGCGCACCGGGGTATCCCTCGGCATACTTGTTGGTGAAAATCGACCCGGTCGCTTCCAACACCGCCGAGGAGGCAAAGTTCTCGGAGGCGATCAGTTTGAGAGTTGTCCGCTCCTGACGCTCCTGTCTTAGAAGCAGTTCGTGAACGCGGGAGTCGACGGCGGCTAAGTGAGGCCGCCCGTAAGTGTCGGGCTGCGCGATGGCGCCGCCGGCGGAGTTATCCATGGTAGTCGCGCTCCATTTGGACTGATCTATTTCACGATCAAGCAGGCGGTCCCTTCAACCGCGCGTCTTGTATTGCTTCCAGGCGTTGTAGGTCTCTTTTATGATGGCCATCATCGTGGGGCAGGAGATCGACCACCAATTGAGCCAGCCCGCCATCCTTGCCTCCTGCTTGCATATGGTACGAAGACTGCGGACGTTGTTCGTTGCAGCAAAGAAAGTTGGCTCTGACCAGCCGCCGAACGTGGCGTCGAACCTGCTCGCGAGGCAGACTGGTAATATCGGCCAGCTCGCCGACGGTTAGATCCGCATGCGCGCAAAGGCCCAGGATTCGAAGGCGATCAAGATGCGCTGCCGTCCTTAGGCGATTTACCAGTGTCAACATTGGTTGGCATCAACCCGGACGGGATGCAGCAAGCCGCTAGCCCTTCTATCCCCATCAATCCGCATGAGACCTCTCTCGTCATTTGCTGTAAATCCGCTGGTATGGATGCTAATGGAAGATAGATCACAGTCCTTTCTACGACTAAGACGCCAGATATTGGGGCTAATGTACCACCTGACAGGAGACTACACTCACGAACATTATGTGAATTTTTTTTAACGTTGCTGAGAATCAAGGGGGAGGTTTGGCGAATGTCTCGCCGTCGACTGTCGAATCCTGCCCGACGGGATTATAGGGTGCGTAGCCTGCTTGTCCTTTCCACATGACCAGCGACGATGGGGCGAAGGCGGCAGACATAGCTCTGGAGCATGCTGCGGTATCTTTGGCCTGAAGCCGAGGAAGGCGGACCGTGGCTTCCGCGCCGCTGCCGGGAGCCCGCGAACAGGCCAAGTGGATCAGCCGGGTGTTGCCGTCATAGAGCGTGAGACCCAAAGCTGGCCAGCCGCGCCCTGAGGCTGACGCACCGCTCAGCGTCCACCTTGCTCTCGAAGCCCATCGGCATAGCGCCGATAACGACTTGACCGCGTGCGTGTCGACGAGCGATCGGTGAGCGCAAGGATCGAGGGTGCAGTGCAGGATAATGCTGTTTTAAATCAGCGCTGTTTTCAGCCGACTGCCTTGAGCGTGGGCACAAGGATATAGGCCCAAGGCAGGAGATCATCGTCTGCTGTTCGGGAGGCCGCCCTGGGCGCGCGACAGCCGTTCCTTCGGCTGCGCCGCTCCGCCACCATCCGCGCCGTGCCTTCCGGAGACCATTCCCGCTACCGGCCGGCGCCCGTGAAAACCTCGACCCGGCGCACCGGCTCGAGATGGCTGGGCTCAGCGTAACTCTGAAGTCGTCATATACCGAAGCCTTCACAGACTTCGGACATCCCCCTCACAGTCCGATCCAGATGGCGTCAGGAACACCGCTTGCGTTGATGCGGATGAACCCCTGCTTGTGCCACAATGACCCTTATGTCAGCGCGCGAGCCAAAGCTTCCGCGCAAGGCGACGGCTAGGATAAGGCAATGCCGACGAAGGGCACATTGCTTGCCACACTCTGGAATGATGGCATGCTCGGAAGGCCTAGGCTTTGCTCAGGGCCGCCTGCAAGGCGCGCTTTGAGGTTATTCACATAGCCTTCTGCGTAGTCCTGCGCCGTCGAGACCGAAAGATCAATGCCTGCCGCCAAGGCCTCTTCCATCAGGTGCTTTACGAGCCCATTTCGAATGGCCAGCTTGACCTCGGGGCCTGCGATAAGGCCGATCGCCTGCGCGGCCATATTGAGGCCAGCTTCCTCCAGCGCTCGCTTCATATCGCCTCCATTAATGGCCGTACGCAGGAGATTGGCTGCTTGCGACTCAGCCTCGAGAACCATCGAGGCAAGATCGGCTACTTGTCCGAGGCCCGGAATGAAGCTGAGCAGTCCCACCGCCGTTGCCGCCAAGTCGAGCACTTTCGTCTCGATTTTGAGCACGGAGTCGACGACGTGCATGACGGCCCCGCCGTTCTTTTTGGCTGACTTAATGTCAGGCTGGTCCATCAGGCCCATCTTCATGTCCGCGACGGCATTCTGCTCTTCTGCGGTTTGGGCGCCGTGGGTGATTGGCTGCTGAACGTTGCGGTTCGCAGACGACATGTTTGTGCAAAAATGGGCAAAGTCTTTTTTGCTGATATTGCCGGAATCAACCGTATGCCCGCCGCCAAAGTCGAAGAATTTATGATGGGTCTTATAGCCCGTGATCGAATTGTTCAGGAGGCCAAACAAAAGAGGATCTGAAAGGAGCTGAGAGGCTGCTTCCCGCACTTTCGGATCAAGGCTCTTGTCGTCTTTCATTTTCGCCAGTTTGTCGCGAGTCAGAACACCGCTTCCAAAGAACGTGTCCTGATGGTCCTTGATCATCTCGACCGTATTCAGCTCAGTTTGCGTGAGGCTCATCGACGATGAGGCGACTTGCAGGAAATCCTCTTTGTGCATCTTCCCTTTCGAGCCACCGCACAACTGGTTCCAAGCATCGGGGTGATCGAGGAAATATTGCGCCGCCGCAATGACCTGGGGCGGAAATTTGCCGTTTTTCGATTCGCCGCCGACCATTTTCTTGAACTCATCCAGACTCAGGTCCTTGGACAGATTTTCGGAGTACCGGTAAAACTCCCGCAAGGCATCGCTCAAGGTCATGACCGAAGGCTGCAAACCTCCGCTGCCGTCGGATGGTATGTAGTTCTGCTCGTAGCTTCGCGCTTGGGCTTCCTGAAATGCAGCAACTTGTGGGTGGTGGTTTGAAAATCCGGCCAAGTCCTTGGCGTTGATCTTGCCTCCACAGCGGCCGTCGCCCTGCGAGCCAATCGCATAAAAAAGTCCCGAATCCTGCTGCAGTCCCTGGATCGCCGCTTTAAGATCCGGTGGCGTAGAGGGATCATTGGCTTTGTCGGTCAACGACTTCCAAGTAAGCGGGCATTGGTCCTTGTGACGGTTGAGTACCGCAACAATCTGCAACTCAGCCGTGGTCAGCGACCCACCGTTCCACGTGATTCCGGGGCTCGCCCTGGGAGCCGGCTCGATCTTCGGAGTGACGCCGAGCAGATGTTGGGCTTCAGTCGCCTTGGAGCGTTGCGATTGGTCCTCCTTGAGAGCCGCCCTCATATTTGGCGGCAGCTGATCCAGTGGGTGTTGCTCCAAGCCATTCAATGTCAAGACATCCGGTGCCAGATGGCCCAAAGGGTCCTGCCGCAATTTATCCATTGTCGAATCAAGATTCGACGCTGGCAGATCCCCTTGCGCGAAAGAGCCGGGCTTGTCTGCCAGCACACAAGTGGACAGCATCGCTTCGAAGCACGATGCACTTTGCTGATGCTGGGTCGCAAAATGGGAAACTTTCAGGCCCGGCCAACCCCTTGCGGACTGTAGCGAATTTGAGCGGTAGAAAGTTGAAAGATTACTGGCCGACATTATGCATCCTCAGACGTGACGTTGAAATCCCCACAAGAGACCCCGACAGAAGATCCCTTGCGTTTCACAAAATTCGACAATTCCAAGCGTCGGCAGGTCACGAATGCGCCTGCCCTGCCTTCAATTGCTGTGTTCCGGGCCGGCTCCAAGGTTCGGTCCAACACAATGGCCGGAGTCACCGCGAGAGCTGCCGGGACTCATCATGAGCGGATTAGCTTTCGAGAAACTGACGAGTTTGCGAAGAGTTCACAAAAGGGTAGCCGCAGTCATGTTCTTCAGAGCTGCGGGAAATCCTCAATGTTCATTTCTTGCCCAGCTCAGGCTTCCCGCCAACGCTATCCTGTTGTGGGATGTCAGAAGAATAAGAAGCATCCGGTCGTCCGTCGCGAACGACCGTAGTGGAGGAGCCGCGAAACAAGATCAGCACTGATTCCTTTGGCGTTGCCGCTATGTGAGTCTGCGCCTGCGCCTGCGCCACCAAGCCGTTAAAGGTCTGCTCCACGAGTGCGACGAAGCGCGGTGGACCGGAAACGAAGACGAGGCCATTGCCTGGCACGGGTTTGACCACATAGCGCTCGTCGGAGATATCAAGCTTGTCGAGAGCCCCCTTGAACGCATCGAAGCGAATCGACGTCATCAAAAGCATTCGAGTTTGCGACTCTTGTGCAGCAGACACATAGAGCACAAGGCCGTCATAGTACCATTGTAGACCGTAAAGGTTCGTCAAGCGGTCGAGGAACGCGCGCGGTGGCAAATCAGGCATACGTCCGCGAATTCGCCCCTTCACCGCAGGACTGATGTTGACCCTGATATTCAGGTTGTTGCCGAATTCCTGCAACGCTGCAGCGAGCTCCTGATCCAGAACCGTGTATCTATAGGGTGTCGCCGGAAGGGACAGCGGGACTGCATGCGCCGGGTGAATCCCGGTGGACAGAAAAAACCCGGCACAAAGAAGTCTCAAAACATGCAGGGTGACGGGTTGGATAAGCGTTCTCGGCATGTCGCACTGATAAACCAAACGCTGAAATCATCACAAGTGACTAAATTGCCGAAGAGATTTTAGATTGTCGAAATGACGCCGCCGTTAGTCAGCTTGTTGTCAGCTTGCCCCCCTAGGAGTGTTGCGCCGACACCGGGTGATGAATGGGCGGGGCTCGCCCGGTCAGAGAGAGCAACCGAGTCCTTACATGATGATGCCTGTCACGTCGATCTCTGCCACTCTAACGGCTGGCCTCCCCAGGGTCGGATCACCGTCGATTGTCGAGCAGGCCCAGTTTGAGCGCGCCTTAGGGCATGCAGCCGACTCGCTGAAAAACGATGCCGCCGCGGGGCCAGCGAGTGCGGCGCCAGTTGCTGCGGCGATGGATGTTCAGCGCGCGGCTGCGCCGACGAGCGGCATGGGCGATCGCGTGTTGCAGACGATTTCCTCCCTATATCCACACAACACTGTTTCCTTCCCCGCGCTCGACCATGACATAGCCCTTTCGAAGGGCGCTCTACCGGGACCGGCGCAGAAGCTTCCCGTTCCAGGTGAGGCGGGAACCGGAATCTCGGGCATTCCCCAACAAGGGCAAGACTTCGAAACGATGATGGCTGGTCTTCGGGATGTTTACAACGGCGTCACCCAGGTGGCGCTTATCTCCAAAGGCGTCAGCGGCGTCACATCATCCGTGAATAAACTTTTGAAGGAAGGCTGAACCGCGCGCATGATTGGCTTGGCCGAGGGCGAAATCATGCGTGGCCTGTCAGGGTGGCGGTCGGTTAGACTTGTCATGCTGCCAGTTCTCGTCGCCCTCACTGCTTGCAAAGCCGACCTCTACACGCAATTGCAAGAGCGTGAGGCAAATGAAATGCTCGCACTTCTTGAAGACAACGGGGTCGCCGCGATCCGGGTGGTCGCCAAGGATGGAACCAGCACGATCCAGGTTGACGAAAAGCTGCTCGCCTTCTCAATCAACCTTCTGAACGCCAAGGGGCTGCCGCGCCAATCCTTCAAGAACCTCGGTGAGATATTCCAAGGATCAGGCCTGATTGCCTCGCCGACCGAAGAGCGTGCCCGTTACGTGTATGCCCTGAGCGAAGAGTTGTCGCGGACGATCAGCGATATCGATGGCGTTTTTTCTGTACGTGTTCACGTCGTGCTGCCGCATAACGACCTTGTGCGAGCCGGTGCCACGCCATCCTCGGCCTCGGTGTTTATCAGGCACGACGCAAAAACAAATGTCGCGGCTCTGCTGCCAAAGATAAAGATGCTTGTAGCCGACAGCATCGAAGGCCTGTCCTACGATAAGGTGGAAGTGGTTTTGGTGCCGGTAGAACGGTCCGCACACGAGCAACGGCCCGATCCGACTGCTGTCTTGCCACAAGCATCACTACCTCTTCCTGCGCCACTTCTGGCGACCGTAACAGGTTTTGCCGCAGCCGTATTCGGCGTGGCCTGTTATCTCTTGATCGGCGTTGTTACGCGTCGGCGCAAGCAATCAACCGGCGTTTCCAAGGTCGAGGGGCGCCGGGATGCTTCTGCTGTCGAGGCCATTCGCAAAAGAATGCCTGCAATTGGACGTGGGTGACATCTCATTGCCAATGCCTATACAGACCGCCCGACCTGATGGTCCGCACTTTCCGGGCGCGAGCGAGCTTGCGGCTTCGGCCCATCCAACCCGTCTTGCGGCGCGTCTTGATCCAGCGTTATCGGCCGAAACGTTAGTGAAGTTGCAGAAGTGTTCCAGACTGCATCCAAGGCTGGCAGAATTGCTGGGCAACGATGACGTGGATCTGAACCACATCGGCTGCAGGCCGGACCTTCTACGCGGGCATGATCCATATCGAGCGGCCCTTCTTGCTGGTAGTATCTGGCATGCCCGTTCGCTGGTCGCGTTTGTCTCTCAGCCTGAGCTTGCCATCCTTGTTAAACGCATCGGCGTGGAGGCACACGCATTCGGAATCCGACACCTGCTGCATGCTGTTGACAAAAGACTGATCTCGGACCCAGAAAAACTCGCTCAGCAAATCGAATACGATGGACACGCATGTCTTGGGGCTTGGCTCCAGGACAGTTCAGCTACCGAGCGTAACCGCGTGCTTCTTCGATTGCCCGAGGGGACTGCCGCGGAGACTCCAGCACCTGAGCATTGGACCGCCGCCGGCCAATTGCTTTCACTTGTAGTAGCTCATTTTGAGACAGAGACCCCGGTGAAATGACAGTCGAACTTTCCGAGGGGCCAATAGCGCCGCAGATGCGTCCAGTCGGACCACTGATACCCGCGAGCGAGCTCGAAACCTGGCACAGCGCCGCGCAAGCCCTTGCCGCGGCAGAACGGCATCGGCAGCGCGTTCGAAACTGGGCACGCGCGGTTTACCAGCGGGCGTGGGCGCGCGGCCACATGGAGGGCTCGAATGCAGGCACCGAGGAGATGGCAGGGTTGATTGCGGAGACAATCTCCGAAATCGCGCGACGAAAGGCGGCTCTGGAGCAGGAATTGCCGCAGCTCGTGATGGAAATATTGAGCGATCTTATCGGCGCTTTCGATCCGGGCGAGCTATTGGTGAGGGCTGTTCGTCACGCCATAGAGTGTCAATACAGCGGCGCCGACGTTTGCCTTCATGTTTCTCCCATGCAAGTCGACATGCTTGCACGAGAGTTTGCTCGATGCGACGGCCAGGATGGTCGACCAAGGGTGCGGATCGAGCCCGACCCGACATTGTCGCCGCAACGCTGCGTGCTGTGGAGCGAGTACGGCAATGTTGACCTTGGACTTGACGCCCAGATGCGCGCGCTGCGCCTTGGTTTCGGGACGCTCTGTGAGAAAGGCGAGCTATGAGAAAGCCCGTCCCAGAACATAACGCTGACGCCGACACTCGAGCTCTCGTTCCAGCAATCTCGTCTTTGAGGGCTGCGGCCAAGCGAATTGACACGCGTGCGGTGCGCGGTCGGATCACGCGGGCTATCGGCACACTGGTTCATGCCGTCTTGCCAGACACTCGTATTGGGGAACTTTGCCTCCTAGAGGACCCGCGAACCGGGCTGTCGCTCGAGGCCGAGGTGATCGGCCTGTCGGGTGATGGTGTATTGCTGACACCGATCGGGGACTTGGTGGGCCTATCCAGCCGCGCAGAGGTCGTGGCCACTGGCCGAATGCGTGAGGTGCCCGTCGGCGGCGATTTGCTCGGTCGCGTGATCGACAGTCGTTGCCGCCCATTGGACGGCAAAGGCGAAATCAAGACCGTCGAAACTCGGCCCCTGCATGGCAGAGCCCCCAATCCGATGACGAGGCGCATGATTGAGCGGCCATTCCCGCTTGGGGTCCGTGTCCTCGATGGTCTGCTGACGTGCGGCGAGGGCCAGCGGATCGGGATTTATGGCGAGCCAGGTGGTGGCAAGTCGACGCTGTTGTCACAGATCGTAAAGGGTGCCGCCGCTGACGTCGTCATAGTGGCGCTCATAGGCGAACGTGGACGGGAAGTTCGTGAATTCATCGAAAGGAATCTTGGTGAAGAGGGCCTTCTCCGTACAGTCGTCGTGGTTGAAACATCCGACCGCTCGGCGGTAGAGCGTGCGCAATGCGCTCCGATGGCGACTGCGCTCGCGGAATATTTCCGAGATCAAGGCCTACGCGTTGCTCTCATGCTGGATTCGCTGACGCGCTTCTGCCGCGCTATGCGCGAAATAGGCCTTGCTGCGGGTGAGCCGCCGACGCGACGGGGCTTTCCTCCTTCCGTTTTTGGCATGCTGCCAGGCCTGCTCGAGCGCGCCGGCATGGGTGAGCGGGGCTCAATCACGGCCTTCTATACGGTGCTTGTAGAGGGTGATGGCACGGGTGATCCAATCGCCGAGGAATCGCGTGGTATTCTCGATGGCCATGTCATCCTCTCACGCGCTATTGCGGCGCGATCGCATTTCCCCGCTATTGATGTGCTGCAGAGTCGCAGCCGCGTCATGGATGCAGTCGTTTCGGGGACACATCGCAAGGCAGCATCCATTTTCCGCGAGCTCCTGTCGCGCTATGCCGAGACCGAGTTCTTGATCAATGTTGGCGAATACAAGCCAGGTGGAGATCCCCTGACTGACCGGGCTGTCGCGTCAATCGACGAACTGAGGGAGTTTCTGCGCCAGAGCGAAGATGACGCGTCAGATTTCGAGGAGACGGTCGCATGGATGTCGCGTCTGACCGCGTAAACTGGATTCAGTCTTCGAGGTTACGGCTTCTGAAGGAAATGCAAGAGCGTCGTGCCCTTGGCGAGCTGTCCAAGAAGGAAGCCCAGCGCGATGTGGCCGCCTCAGCCGTACAAAATGCCTCTAGGGAGCTTGCAATGATACAGCAACATTGTTCAAGAAAAGAAGCAGCGCTCTATCAGCATCTGATGTCACTCGACAACTTGTCTAGCGCAGCGCTCGACCGTCACCGCCTTCACACTGAACAACTTGCCGCTGAGATCAATTCCAGACGGCAGATGCTTGATGATACCCAAATCGCTCAAGAGGAGGCTGAGATGGCGGCGTCCAGGACGAGGGAGCTATGGGTCATATGTTCGGCGGCAAGGGACAAATGGCAACAAATCGAGGACGACGTGCGGCGCGCCGTCGAGACTCATTCGGAGGCCGCAGCCGAGATCGAGGCCGACGATGAGATACTGCTGAAATATGCGAGGGGGTCGCTTGCCTAAATGCCGCGCAACCGGATCCGACGGTCGCAAGAGGTCGTCCGAATGACACGACCGTGCAGTCTTTGATAGGCGCTGCGGTCACACCCGCCATGTTCGAACCAGTTCTGAAACTGTCCCACACGGTTGTCTCGTGGCTCAATGATACAGCAGCGCCGCGCACGCCGTTTCAAAGCCGGATCAACGAGGTGCCGCTATCGGTGCGAACGGCAGGGCTTGTCTGGCAGCAGGAACCTGCTGCCATTCCGATGCTTGACTGCGTCTGGAGAGTGGGAGCCGAAACGGTCATCTTGTCACTGTCGCGCCCGCTCGTAGAGGAGTTCATCACGACAGTGCAGAACGGCTTGGCCTTCCCTTCCGAGCCAACTGCTTCGCTAATTCTCGAACTCGCTCTGGAGCCGCTTGTCACTCGACTGGAGGAGACGACGCGTCTGAACGTGCAACTCGTGCGGGTATGCGAAGCCACGATGCTGGCTCCTCATCTTGAACTCGACATCATTTTCGGCGCGGTCAAGGGCAAGGGCCGTCTATTCCTGTTCACGCCACTTGACGGCTTAGTACCGCCTGCGTTTCGCGCGCTAGGCGAACTGCTTGCCCAGTTGCCGCGGCAGCTGGGCGGGCTGCCTCCAGAGCTCCCGCTCATTGTTGCAGGAGAGGTCGGCACGCTTCGCCTTCCTGCGGCGCTTCTTCGAAGCGCATGTGTCGGTGATGCATTGTTGCCCGATATTGCGCCGTTCGGCCGCGGCCAGATCACCCTAGCTGTCGGCCAGTTGTGCGCCGAGGCGGATCTTGACGGCGATGAATTAATCTTGCGGGGGCCTTTCCGCCCGCGACCGTGTCCTTTGGAGAGTGCGCATATGACACAACCCGGATCGCAACTGGAGCTTACTAAGGATCTCGACGATGTCGAGATCGTGCTTGTCTTTGAATGCGGCCGCTGGCCTATTTCTCTTGGGGAATTAAGAAGTGCCGGCGAAGGGCATATTTTTGAACTTGGATGGCCGATCGACGGCCCGGTCGACATAGTGGCCAATGGTCAGCGTATCGGGCGTGGCGACATTGTCCGCATCGGAGAAGAGCTGGGCATCAGGCTGCGTGGCGGGTTTGCATGCAATGAGTGAAGCTCAGCCGACAATCCTGGCGCTTCTTGCGGTTACCGCCGGACTCGGTCTGCTGGTTTTAGCAGTTGCCACGACAACGGCCTTTGTAAAGGTATCAATTGTTCTTTTCCTCGTCCGCAATGCGCTCGGGACCCAGACCATACCACCCAATGTGGTGCTGTACGCCGCGGCGATGATCCTCACTATGTTCGTTAGTGCGCCCGTTGCTGAGCAGACCTATGACCGCATGTCGGATCCCAAGCTCCACTATCAGACATTCGACGACTGGGTAAGCGCCGCTAAAGCCGGAAGTGAGCCCTTGCGCGAGCATCTCAAGAAATTCACAAATGAAGAGCAGCGGCGATTTTTCCTATCTTCGACAGAAAAGGTCTGGCCAGAGGAAATGCACGCTGCAGCCACGCCTGATGACTTTGCAATACTTGTACCATCTTTCTTGCTATCGGAATTGAAGCGTGGATTTGAGATAGGGTTTCTACTTTATCTGCCTTTTATTGTTATAGATCTGATAGTGACAACTATCTTGATGGCGATGGGCATGTCGATGGTCTCACCAACTGTTATATCTGTCCCGTTCAAGATCTTCTTGTTTGTTGCCATTGATGGTTGGTCAAAATTGATGCATGGGCTTGTGCTGAGTTATACGTTACCGGGAGGCTGATCATCACTGAATCCAGCATCATTACTCTTATGAGCCAATCACTGGTGGTTTTCATGATCTGGATTCTACCGCCGCTCATTGCATCAGTGGTTGTCGGCCTCGTCATCGGCATCCTCCAGGCGGCGACGCAGATCCAGGATGAAAGCTTGCCGCTCACCGTGAAGCTTCTGGTCGTTGTCGCGGTGATTGGGCTGTTTGCTCCTGTGCTAAGCGCCCCGCTCATAGAGCTAGCCGATCAGATCTTCACCGAGTTTCCCGCAATGACACTTAGCTACTAGTCCGCCCCATGGACGCGCCATCGGCCGATATTCAAATTCTGATCCAGACGGCTCTCGAACTCGTCGTTGCGGCAGGTCTTGGGGCAGCCCGCGCGATGGGCATCATGCTGATCTTTCCCGTATTCACACGCTCGCAGATCAGTGGGCTGATCCGGGGCTGTTTGGCTGTTGGCTTCGCACTACCATGCCTGGCACATGTCAGTGGCGGATTGCCGGCGCTGGATCCTGATACACGCCTGATCCAGCTAACCCTGCTCGGATTCAAGGAAGTTTTTGTCGGTGTACTCCTTGGCACTTTTCTTGGCATTCCGCTTTGGGGCCTTCAGGCTGCCGGGGAGCTTATCGACAACCAACGCGGCATCAGCAGCCCGACCGCTTCGGCCGATCCCGCGACGAACAGTCAGGCTTCCGCGATGGGCGTTTTTCTGGGGATCACTGCGATTGCCATATTCGTCGGATCAGGAGGCCTGGAAACTTTGATCAGTGTCCTGTACCGCAGCTACTTGATCTGGCCGGTGTATCAGTTTCACCCGACACTGAGCGGGCCAGGAGCAATGGAGTTGTTGGGGCTTCTCGACAGCATAATGCGCACGGCATTATTGGTATCGGGGCCTGTCGTGTTCTTCCTGATACTGATTGATATATCGATGATGCTGCTGCGTCGCTTTGCCCCGCAATTTAAGGCGAGCCAACTGTCTCCGGCAATCAAGAACATTGTCTTTCCAGTTCTCATGGTCACCTACGCTGCCTATCTGGTGGAGAGCATGAAACTGGAGGTCACACGTGCCAACGGCGTGCTGGAGTGGTTCGACAAATTGCTGCCATGAGCGACACAAGTGAAGAGAAGACACACGCCGCCAGCCCGAAGAAGTTAAGTGAAGCGCGCAAAAAAGGACAGCTGCCACGTAGCTCCGATTTCGTCCGCGCGGTCGGGACTTGCGCTGGGCTCGGCTACCTTTGGCTAAGAGGCAGCGTGATCGAGGACAAATGCCGGGAAGCGCTCCTATTAGCCACCAAGTTGCAGAGCCTACCTTTCGATACCGCGGTGCCGCAGGCATTGGTTGTGCTCGTCCAACTCACCGTCGCGGCTGTTGGCCCGCTGCTTGGAACCCTCGTCGCCGCGGTGATTTTGGCCAGCCTGCTAGCCAATGGTGGATTTGTCTTCTCTCTGGAGCCGATGAAGCTCAGCTTTAAGAAAATTGACCCCTTTGAAGGGCTGAAGCGCTTGGGGTCTGCTCGTTCCATGGTCGAAGTCTGCAAGACCATGTTCAAGGTATTGGTTCTCAGCGCAACCTTTTCCATTGTCCTTCTCGGGATGTGGAAGACAATGGTCCCTCTGCCGATCTGCGGCATGGGCTGTGTTGGCCTCATCTTTATGGAGACAAAATTGCTGATGGGAATTGGCGCCGGCGCACTGCTGGTCGGCGGACTGATCGATCTCCTGCTCCAGCGCGCGTTGTATCTGCGCGAAATGCGCATGACCAATACCGAAGTGACGCGCGAGTCGAAGGATCAGCAAGGAGCGCCAGAGTTGAAAGGTGAACAGCGTCGCATCCGCGAGGAGGCGGCCGACGAGCCTGCGCTTGGCGTGCAACGCGCCACGCTGGTCTTAACAGGAAGGGCGGTCCTGATCGGTCTGCGTTACGTTCGCGGTGAAACCGGGGTGCCGTTCTTAGTTTGCCGTGCCGAAGGTGAGCGCGTTTCACATGTGTTGAGCGAGGCGCGGGCACTACGCCTGACGATCGTCCATGACCATGTCTTAGCGCGTCAGCTGATAGGCACTACAAAACTCGGCCACGCGGTTCCTATGCAATATTTCCAGCCTGTCGCGAAAGCATTCTTTGCCGCAGGCTTGGCCTAGTCATTGGAAGTCCACGACTGCCAGTTCAAAACTGACCTGGCTCCATGCTAGTGGCAAATGTCGGCTGGCCATCCGTGCCCCAGTGTCTCTGTCAGGCCAACCGCGCAACCGCGGGCCTGGGGCAATCACTCCCCTCGGATCTGCCACCCAGCAACTACGGCAAGTCCTCCGGGCATGACCTTGCAGCCTCTGCTGGCCGGTGCGTGGCGCAGTCCGAGGTTTTGAGGCCGGCAGTACGGATTTGATTGGTGCAGCCGTTGGAATGCCCTCGTCAGCTAGTCGTCAACTAAGCGCCCTATGTTGAACAGCCGTGCTAACTTGAGCTCGGTTGCGAAACATAGGAGTACGAATCGTCATGTATGGTCGAATTGGTGGCTCATCCGATAGTTACCGCGCGCATAATGCCGGCGAGCAAGCGGATGCAGGAAGCGAAGGGTTCGCGGACACATTTGCCCGAATGCACTTATCCGGATCGGAAGGTAGCGGCGCCTCATCATCGGCGGCTCCCCAAGCATACTCCCTCAATTCCCGACCTCCTGTGGTGGAGATCAACAGGACTTCCTTCAGGAGACAGGTGAGGCAATTTCATGGTGATGAAATCACGCACATCGCCGACAATCCTCAAGAGTATTCAGAGTTCGTATCGTCACGAGCCAGGCGCACCGCGGACGTTGCTCAGCAATATGGCATCCGTCGAGATACGGAGCACGCGCGATATTTCAGTTACCAATTGGGAGACCGGAGTGCCGGACTGCTGAGAATGGAAGGCGGATTCAGCATGAACGAGTTCGAATCGGAAAGTTGGCGGGAACAATTTCCTGGTCGAACTGAGGTCACTTCCATAGTGGATCTTCAAGTCGCCCATCCGCTCGTCGAAAATGCGGGCGATATTCTGCTGGAGCATCAACTTCGGATAGACGGCGACCGACCGTTGCTGAATTGGCGTGCGGCTAATCCGGAAGCACAAGCGCGCGCGCAGACGATGGGGTTTGTTGAAGTGGATCATGGCGACCTGGTGCTTGACCCTACGCAGCATCCCGACAAATGGACGAAGAACAGTGCCGGTGAGTGGCAGCGTGCAGGCAAACCTCCACTCTATCTCCACAAAACCGAGGACAGCGACAGCAGCGATAGCGGGTCCGACGACGATTTCATGTGATTTGTCGACCCGCCGCCGAGCCTTGCAACTGGTGACGGTTGCAAGGCTGTTGGCAGTGAATGCTAATTGTCCGGCGACAGCCCCGCCTTAGCGCCAGCGCCGCCGAGCAATCCAGCCCATCTCCCAGACAATAAACTGCGGATGCGCATCGTGGGTGCTTGCGAGCGGATTGTATTCGGGCCGGAACTCCGCCTCTTGGATACGAGCTCTCCCGAATCCAATTTTCTCCACCACACCGTTGGGTCGTTGCGATGCGCCGATCCCGATCGGATCGGCTATGCCTGCTCCGCGCTCGCAGGAAGACCTTCCGCCTCGATCTTGGCGGCGCGATCTCGGCGATAAGTTGGATGGGAGGCAAGATACGCCGCCACGTCAACAGCAGGTAACGCGACATCGCAAATCGGCCCTGACGGTAGCCGATCGACTCCAATCGCCGGACCGCAACTCGCGCAGCGGCATTCGCGGTTTGGCCAGGAGAAATGCTCGCTGACTCACAGCGTGGCCGGCCGCATTCTGCCCTAGACCCCAAAGTACGTGCCCTGTCATGCAGCCTGCGCCGACGGGAGCTCGGCACGCGAATTGCGTGGTTGGCGGCCAAGCCCCGAGGTCAACAAAGACTTACAGAAAGCGGGGGTGAGTTTGCCGCGATGAATTATGACCTTCTCGCGACCGGACCTAGCATCGGCTTCCTCTCGCTCTCGATTGTAGCCGCGCTGTTCGTTGGATTTAACGTGGCAAGCGGTGAATTCGGAATCAGCCAGCCCTTCTAAGTTTCTGGCCAAGACGGGGCGACTCGTGTGGATGTGCACCCACATCGGGCTCGGCATCGCACCATTGACCAGCATCTTGGGCTGCAGCTTCATCTCAAACAGCTTTCCTGGCTCGCCACGCAGCGCGACCGGTGCCTCCGGCGGCATCAATTCGTCGGCATTGCACAAATGTTCCAGGTATTTTTGCGCCGGAAATGCGTAGGTCTTCATGCAATCAGTCGTAATGCCGGCTTTTCCTTCATTCAATGCGTTGGCCTGTCCCAGCACCATGTTCAGCAACCCTTTGAGCTGGTCTGTGCGTTCGTGCACTTTGGGTAGCTGGGTGGAGGTGAGTAGCAGGCGTACATTACGCCCGTGCAACCCGGCGAGACAGGTTTGCATCTCAATGGCCTGGGCTCGCAGGTACTGGGCCACATCGTCCACGACCTTACCGGCCTCCTCAGGCTTCATCTGGCGCACTTGGGAGACGACGCTTTGCTGACCGGCCAGATCGAACTGCAAAAGTTCGTCCAATCGTTTGAGCCGCTCCGTCAATACCTCCATTGACAACGCGGCGCCCCCGATTGTCGAGCCTGCCCCCGACGAACTCGCAGCCACCTCTTGCGCTCTCACCTGTGTACTCGCAACTTGATCCGAGCGCGCGAGAACCTTGGCTGCTGGCACTGTGCCGGCGTTCGAAGCGACTGGTGTTGATGGCTGCCCGGCGGCAGAAGTCCCGGCGCGAGCTGCCGACTTATGCTTTGACTTCCCTTTCCTTCGCGCTGTAGTGCCTTCTGACACTGCAGCCGTACCAGCAGTGTCAGCCGGTATCGCAGCGCCTGCCCTGGCCGGCATCGCAGCGCCCGCCTGGGCCTGTGGCGCCATGATGGCTGACGGCGGAGACTGCAGGTTCAACAAGTGCATGGCATCGTGCGCAGTGATCCATGCATCGTCCACGATCCGTTCGAACAGTTTCAATGGGAGGCCGGCATCTGGGTAGGTATGGCTTAGCTTGGTATGCACCTCGTGCAACGCCAATCCAAAATCCGAAAGCCGCTCCATGATTTTTTCTACAACCGCGCAATCATGAGCGTTGAGTGTTTTGCCATCCATTATGCCCTTCGCCAAAGAGAGGGCGCGAAGAGCTTCTTGAGCGGCGCTTGCCATCAGCTGCACCACTCCATTTCGACCGACGAGGAGTTCCTTCAAATCTGGCTCGAACCTGCTCGCCCGCAGTTCAATCTTGGCCCGCGCAAGACCGATCCGCTCACGGACCAGCCAGATCCTGACACTCAGTACCGAGCCGGCACGCAGCCGCAGTGCGCACCGCTCGGCTTCCCGCATCACGGGCGTTCCACTGGATAGGCTAGCGGTGGCAGCGCAGGCGGATCGCTGTCGTTCGGAGCGCCATGCCTTTTTTTCCCACCACTTAATTGCCGCCGTATGGTGGTTCTCCACATTTAAAATCAACAGCTCCTGCCGGTCCGCCTGGGAGTAGGAGTAGAGTCTATCGACCATACCTGCCGCTATCTTGGTCTTTTCGTCCAATTTCGTGATCGTCGACAGGCCAAGTTGGTCTACTTCATTCGCGGCGTCGCACACGATCTGGCAACATCTACGCACCTTGTCGTCTGGCATAATTGTCTGCGCCTCAGCCGCAGGCAGGCTAGCGCGGTACTCCAGAATTGCTGAGGCTGCACCGACGACCCGACTGATCAGCTCCACCGCCTCCTCGGGAACGTCGGTTTTCCTGGCCGCAGCCTCGCAATCAGTCAGTTGTTGAACAAGACTGTTCATTCTGAGCTGTGTCGGACTGATATCTTCATTTGACGATGAGCTGGTGCCTTCCACCTGCGCGGTTGATAGTTGGCTACCGACCGGCGCCATGGCTTCGCCCTCAGACATGGAGGGAGAACCGCGCCGCCTTGCGGCTGCGCCACGTGGCGCTACGGTTCCGCGTGGTGGCGCAGCGGCTCCACGTGGCGGTGTGTTCAGGATTTGATCTTCGCCAATCGAGGCGCCTGGCAGACTTTCGCGGGCATCGCCTGGACCGCGCGCAACTGGAAGGGAGGAGGGCCTCCTATCGGCGTCCCCAGAGCGCATCTGCTCCACAACGGAATCGAATGACTGTCCACCTTCTCCCGCAGCAAGACTTGATTGCGAAAGGGAACTGCTCGCCCGCCCCGCGCGGCTGGCTCCAGTTTCAGCCTGCGATTTCCGTGGTCGGCCAATGCCCTTCATATTGCGTCTCCGTAGTAGGCGAGAATGTGCTGCTATTGTGCTGGCGGCTGACGAGACCAGCGGCATCTTTCGGTTAACGTCACGGTCAGCCAGACCCGCGACGGCGTAATGTTCCCGCCAAAGTGCTTCTCAGTAGCAGGCCAAGATTGGCCCGAGCTCACAGGACTTTCGCAACGTTGCCATCGATGTCCTGAGATTATCAGCGCTTCAGTCCGCCGATTTCCAGGAACAGCGAATGAAATCAGACCAACTCGGCCAGCTCCCCTTCCTAGACACGTGCCTGACGATTTTATTGATGCGTCACTCCTCTCGTTCGCCACCGACAAAGTCACACATTTGCTTCAGAGAAGCGTGTGCGTTGCGTATCGCGCGGGAAACCATTTCGATCTATAGTTACAAAAAGTGTCGAGACGGGACCTTTGGATCCGAAGGTCAGGCACGGCCGGCCTAGATAGACCGCTTGGCTGACGATTAGCTGACGATGGGAGTTCTCACGAACAGGGCAAGAAAATCCGACCGCTTCAAGCTTTCGATATGGTGAGAAGAGGATCCGCACCGGCCTCCCAAAGCCGGCAGACCATCCCATGTTCGTACGGTCGCCGACCTTCTCGAGGCCAATGAGCTCACCGCGCCGGGCCGTGATGTGCAGGCGAGAGAATGGTGATGCAAAGACCGAGTTCCTGCTCGTTGCGTGCGCCCGTGGAGCCAGCAAGAATACGGTCATTGCGGTCATGCAGCACGTGGACCGTGCCTCCTGTTCGACACCACAGCATCGAGATGCAAACCAGCTGCTGCGGCTGCCATTCGGTCGCGGCATGCGTGGACGGCGGGATTGGCCGAACAGCCGAGATCGTGGTCGACTGTTCGATGCGAGAGCAACATCCTGCAGAGCATACGGTTTTTGCGCTGGCCGGTTTTTGTCAAAAGCCGTCAGGTTCTCGAAAGCTCCCGCCCTTAGCTTGATCGAGGTTAACCTTTAACACGTCGCCGCCAATGGCAAATGCCGGAGTACCTGATGATAGCAGCAATTGGGAGTGGAGTTGGCAACCTCGGGACTTCCTTGATCCGAAAGGGCCATGGGGATTCGAAATCCGAGCATTCTGGTGATGGCAAGCCGGCTGATGGCAATGATGGCAAGCCAGCTGGTGGGAATGATGGCAAGGCAGCTGGCGGGAACGATCGGGCGGATAACCGGACCGTTTCAAATGATCAACTTCAAGACAACTCACAGTCTGCAGCACAAAGTGAAGCCTTCCAAAGTATCCTGCGATCGTTCGCGTTCCAATTCGCGAACGATGCGATGGCTGAGGCCGATGAAGCTTTGGATGACACAGAAGATGCCTGACGCGGGAAAATCCGGCGTGAGGTCATACAGGCCGTTATTGACGGCACAACTCCAACAGAAAAAGGAATGATCATGGCTGCAGTTGATAATAATAAAAAATCAGGCAATACCAATACCAGTAGCGCCGGCAATACCGATAAAACTAACAGTGGCACTCCCGGCAATACAAGCGGAGCTGATGCTACTGCTTTTCAGGCGCAAGTGCAGGAACTAACCAATGTTAGCTTGGAGGCGACGAAAAGGAGTGTCCAGTTGCGCACTCTAACGACCAATCTCCAGACCATCAAGAAGGCCGCCGACGAACGCGTTTCGTAATGTCGGAGGCGGGTTTTAGACTGCCCCTTAGCGCGTCTCCTTATTGACGCGACGTAGTCCCGAAATGAGCCGCATGGCAATTGCCATGCGGCTTCTATCCTGTTTGAGAGATGCTCTGTGGATGACGCCGTTTCCCTCCGTTTCGAAGTGCGTTCGGGGCACTATTGCGGTCTGACCGGCAAGACGGATCTTCAAAAGTGTTTAATCGGCAGCGGCTTCGATGCCGATTTGGTCTTTGTCGAGCAGGGACTGGCACCGCATCACCTTCGTGTAACTCTTCTTGGCAAGTCGATCGAACTGGAGGCGCTTGCACCCGGAATCAGTATCGAGGGCAACCGGAATATCGCCGCAGGCCAGTCCGTTGTTGTGCCCCTTCCTGTCGTCCTGCTCGTAGGCGAGATGTCCATTGCTTTGTCCGTGCAGGATGCAGAGCCGCCTGGTTCGACCGGCATACCGCGCCTACCGATCGGTGTGCTCGCCATGGTCATAATCAGCTCACTCGGGATCGGCGCGCTTTCAGGCACGATCTCCTATCTTGGCAATGCAAGTGGATCGAGCCCCAATTCACTTCGGGCTGAAGTCGCGTCCAGAACGATCAGTCACCGCGCTGACAATGAACTTACGGAGGCAGCGGCCCAAGAGCTGCAGGAGGAAGTCGATCGAGCGGGTCTTCTCGACGTCAAGATTGGGTCGGCAAAGGGTGTTGTGACCGCCGAAGGCACCGTCACGTCTGAATCGGTCATCAGCTGGCAGAAGCTTCAGCAATCGTTCGATCGTCGCACCAAGGGTACTCTAACACTGGTGAACGGAGTGCTCATCAAAGAGGAGAAGGCGCCATCCGCAATCGCGGTCGAAGCTGTGTGGCATGGGGTCCAACCATATATTGTCATCGACAGCGAGAAGTATTTTGTCGGCGCCATTTTGGCTGATGGATGGGTGGTCGAACGTATTGAGGACAGCCGTGTGCTGCTGAGCAGGAATGGCCGCATTGCTGCTCTCCAATATTGAAAGCTCGCAGGCCCCATCAAGCAGCACTCTATGGCCAGCCAAACATCCTGCCGCGCTCGGTGCTGACAAGCTGGCTGCGTTGGAAACATTTGCTGCCCAGCCATTTCGCGCCTGCTTGTGGCTCTCATGCAGGGTCACGCGCTGGCCAAGGCTGAGGCGCCTTCGGAGTTCGAAAGCCACGTTTCATGGCGTAACAGCAGAGTAAGTCTCAACCGATTGCAAAGGTGTCTCGATGGCCAACGTCCTGCGTGACTTCATCAAGCGTGCGCCGGCCAGCCCGGATTTAATGGTTGCGTTGATGCTGCTTCTGGCTGTCGCGATGATGGTCATGCCTATCCCGGTCGTGGTGGTCGACGCCCTGATAGGATTCAATATGGGGTTGGCCATACTGCTGATGATGGTTGCCCTGTATGTCAGTACTCCACTTGATTTTTCCTCTTTGCCCGGCGTTATTTTGATTTCCACTGTATTCCGTCTCGCGCTCACGGTCGCAACGACGCGACTGATTCTGGCCGAGGGGGAGGCCGGCAGCATTATTCATACTTTTGGCGATTTCGTCATTTCAGGCAATATCGTGGTGGGTTTCGTCATATTTCTGGTCGTCACCATGGTGCAATTCATGGTCCTCGCGAAGGGTGCCGAACGGGTGGCAGAAGTGGCGGCGCGTTTCACGCTGGATGCTCTGCCGGGCAAGCAAATGGCGGTCGACGCAGAGCTACGCAACGGCCACATCGATGCCAACGAATCCCGCCGGCGGCGCGCCGAATTGGAGAAGGAAAGCCAACTCTATGGCGCGATGGACGGCGCGATGAAATTTGTGAAGGGCGATTCCATCGCCGGGCTGGTGGTTATCTGCATCAACATGCTGGGTGGAATTTCGATCGGCCTGCTCTCCAAGGGCATGTCCTTCGGCGAGGTACTGCATCACTACACTCTGCTGACGATAGGCGATGCATTGATATCGCAGATTCCGGCCCTTCTGCTCTCCATTACTGCGGCGACCATCGTCACCCGTGTGACTGGGACGGCGAGGATCAACCTCGGTACAGAAATGGTCAGTCAGCTCACGGCCAGCACTCGAGCCTTGCGACTGGCGGCCGGCGTCCTGGTTGTAATGGGGTTCGTTCCTGGGTTTCCCCTCCCCGTCTTTCTGATGCTGGCCGCAGTGTTCGCTGCGGTAAGCATTGTCAAGGCTGATGTGCTGGGCGCCGGCACTGCCGATGCGAAAGGTGGAACTGCAGCGGAGCCTAAGCAAGCCGCGCCTGCGAAGGAATTCCCGATCGCATTTTTTCTAGCGCCAGATCTTATGCAGGCGGTCGATCAAGCCGAATTGCAAAAACATATTGGGCGCGTTTCGCTCCTGGTCACAGCCGATCTGGGCATTATCGTTCCTCGCATCCCTGTCTTGGTTGACGAGCAGCTGCCTGCATCGCAATTCCGAATTGATGTCGAGGGCGTGCCAGTCGAACAGGACGCCTTAGATCCAAACCAGATGGCGCTCCGAGCCGATGTAGCGCACGTCGACTCGAGCGGTGTCCCCCTTAGACGTGAGCCGAAAACGGACAGACTCCCGGTTGAACATACCCCTGCAAAGGCCCTTACGGGCGCCGGCACGGAGCATAGGGCTCCCGGCGAACTCCTCGCCTTGCGCGTCCATGCAGCGTTGACCCGCTACGCACCGCGATTGGTGGGCATCCAAGAGACCCGACATTTCCTGGGCCGAATGGAGCAGGAATATTCTGAGCTTGTGAAAGAGGTGCTACGCACGACGCCGATTCCTCGGATTGCCGATGTTCTGCGCCGCCTCCTGGAGGAAGGTATCCCAATCCGCCACACCCGTCTCGTGTTGGAGGCATTGGCCGAATGGAGCGAGCGTGAGCAAAACGTTGCCCTGCTGACGGAATATGTCCGTTCTGGTTTGAAGCGACAGATCTGCCACCGCCATGCCAACACGGAGGGCATAGTGTCCGCCCTGGTCGTCGAGCGCGAGAGCGAGGATGTGATGCGTGGCGCGGTTCGAGATTCGGATGCAGGCCCCTATCTCGCACTGGAGGATCGGCAAAGCGAAGCGATGCTATCACAGATACGTCAGGTCCTTTCGAACGCAGAACCGGGTCAAACCCGCCCTATTCTGTTGACGTCGATGGATGTCCGACGTTTCGTCCGCGGCTTTCTGACGCGAAACGGGGTTGATCTCGCCGTGCTGTCTTATCAAGACCTCGCCTCCGACTTTACAATTCGCCCCGCAGGATCCGTCACACTCCCGCACGGATCGAACAGCGGATTGTTAGAGTAGTCCCACCTTTCCTAACTGAACGCCACGCGCCTCCCCGATAACTGAGAGATAACATGAATAGTAATACAGTTTCTCCATCGCCTATGTTTCTGCGCCGGAACTCACTTCTTTTTGCCGTACTCGCCATTCTGCCTTTGGGCGGTTGCGCCAGCTGGCAAAAGCCGGCTCTTTCCGTGCAGGAGACATCTTCCCCCGAGTTGCTCAGCGCCGATCAAATCGATCCGGCTATGCGCGAACGCATTTTGCGCGAAGTTGGTCAGGATGTTCAAGAGCGGGCTTTGCGGGATGAGGTGAAGCAGCACCCGGACAATGTTGATGCGGCGATACGACTTACAAATGCCTTGGTGGGCCAGAAGCGCCCGCACGAAGCGGTTGAGGTGCTCGACAGCGTCTTGGTTGCAGCCCCAGGAAACGTACGTGCATTGAATGCGAAGGGCGTGATTTTGGACATTGAGGGGCGGCATGACGCGGCACAGGCCCTGTATCGGCGAGCTCTCGAAAACGAGCCAGGCAATCAGATGGTGCAGCATAACTTCAATCTGTCGCTTGCCTTTAACGGCAAGTCCGAACAACCAAGGTTAGCACGATCGCAATAGGTGGGCACAGTGCATGCGCAGCCTGTTCCCCGGCTCGAACACGCGCTCGGCTCCCATCATAGATGGCCCCCTGAAGAGAGCCATATCTATGCAAAACAGTTGCTCCAGATCTGGCCGGCAGAGATCGGCAGGAGAGCCGGATGACATCACGCGGCCACCCGCAAGGCCACCCGCCTCGCTTCGTTGCCAGAGCGCCCTCTCCCTCGCCGGTCACCGTCTCGCAATGCGGCGACCTGGCTTAAGGCGGTCGACCGAGCGCCCGATGCAGTAGCCATGAATACGTAACGCAGCGATGGACCCGCCGGATCGTGTCGCGCTTGTGCTGGCCGTCCCTGCCATTACAGCACGGTGATTGTAGCTGGATCATATTCTAGAGGCATCGATGGTGTGGATGCCTTCGATCCAAACAATCGATTTGTTGAATTCGTCCGCCTGAGGAAATTAGCTGCGGCGATCCGACTTCCGACGCCTGCAGGCGCAAAACCAACAGCGTGAGCGCTGCGGGTCCGGATGCAGGCTGCAAAGTGCAATCACCAGCGCTGATAAGCGGCAAGTGAAGAATGTATCGCTCGGGCGACTCCTGTGTTGTGCACGGTTGCCCCGCGAGGTGAACTGTAGCAGCTTGGCAGCTCAGCGTTCACGAAAGGAGAAAAGATTTGGGGCCAAGCAAAGACCGGCTTTTTTGATTGTCTTGCTGTATCGCTATGGTGGGGCGGGCGCGACCGCTCCCATAATTCAATACGCTGCCTTTAGCGATGGACGATGACGGGATGCGTCGCCGAGACTTCAATGGTGGAGGAGCAGCGCACCCGTCGATCCATTTGCTTTCAGCGGCAACCGCCACTATGTAGCGACACTTCGCCCAACTGTGTTTCAAGCTGCCCGGAGAAGTTTATGACAGAAGAACCCCACAAGACCGACATCCTCATCGAGCTCACTGCCGATGTTGTATCAGCCTACGTCTCCAACAACCCCGTCCCGGCGGGGGAGCTTCCTGCCCTGATCGCCCAAGTGCACGGGGCTCTAAACGGCACGGCTGGACTCATACCGGCAGAAGAGCCTGTGCCTGTAAAAAAACCTGCTGTCCCGATCAAAAAGTCGATCGAACCGGACTACATCATTAGCCTTGAAGACGGCAAGAAATTCAAATCGCTAAAGCGCCATCTGGCGACGCACTATGGTCTGACCCCAGACGAATATCGCGCCAAATGGGGTCTGCCGTCGGATTATCCCATGGTGGCGCCGAATTACGCCGCTGCGCGCTCCGCCTTGGCCAAGACCATGGGACTCGGCCGCAAACCGAAAGAGCCGGAAGCCCCAGCCACGGCGCCGGCGAAACGGACCCGCAAGAAGGTCGCAGCCTAAATCCGTATCAACAGTCGTTCGGACGCGCAGCAGCCGTAGGCCCAATCTGCGCGGAATCAAAGGGCGGGGATGAGCCCCGCCTTTCCCGTCCAAGAGCCTCATTTCCAGAGTAATTCATGATGGCTCCAGCAATCCCTGCCGCGGCATTAACTTGCATGCTCCGGCCCGGGTTTCGAGCCGTCAATGCGTTCCGGCGATGACGAACCTTGTCAAGGCTTTCCCGGACCGTTAGCCAGCCTTGCTGAGGCTGCCTGCAGAGGACTTTCCCGTGCGGCGATCCTGTTCCACCTCGTAGTTGATCTTCTGGCCCTCATTAAGGGTCGACAGGCCCGCTCGTTCAACAGCGGAAATGTGGACAAAGACATCCTGACCGCCGTTGTCAGGCTGAATAAAACCAAAACCCTTCGTGCTGTTGAACCACTTCACCGTTCCAGTCGCCATATCCATTCCTTTGTAATAAGTCGCAACTTAGGCAGGCCATTCACGCCAGCCTGATTTGTACACGAGACTTTAGGCGCATCAAAATCGGAAAATTGCAAGGCCCACTCGATCGCCTGATCTCCAGCAGCAACTGCAACATATGCGAGGCGCGTGCCAGACGAGGCGTATGCCAGACGTTTCGTCGTGCGCTGTCGCTCGAACGTTGACAGAAACAATGACACACCTTGCAAACTCGGCACATCTTGTGGACGTGCTCGGGTCGCTTCTCGACTGCGATACCCGCTCCTGACCGGGTATCGTCGGCCAAAATGAGGGTTTTTGTCATGTGCCGCCAGACCGAAAGATCAGGCGCGCAGCGACCTGCACATTCAAACCGGAACCCGCGAACCTCGATTAGCTTCTGCCTGCTCCGAAGGGCGGTAGCCTGCTCTGAGGCGGGCCACTGTCGGGTTGAAAACCAACTGTCGGGTTCGGAACCCCAGATTGTCGGCAAGGTACGCGCCGCCCACTGGTTGGCCAAAGGGGCACTGGCTCCTGATCCTGCCGCCATGCTCGCCCGATCTCAACCCGATCAAGACAGGTCTGCTCAAAACTCAAGGCGCGGCTGCGGAAGAAGGCGGCCAAAACTTTCGACGCTCTCTGCGGAACTCTCGGCGATATCTGCCAGCTGTTGGAGCCAAATCAAAAACCATTAATTGCGACAGGTGATTTTATGACATTCATTGCGAAGAGGCCAGAATGAACAGCGGAAGAGAGTAGCAGCTCTCTGGTCGCGGCGAGGTGGATCGTCGACACGATCGGCACCTGGCCCGTGCGGGGATCGCACCGCAGCCAGCACCAGAGCCAGATCTTGACCGCTTGCCTTGCTCAGGCGCCACAACAACGAGTGGCTGGAAGCAGATCCACGTGAACTCAGCGATATCGATCAGACGATGCTTACCCTCATGAAAGCCGATCCCGACGCTGTCCAGCGCCGCGAAATCCTGACCAGCATATGGCGCATCGGATGCCACCGCCTGCACACTCACCATCGACATGCCGGAACTCGGAACCAAAGGCCGCAAGCCTCGCCGGCCTCGGCAAAATGGAGCGGCCGCGCCTTCATCCGGGGCGGCCGGGCCAATGTTCGCCAGGCCCTCTACATGCCCGGCCCTTCGCCCTGCGCTTCAACCCCGACCTCAAGGCAAAATACCAGGCGCTAAAGGCGGCAGGCAAACCCGCAAAGGTCATCATCTTGTTGCGAAAGCTCCTCATCCTAGCAAACGCTCTCCTCAAGGCGCAGCGAAAATGGCCCCTAAAACCCTTGACCGAAACGGATACCTTAGCCTTTCAGGTGAGGCGGGCCGAGATAGACCAACCGCGGGTTTAACTTCGCGAGTTTAAGCTGATTATGCCGATGCAACTCTAGCGCCTGCGCGACCGTTTTAGCTTCCATCAACAAGGCGGCAGGGTGGGAGGAAGTACCCTCCCCTGCCGCGAACAAGCTTTGGACAAAGCCCCACCTTGTCCGTAATGTGATCGGGAGGCCGGGGCGCGGCGGTGCTCAGCGGATGTGACGCGCGAGATCTGCGACCCTACCCATCAGCACTTCCATCGGTCCTCGCTGGAAGACGCGCAGCCAAAGCACCGCAAAAGTGCTGATAACCACAACGAAGCCAAAGAGCGTGGACAGGCTCTCGTCTTTGAAAATGTTTATCTTCATAAGATAGGCTATTCCCGCAATGTGCAGCACATAGGCCGTCAAAGACATCGAGCCGACTGCGATTATTGGCCAGACCAGCTTTCGCAGACGCGGGAGCGCATCCACAGCGAGCATGCAAGCCGCCAAGATGATCATTGCGCAACCGGTGCTGCCCACGATCGAAAGCGTCGTTTCGCTATGAGGTGCGGCTATCCATGACGACTTGACTATAAATGACGACTTGGAAGGCTCAAAAGCGCCGTCAACGTCAGACCACCACAAGGAGGTTTCAGTCAAAGCGCGGGAACTCAGCGCGAGCAAGGATCCCCCATGGCCCAACACGGCCAGCGCGACCCCCGCCAGACCAAGGCGCCAATGCGCTGCTAGCGTATTAAGATTAAGGCGCGCGATGGCCATGCCAGCGATGAGGAAAGGAACCCAGGTCACCGCGGGATAGTAGCCGTTGACCATGAGGTTGAAGACCGGGTCGAGGAGGTTGGGGGCAACCGACAGAAGGGAGGAACGGACTTGCGGGAGAACTAATGCCGTAGCGGCAGCGATCAAGCCCAGCTGATATGCGCTGAGCCGATGGAGCGGCAATACCAACAAGAAGCAAATTCCGTAGTATTCTAGGATGACTTCGACCTGGGTACCGAGGCAGCCCAGGATTGAGCCAAGCGCGAGCAAAACAAGGGCACGAATTGCGACTCTGGCGATGGCCTGTCTACCGGCTATCCCCGACTTCGGCGCCTTGCGACCTGTAATCAGGAGGATTGAAAAACCGGCCAATACGGCAAACAGGGCCGACGGCCGCCCATGGGTTAGTTCCATCAGAAACCCGACTAGTCCTCCTTCGCCGGGGTCGGGACCGAGATGGGCGGCATACATCCCGAAGACAGCCAGGCCCCGAGCGAGGTCGATGCCGACCAGCCGATCTACTACCGACCCATTCCTAGCGTCGGCAACCGGTGCCTTCATTACCATGGTAGATTCCCTTGTTGGGTGTGTGGATCGCGGGAGCCGCGATAGGAGAGCCGGTCGGCTGCTGCCGTCGCCTCGTGAAAGGGTTCAAAACATCGCGCCATCTGGCGCATCGAGCCGGCGACAGAGCTGTTCAGCCATTAGCCTGGGGTAAGAACAACAGATCGGCTCACAAAGCCTGTGTCACGGACCTGAAAAGTGGTGTCGCGGAACCGTCGTTTTTTGCATGATGGCTAAGCCGAGAGATCCACTGCACCGACGAGAGACTCAGCGACGTTAGATATCCGATCAGTACGCCGCGGCTCCGCCGGTGACGATCACCCCGGGTGTCAAGGCCAGGGCGTAAACCTGCCATAATCTGTGGTAGTGCGCCCGCGACCAATCCGTTCGACAAAGCTCGGCGCATGGTCGAGCCAATCATATTCTTCCATGTGGCTGTTGCCTGAAAAACCGAAGACGCCGTTCGCTGGTCCAGCTGTTCCAGACCTCGGCCTGCGTCGGTCATTAGAACCGGCGCGCCTGTTTCCCAAATCAATTTGCTGATGCAGCCGCCGGGGGTCACATTGAGCAAAAGTGCCGAGGTCAGGACGGGTTTCATAGGGGCTCTTCGTTTGGCTTTGTTAACGACCCCTTTCTTGCAAGTTGTAGCTGACAGCAGCCTGAAAGCTCCCCAAATAATTCGCTGCCGCCGGTTCAGCCTATTGTCAGCTTCGACCAATAAGATGGGAGCCTTGCCCTCATACCGGAGCTCGGCAGCATGATGCGAATACTGCTCACTGAAGACGATAAGGACCTTGGAAGTGCTATGCACGATCATTTGGTGGCTGGTGGCCACGCGGTCGACTGGGCCAAGAACCTGTCCGAAGCGCGCGATTATGCAGCTGTGGTCGGCTACGACCTTATTTTGCTCGACGTTCACCTGCCGGACGGCAATGGGATCGACTATCTGCGGGAGCTGATCAAGGAACTTGAATCGGCACCGGTCATCATTCTGACAGCCTGCGATCGGATTTCGCATCGCATCGAGGGCTTCAACGCTGGAGCCGACGACTATTTGGTCAAGCCGTTCGATCTGGGGGAACTCTCAGCGCGTATCCATGCAGTGGCACGTCGCCATGGGCATTCTCCGGAGCCGCAATTTTCGGTTGGGACGCTTTCCATACAGGCAGCCGAGCGACGCCTCTTCCGCGACGGGCAGGAGGTCTACCTGACTTGACGCGGATGGGCGGTGCTCGACTACCGTCTGCCCCAGCCCTGCACGGTCGTTTCAAAAGGGAAGATCGTGGACGCGCTTTTCGGCAGACGGCGCTGATTCATACTCTAAAAGAAAATTCGGCTTCCAGTTGCCTTGGCCATGACTGCCCTTCCCGAGAGATGGGTGACAGTTCATTCCGGATAGATGGGTTACACTTTCGGCCCTTTGCAAGGAGAGCAAGGTGCCTTGGAAGGAGTGCAACGTCATGGAAGAGCGGCTGAAGTTCGTCGCCCGGCTGCTGGACGCGAGAAGATGGCGGTGCTTTGCCGGGAGTTCGATATCTCGCGCAAGACCGGCTACAAGATCCTCACGCGCTACAACGACAGCGGCCTGGAGGGGCTGACGGACCGATCGCGGCGGCCCTATCGCCACGCCAATCAGCTTCCGTTTCAAATCGAGAAGCTGATTGTGCGCCTCAAGCAAGACAAGCCGACATGGGGTGCGCCGAAGATACGCGAGCGGCTGGCCCGGCTGTATCCGGATGTGCACCGGCCCGCGATCTCGACCGTGCATGCCGTGCTCGACCGCCACGGCATGGTCGAGCGCCGCAAGCGCAGGCGCAACAGGGCGACGGGGACACCACTTTCAAACGGCTGTCGCCCTAACGATCTTTGGTGTGCCGACTACAAGGGCGAGTTCGGCAGAGAACACGGCCGGGACAGGGGATCACAAACACTTGACCGTTCCAGACCCTGGCAGTGGCGCATCGATTGACCGTTGGCTCTGTTCGTGGGCACCGAAAATAGGGCCTTCTTGGTCCTCGGCAGAGAATATGGCCCGGACGGGGGATAACAAACACTTGACCGTTCCAGACTCTGGCAGTGGCGCATCGATTGACCGTCGACTCTGTTCGCGAGCGCCGAAAATACGGACGACCCCTATGGTCAAAGTGCACTTCTGACCTGCTAGGCACTGTTCGATAACTGGAGGCACCCGCTACGGTGCCCTCGTATTTAAGACACCTGTCAGTTTCAAGCCTGGACATTGACGCGTGGCGCGGCTGCCATTCGTTGACCGCCACGTCGAATTGCCCGCCAACCAGTGTACAGCCGCCGGTGGTCACATTGAGCAAAAGTGCCGAGATCAGGAGGGGTTTCATAAGGCCTCTTCGTTTGGCTTTGTTAACGACCCCTTTCTTGCAATTGTAGCTGACAGCAGCCTGAAAGCCCCCAGATATTCGCTGGCGCCGGTTCAGCCTACTGTCAGCTTCGATCAATAAGGCAGGAGCCTTGCCCTCATACCGGAGCTCGGCAGCCTGATGCGAATACTGCTCATTGAAGACGACGACGACCTTAGAAGTGCTGTGCACGATCATTTGGTGGCTGGTGGCCACGCGGTCGACTGGGCCAAGAACCTGTCCGAAGCGCGCGGTCATGCAGCTGTGGCCGGCTACGACCTTATTTTGCTCGACGTTCACCTGCCGGACGGCAATGGCATCGACTATCTGCGGGAGCTGATCAAGGGGCTTAATACAACGCCGGTCATCATTCTGACAGCCCGCGATCGGATTTCGCATCGCATCGAGGGGCTCAACGCTGGCGCCGACGACTATTTGGTCAAGCCGTTCGATCTGGGGGAACTCTCGGCACGCATCCGTGCAGTGGCACGTCGCCAAGGGCATTTTCCGGAGCCGCAATTTTCGGTTGGGACGCTTTCCATACAGGCAGCCGAGCGACGCCTCTTCCGCGACGGGCAGGAGGTCCACCTGTCTGGACGCGAATGGGCGGTGCTCGACTGCCTTCTACGCCGGCCCGGTTCGGTCGTTTCAAAGGGGAGGATCGAGCACGCGCTTTATTCATTCAATTCGGAGTTCGAGAGCAACACAGTGGAGGTTTATGTCAGCCGGCTCCGTAAGAAGATCGGCGGGGATAGAATAGCAACCGTGCGTGGCTCCGGATACAGGCTCGTGGTCACATGACGAACTCGAACAGCATGACGAGAAAGCTGATATCGTGGTTAGGCGGGGCAACGCTCCTGGTTTGGATCGCCGCCCCAACCATTGCTGCGTTCATTTTTTGCAATAATGTAAACGAAAGTTCGGATGACTTGCTCCAGGCGAGCGCAGAGTACAGAAAACCAGAGCTGATCAAGGTCTTGAATGGAAAACACGTTGATCAATACAATAACCACTTGCCAACTTATGAAAAGTACTGGACCTATCGTGAGCAGGTTATTAATAAGTACGGGGTAGTGCTTATTTCTGAACCGGAAGAGGGTCAGCAGCCCTTCCCTGATGCTCCCCTGAGTAACGGCTTTTGGCGAAACGCTGATTACCGCGTCTACACAGAGGAGATCCAAGACGGCGTGTATCATCGGTTGGCCGAACCGCTTGATGGCCGCCGTACCACAATCGCGAAGGGCGCACTTTTTGTCTTCCTTCCGACACTCGTGCTCCTGCCCTTTAGCTTAGCTGTTTGGTGGATCGTGATCCGGCGCTCGCTGCGGCCAATCGAGGTACTGCGACAGCAGATCGGATCGCGCGACGGCGGCAATCTGTCACCAATGGACTTGGGCGATTTCCCGGCAGAGTTGGCTCCAATCGCGGCATCCGTCAATCGGCTTCTCGATCGTCTGCGGGCGGCTCTCGAGGCCGAACGCGAGTTCGCCGCAAACAGTGCGCATGAACTGCGCACGCCGATCGCAGGTTCAATCGCTCAGATGCAGAGATTAGTGGCCGAGCTTCCCAATGGGTCGGCCAAAATGCGTGCGCGCGGCATCGAGCAAGCGCTGTCGAGCCTTGGCCGCCTTGTCGAAAAAGTGCTTCAGCTCGCTCAAGCCGAATCGGGGGTTGGCATGGCGGATCACGCGATCGATCTTGTCCGATCGGTTCGGCTGGAAATCGACGACCTGAGGAAAAAGCCGCAATATGCCGGACGCCTGCATCTTAACGTCGACGGCTGCACCACTTTGATGCGCAAAGTGGATGTCGATGCGTTTGGGATCCTCCTTCGTAACCTGATCGAGAATGCGCTGATACATGGACTGCCCACTGTTCCGACAACAGTTTCCGTCCAAACTGATGGAACCATCGCTATTGCAAACGCCGGACCGGTGGTGCCCCTCCCCGACCTCGAAGGGCTTACAAAGCGATTTAGTCGTGGTGCTACTCCTGCTGCGGGCTCAGGCCTTGGTCTACATATCGCTAACATGGTTATCCAGCGGATCGGTGGCAGTCTAGAGCTTGCGTCGCCCGCCCGCGGTCGCAATGATGGTTTCGAGGCGATCATACGAATTCCTCAATGACACCGGTGAATTCGACGACAGTTGGACACAGGGCGGATTGCTGGCAAGGCTGCTGACAGGGCGAACTGTACGGCAGTATGTATACGGCGTAGAAATCGTACTTCACACAACGCATTTCGGCCGCGGCAATCAATGCCGCTATCATCGTCTGAGCAGTTCGATCGAAGCGACACGACATGATCGGCAAAATCGAAGGCTCCGCCTCACCGCTCGCTCGATTTCGCCCGGGGAGAAAAAAGGCCATCCGAGAAAGTGCAAGCCGCCGCGCAAAGGCGACGTGTCCAATTGTCTGGGTGCCCCTGTGCGCCGGCCCGATCGGGTTGGCGCAGGTCCAGTAAGGACCCGGACCAACCATTCCATTTAGACGACCGGCAGGTTTTAATCGGCGTCCGGATCGCCGTCCCAAAATGCCCCAAGTATACGGCTAGAAAGGCTGCCAACGATCGAGCTTTGGTCGGAGGCGTGCTTGTCAGCGTCTTGGGTGCTTGACCGGCCTTTGCAATGGCCATCGCCATCGCAAGTATCGTGCGTGGCCAGTGAGACCGCAATTTCATCAGCCTGGAGCCGACCGTATCGGTGCTTTTTTATGATTTAGGGATTTTTCGTTTTCCTCTTGGATCATCACGGGTTTGGAGAGGATCTGGTGTTAAGTGCCATTCGGAGCGCCGGCGAACCGCCCGAAATTAATGTGGTCGAGTGATGAAGCCTCCCGAATGCGTTAAACGAGACCCTTTATGGCGGCCCTGGCTGACAACAGTCTGAAAGCTGCAAGCGGCATGCGAAAATGGGGCGATCCTGAATGACGACAGATGCTATCAACATGAAAGAGGCTCGCCCTGAAAGCTGAGCACGCTTTATGCTCAGGCTGCTGACAAGGCCAAAGCAGCGTAAGTGCGTAGTGAAATCCAAGGTCCACATGGGTCGTCGCGCGTCCCATGCGCCTGGGAAGGCGCCGGCCCGGCCAAGCTTTCCCAGCTCGTCCGCATGATGCTTCGCTGAGCGTCAATGGACGTTGGCGCGAGACCAAGGCGTCGTGCGTTGCAATCCGGACGGTCCAGGGTATCAGGAGTTTCACGGCCTCGGCCCGCTTGGCTGGCCACAGTTGAAGCTCCAACGTACCGGCTGGCACCGGGAAATTGGGCTCTGCGCTGCCTCAACGCTGATGGCACGGTCAATGCTTGCCTACCGATGGGGCCGCCCATGCCGTGATGCTGTCGGTCGACGTTCGCAAACCAGACCCTCGCGAGACCCAGCGAAGGGGCTCGCCGGTTCGACGAGGGACCTTACCTCTTTATGCGCGGCATCATTATCGAGGATGACATGTTGCCTTACACGTCGTCCCTCGCGCTCGGGTCTTTGTGGGGCGGATGAAGTCCTGATCGCGGTGGCACTGCTGCATGTTTGCGTAAGACCCATCCAGTCACGATCGCGCTGTCCTTCGATGTCGCGGTGCTGATAGGCGGGCAGATCGGTGTGCGCGGCGCCCGCCAAAGGATCGTCGTCACGCCGGAGGAGGCGAGCGTCATAGCCGGCGCGCCGGCGAAAGGCGCTTTCTGTCGGATGCCCGACAATGTCGGATATCGCAAGTATCAAGGTTGGATCAAACCTTGCGAATCGGGGCTTTCTTACTTGGCACGGGGCATGCTCAGGTATCCGCAAACACCCAATGGATAACGAGCAGACTTCCCATGGCCTCACCATGCCGAAAGTTTCCCGGACGCATCCAAAGATGAGGCTCGCGTCAGGCCCAGCAACACGCTGACGGCTCATGTGGCTCGGCGTCGCGTGCCGATCCACTTTCTCCCAATAGGCGTTCGGGAGACATAGATCCTTCAAAATGAGGAACAGATCACTTTGCCAGGAACGCAGCCCATAACCCCACTCTCCCTACCAGAACTACCAAGCAAGCCCCGCACTCATGGGCTTCGCAGGACGTCCGTTGCGTCCGAGTTGGTCGGCGCGGGGCCGGCTCCGATCCCCGTCGCATGGGAGGACGGCAAGGCGAGGGATTTCGTGCTCGACAACGGCATGGAGGTGGTCGTCATTCCCAACCACCGGGCGCCGATCGTCACCCACATGGTGTGGTACAAGATCGGCAGCGCCGACGAGCCGCCGGGCAAATCCGGCATCGCCCATTTCTTCGAGCATCTGATGTTCAAGGCGACGACCAACCATGCGGGCGGCGAATTCGACCGCGCAGTGTTCGAGATCGGCGGCTCCAACAACGCCTTCACCTCCTCCGACTACACCGCCTTCTATCAGACAGTGGCGCCGTCGGCGCTCGAGCTGATGATGAGCTTCGAGGCCGACCGAATGCGAAACCTCATCCTGACCGACGATGTCGTCAAGACCGAGCGCGATGTGGTCATCGAGGAGCGCCGCTCAAGCACCGACACCAACCCGCAGGACGTTCTCCATGAGGAGATCGACGCGACGCTGTGGCAGAACCACCCCTATCGCATCCCGATCATCGGCTGGATGCAGGAGATCGAGCAGCTGAACCGCGTCGACGCCACCGTCTTCTATGAAAAGTACTACTGGCCCAACAACTCCGTGCTAATCGTGGCCGGCGATGTCGAACCGGACACGGTGCGGGCGCTGGCCGAAAAGACCTATGGCAAGGTGGCGCGCGGACCTGACCTGCCGCCGCGCATCCGGCCGGTTGAGCCCGAGCAGAACACCAGGCGCACCGTCACGCTCTCAGACGCCCGCGTCAGCGTGCCCAGTTTTTCGACGCAGTGGGTGGTGCCGTCCTACCACACCGCCAAGCCGGGCGAGGCCGAAGCGCTCGACCTGCTGGCCGAAATTCTCGGCGGCGGTAACCGCGGCCGGCTCTACCAGGCGCTCGCTGTCCAGCAAGGTTTCGCTTCCAGCGCCCGCGTCTATTTCCAGGGCACTATGCTCGACGACACCAAGTTCGCCATCTATGGCGCACCGCGCGGCGATGCCAAGCTGGCTGATCTCGAAGCGGCGGCCGCTGCCGAAGTTGCCCGCATTGCCGAGGATGGTGTCAGCAACGAGGAACTAGGCAAGGCCAAGGACCACTATTTGCTCAATATGATCTTTGCGGAAGACAACCTGGACTGGCTCGCCAGCATCTACGGCTCGACGCTGGCCACCGGCGGTACCGTGAAGGATGTCGAGGAACGGCCGAATCGCATCCGCAAGGTTACCCCCGAGCAAATCAAAGCAGTTGCCGCCCGCTATCTCGCGTTCGACCGTTCGACCACGGGCTATCTCTTGCCCAAGACGGAGAATCAAGAGATGACGCTCGGCGCTCGGCCCCATGCTGCGATGAACATCCAGGAGGTGAAGTCCGAAAAGGGCATCATCGCCTGGCTGGTGGAGGACCACACAGTGGAAATCGTCAACATCGGCTTTGCCTTCAAGGGCGGCACCAAGCAGGACCCGGTCGGGAAGGAGGGGATGGCCAAACTGATGGCCGGCCTGTTCATCGAAGGCGCTGGCCATTACGACAGCGGTGCCTTCCAGGTGAAGCTCGACCATGCCGGCGCCGAAATGAGTTTGGACGCGCAAAGCGACGACATCTACGGATCGATGTGCATGCTTTCCAAAAAGCAGGACGCGGCGTTCGGCCTGCTTCGGCTCGCGCTGAACGCGCCGCGCTTCGAGCAGGGGCCGATCGATCGCGTCCGCGCCGAGATTGTCTCCCGCATCGTCGGCAGCGAGCGAGACCCTAACGCCATCGCTCAGCGCAAATGGCTGCGCGCGATCTATGGCGCGCATCCTTGTTCAAGGCCGGGAGAAGGCACAAAAGAGAGCCTCCCCGGCATCACGCCGTCCGACCTCCGCGCCTTCCACCAGGCCATTTTCGCTCGCGACGGGCTCCATATTGCCGTGGTGGGTGACATTGACGCGAACACGTTGAGGGAAAGGCTTGACCAGCTGTTTGGTGATTTGCCTGAGCAACAAACCCTCGTCCCCGTCTACGATGTCGCGCCGAAACTCGGTCAACTGGTGGAGGAGAACTACGACCTGCCGCAGACTTCGCTGACGTTGGCCTGGCCTGGCGTGAAGCCTAGCGCGCCGGATTTCTACGCGGCCGTGCTGCTGAACGACATCCTTGGCGGCTCATACTTGACTTCCCGCCTTTACGAGGAGGTACGTCAAAAACGCGGCCTTGCCTATCACGTCAGCTCTGAACTAACCCTTGACTCGCTTCTGGTTACGACAGAGACACGCTCGGACTGCGCTGCCCAAACACTGAGCATCGTGCGAGATGTGGTAAAGCAGATGGCGCAGCAAGGACCGACCGGGGCCGAGCTCAAGGCGGCGAAGAAGCACCTGATCGGCGCCTATGCCATCGACCAACTGGGCTCGACCCGCTCGATTGCAGACCGGCTCCTGGATTTGCAGATTCACAAGGCCGACGTCGACTACAACCAGCGTCGCGCCCGCAGCATCGGTCGGGTGACGCTCAAACAGGTCAAGGCGGCGGCCAAAAAGCTGCTTTCGGCCGAGCCCGCCATTTTGGTGGTCGGCCCGCCGCTGGGCGGCAAGGATGAGTAAAGAAACTCATCACACCTTCCTTCTTCATCGGGGCTTCTCGTGGGAAGAGCGTTGGAGGCCCGTGGGCCAAGCAGATCATGCAGACGCGCGGAGTCGTTTTCGCCGACCTTGCGCGGCATTGGCGGTCCGGCGGCCTCTCGCCGAAATGGCGCTCCTCAGCATGTATGCCGCCTTTTTGCAGAATTCAGTCGCATGCCACCAGCAGGCATGGTGGATGAAGCAAACATCCGACTGCTTAATCCATCAATTGATGAACCGCGGGCACTCAAACTAACGAAACTGCTGTCTTTTCATCGGGCTAGCGTGGTCTACCAGCTGCTTTGCCGAGGCCCTACGACGAACCCACTGGTGCAGAATACACACTGACGGCCTGTCGACCTGGATGTTCGCTGCGTTGAGGAGGAATCCGGTATTGCCCCTGTGCCTGCCGATGATCCGCCGTCTGAAATCCCCGCACCTGTTTGGAGCCATCGACCGCCTGCCGGCACTCGGCAGACCAGTTGGCAATAAGACGTTCGAGGTCGTCAATCCGTCGACCGGCGAAGTTTTGGCAGAGCTTCCCGATATGGGCGTGGAGGAGACACGTGCTGCGGTAGACAAGGCCTATGTTGCGCAGTCGGGATGGGCCGCGTTGACGGCCCGAGAACGTAGCGACGTTCTTTGGCGATGGCATCAGCTGATCATCGACCATGCAGGCGATCTCGCCGCGATTCTGACTGCGGAAATGGGCAAGCCGCTTGCCGAAGCCATTTCAGAGGTATCGCATGCGGCGGCGTATCTGCAATGGTATGCCGAGGAGGCCAATCGCGTCTATGGGGAGACGATCTCGGCACCCTCGACAGACCGCCGAATGCTAGTGATCAAGCAGCCCATCGGCGTTGTTGGCACGATCACGCCATGGAATTTCCCGGCCTCCATGGTGGCGCGCAAAATCTCGCCGGCCTTGGCTGCGGGCTGCACAATCGTGCTCAAGCCCGCTGAACAGACGCCGCTCGTGGCTGGCGCAATGTTCGCCCTCGCCCATCAGGGCGGCTTTCCCGATGGCGTGGTCAACCTGATCTATGCGTCCGAAGGTGATCGCGTGGGCCGTGAACTCTGCACCAATTCCAAGATTCGAAAGATCAGCTTCACCGGTTCGACCGAGGTCGGACGGCTGCTGATGCGTCAGTGCTCTGACCAGATCAAGAAGGTCAGCCTTGAACTCGGCGGCAATGCACCTTTCATCATCTTCGATGATGCCGACATTGACGGTGCTGTTGACGGTGCGGTCCAGGCGAAGTTCCGCAATGCCGGCCAGACCTGCGTTTCCGCGAACCGCATTTACGTCCAATCGAGCGTTCACGATGAGTTCGTCAAGAAATTCGTGGAAAGAATCCGGCACTTGTCGGTTGGCGACGGATTCGATGCCGGAGTGGACATCGGACCGCTCATCGACAAGCATGCTCTGGCCAAGATCGAGTCTCACGTCGCAGATGCCATTGCGAAAGGCGGCACAATACGATGCGGGGGCCAGCGTATCGGCAAGAATGGCACGTTTTTCGAACCCACGGTCCTCACCGAGATTTCCAGCGTCATGGCAGTCGCGCAAGAGGAGACATTCGGGCCGCTCGCGCCGATCATTCGCTTCAACGATGCGGATCAGGTCGTGCGCGAGGCCAATGACACGATCTACGGCCTCGCCGCATACTTCTATGCCTCAAACCTGAAGCGGGTCTGGCGTGTGGCAGAGGCTCTGGAATATGGCATGGTTGGCATCAACACGGGACGCATGTCCTCGGAGGCGGCACCGTTTGGCGGGATCAAACAATCCGGCATCGGGCGGGAGGGTTCCCGTCATGGCCTCGAGGACTATCTGGAAATGAAATATCTTTGCATGGGCGGGATTTGAAACCTGCTGCACTGTCTCTCCGCCCCACCGGGGGGCGGCCTGCGGTCAATGCCGCCACCTAATTGGAAGTTCCAAACGCCGTTGACCTGAAACACGGATGCCCGGCAGGAGACTGAGCTCGCTGTCGGGCCGGACATGCCTTGGGAGGGCATAAGTCAGCGCTCCTAGGGCCGATGGGCCACTCAGTTCGTGCGCCTTTTGCCGATTGCGTTGCATGTGCCGTGCCAAGCCAAAAAGCATTGATAAACCGCCGATGGATCAGCTTTTGCCCTGTTGCGCATTCTACATTGTGGGATATGCGACAATGCCCAAGCGGTTGAATCGTCGTGTTGCAGAACCCCAGACGGGTCATGACTGCTATTCTTAGGACAGTGCGCAGCAAGCCGCTACTCGCTGCACTCCAGGCACACCATTTCCATAATAAAGCGGTGGGTGCTATGTTGACCGAGCTGTCGACCAGGGAACGGTGTGAGGCCTCAGATCCCTCCATATTGTTGCACCCGCCGGTCCAACAGGACTGCAGGTCCGGCCTCAAAGGATCTTGGCTGCTATGGCGACATTGCGGTGCACGCCGCTTTCCGACCAATGATGTGCGTCCAGGTCGAGGCCGGCCCTAATGAACCACCGCCTTGGCACCCTCGCCCATCTCATTTCGGCATCGACAAGCTAGACCAGAGCGCACTTGCAAGGCGCCATGCAGTCCTGTCGGCGGGCGAACTGTTGGTGACGGGTACAGCTGCGAGCGAACGTTCATCCACCGACGCACAGCGCGGACTGTCGCTTTTCAAATTAGGAAATCTCTGTAGCCACCATTCATGAGCGCGCGGCCACGCGAGACGGCCCGACGGATGCGGTCGCGCAGATGATCGCGAGGATCCGCCCAGTCGGCATGGACGCGCCGTTGACCGATGAGAACTTCGGCGAGCTCGCGATGAGGTGCTCCGGCGAGCGAACCGTCGAGCGCACGAAGAACGAAGGACAAACGAACGCCGCGCTTTTCCGGCGCAAACAAGCGGGGGGGCAACTGTTGCCCTAGACTGAGAGCATTGAGGCACTCCAGTCCCCTCAGTCGATGCTTTAAAAGCACCGCGGGCCAGATGGCTTGCGTATGCAGGCAAACAGGGTGGAGGATATTCGCGCCCGAGACGGCGAGCTGCAGCGCGTGGTCCGCATTGCGAAGAAGAACATGCTGGCTCTTGTCGGGCGCCAGCAGGACGATTGCACGACAGGGCAATGCCGAGAGTTCGAACGGCGGTGTCGGCGACGAGGCAGGCAACCGTTCCGCAATGACCGGCAGCACATGGACGCACCAGAGCGGACACCAGAATACGACCGAAGCGCGGCCACAAGACTCCGCGAAACAGAACACCCCAGCGTGACAGGTCGCCGGCCGACGCGACCATATCGAGAAAGGATTGGAGAGACCAAGTCTTGCAATGCTGGCGCGCAGCGGTCAGATCGCGCTGGAACGCTGGATTGCGGCGTAAGAACTCCCAAGCCCACTCCCGCAGCGTCAGGCCAGCGGTGTAGTCGTATGATCTTTCATCCCGCCAATCGGCCTGATCCGCGCCAGTCAGGAGATTCATGACTGACATCCCCTGCCCGCGCCTGCGTGAGTCGAAACATTATGCCACTTCGCAAAGCATCGGCGAAGGCAGCAGACGTCGAAGACCCCGTTTCGTTGAAGCGTCAGCCATCGCCACTGTCGGCGACAGAAGATGTGCCCAAATTGCCACCAGACCGTCGAACTGGCACAGCGACGGCCAGCGCGACCTGGAATTGATCCCGTAACGGTCATCGGCTCCTGCGTCGCGATCCAGACGTCCCTTGAAGGCGCAGTAGCGCGGCAGTGGATCGCACGCTGCTTGTCGGCAAGTTGTCGTAGCGGCGGCGCCATAGGCACGGTCATCGGAGGGTCTCCTGCGGCAAGTTTTCGCCATTGGAGGCCAATCTCCCCGCTAGGGCAGCCTGTGCAGTTGCACAGGTGAAGCGGATCAATCAGGGGGAGCCATGGCGGAAACTGGATGATGGCGGCTTGAGGAGAGCGGCGTATCGAGGCGGGTGATGAAGCCTGCCAGTACCTCTCAAGGAGAGTGATACGCCATGAACGAGACTATCAACACATTGTTCGCCTTCGTCAGCCCGACGAAATCGATGATACCCTGACGGATGTACTTCGCAGCGGCGCGCGCAAATTGCTTGCACATGCGATCGAGATGGAGGCCGAGGCGTATGCCAAGGCGGTCGACTGCCTGACGAAAGATCATATTGCGTCGCTGGCGCTCTACGATTTCCCCGCCCAACACTGGGATCATCTGCGAACGTCCAATCCCATCGAAAGCGTCTTTGCAACCGTTCGCTATCGCACGGTGCGTACCAAGGGCTCGCTATCCTCGAAAACCGCCCAGCTGATGGTCTTCAAGCTGTTGGCCGCGGCCAGGAAGTGGCGACGATTGAAAGGACAAAATCAGTTGCCGAAACTCATCGCAGGTGCCGGTTCCTGGACGGAATCCAGGTCATCGAAACGAAGCCGCAGAGCGCCGCTTGATCAGCCTCGTCACCCAAATTCCAGCATAGCTCCATCGGAACTGCCAGCCTTCCTTGCCGATCAGGCGCATATCAGCGCTGACGATACCGAGGACGGCGATGGCGGTCACCTCCAGGCCGCCGAGTAACGACCCTCAAAACACCGCACTGGTCGAGGCCAGCCTGAACCGGTATCTTGTGCCTGCCCTCGGGAGTCGCTCTATCCACCATGTGATCGACACCGACATTGCTAACATCACAAAGAAGATCGTCGCCGGGGGTCACCCGCAAGCGGCTAACACGGCCTTCTGGTGTATGCGGGCATTTTTCAACTGGTGTCGCAAACCGCCGCAACGGCTCATCCGCGGTTTCCCCGCGAGGGATTGGAAAATCCGGATCCGGCCCCGATCGTCAAGCGCAAGCGAGTGGTGAACGATGCCGAACTGGCGGCTATATGAACGGGCTGTGAGCCCGAACCGGGCGATATCGGCTATTCGTTCGGCTCCATCGTCAAGCTGCTCATTCTGACCGGACAGAGGCGTACGGAAGTTGCCGCGATGCGTTGGTCCTCAACCTTGAAGCCGGAACATGGAACTATCGGGTGACCGCACGAAGAACGAAGAGCCTACGCTTATTCCGCTGTCCACACTGGCGGTGTCGGTCCCCCAGACGGTACCGAAGACCAATGACACGTTTTTTTCCCTGCGAGGGGCAACGAAAGAAGCCACTTCTCAGGCTACGCGAAGGGCAAGAAGGCTCTAGACGGCAAGGTCAATACTGACGGGGTGGCTTTGGAGAACTGGACCCTTCACGATCTGCGCAGGACGCTCGCGACAAATCTCGGCAGGCGGCAGGTATTGCCACACGTCATCGAGCACATACTGAATCACAAGGCGGCGTCCTTGACAGACATTGGCGAAATCTACAATCTCTATAGCAACGTCAAGGAGAAGCGCGAGGTGTTGCAGATGTGGTCAAATCACATCGAATGGCTGATCAAGCAGGCTGCGGATGACGCTCTGGCGGCGTAGCTGCTGGCATGGCGGAAGATGCGGCGCAACAATCGTCAGAGCCTCATCGAATTGGAGATCATGCTTGACCAGCAAATGCGCGGCCAATGCTTCGATGGCCGACCAGTGATCGAGTACTAGCCGGGCCGTGCAATCTTCGATCCGCCCCCAATCGGGGCGGCGCGGCATCAGGAACCGCAACTCACCATAGATTCGCTTGGCATCCGCGTAGTCGCTGCTCCCCTCATTCCCATCGGACGCATTCATCGCCATATCGCGCGGGTCCAGATAGCCTTCGAATGCGGATTCTGCAAAAGGACCTGCCAGACACGCAACTATCTCCCGGATCGCATCATCGCGTTCCAAACATCGATCCATATCGTCCTCGAAAATCGGCTTTCGCTTCGAGGTGAATCCTTGCGCTGAATAAAAACCCGCGCCTTCGACAACACCACCGCACTCTCCGTCACCGACGTCGGGGTAAATACTAACACTTGAGAAAGCAGGGAGTTCACGGTCGTCGTCGAACGTCTGACGGTGCAAAACGATGGCGGCCACCGCGTGCCCGGCTTCGTGATGCGCCACAAGCGGCAGATATTGGGAGGCTACATTCATGCGGTGCGGCTCTCAGGTCTAGTTTGCTTTTGCGCATAGGACCGCAATTGTCGTGCCAACTGGGAAAATCGTTTCGGGCAATGCGATCGCTCCGATAGCGTTGCGTCTCCTGTCTGACATTGTTGGGAAGTCGACACGCGCCCGTCGCAATGCGGTCGACCTTCCGCGCGAGTTGGGTGACCCGTGAAGGCGGCCGACCAGGACGATGTTGCGCTGATCGGCGACGAAGGCGCGGCCGGGCGAGATCGCGCATCAGGGGGTGACCGGCGTGTCGGCGAAGTCGAAGTCGTCGATGTCCTTGGCCAGCGGCAACTTGGCGACAGCGAACTGGTATTTGATGGAGCGGGCCTGCTTCTCCGATATCTCGGCCTGCAAGAGATCACCGACAATCCTGGGCGGCTCGTGCCGTCGCTTGATGGCGACGCGCCCATGATCTCGTCATAGGCTCTGCGCATTCCGTAGAGCTTCAGCGCTCCCATCAGTTCCAGTACCTCGGTGCGTTCCATGGCTGTTTGTCCTCCTGAGACTGTCATAGCGGGTGCAGTCGGCGACCGCTCGTGAGCTAGCTTCAGCGCTTGGGGAATGGAAAGGATCGTGCCCGGCGCCGGATCGCGGCTGCGGGCCAGGATGTTGAGGATCACCGGCGCCGACGATGCACCGTGCTCGATGGCTTCCTGACAGGCGGCCTCGACCGCGCTCAATCCGTCGGTCAGCACCCAGGTGAGGATCAACACCATCTGCCGGTCGACGTCATCAACCGCCTTGAGCTGCGCCGCACCTTCTCCATTGCCGACCGCACGACCCAGCCAAGGAACGGCGCGCGCCGTGTGCCAGGGATCGTAGACGACCTCGTTGCGGCCAAAGGAGCGAACGTGTTCTCCCACGACCACGCCATCCTCTGGCGGATGCGATCCGATCGACATAAGCATGGATCTCGATGGGCCGACCGACGGCACTCGACAGCACCGAGTATTTGTTGTTGTCGAAGCGCACCGTGCAGGTCTTCGACACCGACGGGGGAATGCAATGGAAGCCGTCGAAGCGACCGGCAGCCGCTCCCGCTGCGGCTTGGCCGCATTCGCCGACAGCAGCCGGTCCCGCGTCTCACGCCGAGCTCTCATGCGGGGATAGGGCTGGTGCTTGCGCTCGTAGCGGAACTGCGTCTCCTCAGAACGCAGGACCTTGCGCACCACCTTGCGCGACATCTTCAGCTCACGGCAGATCGCCTTGATCGACTTCCCCTGGACCAGCGACAGCCGACGTATCTTTGCAATCGTCTCTAAAACCAACATCCAAAACACAAATGCCTCCGATCAAGCCGGAGGCATCTTGATGACCCCATCGTTAAGGGGTCCCGTTTGGACGAAAATCACCCTTTAAACAGGGTCCCCATTCCACGAAAAATCAATGCACTACCTTCCAAAGCTGCGAGAGATCGCCACCGACCGCTTTGAAGGGGCTTTCGGCGGTCTCGTCAGCGAGGTTGTGGCATGAAGAAACATCAATCCACAGCATTGGGCCGAAGCATGCCACGGGCTCATGCCGCGGGAGAGCGGGAAGATATTCTTGAAAGAAGCGGTCTCCGACATCAATACCGACAGGATGGGCAGCTTTCTCACATCACTTGAGGTCGAGCGTGGCAGTTGCGACCCGCAATGCAAGGCTGGCGGCGATGCATGCCTTTGCGCGGTTCCTGATTTCGGAGCACCCCGAATATTAGGATACGCTGCAACTGGTGGTGACACTTCCCTTCAAGAGGGCGCGTGGGTGGCACCTGTCGAATATCTCGATGAGCCCGGAAATCAAGAGCGTCCTGGCGCGTATCGACCGCCGCACGCCTTCTGGACAGCGGGATTACGCTCTGTTTTCGCTGATGTTCAATACGGATGCACGAGTTCAGGGATCCTGAATCTTCGATTGTGACCTTCGTCTGGTATCGCCCTGTCCCGCCGAGCAAAGCAACGACCGCCCCACACTGCTCACCCGGTTCGGTGTTCGATACTTGCTGCGCACACATGGCTGCGGGCGAAGGAACCACCATGGCGGAAAAGAGCATCCATCATCGCCCTTTGCGGGACACGACGGCCATCCACCTCGTCAAGGCGGGTGTTGACATCGCCACCATCAGTCGATGGCCAGGCCACTCGGGCTGAACTAACGATGCGCTACGCCCAGGCCGGTATCGATATGAAGCGGCAAGCGCTCGAACAAGTCTTCCCCCACGTGATGTCATCGGCAAAAGATCAGACGATCATCGCTTTGATGGCTGGATGTTTGGCTGGCTGCACCGCTTGTAGACGCTCAGTTATGTGGAGTTGTATCGCGGGAAGTCGCGCGTCTTGGTCTTTTGCGGTGTCAGCTCAACATCTCTCCGCAGTGCACGTTGTCACTGTTGAAGAGCCGTTTGTTCAATCTTCGTCCTGGCACGGCAAGGGTTGTCCATATTGTGGCGTCTTGCGCTTGCCGAGCTTGTCCGAAATCCAGCGCCGGATCAGGCGTGAACACTGTTGCGTAGTTCGTCAGCCAGAGCGCGGAGAACGTCGGCGCTTCCTTCCAGCGCCGTAAAAGCGTAGGGATTGAGGAACTGTCGGCCCCAGAACAGATTGCGATCTATGCCGGATAGCGTAGCTTCCTCGCTGACACGCGGCCAATTCTCCGCAATGCATCGGAGCTGGCCTTCAACAATCGCAAGAGCTTCCGGCGCGCTGAGCAGGAAGTGATGCGCCGCTTCAAGGCAGGACGCTATCCGGCTCATGCGGTTATTGCCGCTGATGAGCATGGCCTGGCTGGCCTCCTGGCCACTGCGGGCCTGCGGACAAATATCGTACGCAGGCGTGAGGGTGAGCTTAGCCCCGTCCCAGAATGCCGCATGGTTGCGGGCATGATCGTCGGTGTTGCCGCAAAGTATGTTGAAGACAATGCGGCTGAACAACTCGCGCAGAGTTTCCGACGGCGCGGTGAATCGGTGGCGAATGATCTCCGCCAAATCCTGGTAGCTGGCGTAACGCGCCATCATCTCATCGAGCGCGAGCATCGTCAGCGCTGAGACCATGGATTTGCGTTGCCAGCCGCCCGTGACCTTGATCCGGTCGAATCGCTCGACGAGCAACACGTCGTTGCCTGCGGCGCGAACGAGCGAGACGGATGCCGCTCTGATGCCGCACAAGGCGGCAAGCCGCATGGCTATGAATTCTCCTTTGACGACGCTGTAAAGGTCGGCAGACGAGGAAAATTTCGCGACATGCTTGACGGCGTCATCCTCGATCAGCGCCTTTGGCCTTGCGCCGCCGATCGAGCTGCCGTGATGCAGCGCCTGATCTAATTCGGGGGTGAGCGGAATACCTTTCTCTACCCGCTCCGCCGATTGGACAAGCTCTTCGAGAGTGGCATTGGCCAGTGCGCGCGGCTCGTAATGCGTGGGCGAAAACTGAAAATCGAGCGCGCCGATGCGGTCCGAGCCTGATTCCAGCAAGAACGTCAGTTCTGAAATATCGAGCCGCGCGATTTCATCGCCCTTCACACCGAATTTGCGGTTTAGGATAACCCGTCGTCCCCAGGCATCAGGGGCAGCATCGCGGATGCATCCCGGCATGGTTAGGCCAGGAAGCAAAGGCAATTCGCCTGCCTTCAGGGGCAGTTCCGGGAGATAAAGCGGGATCGCGCTGCCCAGTTCACGAAAGCTCCTGCCATAGTTGAAGCTGACGAGTCCGTCATGGGCATATAGCCGCCCGGCGACAACCGGCGCGGTCTCGCCCGGCAGCCAGACCCAGACATAGGCTTCGTCGTACTTGGGGACCTTAGAACTCATCGACGATCTGCTTGCTGGCCTTGTAGACGTGCTTCGGCAGCAGCGCGATGCGATCGTCCATGCGGCCTGTGAGGGCTGTGATGCCCTTGCCGTCGGCATCGAACAGCTTCACACCGACAATGGCAGCAGCTTCGAACATCAGTCCGATTTCGACTTTGGGATCGCCCTTCTCGATGCGCTGCAGGGTGCTGCGTGAAACACCGATTCTCTCGGCTAACTCCTGTGCGGTTAACCGGTGCTGCATCCGGCCAAGCCGGATGGTCTTACCGAAAAGGCCAAGCGCTTCCATCGCGTAGCGCGAATAGGTGCGTTTATACGTTGCCTTCATTCGGGTCTCTGTGACCTATGCATGATCCATATCGCCTTCTTTAGAACTTTATATAGGTAATGTCACAGAGCGACTGCCAAAGTCAAGACTCCGTATCGCAAGCGTTACCCATCCGAACGAGGAAGGCGGATATTGCCTACGGCTCCTGCACAACCGGCCAGCTCTGCGCCCCTCGGGCGAGGCGGAGATCTGGCGCTGGATCGCGGACAGCCTTGAGACGCCTCGCATGAGTCATTCATGGGCGGTCCCTGGTGCGAGGCCGCGGCGCTCGACTGCTGGCCGACATTCTCGGTGGCGGGACCCGCAGCCGGCTACACCAGCACTTTTCGACCGCATACGCGCCCAGCTTCTCTCCGAAATCATTGCCAATGAGCGCGGAACCTCATGCGATCGCCGAGCTGGCCTGGCGGCGCGGAATCTACGGCACGCATCCGTATTCGAGACCGCCCAAGGGAGCCTGACTAGCGTAACGCCCTCCGATCTAAGCGCCTTCCACAAAGCCGCTTTCGCACGCGACGGGCTGCATGTGGCGGTCGTAGGCGACATAGATGCCAAGCCCTGAGAGTAAGGCTCTACCAGCTGTTCGGCGATTTGCCTCAGAAACTGGCGCTTGCCGGCGCGAACCAGTGGTATCGCGAGGGCGAGCACGCCGAGCGCTTTTCCTCCGCCCTCCACTGACCACAGACCCGCACGCAACGAAGCCGCGCTCGATCTTATCGTGGCGTGGCTAGGTGCAATGTTTGCTCTCGCCATCAGGCCGGCTTTCCCGATGGCGTGGTCAACCTGGATCTATGCGTCCGAAGGTGATCGCGTGGGCCGTGAACTCTGCACCAATTCCAAGATTCAAAAGATCAGCTTTACCGGTTCGAACGAGGCCGGACGGCTGCTGATGCGTCAGTGCTCTGACCAGATCAAGAAGGTCAGCCTTGAAACCGGCGGCAATGCACCTTTCATCATCTTCGATGATGCCGACATTGACGGTGCTGTTGACGGTGCGGTCCAGGCGAAGTTCCGCAATGCCGGCCAGACCTGCGTTTCCGCGAACCGCATTTACGTCCAATCGAGCGTTCACGATGAGTCCGCCGAGAAATTGTGGAGAAGGTCCGGCACTTATCAGTGGTCCGACGTCTACTCCCGGAGCTAAGCCGTCGCCAACCCAAGATCGAGTCCCACATCGCAGATGATAATTCGATGCGGGGCCGAACGATAAATATGCATGCTTTGGCCACCCCGAGGCAGGGCTCATTGAGATGATCCGACCGCCTTGGAACAAAGATGGGGTAGAGCAGATGAAGCGTTGGCAGCGTGTCTCCATTCGACGCGAGCGCTGAGGATGGGATCACGATCATTCGCATCACGCGCAGCCGCAAGGGCGATGCCATGGCTACTTTGGAATCGTTGAAGTGGTTTGAGCCGGACAGTCACAAATACACCCGTTACGCCGCGGCTCAGGAAACGGGGCGGCGTCCGGCGGTGGAGGTGCTCGCTGACTTAAAAAGGGTGCGGGCAGTCGTTGCGCTTGAGAGCGACGACATTTGGGATCCGGCACGGGGTGACCTGCTGCCAATCGGCAGTTAACAGGGTCCGACAAAAGTGTGCACAACATGCTGCTGAAGTGGCCTCCGGAAGCGCTACCGGAAGTTACGCGTCTTGAACTTGATAGGGTCGATATGGTCATACTGCATCGACGATGTCGCGCCCCTTCGGCATGCCGCGCGGATCGATGCCCGATCCGCCGTGATGAGCCTCGGCCCTCGGCCGTGCGGCAACGGAAACGGCGTCTTGCGGTTTCCCACGCTGGCCAGCCCGGCCGACAGATCGGTCAGCTCGTGGGCGACGAGGTGCACCACCTCCTCTTCCGTCGGATGCGTCCGCGGACGCCGAGCATGGCCGAAGCAAGAAGCACGCGCCGGAATTTCTCGCGAGATCTTGACCCAGACGACGACGTTTGCCGCACCCGTCTCATCCTCCAGAGGAACATGAAGCCTTTGGCCGAGCCCGGCCGCTGCCGGACCAGCACCAGGCCGGCGGCCTCGAGCCAGCTTCTGCCTCGCGCCTGCATAGCATCCTGACAGGTCACGGTGCGGCGCCGGTTAGGCGGCACGCCGATTTTGGCAACGCTAGCCTGTGAACTGAAGAATGAAGGTCGGACTTGCGGCACATCGATTAGGTTCAAATGATAAGTTGCTGCCCGGCGAGGTCGTTTCAGCGCATCTCGACTGGTGGGTCGGCAAGACAATGCGGAACGGAAATGATCGCAGGCGTAAAGGACGGCTTTCGGGGCCGGAAGCTTCAGGCCTGGAACCGGACCCCAGTTTGGCGCAAGCATCGTGGCCTCCGCCCGGTCAGGCATTCACCGGCTCGCGAAATGCCAATTGATTCTGCTTAACCGGGCATACCTAAACGGCCACTTGCGTTCCGATCTCGACCACACGTCCGGTCGGGATCTGGAAATACTCCGTCGCGTCGGCGGCCGTGCGCGCCAAGCCGATGAACAGCTTGTCCTGCCACACCGGCATGCCGGAGTTGGGTGACGCCTTGAGCGAGCGACGCGACAGGAAGAAGGACGTCGTCATGATGTCGAACTTCCAACCCTGCTTGCGGCAGATCGCCAGCGCACGCGGGATGTTAGGCTGTTCCATGTAGCCGAAGGTCAGTGTCACCCGCATGAACAGCTCATTGATTGTTTCCATCTTGATCCGCTCGCTGTCGGGCACCACGGGCTGCTGCGCCGTCACCACAGAGAGGATGACGTTCTGTTCGTGCAGCGCCTTGTAGTGCTTCAGGCTGTGCATCAACGCGGTCGGCGCACTGGCGGGATCGCTGGTCAGGAACACGGCCGTACCGGACACCAGCTGCGGTTTCTTCTTCAACAGATTGCCCGCAAGGAAATCGAGCGGAATCTGGTTCCTGCGCGTCTTGTCAAATAGATACCTGCTGCCTCTTATCCAAGTCCACATGGTCATCACGATCACTGCGGCAATGGCAAGCGAGGCCCAGCCGCCTTCGAATACCTTGACGATGTTAGCTGCAAAGAAGCCGGTATCGATGAAGACGAACACCGCCATTAAGGCTATCGCGACGCCGAGCGGCCATTTCCAGATGCGCGTCATCACAACAAAAAGCAGTATGTTCGTCACCAGCATATTGCCGGTCACCGAAATACCGTAGGCCGAGGCCAGCCGGCTGGATTCGCCGAAGCCGACCACCAGCAGCATCACCACCAGCGCCAGCATCAGGTTGATGCGCGGCAGATAGATCTGGCCCGACTGTTTTTCCGACGTGTGCTGGATGACGAAACGCGGCAGCATGTTGAGCTGTACCGCTTGCCTGGTCAGCGAAAAGGCGCCGGAGATCACCGCCTGGCAGGCGATCACGGTCGCCGCCGTGGCAAGCACGACCATCGGAATAAGCGTCCAGCCCTGGTTCATCTCGAAGAACGGATGACCGACAACGCCGCCATTTGCCAGCACGAAGGCGCCTTGCCCGACATAATTGAGCAACAGACAAGGGAACACGATCGCCAGCCAGGCGAGCACGATCGGCTTGCGGCCGAAATGGCCGAGGTCGGCGTAGAGCGCCTCGGCTCCGGTGACGGCGAGGAAGACTGCACCAACCGTAACGAAGGCGACGTCAGGCGAGTTGACCAGGAACGACACGATGTAATGCGGGCTGATTGCCAGCAGGATTTCCGGGTCGTCCATGATGTGGTTGAGCCCGGAAAGGCCGATGGCCAGGAACCACAGCGCGGTAACGGGTCCGAACACCAATCCTACGCCGCCGGTGCCAAACCGCTGTACCGCAAACACGATCGCCAGGATGGCCAGTGTCAGCGGCACCACATAGGGCTGGAACGTCGGCGTGACGACATTCATACCTTCGACCGCCGACAGTACCGAGATTGCCGGCGTAATGACGGCGTCGCCAAAAAAAAGCGCCGCGCCGACGATGCCGATGCCGATGCCGATGCCGAGGATCACCGCAGAGCGGGTCGGGAAACTGTTGCGCGCCAGCGCCATAAGCGACAGCACTCCGCCCTCGCCTCGATTGTCGGCGCGGAGCACGAACATGATGTATTTGATCGTCACGGTGATCGTCAGGGACCAGATGATCAGCGAGAGTACGCCGAGGATGTCGCCACGGCTGGCGACGTTGCCACCCGCTGATGCATGCAACGCCTCGCGAAATGCATAGATCGGGCGGGTGCCTATATCGCCATAAACGACACCTAGTGCGCCCAACATCAGCGCCTTGGTGCTGTGCTGCTCGACCTCAGAATGGCTCGATTGTTCGACAGGTTCTGCCTCGTTACCAGCATTGGTAAGGGCCATGGACGACACTCCGATAAGCGCGGGGTGCTCTACGCTTGCTGCACTGCAATATCAAGTTCCGTCACGTAATGTCTGCCGTCTCGCCTGTCGTTGCTCGCCTTGGTAGACTCGCCAGCCCGCAGCCCTACCGAGCAGCAATAGCGCCCCGGCAGAACCCTCAATCGCCCAGATCAATGAATGGTTATCGCCCACATTGCCCCCCCGCGATGCGGCCGATGGCGACCAGGGTGTCGTGGGCGCACAAGGATGGCGCTTTCCTGATGACGCCGTGCTCCAGGTGTGATCGCACCGTTGCTGCGCAAGCCATTTACTTGCTCGTCCCAGCGAGGACCGTGGCCAACTGGAACGCAGGGCCACGCCGCTCACCGGCCGCACTTTGCGGCGCAGATAACGATTCGATCTCCCCGGCGAGATTCTGGTTGAAGAAGCCACCAAGCTTCTCGAAGGACACACGGTCGTAATATCGACATGCCAGTATCCGCAACCCAGAAAAAGCTCCTTCGGCTCCGCTGCGCGCGCCACGAACAACCCGATCTTCTCTGCGAAAGAGGACGCCGTAATCCCAGGTTGAAGCCAAACCGGGGGGCGGCCGTGACGTATGCTACACAGGCGAAGGGCTAGGAGGCGGGTTCGGTGAGGAACGGCATTGATGTCCACGCCGTCTCCTGGAAAGACAGAGGAATGCGGTGTCACCGCCTGGCGCCGGAGGTTGATCCGGTGATTAGGAGGAGCACTCGTTGTCGGATTCTCGACGATGTCGGACATCTGACACAACGCTGCCAGAGCGATCGCATTGTTCCGAAACGATTTTCCCAGTTGGCACGTGAATTGCGGTCCTATGCGCAAAAGCACTGCGATGCCGCACCGACTGGAAGAACTCATCAATGATCACGCTTTTCGAACATGTCGGCGCCGCTACCAACACTAAGCGTTCCCGATCAAACGGAAGCCTCTATCCCTTCTTTCTGAAGGCTGTCCGGACATGAACGCATTTGATGTCCGTCCAACGCTGGATGCTCCCGACGACGATCTCTATCTTTGGCTTGAAGATGTGGAAGGCGAGCGGGCACTTGCCTGGGCCGCCGGCCAGTCGGCAAAGACCCTGAAGCACTTCAGTGGAACGCAGTTCGAGCGCGACCGCGCGACTCTGAAGGCAGGCCTGTTCCCTAAGCGGCGTCGCATCTCCCCCGGCCGAGTCGCATGGCTTGAATCCGATATCAGGGCTTGGATGGAAACTAGATCTGAGAGCCGCACCGCATGAATGTAGCCTCCCAATATCTTCTCCCGTCTGTGGCGCATCACGAAGCCGGGCACGCGGTGGCCGCCATCGTTTTGCACCGTCAGATGTTCGACGACGACCGTGAACTCCCTGCTTTCTCAAGTGTTAGTATTTACCCCGACGCCGGTGACGGAGAGTGCGGTGGTTTTGTCGAAGGCACGGTTTTCTATTCAGCGCAAGGATTCACCTCGGAGCGAAAGCCGATTTTCGAGAACGATATGGATCGACATTTCCAACGCGATGAAGCGATCCAAGTGATAGTTGCGTGTCTGGCAGGTCCTTTTGCAGAATCCGCATTCGAAGGCTATCTGGACCCGCGCGATATGGCGATGAATGCGTCCGATGGGAATGAGGGGAGCAGCGACTACGCGGATGCCAAGCGAATCTATGGTGAGTTGCGGTTCCTGATGCCGCGCCGCCCCCGTTGGAGGCGGATCGAAGATCGCACGGCCCGGCTAGTACTCGATCACTGGTCGGCCATCGAAGCATTGGCCGCGCATTTGCTGGTCAAGCATGATCTCCAATTCGATGAGGCTCTGACGATTGTTGCGCCGCATCTTCCGCCCATGCCAGCAGCTACGCCGCCAGAGCGTCATCCGCAGCCTGCTTGATCAGCCATTCGATGTGATTTGACCACATCTGCAACACCTCGCGCTTCTCCTTGACGTTGCTATAGAGATCGTAGATTTCGCCAATGTCTCCGGTTCGGGCTCACAGCCCGTCCATATAGCCGCCAGTCTGCTGCCTTCGAGTGGCCCATGTTGGCCGCGGCCAGGAAGTGGCGACGATTGAAAGGACAAAATCAGTTGCCGAAACTCATCGCAGGTGACGGTCTGGTGGCAATTTGGGCACATCTTGTGTCTCGTCGCCAGTAAACACGGATGCCCGGCAGGAGACTGAGCTCGCTGCCGGCGGAAATCGTAGAGCGCCAGCGACGCATTCTGATCTTTCGTCAGGCAGTCGACCGCCTTGGCATACGCCTCGGCCTCCATCTCGATCGACCTGAACCGGTATCTTGTGCGCCATCCGGACGATCTGGGAAAGCTTGGCCGGGCCGGCGCCTTCCCAGGCGCACGGGAAGAGCGACGACCCATGTGGACCTTGGATTTCACTCCGCACTTACGCTGCTTTGGCCTTGTCAGCAGCCTGAGCATAAAGCGTGCTCAGCTTTCAGGCCGAGCACTCTTCCAGTGTTGACAGCATCTGTCGTCATTCAGGATCGCCCCATTTTCGCATGCCGCTTGCAGCTTTCAGGCTGTTGTCAGCCAGGGCCGCCATAAAGGGTCTCGTTAAACAATTCAGGAGGCCGTTCCAATGATCAATCAGTTTGCGAGACTTTTTCGAGGACCAGGTATGCAGGCTTGTTTCGGGACAAAGAACTTTCTGGCGGCAACCACCGCGATGACGACGGTATTCCTGCCGGCTGTGTCTCTCGGGGTGGGTCTGGTAGCATTTCCAACTGGAGAAGCGTTGGCCGACGACCCGATTTCGATCCCGCTGGAGTATGTCGGGGAAGGCCATGACCGCCTGGGCATCTGGGCCAAGATCAACAATGGCAACGCGCAGCGATACGTATTCGACACGGGCTCGGACCAGCTCAACACGCAGATCGGGTCAGAGGTGACCGGGGTCCGCCCGATTGCCGACACGCCTTACGTATATACGTACGGGGACGGAACGTATGGTAATAAGCTTCAGAACGGGGAAATTGATAAATTTACATATGTCGATCCAGATCAAAAGATAACAATCGACGGGCCGTCTGTAAGCGATAAGAAATACCGGGCTGCTCGCATTCTCGATTTTGTCTATACCCATGCGTATTGCAAGGACAACAATCTTAAGTGCACGCCGGGATCCGTGACGGATGGACTTAAAGATATGTATGGTCAGGATCTCCAAGAACCTTATCACGCCGATAAGGAGCAGCGGGCGAAAATGACCGCTGGCAAGATGGCAGACGAAGGCGGCGATTTCGCAGGTACATTCGGGGCCGGCGATTTTCTTGGCAAGACAAGTGTCTGGGGCATGATGGGCAGTGTCACCAGGTCTGGCTACGTGGTCTCCGCCAATGTGAATCCGGATTCCGAGAGCGACCAAACGCCTGGCTGTTCCCCCTGCACGATTGTCAACCTCAATCCAAGCCTCCGGGCCCAATATACTAATGCCATGCCATGGGGAGAACCCGAGGAAAAAGATCAGGATTCTTATCAGAATTTTCCTGGCTCTGGCGCCAATGCCTCGACCGAATACGAAGGCAGCTACAATCTGCAGTACACGGTTAAGGATGGAGCCCCACCAATCACCGACCCCAACAAGACCGCGGTATTGCTCGACACCGGCACACCGGGCGGTGGCAGTCTGGAGATCAGTGATGCGATGCTGAAGCAATTTCAGGATGCGGGCGTCAAACTTAAAAATGTTCGGAGAAATGAGCAACGCGAGATCGTAAGCGCATCGGGCAACATCCCGAGCGTTACAATCGCAGGAACGGATGGCGATCCGGTAAGGCTGGACAATATCGACTTCACCTACACCAGCGGCACGACGGAACAACCCAATGACCAGACCAGTTTTGTTGCCGGTCTTGACTTCTTCAAAAACAGATCGGTCATTTTCGATCTGGAGAAGAAGTATACCGCTTATACGTCACATTTCGTCACTGCCAGCAACTTCTCTACCGATTCATCCGCACCCGAAGGGACCGGTCTGAGCAGGATAACGACGAGCATGGGGAATGAGGGCGGGTTCGGCATAGCGGGTGTCGTCTCCGGCTCCGGATCGCTGACGCTTGATACAAAGACGGTGGTCCGGATGACGAATGTCAACACCTACACCGGCGAGACGAATATTGCTCAGGATGCCTATCTCTCGCTTGCGGGGCTCGGCAACATCCAACGGTCAGCGAAAGTCGTTGCAGACGGCACGTTCGATATCTCCGAACATGGAAATGGCAGCGACTATTGGGGAATCTCCGACGCCTACAACGATGCCCGTATTCGTAGCCTGAGTGGCAGCGGAACGGTCGAGCTGGGCAAGCGTACCCTGGTGCTAACGGATTCGAACGACACGTTCGCCGGCAGCATCAACGACCTCGACGTTGATAACAATAATATGGGCGGCAAACTATTCGTTGCCGGTGGCGTGCAAACGCTGAGCGGAAAGAACAATTTTTCCGGCATGACGACGGTCGGTTCCGGCGCGGGATTGCTGCTTGCCGATACAGGTGTGCTTTCCCATGATGCGACCACGTCCGGCTTTCTCGGGAATGACGGGCAGATCGGGGGCACGGCTATCGCAAACAGCGGCGGTGTCGTCGCAGGCGGCGGCACCTACGGTGCGGTCACCATTTCCGAGGGCGGCACGGTCGCTCCTGGCAGTGCGACCGATCCGAGCAGGATCGTCACCACACTGACTGTCACGGGCGATTTCGCGCAGCAGTCCGGATCGATCTATCAGGTCGACCTCGCAAGGTCGTCCGATCTCATCGATGTTGGCGGAGTAGCGGCGATCGACAGCGGCGCGCAGATCGAGCTGCTGCGGCAGGGAACGCTATCGGTCGATGCCCGATATACTCTGCTCTCCGCAGCAGGCGGCGTAAGCGGCACCTATGGCGGGCTGACGGGGGCTCTGGCGACAGACGCGACGCCCTTCGTCGATTTCCAGCTCGTCTACGATGCCAACAATGTCTATCTCGATATCAGCCGCACATCGACGGCGTTTGCCGATGTTGCCAGCACCTTCAATCAACGCTCGGTCGCCGCAGCGGCTCAGGCGCTTGGAAGCGGTAATCCGATCCAGGACAACATCCTGTTCCTGACGGCGCCGGAAGCCCGCAACGCTTTCGATATGCTATCAGGCGAGGTTCATGCTTCCATTCATAGCGGCCTCATCGAGGACAGTCATTCTGTACGCGATGCCGCGAGCGAACGGATCCGTGCGGCGTTCGACGGCGTCGGTGCCTCCAGCGTTCCGGTGATGACTTATGGGCTGGGTGGTCTGGAACTGGCCCCGGCAACGAGTGAGAATTTCGCCGTATGGGGCCGTGGCTTCGGCGCCTGGGGTCATCTCGACAGCGACGGCAATGCCGCCGGTCTCGATCACTCGACAGGCGGCTTTCTGGCTGGCGGTGACGCGGCTGTCGGCGAAAGCTGGCGGCTCGGCCTCATCAGCGGCTACAGCCATACCTCCTTGGAGGCGGACAATCGCGCGTCGTCGGGCTCGAGCGAGAATTACCATCTCGGTCTTTTTGCCGGCACGCAGAACGGCAATCTCGGTTTTCGTTCCGGCCTTGCCTATACCTGGCACAGCATCGAGACCGGCAGGTCCGTGGTCTTTTCAGGCTTCGCCGACAGCCTTTCGGCCGATTACGACGCCGGCACGTTCCAGGCCTTTGGCGAGCTCGGCTACCGTATCAATACGGCTTGGGCTTCCTTCGAGCCCTACGCTAATCTCGCTTATGTGAATTTTGACGCCGATGGCTTCACCGAGAATGGCGGCGCAGCCGCCTTGTCGAGCGGGGATCGCTCGAGCGACACGGCGTTTACCACGCTAGGTCTGCGTGCGTCGACGGTACTGACCCTCGGCACCGTGACTGCTACCGCGCGCGGCGGTCTTGGCTGGCGCCACGCCTTCGGCGACGTCAGGCCGGATACCGCTCTTGCCTTTGCTGGCGGTTCCTCCTTCGCCATCAAGGGCGTGCCGATCGCAAAGAACGCAGCTCTGCTCGAAGCTGGGCTGGACGTAAACATCACCGAGAACGCGACGTTCGGCATCGCCTATCAGGGACAGATCGCCTCGGATGCCCAGACACACGGGTTCAGCGCCAAGCTCGGCGTCCGTTTCTAAATCACCCGCAAAAGAGATTGGTTATGAAGTCAGTGAGTGCATTTTCTTTTACCGTCGTTCTCGGCTCAGCGACGGTGATGTCTGTGTCCGCCGCGCGAACGGACGATGCCTGCTACAACAAGGCACAAAGCCTATGATGACGCAATGTTCAATCGACGACCTGAAGCCAGTCGATGGCGAGCTTGACAAGCTCTACAAGGAGATGGAGACCCGGCTCAAAGAGTCCCGGCGCATGTCCAGGAACTGGTCGAGACCGCGAGGGGCTACAACGCCACCTCGGAGAACACGCGCGACGCCTACCCCAAGGATTGGCGGCATTTTTCCTCCTGGTGCCGGCGCGCTGGCTTCGATCCCCTGCCTCCGGGCTCGAAGGTGATCAGGCTCAATATCAGCGCCTGTGCCTTGGGCACCGCCGCCGGCGATCCGAAGCGTGGCGCCCCTGCCCTTTCGGTTGCGACCATCGAGCGGCGGCTTTCCGGCCTCGCCTGGAACTTTACCCAGCGCGGCCGGCCGTTGGACCGCGCGGAGCGGCATATCTATACGGTTCTTGCCGGCATTCGCCGCGCAAGCACGCAAAAGCCACCGCGGCAAAAAGAGGCGGTCCTGGCGACGATCTGCTGGCGATGATCGCCACCCTCGGCCACGACCTCAGGGCCTGCGCGACCGCGCTATTTTGCTCCTGGGCTGTGGCGGCGGCCTGCGGCGCTCCGAGATCGTCGGTCTCGACGTCATGCGCGACGACAACAGCGATGGCGCCGGCTGGATCGAAGATTTTTGACGGCAAGGGCTGCTGGTCACCCTGCGCGGCAAGACCGGCTGGCGCGAGGTCGAGGTCGGCCGCGGCTCCAGCGACCACACCTACCCCGTAGTCGCGCTCGAGAGCTGGATCCGCTTTGGCCGCATCGCACGTGGACCCCTGTTCCGCCGCATCTTCAAGGACAACAAGACCGTCGACGTCGAACGGCTCTCCGACAAGCACGTCGCCCGCCTGGTCAAGCAGGTGACGATCGCCGCCGGCGTCCCCTCCGATCTCCCGGAAGGGTAACGGGCGCTGCTGTTCTCGGGCCAGTCGCTGCGCGCCGGACTTGCCTCGTCGGCCGACGTCGAGGAGCGTTACGTGCAGAAGCAGCTCGGCCATGCCTCGGCCGAGATGACCCGCAAATATCAGCGGAGGCGCGGCAGATTCCGGACCAACCTCACCAAGGCGTCCGGGCTCTGAGAAACCCCTCCCCTCCCTCGGTTGGTCGCTAGGTCGTGGGGGTCAGGTTCTTTGAGTGATGACAACACCTCGTCGAGCACAGCGAACGCTGCGTCCAGACTGTCGGCGGCGACGCTTCGTAGTCAGGGCATGATCATCAGCTGTGCAATGGCGCGGCCGACGAATTCATTGTTGAGTTTTTCCATCCGCTGTCTGGTTCGAGCGACCTGTTCTGGGAGCGCACGCAGAGCGTTGACGACCTCGTCCAGTTGCGACCGGGCTGCGGCGGCGATGTCGAAGATGTCGCGCGGGTTGGCTTCCGAAATCCCCGGTAATAGACCTTCTTGGCGATGATTTCCGGGATGGTCTCGAGCCGCACGGTCCTGCCTTCCACCACGCGGGTCTAGAACGGCTTCGTTGTTAGCGCTCCGGCAACGATGAAGTCGATTTCGCCAACGTCTTCGAAGGCGAATTTCTGGAACCGAAGCCCGTCCCCCAAATAGTCGGACGGCATCGTTTCAAAGTGCAGGTGGCTTTTGGATGGTCGATGACCGAGCAATTGAGGGTCGTCGAGGAAGATATCGATGTCGTGGCTTTCGCGATGGCCGATCTGGATCATCATAGCCGTTCCGCCGCCAAATGACCATTCAAAGTCGTAGCCCCGGCATTCCCGCGAAGCTGGCCGATCAGGTCGATATAATACAAAAAAGCCGCCGCCATTCGGACGGGCGTCGGCTATCATGTCCAGCCATTACGCGGCGAGCGGATAGCTTTCGCCGGACCAGGCAGAGAACTTGGCGGCAAAAGCCTTCATCTCGTCGACCGCGAATGTGGTGCGCGGTTGCGAACTCGACTTGCTGGGCGAGAGGGACCTCGCCGAGAAAGGCGCTGACATGAGCGGGATGCTGCTTGGCCAAATCGAGATCCGCAAAGCAATCGGCCAGCGCCGCGTCGTCCAGCTGTACGCTGCAGGGCGCGTTCACGGTCGTCAAGACGGATGCCAAATGCTTGCTCATAATGGCCGCAAGGTAATCGTTTCGGGTCGGAGACACAAGTTGCCGCCTCCTTCGCCGTAGAGTGGCCCGATACAATCACGATCGATATTGCCACCTCTTATCGATAGTGATCGCATAGTTCCCTGATTCGACTCTCAACCGCTCATATTACTTCCATGTATCTGCTGCGCTAGCCCGTCCTGGCCTTGGAGTGTCGCTCCTCACCTCCTCCACCACTCACCAGCCCGATGGGAGTATCGCCCGCCAGCAGCTTCTCCTTGCTGAGCAGCGCGGCAACCTCAATCGCCTCGAAATCGGGCAAATCCCGCAGTGTGTCGAGGCCGAAGTGCAACAGGAAGGTCTTGGTCGTGACGTAGGTGTAAGGCGTGCCAAATTCAGCGGGCAGGCAGACGTTGACCCACACTTAGAGCATTGAGGCACTCGAGCCGCCCTCAGGCGGTGCCTCAAAAGCTCGCGGGCCAGATCGCCTCGGTTCGGAGACAGACAGGCTCAAGATATCCACGCCAGAGACGGCGAGCTGGAGCGTATGCTCGGCATTGCGAAGAAGAACATGTTGGCCTTTGCCGGGCGCCAGGCAGGACCGTCGCACGACCTGGCAATGCCAAGAGTTCGCACGGCGTTGTCTCCGACGATGCTGGCAGATGTTCTGCAATGACTGGCAACACATGGACGCACCAGAGCGGAACCAAAAACGATCGAATTTCGCCCATAAGACTCGGCGAAACAGAACACCCCAGCGTAACAGGTCGCCGGCCGACGCGACCAGGTCAAGCAAGGGTTGGTAAGACCAGCTATTGGCCTGCTGGCTTGCAGCGGTCACCTCACGCTGGAATGCTGGATTGCGGCGCAAAAACTCCCATGCCCTTTCGCGCGGCGTCATACCAGTGGTGCAGTCATATGATCGTTCATCCCGCCCATCAGCCTCGACCGCGCCAGTCACGAGAACTGCAGGCACGACTGTGCCCCCTTGCCCGCCCCCACGGACGTCCAAACATCATGCAATTTGGCAAAGCACCGGCGCCGAAGCCACCCGACCTCGATGACGCCATTTCGTCGAAGCATGTGTCGTCGGCACTGTGCAGGGCAGAAGCAGGCTGTCGGTCCCGCGCAGCGACAGCAAGCGCGGCCTGAGCATGCGAAGGGGGTCGCTTTGATAGGAGTGCCCGGCTGGGTTCCGTTCAGGACGTTCCCTGAAGACTTGGTGGCGTGGCGGTGGCTTCGACGCTGGTTGTGGGCAGGTTGTCGTAGCCCGGATGCTATAAGCTAATTTCCGCCATTGGAGGCTCAGTTTCACGCTATGCCAGCCCGTGTTGTACAGGTGAAGCCGACTGGTCAGTGGACCGCAAACGAACGGCGCGCCGCTTCTCTTTGGTGATGCTCGCGCCGCGCTTTCTTCGCTGACGGTATGGAGATGAAGCGCGGCATGCCCCTGTAGCAGCCGATTTCACAACCAGACTTGCGCCCGCACTGCCCCTGTTGCTGCGGCATACCAATGCGTGGCGTCAGGAAGACTTCGTCGACCATTAGCCGTCTCGCTGAGATACTACCGAGCCCGAGCTCCCCTATCCTAGACCCTCGTATCGCATATCGGACGGCCCCACATCAGCCCAAGTTGCCATGGGGACCAGCCCCATGCGTTCGCCCGAATGCAGCTTCCTGGCTTGATCGACAGCAACCCAGGGGACGGTGCAGGCCAAGATTGCGGCAGGGCTTGGGCAACCATCAGGTCGCCCAAGGGGTGCCCCACCCTTCTCCTCAGAACTCAGCTGCTTCCAGCTGGCGGCTGAAACTCACAGGCGCAGCCAGCTTGGTCTCTAACCGCATCGATCGCATCATGGTGTCTGCCATGAATCCGTGTGCGTGAAGCGCTCCAGAGCGAAGATGTTGGGCGTCAACCAGGTTCACCAATGAGCTTCACTGCTCGAGTTCTGCACGGTGTCACCGCCTGGCGCCGGAGGTTGATCCGGTGATTAGGAGGAGCACTCGTTGTCGGATTCTCGACGATGTCGGACATGTGACACAACGCTTCCAGAGCGATCGCGTTGTTCCGAAACGATTTTCCCAGTTGGCACGACGGTTGCGGTCCCTATGCGCAAAAGCACTGCGATGCCGCACCGACTGGAAGAACTCATCAATGATCACGCTTTTCGAACATGTGGGCGCCGCTACCAGCACTGAGCGTTCCCGAGCCGACGGAAGCCTCTATCCCTTCTTTCTGAAGGCTGTCCGGACATGAACGCATTTGATGTCCGTCCAACGCTGGATGCTCCCGACGACGATCCCTATGTCTGGCTTGAAGATGTAGAGGGCGAGCGGGCACTTGCCTGGGCCGCCGGCCAATCGGCAAAGACCCTGAAGCACTTCGGTGGAGCGCAATTCGAGCGCGACCGCGCGGCTCTGACAGCCATTTTCGACAATCGCGACAATCTTCCCCTGATCGCGCGCCGTAGTCAGTACCTCTACAATTACTGGCGAGATGACGGTAATCCACGCGGACTGTGGCGCCGGACCACCCTTGCCGCCTACATGAAGGCGGATCCCCAATGGGAGCTACTGCTCGATCTGGATGCTCTCGCGGCTAGCGACGGAGAGGACTGGATCTGGGACGGCGCGTCCATCGAGCCGGAGAGACGGGAAAGAGCCGTTCTGCGCCTGTCGCGCGGCGGCAGCGACGCGGTCGTGCATCGCGAATTCGACCTGATCTCTCTGAGCTTTGTCGCCGACGGCTTCAACCTCCCCGAGGCCAAAGGCTACGTTAATTGGCTGGACCCTGACACGCTTCTGCTTTCCAGTGCGCTTGGTAATGGCATGGCCACCCGCTCCGGCTATGCGCGCACCGTTCGACTGTGGAAGCGTGACGCGGATCCCCTCACCACGCCGGCAATCTTCGAGGCCGGGTTCGAAAGCTTCCAAGTGTCTGGTCATTCGGACCGCACCGGCCGCAGCGAGCGCCTTTGGTTCATCGAGCAGCCGGCCTTCTTCGAGAAGATCAGCTGGATCGGCGATAGGAGCGGGCCGAGGAGGCAGATCGATCTTCCTCGCGACGCGTCGTGGCGGGTCTTCGGCGACTGGCTGGCGGTAAGGCCGCGCAAGCCCTGGACGGTGGGAGGCACCACCCATCCCGCCGACGCGCTGATCGTCATCTCGCTTTCCTCTTTCCTCGCTGGCGGACGCCGTTTTGAGACCCTGTTTCAACCAGGGGAAAGGCGCTCCATGCAGTCATTCTTCTGGAATGACGGGAAGCTCATTATCTCTTACCTCGTCAATCTCGCACCGCGTTTCGAGATGTTCACTCCCGGCCACCAGGAATGGACGCGCCGAGTCCTGAACACCCTGCCCGCCGAAGGTACTGTCGACGTCTGGTCATTCGATGCGGCAGTTCACGAGACCAATGGAGAGGTCCTGATCTGTGCTCAGGATCCGATCACGCCGCCGCAGCTCTTGCTGTTCGATCTGAATGCCGCGCCGTCTCTCAGCGCTTCAGCAATCCTGAAGCGCAGCCCGGAGAATTTCGATGCATCCGGACTGGTGGTCACGCGCCACGAGGCAGTCTCTATCGATCATGAGCTGATCCCCTATACGCAGGTTGGTCCGGCGAACGGGAACGGAGATGCTCCGATTCACCTTTCCGCTTATGGCGGGTTCGGCGTATCACTCCTGCCCTACTACAACTCCCCGCTGGGCAAGCTGTGGCTCGAGCGCGGCGGCACGTGTGTCGAGGCGAACATCCGCGGCGGCGGCGAGTTCGGCACCCGCTGGCACGAAGCCGGGCGCAGGGAGGGCAAGCGTCTCGCCCATGACGATTTCGCCGCCGTTGCCGCCGACCTCGTGCGAAGGGGCATCACCCTGCCGAGGCGGATTGCCGCCGAGGGTGGCTCAAATGGCGGCCTGCTGATCGCAAACATGCTGACCCGCTATCCTGAGCATTTCGGGGCTCTGTTCTGCACAGCACCGCTTATCGACATGCGTCGCTACACCAAGCTCTTGGCGGGCGCGAGCTGGATCGACGAATATGGCGATCCGGACAAGGTTCACGATTGGGCTTTCCTGAAGGAAATCTCCGCCTATCACGCCGCAGCGCCGGGACAGCCCTATCCGCCTATCCTGATCGCCACCACGAAACGCGACGACCGCGTCCATCCGGGCCATGCGCGCAAGATGGCCGCAAAACTGCAGGCTCTTGGCTATCCCGCTTACTTCTACGAGGCCAGCGCAGGCGGGCACGGCTGCGGCGAGGACAATCGGGAGCAAGCCGCATTCATCAGTCTAGGCACCAATTTTCTCCGCAGCGCAATCGGCTTCAACGATCACCTTCCGGAGACGGCGGAACGCGTTGCACGCAAGTGGGGCATTTGAGGTCCATCAACAATTCATTCGAGCAGGAGACGAAATAGTGCAGTGCATCCTTTCTGAACATCAAGGAGTGAATCTCATGGCGAGAACGCGAATGGGCGTAGCGCGGGCAACAGCAGCGGCGGTGGCCCTGATCATGGTGGGACAGCAGGCCGTCGCCGCGGAGCCTGCGCAAGCAGAGACCGTCCTGGCGGAGACGGGAGCCTCGGTCACCGAAGCGCCAATCCCTTGGCAGGTCCGCCTGCGGGCGTTGGGCGTCGTTACGAAAGATCTGGGCTACGTTGATACGCTTCCCGGCTCCGGTCTTTCGTATTCGGACACGGTGACGCCGGAACTCGATATCTCGTATTTCTTCACCGACAACATCGCCGCCGAACTCATACTCGGTACCACTTATGCCAACATCGCGGGCCAAGGGACGATCGGAGGATTGGGCAACATCGGCAAAGTTTGGCTGCTGCCGCCGACGCTCACGTTGCAGTACCATTTTACCGATCTCGGCGCGTTCAAGCCTTATGTCGGCGCCGGCGTGAACTACACGATCTTCTACAACCAGGACACTGGCAGCGCTGATGCTCTCAAGGTGAAGAACACGTTCGGCACGGCGCTGCAGGTCGGATTCGACTACATGGTGGACCAGCACTGGGGCCTCAACTTCGACGTGAAGAAGCTTTTCCTGAAGCCGGACTTCGACGTCACGGTGGCCGGCGCGAAGCTGACGGGGAAGGCGGAGCTCGATCCCTGGCTGATAGGCGCAGGTGTCACCTACCGCTTTTGAATATCAGAGTGAAGTCTGCTTCCCGACTGCCGGTTTAAATGAAGGGCGCCTCGCGCGCCCTTTTTTACGGTCGACACTGCAGGGCGAGACCTCATGAAGCCGATTGTCGAGAGGGCGGGGCTCTCTTCCGGCGGACCAAGAAGGTGAACTGGCCAGCTGGCCCCGCGCCTGAGATGGAGTGCTCAGAAGCGCTTTGAATCGGGACGGGCTTTGGTATTGTGGGTGGAATGCTTCAGCCAGACTATTTGCCAGCATCGTCTCCCGGACGTCATGTCTGAGCTTCGTGTCAGCGCAAGGCGAACACGCGGCTCCTAGATGCCGACACGATGGCTGGTTCAGCCATACTGCGACAGTTGCCGGTTTTTTCGGTTCCTTTGCTGTTCGCGCGCTAACCGCAACGCTCCATACTAGTCTCGCGTGCCTGTCCCCGTGGGGCGGGCAACAGAAAGCGATTAGGCCCGCTGAAAGAGGCGGACTGCATCCGAAGGACCGTAAACAAGAGAAGGACCTGAAGCGAGAGCGAAGGTTGCGGCAGGCCGCGGCGGGCCTAAAAGGGAATGCCGACCACCCCACGTCCCAGGAAAGCTGACAAAAACGCAGCGTCCGACTGTCCAATAGGGTGCGCCCGCGCGAGGGCGAGCTAAATGGCAGGGGCTGCCGGGGGACCTAAGAAAAGCGTGGGTTCACAAGCACCCGGCGCGCGCCATCAGGCCGCCAGCTACTTGGAGGGCGGGTGCATCAGCCCTGTTTGTCGGGCCGAACCAGATCCATGTGGCTGACGCCGAGGGCCAATGCCAGTTCATAGATCGTGATAATTGTCGGATTTCTTCGGCCTTTCTCCAAGCCGCTGATGTACTGCTGACTGAACCCGGAAATCTCCGCAAGCTGCTCCTGCGTCAGGCGCTTCCTTTGCCTGATCCTCTGCACATTTCGTCCGACCAACTTGCGCATATCCATGCACGCAAGCCAGCGGATCAGGCGGCTTGAGTTTATCAACTATAATATGTAATCCACATTTTAGCAGGCACAGGGCTTCGCGGGTCCATTGGCCGGAGATAGAATTAGCGATGTTGCAGCCCAGATCGAACACGCCGTTCGCCGACGAGGTCCCCTGGTCGGACCGCATTACAGCCTACGACAAGGACCACTTTACAACCTATATGAGGCTCCTGGACGCCTCGGCAGACAACGCCACTGAAGAGGAAATGGCCAAAGTGATCCTCGGCATTGATCCGGCACGCGAACCTGAGCGCGCACGCAACGTTCTTCGCAGTCATCTCGACCGTGCAAACTGGGTGGTGACGGGCGGCTACAAGGATTTGTTCGCCAGTTGACGAAATGGGCGGTGCGGTCGCTTCGCTTCAAGCAACGAAGTCGCGTAACACCATGCATCGACGTATCACCACAGCGCGGATGGCCCAGCGCTTCGCTGTCTCATCATTTTGTCCTCCGCTCGCCAATGGCTGCTTCCCAGGAATGGGTGCGTCGGCGAATCATGACAGGAACGGGTCCGTCTGAGCCGCACCGCATCCGAAGGGCCGGATGGACAACCTACTGAAAGCTCACAGCTGGCTAAGGGTTGCGGGACGCCGCGGCGGGCCTAGAAGGATGCGGCGCCACCTGCTGGGAAAGGCACAAATAGAGCGAATTGCGAGAGTCTAACGACGCGCTAGGAGGCGCAGCGGAATGGTCGAGACGCCAGAGCCAAGAAAAGCGGGGCTCGACCCACCGGCACACGGCACGCGCGGTGATGGGCGCGGGCGCCCACTACGTGCGCAGGCTCAACAGAATCTCACACGGATCAGCATCGAGGGCCGCAGTTACGTCGAGAAACTCAATGATATCGAGACGCCGCTCGCCACCCTCATATTTCGCCACGAAAGATTGCGGACGACCAAGCTTCTCAGCCACCTGCGCCTGCGTCAGCCCTTTGACATTGCGCAGTGAGATCAACTGGGCCAGAAACCGCTGGTGGCGGGGAGATCGAAGAGATTTGGGCATTTAGGTGAACCGGTCAGGTAGAGACCGGCTCAGCGACTAATCCCCGTTTCGGATTATCCCATTTTGGGATATTCTGCCTTGGATCCAGCGATCAACATGCGAGGTTCGCGGCAGACATGAATCGATCAACGGGAACAGATAGGACTCAAAGCTCAACACTGCTCGACGAAGTCCCTTGGTCTGACCGTCTTACCGCCTACGACAGGGTGCACTTTACCATCTATATGAGGCTCCTGGACGCCTCAGCCGATGAGGCGCCCGAAGAGGAAATGGCCCAACTGATCCTCGGCATTGATCCGGCACTTGAACCGGAGCGCGCCAGGAAGGCGCTTCGTAGTCATCTCGACCGTGCGAACTGGATGGTGACGAGCGGCTACAAGGAATTGTTCGCCAGCTGACAAATTCGCAGTGCTCGGTCATAGAAGCAGGCAGTTCCTGTGCCATTGGTCAGGCTGATCGGGGCCTGCACCACAGACGCGCCGGCAAAATGGACCCGGTGGCGAGCACAATTCAGTTCCCAGGAATCGGGTTTTGGCAATTGTCCGAGCGTCTGACGTGATAGAAGGTTCCGCTCTGTCTGGATGGGTATTAGCCCGGAGCAGCACTCCATATCGTACCGGCGCTCGACGAAGGGTCCACCTCTTCGCTTTCAAGCCGCATAACCGATAGCCATCGCCCTAAGTCAAGGGTTAGAGATTACCGGCAGGCAGGTATGCAAGCGGGCCATCCTCGGAAACTATATAACCGCACGACTAGCTCGTCAGCGACGAAACACCCGCTCGAGCACCCATAGACTATGATCACCGGCGCGGACTGGAAGAATACGGCTGCATCGCCCGAGCCGGCGGAACAGAAGATCTCGGCATCCAGTCAACGCTCGATACAAAGCGCGCGATCGAATGGCCCGAGCACAAGGGGATCAAAAAGCTTCTCAGAGAATTGAGGACCCTTCGGACCCCAAAAGGGCTATAGCCTGATTTTGGGTTCGCACGCCTAGCTTCTTCTTGGCATTGTCCAAATGAAAAGCGATCGTGCGTGGCTTGATACCCAAGATGCGGCCGGTCACCCAGGCTGAATTACCCCGCGCTGCCCACCTCAGGCACTCATATTCGCGGGATGTCAGCGAAATCCCGTCCACTGTTCGATCGCTCGGCAATTTGCGGCGAACGCAACGATGAAAGCAGGCCGCCATCAGTTGAAGAGCTTGTTCGTACCGCTCAGCGACCCGAAGAAATACTGGACGAGGCTCATCGGCGGCAAAAGTAACCGCAGCGGTGCGGCCGCGGAGATCGACAATTGGGATCGTCAAACCGCAGCAGATGCTGAATTGAGCCGCCTCATCGAATAGCTGCTGTTGAGCCGGCGACATTTTATCGCCTCCCAAATTCGATCCCCAGTGAAACGGGCAGCCGCCATTTCGAGCACGCAAGACCACAGGATCGAGTTTCTCATACTGATTTTCCAGATACTGTCTGGTCCAGCGGGTTGGATAGTTCGAAATTAACCTCGGTTTGCCGGAAGGCCGTGCTGGCAAGGAGAGGTAGGCAAAGAAGATTAGGTCAAGTCGTCCGGCCGCCTCAGCCATGGCATCCCGGAAATCTGCCTCATCCATACTCTGTGACAGTCTTTCAAGGAATGTCTCGAAAACAAGTGGCATGTCCCTCGTCATCGTCGCGCTCGATTCTTCCTCTTTCTGCACGCCTTCCGGCTGCGTCGTGTATGTCCGACAAACGCGATTGAATTCGCGGGCGTCGCTGGGCTGACCGGGCTCCAGAATGCTGCCATGCATTAAGTCATGACCGCCCCTGCACCGACCAAATCAGGAGAAATCATCCTGCGCTGACCAAAAGCCATCATTGACCCCAGCTTTTGCAGGAATTTGGGTCGGCATTAGCATAACAATTCGGATAGCCGCTCATCCCCCACCCGGGGCGCCGTGATCCGCAAAGAAGTGTTGCGATGCTTTCTTTTCTTTGATAGGCAAATCGTCTCAACAATATTAAAATGCCTTTCCTTGTGAACGGGGTGGTGTGTAAGTATCGTCCTTTTATATACCTGATGTGATAAAATACACCGCAATTATTATTCTGTTCTTTGTGATGTGAAGGAAGATAACCTTCGGCATTGCCGCACTTTGGAACCGACGACCGTGGCCCGCTGCAATGATGTAAAGGGCACGTCTAAGCTCAATCTGCATCGGAACGTGCAGATGACCTTTACCAGACCCTCGATTCCGCACGGGCCATAATGATACTGATTACGTGGGTCAAAAAGGGCGCCCTGCCGGCGGGGAGGTACACCCGCAGGGCGCGCCGCACAGAGGTCCTGGTCGTTGGGCAACAGGACAGCGGCGGCAGAACTGATTCGGTTACAAATCGTGACTGAAATAGCCCGGAGCATGCTCAAGATCAGATATCTGGAATTCAACAGTTTTGGGTCTGCTCGGCGCAGTAGCGCGCAGGGACATGCCTGCCTCCGGACTCGCTCCTTCGCGATCGCAAAATCATACGGCACCCTCCGCCTTCAGCGCGCGATAGGTGGTATCGACCGACTTTACCGTCGCGTCGACAATGATGTCGATCTCTTTTCGGGTAATGATCAGGGGGGGTGCATAACCGAGGATGTCGCCATGCGGCATGGCCCGTCCGATGACACCATTCTCAAACAGAGCAGCTGCAGTGCGCACCCCGACCTGAAGGTCGGGTTCGAATGGTATCCTTTGTTTTGGGTCCCGCATCATCTCTACGGCCGACAGGATACCCACTCCGCGAACTTCACCAACGATGGGATGTCCCGCCAGCTCGGCCTTCATCCGGTCTTGCCAATACGGTCCAACATCGCGGACATGCTCCAAAATATTTTTTTCTTTAAGCAGTCGAATATTGGCGAGCGCGGCTGCGGCACAAAGCGTGTGCCCCGAATATGTCCAGCCGTGGCCGAGTGCGCCGTGCTTCTCAGTTCCTTGTTCCAAAACCGACCAGACACGGTCGCCAATGATTGACCCGGAGATGGGGAGGTAGGCGGAACTCAAACCCTTTGCGATGGTCACGAAATCCGGACGCATGTTATACAGGTGGGAACCGAACTTCTCGCCGGTTCGCGCGAAGCCGCAGACCACTTCATCCGCGATTAGAAGGATATCGTATTTGTCGAGCACCGCTTGAATGGACGTCCAGTACCCTTTGGGGGGCGGCACAATACCTCCTGTCCCAAGTACCGGCTCTCCGATAAAAGCTGCAACCGTTTCCGGTCCTTCGGCCAGGATCAAGGCTTCAAGCTCATCGGCACAGCGCCGGGAGAACGCTTCCTCGCTCTCCTCGACACGCGCCTGGCGGTAATAGTGCGGCGTGGTTGTATGGCGCACCAAATCCAGAGGCAGGTCGAAGAAATTGTGAAAGAAGGGAAGGCCAGTTAGGCTACCCGTGACCAATCCAGACCCGTGATAGCCGCGATTTCGCGAGATGATCTTTTTCTTTTCGGGCCGGCCAAGAATGTTATTATAGTACCAGACCAGCTTGATGTTGGTTTCGTTGGCATCGGAACCGGAGAGGCCGAAATAGACCCTTCGCATGTTCTGACCGAAATACTCGACCACGGCCTCTGCCAACAGGGCGACCGGCTCCGTACCTTGGCTGGCATAGACGTGTGCGAACGGCAATTCGTGTGCTTGCCTGGCAATGGCCTCGGCGATCTCCGTGCATCCATATCCCATGTTGACGCAGTAGAGTCCTCCGAAACCGTCGAGGCTTCTTCGGCCTTCGGTGTCCCAGATATAGACGCCTTCCGCACCGGCCATAATCCTATTTGGCGTTTCGCCTCGGCTGTGCTTGGCCAAATGCGTAGAAGGATGGAAGACGAAGCTTCTATCCTTCTCCCGGAGTTGCTCGGTTCCCAGATTGCTCAAGCGCATGTCCCTCTCCTCGCGATAAATTGGCGGAGGGCACTCGGCCAGCCACCTGTTTAGCAAATAGCATACCGGAAACGTCCCTTGAGTTTCTCGGGAATGCAGGTTATTCGCCGTGGAATTCGCGGGATCGGCCCGAATTGCCGTGAAAACTAAGGCGTCACCTTCGCCTTAGCCGAGGGTCGGGGGCGCGTCCTGCAAACACGAACAGCTTACGACGCGCATGCGCCCAGCATAGTGCCCGATTAGCGGGCGATATTGACGGATGAATAGCGCTCGGGACGCTGTTCCCGCCGGCCGCGCGAGGCACGATAGAGCGCCGGCGGCCATGTTCCGCCGAACTGCCGGTCATCCCTTACATTCTGACGGTCCGGATCGGTCTTGCCCTTCCCAAGGGTGGTAATGCAGGTGATCAGGGGCAAAGCACATTCGCCTCGATCAGCAGGCAGCGGGTTCCGTGCCGCGGCACAGGCTCCAACCTGGTTGGCCAGCGCTGAGAGGCTGAGGTCGTGCCCTCGCGCATATTGATCGCTTTGGCGGTGCGGCGGCTGGTGCTCGGCAGACTTCTCCAAGGAGCATAGCCAGAAGGTTCGGCCCGGCAAAGACGCGCGGCGAGAGCTCCTTGCCATCGACATCTTGATTCGCAGCCGACCAGCGCCGCCAAGTTCTATCGTCAGCGTGTTGCCTTTCTTGCGATCGCAAATTCGTGGTTTGCTGCGCAGGGCGAGCCGAGCTGCGGCTCGCAGAAGGCGGCAGCATGCCTCCATCAATGCTGGCCGCTCGTGCAGTCTCGAAACGCTGGATCAAGCCTCAAACGTCGAACAGCCGCTCCTTTTCCTCGCGAAACCAGCGCCCTCGCGCGACGTGATCTTGTCTGACGATCCGACGCTTCGAGCGGGGCTCCTCTAATAGGTTGCACATGACCTGCAGCTTTCAGCCAAACTCAGCAAATCGGACGTCTCTTCTTATCATCGCTCGGCAAGCTCGGAACACGTTGGCGGACGTTGCTAAGGCTAGTCGCCGCCAGCGGATGGCGAGGATGTTTGGGCGGCTAAGTGCTTTTAGGTGGGCGATTATAAGCCGAGATCGCGATAGGTGCTTTCGCCATAGCTCCTGGCGCCATCGCCACGCTGAGCGTTTGAAAGCCGATGAAATTCGCTCGGCCAATTGGCTAGCGCGTGCTTGATGGCCTTCATCTTGAACGGCACGTGCACAACACATTTGTCCCTGATGATAGGCGGACAGCTCACATCTTGTTGCCGCGAGCCGTTAAGGTTTGCTGCGATTATCGGCAGACCTAGATCAAGAGCCAATTCCATTTCCCAGCGCACGAAGCGAAAAAGGTTTTTCGTCTTCTCACCGATCAGGACAAGTACCTGGCTCGATCCATTCATTCTGTTGCGAAGATTGCGTTTAACATAATCTTCGTCCTGTGCTCGGCTCGTCATATTGTCCAGATCGTGAGCGTTCGCGAATTCAAAACTCACATTCTCGCTGGCGTTCCACCCTTTCATAAAGCGGTATGCCCAAGCGTCTTCATCGCCGTCAAATATTACATAGGTCGGATCGCTGTATGCCATTGTTGTCTCTTAGTTGTTTTGACGAGCAACCCACTGGGTGTGCTCCCGTGAGAAAGCCAGTTCGGCTTCGTTCACCGCGGCGGAGAATGCCTCATCCGAGTTGGCGTCCGTAATAAGGTCGGCAGTCAAGCCGATCTCGTGAGCTGTCAACGTGTAAGCCGATGCCAATTCGTTAAATTTCTTGATCTGGGTCCACCCGATAAGCGAGGCGGCGATGACAATTAGCGGCTCGGTCGGCCAGCCTGGCATCGCGGGGTCAGCGATGCGTACTACGATGAACGAGAATCCCAGAGCGTATGCAAAAATACCGAGGCCCATCCAGACTTTCGCGGACCTCTTGTTCGAGCGCGCCTTCTTCTCGTACCACTTCCGTTGGTCGCAGATTCGTCTCTGCAGATACAGGTCTTTTCTTTCTTTTAGCGGGGAGTCCCTTATCGACATCATCTGGTCGGTTGTTTGGGGGGATGCTGAATCGGTGCCGCTCAACGCGCTACCAAGGTGACGATTGCTATCAAGGATACCTTCTATGAGCTTTCGAAAATCAGCTCTGGCGTCAGCGGCGCGCGCGTCATCGAACGGCTGTGCTCGCATCGCGAAGCGCCAAGTCAATGTCTTCACCGACTCTGCCAGAGCTCGAGCCTGATACCAGACCTGCTCGGGCTTTGTGACCGACCGGAAAATGAGGACTCCCATTGAGCAAAGAAATACCGCAGCATAGACACCGAAATAGGCTTTTGATGGCGACAAGTCCAAAGAGAGCACCGACGCTAAAAAAAGAAGAACGTACTCTGCCCGGATCAGGCGCAGAAACGTCGCCTGCTGCTCGTTGGATGCCACGTCGGCGCTATTATAGAGTCCAGGATATTTCATTTTTGAAGCACACCAGTCTATTTTGTGGCGGTAAATTCTTTAAGCCAGGATTTGGCGAACGTGAGGTTAGCAGTCGAGCTTACAGAGCCTATTCTTGGGCGAGGCGCGGTCCCTCTGTTCATAAACAGGAATGCAGGTCCTGTCCCATCAATGTAAGGGTATAGGCCCAAAAATTCTTGCCCGGAGAATGTTTCCGAAGAATTTTTTGCCACGGGCAGAACCGCTACCGCGGTCCGAAACCCATCGAAAAAGCCAAGCTCCCAAGGCATCCATCTGCATCCTGGAGAATTGTTTGAATGCACATAGATTAGCGTCTTTGACTGCCTCATACGGGTCCGCAGCAACTCGGCGGTGGCCGAGGAGACTTTTGTGCGGTCCAGTTGTGAATCTTCGACCCAATCTACGTAAGCAGTGAACCCAAGCTCCTCGAAAATTCGCTTCACACCGAGAACGATCTCTGCGTCCTTGAAAGAATGTGACAGAAAAACGTCGAATGACGATCTGGCTGTAGCTGCGGCCGTCTCTTCCTTTAGAACGATCGATGCGGCTCTATGCCCTCGACTGGCATTCGCAACTCTTTTCAGCTCTGCCTCGGTCAGTAGCACTATTCAAATCCCCCCATGATCTGTTCGCAATCTATGAACTTGACGCCCATTCGATTAAGCGACCCTTGTCTTGTGAAAACTGGCACCATGCTCTCCAGCCGGTAGCGCAACCTCCACCTTCTCAAAGACCACGTCGGGTGGCAGGAGTGACCGGCCTTGTCACCCACCTACGCGACCCCGGCACAGCCATGCTCTTCGCTTAGAAGGCTGCGGAGACCAGCAATGTCAAACAGGACAGACGATCTCCTAATCTCGATCAGCAACGAACTTAGGACGTAAAAACGCGATGGAGCGATCTCCGAATGTCCGCAGGCGTCGAGGGCCGGGTTGGTCGCCAAGGCCGAGCGGGCCAGCTTGCACTCCCGCTACCCGTCGGCTTGCCAAACCCTCGCTGTAGATTCGCCCCCTACACGGATGCGCTGACCGCGACTAAGCTCAATCGCCACTGATCGCCAATCCAGGGCGAAAGTTCCCCCCTTGAAGTAGCGGTAGAGGCATTTTTCGGCACTTCGCATCTTAGATATGGACGCCTCCTCAACCAGGCACGATCCGGTTTGGCTTCTCGCCGTAACCGTGCTGGCCAAGTGCGTCCGATGGCTGCTTCGATCCGTCTCCTGGAATGATCGGTTCCAGATTGCTCAAGCGCATCGTCCTTCCTCGCCATCATAGCGCTCGGCCACGTTTTTCCAGCAATTACTATACCGCAAATGTCCCTTGAGTTTCGTCGGAATGGGCGCCTTTTGCCGACGAATCTACGGGATCCGTGCCAAACACCGTTGAAACTTAAACTTTCGGTTTCACCGTTGCCTCAGGGCGGACAAAGGTATCGGTGAATTGGACTTCACTGGTTTCGTGACGACAAGGCTATAGTATTGATCAATCCCCAAGCCTGCCTGCAGCAGTCCCTCCATGAAATCCTGATAGGCGGCCATAGAACGAGATGCGACCCGCATCAGATAATCCACGCGCCCCCCAATTGCCCAGCAGTCCAGGATTTCCGGAATCTCTTGGATTGCAGTTTCGAAGAGTCGTTGGTCCTCAAGACGATGACGATCCAGCACGACCTCCACCATCACAAAGATCATGCCGCCGATGAGGGCAGGACTCAGTCGCGCATAAAATCCCTCAATAATCCCTGCGGCCTTGAGTGCTCGGAGCCGCTCCGAACAGGCGGACGCCGAAAGATGAACTCGTTTTGCAAGCTCACTTTTTGAAATCCGACCGTCTGCCTGAACTTCGGAGAGAATCCGGACGTCCCAACTGTCGAGTTGCACGGGATCGGGTTTCGACTTCATAACCTATGCTCTCAAGCAGCGATCGACATCGCGTTGTGTGCCGATCAATTCTATCATCAATTGAAACGAGCGAATGTAGCAGTGGAAGGCATCCGTTCCAGGCCCGAGATGTGCCAGAATGGGTACGAAAATCAGCTGAGGGAGAGCGATCAGCTGAGAAAAGCTGCAGAAGTAGTTTGGCTATCGCCCCGACGCCTAACGGGGCAATGATGCAGCTGGAGAGGATAGCCGGCCGCGGCGGAGACCTCCTGATAAATAGATAACCCATTTACTGAACTCCGCTGCCGTACTTGATAGACGCCGCGACGTCATTCGAGCCTCGATCGCGTGTACGGCATATTCAATGCAGTATTCACTGGCACATTCAGCTATTGGAGTGAATTGAAGGCCTTGCTCGTCCGGCCCGCCGAGGCGCATGGCACCGCAAATGCCGCTCGTCTTACGGCTTGCCCGACAATTTGGCGCGGGAGTCTGGCCGAAATCGCCCAACGGAAAGACTCAAACGCCGATGTTGCGTGCGATGCTGTCGGCCGCCATACGCTTACGCCACTCAAGAGGCCCGGAATTGTGAATGGAGTTTCCCTCAACATCGACGGCCATGATAACAGGCATGTCCTGCACATCGAATTCATAGATGGCTTCCATGCCCAGGTCTTCAAAGGCAACGATCCGCGCCGCCTTAATCGATTTTGAGATCAGGTACGCAGCGCCACCCACTGCAGCAAGGTATGGCGTTTTGTGTCTTACAATCGAGGCGATGGCCGCCGGTCCCCTCTCCGCTTTGCCCACCATCGCGAAAAGGCCGGTTTCGGCGAGCACCTTGTCCGTAAAATCGTCCAAGCGGCTGGAGGTTGTTGGACCGGCGGGTCCAACGATCTCATTTCTCGCTGCCCGGACGGGACCGACGTAGTAGATCACGCGTCCCCGCAGATCGACTGGAAGCGGCTTGCCGGCATCGATCAGTTCGACCATTCGTTTGTGGGCAGCGTCACGGCCCGTCAGCATCTTTCCAGACAGCAGGAGCGTTTCACCGCAGCGCCACGATGCCGTCTCTTCCTTCGTCAGCGTATCTAAATTGACCCGCCGGACGCCGGCTGGGTTCAATTCGTCGGCTCCGATGTCGGGCCATTCGCGCAAATCGGGCGGCTGGAGGCTGATGGGTCCAGAGCCGTCCAAAGTAAACTTCAGGTGCCGGTTGGCGGCGCATTGCGGGATGAGCGCCACAGGCTTGGACGCTGCATGAGTAGGATAGGTCGCAACCTTGACGTCAACGACTGTCGTCAGACCACCAAGGCCTTGGGCGCCGATACCAAGCGCGTTGATCCGCTCATAAAGCTCAATCCGCAGCCCCTCCTCTGCGCTTGACGCCCCCCTTGCGATCAGTTCCGCCATATCGATGGGCTCGTTCATGGCCTCCTTGGCCAGCAGCATCGCCTTTTCAGCGCTACCACCGATGCCGACAGAGATCAGTCCAGGTGGACACCACCCGCTGCCAAGGGTCGAAACGGTATTGACCACCCAGTCGGCAACGGAGGCGGTGGGATTGAGGGTGGTAAAACGTGCCTTGTTCTCCGACCCGCCGCCTTTCGCGGCGATGGTGATCTCAATCTGGTTACCTTGCACCAGGTCGACATGGACAACTGCCGGCGTGTTGTCTCGGGTGTTGACCCGTCTAGCGAGGGGATCCGCAACGATCGATGCCCGAAGGGGATTGTCCGGATCGAGATAGGCTTGACGTACGCCCTCATTCACAAGATCAGCGAAACTGGCCGTTGACTTAATGCGGGCATCCATGCCGACCTTTGCGAAGACAACCACAAGTCCGGTGTCCTGACAAATCGGGCGCCGCCCAAAGGCCGCCATGCGGGAGTTCAGCAGAATCTGACCTATGGCATTCTTCGCCGACGGGCTCTGTTCTCGCGTGTATGCGTGAGAAAGAGACCGGATATAATCTGGAGGATGATAGTACGAGATGTACTGAAGGGCGTCGGCGACGCTCCTTGTGATGTCGCTACCGGCCATGGTCCGTGTTCTGTTTCCCACCGGATTTTATCCAATTGAACCGAGGCCATTGACCATTTTCAGAATCTGGAAGCTTCGCACCCCCTGCTCGCCGCCTTCATATCCATAGCCGCTTTGCTTGACTCCTCCATAAGGGGCATCAGCGGAAACCCCTTTCAGGTAATTCACACTAACAGCGCCCGCAGAAAGACCGCCCACAAGCCTCTGTTGCGTATCGGCCGCGCCAGTAAACAAGTAGGCGGCCAGACCGTACTCCGTGGCGTTGGCTTCATCGATCGCCTCTTCGATCGTATCGAAAGGAGCCACGGTGAGAATTGGTCCGAACGGCTCTTCATGAAGCACTCTCGCTTCCTTCGGTACGCCAGTCAGGATGGTTGGCGGCCAGTAAAACCCCGGTCGGTCAAGGGGGGTGCCACCGGTCTCGATTTGGGCGCCGCCCTCTACCGCATCTTTGGTCAGGCGTTGCATGGCCTCGATTCGCCGCGCGTTTGCCATGGGACCCATCTGCGTTGCAGGGTCATCCGGTGGACCGATCCTGATTTTTCGGACCGCCTGCGTCATCCGGAACAGGAATTCCTCATAGCGGGATCGGGCGACAAGAATCCTGCTGGGCGCATTGCAACTCTGGCCCGCGCACTCGAATTTGTATTCCGAAATAGCCGGTATCGCCGTTGCCAGGTCGGCATCTTCGCACACAATAACCGGGGAATGTCCACCGAGCTCAAGGATGCAGCGCTGCAGATTATTCGCGGCCAGTGTGGCCAGCTGTTTCCCAACAGCGGTCGACCCCGTGAACGTCAAGACTTTGACAATTGGCGAACTGAGCAGATGCCGTGATATATGCACAGGAACACCGAACACCAGGTTGACCACGCCTTCCGGTATCCCTGCTTGACGCAAAGATTCCACGATATGGACAGCCACGCTTGGCGTCTCTTCGGCCCCTTTGAGGATCACCGGGCAGCCTGCCGCCAGCGCGGGGGCGAGCTTGCGGGCGATGAGAACGGCTGGATAGTTCCACGGCGTAAAGGCAGCGACGACACCGAGGGCCTCCGGGACGATCATCCTGTTCGGACCCAACGGAATCGGGGTCGACAACTCATCGGCATGCCGGCCATTCCATTCCAGCGTTTCGACTGCGCGCGCGTACTCTCCTGTTGCTTCGGCAATCGTCTTTCCCTGTTCGGACGACAGGTCCCTGGCTGCCGCGCCAGCTTTCTCAGCCAGAATGCTGGCGGCAGAGACGAGGATCTCGCCACGCTCTTTGGCGGGTCGTGAGGACCACGCCTTGCGGCTGCGTTCTGCCGAAGTAAGAGCTTCATCCAAGTCTGAAACCGTAGCCGAGGCCACTGAGGCAAATACCTTCTCCGTCGCCGGGTTGATCACCGGCAAAGTGGCTCGGCTACCACCGGCTCGCCATTTGCCATTAATGAAGAGCTCGTAGCTCCTGGCGTGGGACATCGCGGGCTCCACTTGTGATTCTGGCCATGCGAGCGCCGTTTCAATTTTCGAAGCCGCTGAGCTCGCTTGAGCCAGTTTCATCGCGATGGTCGCAGCGGGTCAAATATCGATTAGTGCCTAAATCCATCTGGAATCCAGATCGATCTGTTTCGACAGCAAGGAAGTCATGCCGTTGTTTACAGATCGATGGTTCTCAGGTCGCGTCAGGAGCCGATGCTACCCAGCCCCGGCTCTCAATCAATTCTCTGGCGACCTTCGGAATGAGCTTGCGGACCGCAGAAACGGCCGCAGAACGCTCATCTTTGGGATTTACAGCGAGCACCACGGAGCGGGTAATCACCGGATCGACTATCTTGACCGTCCGGACCAGCCCTTGGGAGGCTTCTTTCTGAACCGCAGACGGGGCGAGAATAGAATGCGCTTTTCCCTCTACGACCATGTTGATGATCGTTGAGAGGGAGTCCACTTCAAACCTGACGTCCAGCGCGCAACCGTGTTGCGCGACGACATCAGCCACCGAACGCCTGACATTGTTGTTGCGCATGGGAACCGCCAGGGGGAATGCATGCAGGTCGGCCAGAGCTATCGCATCTTCAAACGGTGGCTCGCCGGACGGAACCACCAGACAAAGATCTTCGCGCGCTAGCACAGTCATTCGCCCCACACTGTCTGCTGTGCGGTACAGAACCGCCAGATTGAAGCGTCCAGCCGCCATCCATTCCTCTAGCGGTCCCGTCATACCCTCGACCATCTTGAGGGACACCTTGGGCAGTTCGTGTCTTACCGTCTCAAGCAGCGGACCGCTCAGGACGCGAGCAGCTCCAGACGGAATGCCAATAGTCACCTCCCCTGCAGGGGAAGCGGCTGTGTTGGTCAATTCCACCTCGGTAAGTCGAATTTCTTTAAGAATCGCCCGAGCGCGATCGAGCAGTTTGGCTCCTGACGCCGTCACGCTCACACCGGTCCTGTCGCGTATCAGCAGCTGAGTGCCGAAGCCTTCCTCCAGTTGACGCACATGCAGGCTCAGCGCACTCTGGGCGACATTCAGAAAGCCAGCGGCCTTCGTGAAACTGCCTGCTTCGACCACGCCAACGAAGTATCTTAACTGCCTGATTTCCACGGGTACTCTTCCGAGGGCGGACTGCAATGATGTAATCTATCTCGAAATGCGATGGCGCGACAGCAATAATTGTGCCGAGTTGCATAACGCCTAGCGTAGGGTCGCTCCAGTTTGGTAACCAACCGCTGAGGCCTCAGACGCCCAACCCGGCGCCCGGATCCGTGGCGATGATATCCCGGGCCCTTTGGATAACAGGTGGATCGACCATCCTTCCGTCCAGGGCAAATGCGCCTATGCCCTGCGCCGTCGCATCTTTCTCCGCCGCGAGGACACGACGGGCCCATTCGAGTTCCTGTGGGCTTGGCGAAAAAGCGTCATTGAAGATGGCAACCTGGTTTGGATGGATCGCCAAAGCTCCAGCAAAGCCGAGCCGCCGTGCACGCTCCGCAGCCTCACGAAGTTTGTGAGTGTCAGAGAACGCGCCAATGCTTCCTATGAAGCCCAGCGGGAGCAACCCGGCCGCACGGGCGGCAAAAAGAACAGAAAGGTTTGGCGTCAAGAGAAGATCAAGTTCTGGCGCGCCGCCAACAGCGGCACTGAAGTCTTCAGGGCCAAGGGCCATTGCGACCATCCGGGGATGGGACGAGGCAATGGCCGATAGCTTTTGCAAGGCACCTGGGGTCTCGATTTGGGCAAGAAACCGGATACGTCCTAACGGAAGATTTCTTTCTCGTTCAAGTTCTGAGACCGCGTCCGCAATTTCGGACACCCACTCTGGCGAATCCGTCTTTGAAAGAACAAGTGCATCAACACCTGCCACGACGGCTGCATCAAGATCTGCCGCCAAGGCGCGCAAACTACGATTCACGCGGACCAAAACAGACGCGCCCTTGCGGCCCACCTTAGCCACAGACGCACAAAGCTGCCGCCGCGCCTCTCTCTTTTTATCCTGGGGAACAGAATCCTCCAGGTCGACAATGACGCCATCTGCACCCCGCTCATGCGCCCTCTCCACAAAGCGCGGAACGTGAGCGGGTACGAAGAGCAGGGATCTCCAGCGTGGTAAAGACATTGCGCCGTCAACGGCCACAAAGGTGTCCTTTATCATAAAGAGGCTTCGCGGTCGATTATAGCCAGGCGGTGCCAGTGAAAGATGATCCGAGGCACGTAGGCTCTTTAGAACAAAAACCGCACCCCTCTTGCGGACATACCCGCTCATGCCGAGGCGGCCGTCCCGCGCAAACGCCTCAGAACCTCCTCGCGGACAGCATGGGTATGGGCGCCAAGGGCTGGAACTGGACGCAGTGATGGCCGCTCCAAGTTGAAAATCGCCGCCGGCGCGATCGTCTCGATCGTTCCATCGGGTGTCTCAACCTCAACTCTGCGAACATGGGGATGTTTTGAAACATCCGCCACTTCGCGCAGCCGGCCATATGCTAGGCCGGCCACCTCAAGTTCCTGCATTGCTTCGTTACAGGATAGTTGGGAAAACCGGCGTTCAATAATGTCATCAAGTTGCACACGGTGATCGAGGCGCTCCATGTTATCGGCGAAACCAGGTGCACATGTAAGCTCCGGCTGCTTCAGGAACTTCTCGCAAAAATTTACCCATTCGCGGTCGTTCTGAACCGAAAAGACGACATCTTTGCCATCGGCACAACGATACGCGCCATACGGCGCCAGCGACGGGTGCTTCACGCCTGCGCGTACGGTGCGGTACCCACTATAGTCGTTTTGCAGAACCGGCACGTTCATCCAGTCGGCGACGGCATCGAACAGCGATACCTGAATACTGGTCCCCTCGCCGGTGACCTCGCGGTGATAGAGTGCCTGAAGAATGGCACTGTGCGCTGTCATGCCCGCCGAGATGTCACAGACCGAGACTCCAACACGGGCGGGACCTTGATTGTTGCCGGTAATTGCGCATAGACCAGTTTCAGCCTGGACGATAAGATCATAAGCCTTCAAGTGGGAATATGGCCCTCTGTCCCCGAACCCAGAGATGTCGCAAGTGATCAGGCGCGGATATTGTCGACGCAGATCAGCAGACCCGAATCCCAATTTTTCGATGCTTCCCGGCTTCAGGTTCTGGATAAAGACGTCGGCGCCGGCAATAAGGATGTCGAGCACGGCCCGGTCCTCCTCCAACCTCAAGTCGAGACAGACCGACTCCTTGCCCCGGTTGAGCCAAACAAAGTAAGCGCTCTGCCCACGCACCAACTTGTCGTAGTTTCGGGCAAAGTCTCCTTCGGGCCTTTCGATCTTGATGACACGCGCGCCGGCATCCGCAAGACGAGAGGACGCATAAGGCGCAGCCACGGCCTGCTCCACGGCTACGACAGTGATCCTCTCAAGAGAGTTCTGCATGCGACACCGCTTTTTTCATCTTACGAGCTCGTTTTGAGTCCGACGACGGTTCAGCGTCGCCAGAAGCCGATTTTGTTCGTTCCCAACAATGGAGAATGCCTCGTCTACACCCATGCCGGGCTTTGCGAGCATCATGTCGGCCTGGGTCGCTAGCGAAACGTGGACTGTAGCCTGGGCCGAGAGATCCGTCTCGGTACAACTTCCCCCGACATACGCCCCTACTTTGTTCGCCTTACACAGCAGAACTGCTCGCGCTGTATCGGCAATTGAGCCCACGTCTGGCGTCTTGATTTGAACGAGGTGCGTGGCCTTCGCTTCGGCAAAGAGCCGAATATCCTCTAGCGTATTGCATCGTTCATCCACAACTATACGGGCGCTGGAGCCCCGACTGTCCAAGATCGATACGATCTTGGCGTAGTTCTCGATTTGAGCTTGGGTCGAACCAAAATCCGCCGGGGACTCGACATTGAGAATGAAAGCCGGAACACTCTCGGCAACCCTGCAGATAAAGTCAGCAATCTCTTGTGGCTCCATGCCAATTTCTTGGCCGATCCAGCCATAAACATCGAAATGCAGCACGGGATGATACCCGGGGCGGCCAATCTCGCGCGTACGCCTCGCGACCCACCTCACGAACTCCATGAAGGTCTGACCGCCAGTCCCGAATTTTTGTCGCGAGTTGATCAGACCGTGGGGGAGCACGTCCACCGCCCTCAGAATCATCTTATCAACGTTGATTTCGCGCGCATCTCCACTTTGACAATAAATCGGAACGCTGAACGTCGGCAGCGCTAGGTCAAATTCTTTGCACAGAATTTCCGCCATGGTGGTGCGGTGAAGGTGGGCCGCAGCGCGTAGGAGCGCCTGGCTGACGCCGTACTCGATCGCAAGAGGTAACTGCTTGTGGTCGTAGTCCTCTAAAACCGTCGCACAGGCATCAAGGTAACGAGACGCATCGACATCCAACAGTCGCGGCACCACAACCCGCGACGTCAATTCCGAAATTTGGACAGAATCAAACAAAGGATCCCGCCCGCCAGCACCAGAGTACTGCACGCCCATCATGTCACCCCAAACGACGCTGTCGTCCGCTAGTACAAGTCCGACGCTGAGCGACGACGCCGGAACGCGAATGGACGTAAATCCAGGCGTCACCGGTTCGCCAAGATAAATAAAGCCGTCCTGGATCGCTCCGGACCTAATGGCAGACTGATCGTCATAAAAGAACGCGCCGTTGCCAGATGCGAGTAGGACGTCTTTGATCTGCACTTCGTTCGCTCGAATGTTCCAATTACACTAATGAAGGGGTATGCTGACATGCGTTGCATCGATTATGGGCCACTTGTCGCCGGACCCGCCAATATAAAGTCGGGGACGGTCCCATCGCGTTTTGAGATGGCCCATGCCTGAAAGGCGGATCAGTCGCCTTGACGCTGCCATTGACGTGCCCGCAAGGTGCTGGTTGGCAATTGCGAGAACAGTAGCCCCGCACAGAGTTCCCCCACGATGGCGTCCAAAGCGCGCCACAACAATGCCGATTACCGAACGATATATTCGTTCGCCATCGCAGGCACCTCAACTGGCATTACTTCTCGACGATCGGAAGGTCGATGAAGCAGCCCCCGGGACCGCGATAAAACTTCAGCAATGGCGGCTCGCCGTCCGCGGGCACATTGGCGAACGAAGTCTTGTCACTTCCGGCGAGGACTACCCTCAAGCGATAACCTACCGAAAGGCGGGCGGAAATCGGGTGCAACGTGAACGTCAAGGTGGCAATTTCGCCCGGCGTAAGAGGCTCGGCGTCGCGTTCAAGAAAGCTGTGCTGTGGACCAAGAACGTCGAACGGAGAGTTGGTCCACACCTTCCGGTGCAGGACCCGCAGCTGCCCTTCCGTCAGATACCGGGATACCCCATCTGGTTGCACGGCCTCAAGGTAAACAAAGAAATTGCCATCTTCGCGCGTAGAGCTGATATTGAGCTCAACAAATGGATGCCCGGTGATTTCGAGGTCATTTGCCAATGGTTCGCTGGTATAGGTAAGCCGAGCCTCGTCGAACTGACGCCGATCTCCATAATCTACTTTACCCCCACTGCCGCCGTTGGTGTCCCACCGGTTTGTTAGAACGTCGCCAAGATCTCGGTCGACCTGCAGGAAGTCAAAACCTGCGGCGTCGGGCGATGAGTCCAGCCGCGAACCACTGGACATGTACCACCGTCTGCGCCTGGCTTCGGGCGGCCAGGACGTGGTCGATTTCCAAGCACCCTCGCCCACCGTGTAGTAGTGAACTACCTTACCTCCCACGCGCGCGGCTTCGCCGTTGAAACAAGCTTCAGCGAACCGGATATCATTGGCCTGCTGGGTCGCAAACGTTGGTAGGATTTCCTCATCGGCGGGCCGAAGCGGATCATAAGGTATCGCTCCACCGTGGTTCCAGGGACCGATTATCACGTTCATCGGATTTGATTGCAACAAGAAGCGGCGCACGGCCCCTTGCGCGGAGCCAGAATCAAACCAGCTCGCCCAATTCTGGGTAGGAATGCCGGACTTAGATATCCGCTCCGCCGCCATCTCTGGCGTCCAGTCAAGTATGGTTGCTCCGTCCCATAATGTCGGACGTTCGTCTTTGAAAGTGAGCTCATGAGCTTTCACCCAATCAGTGGGCGCCCGCTCATGGTCGCGTAGGGCGGCGACAAGGTCAGCCTCCCCTCCGGGTCCCACGGGTCGTACGCCCAGTTGAGACGGGCTTCCATCATCCCGGATCGACTCATTGCGGTCGAGGCTTTTTACGCCACTGTCCCAAAGATCCATCACTTGGTTAGGAACTCCGCCGGGAAAGGAAAGATCTTCATAAACACTATAATCGGCGAAGCGCGGCACGATCCCCTTCACTGCGGGGTGGTTTTGCTCAGCCATCCAGTCTGCGGAGTTGGCAGTGTATGACACGCCATAGCCAACCACCTGGCCAGTAGACCATGGCTGCGCGACTATCCAGTCGAGCACTTCGCTGTTGTCCAAGATCTCAGAGCGAGAGCGGTAGCCGGGCCATACCCCGAAAGACGCACCCGTGCCCCGAACATCTCCAACAACCACGGCGTAACCGTGCTGGACGAACATTTCAGCGTAGCAATTAGACAAGCTGCCCTTCTTCCCGCGCCAATAGCGTGTCATTACTAAAATGGTATTGCGCTTGGTTTCGGTGCTGTCACCCATTGGACGCACGACATCCAACGCCAGCCTGACGCCGTCGCGCATTCTCACATACGACGATTCCACGGGTCCCAGTTTGTAGTGCCCCGCTATTTCGCCACGAAGTTCTAAGCGGAACATCGAATCTAGCTGGGAACGAGAGAGGCTCATTGCGTTTTCCTGAATTCTAGATGGTGTTATAAAGTCCAAATAACCAACCTTAGGGGCCGGCTTGATGGGCTACCCGGTCGGGCAGATCGACCCCGTGAACAGCGCGCAATTTCGTTGCTGTGGCCCCAATCAGCGCCGTCCAGCAGTGAGGTTCGCCCCGATGACAGCAAGCGCCAGCATTGCTTCATTCGTTGTCATTGCGCGAAGGCTGCGGGCGGATAAATC